>JBEKHX010000004.1:0-108467 GCA_050012055.1 Nitrososphaerales archaeon
CTTTCGTTCGTAGCGTTCAAGTCGTTTGACATTTACAGTGCGATAGTAGCCAGCACGAGCGCCATCCTGCTCAGGTTCAGCACGATTCTGTACCCGCTCTCTTTCATGCCCAACGCCTACGCGTCGGTCGCCAGGTTCAACCCGCTCACCTATGGGGCAGATTTGCTGAGAAATGTAATGAACGTCGACGTCAGCCAGCTGCTCAACCCGGGATCCTCTGCCTTCATCGTTGTCGCCGTTGGGGTTTCGACGCTCACCCTCGGTATGGCCATTGTGCCCCGAACACTGGAAGGAGTGAAGTCATCATGAGCCTGGAGCTGAACAGGATGCTTCAGATAACCCGTGTCGACCTGTCGTATTTCTTCAGAACGAAGTGGTTGGTCGGGACGTTGCTTGGCCTGAACATAACGGACATGCTCGTTGTCGGCATAATCTACAAGGGGATGATGCCCCCAGCCATTGAGGGCCTTCTCAACTACTTCCAGTTCTACGCTCCAGGCGTGATTATTACTGGGCTCTTCTTCGCATCGTTTGACGTCGGGAGGCGAGTCCACCTCGGTCTTACGGAGGGGGTCTCGCAATACTACCTCACACTCCCGGTCAGCCTGGATGAGGTGGCCTGGGCGCACCTCCTATCTGCGGGCCTCGGGGGCACCATCTACGCGGGACTGCTTACGATGATGGCCGCGGTCCTCGTCCCGCAGCTGGCCTCACTGTCGACGTTGGTCCTGATCCCATTCTTGTTCGTTCTTTCGATGGGCCTCTCCGGAATCGCCGCGGTCCTGAACCTTTTCTCCAGGACGGGAGACAGATACTTCGTCTTCGCCGACGGGATTCAGACGTTGATGGTCAGTATGAGCACGGTGGCATACCCTATCTCCATAATCGGCTCCTACTTCCCCTCCCCGCTGGTGACCATGATTCAGTTGAATCCACTAAGTCAGGGGGCCGAAGCTTTGAGGGCGGTCATTAATGGGGCCCCTTCAAGCCCGGTGTTCAACCTTCCCTCGCTCGTGCTGACTTCTCTCGTGTTGCTTGTCGCGGGAGTGGTCTCTTACCGACACGTCTTCACGAAGCTGAGAGAGGTTGGCAAAATCTAGGTCTAGGTGGTCTTCAGATTAACTCTCCGCGCCAGGCGCCGCAACATGCGCTGCAGGGGGAGCTTGGGCGGGGGGTTTCTGCTGGACCAGCTGGCCCGTAATCATCCCGAGCGCGTTCCTTCCCAGCTCAGTGAGCTGATACCACGCAGGGCCGCCGAAGAAGTCTACCTTGTACTCGATAAAGCCGAGTGACGTCAACTGCTTCACAGTCCAGAGGGTCATCCAGTTCGAATTGTCAGCGGTCAGGTCGTCGAGCTCAGAATTGCTGAGTCCTTCCTTGCTACTCATCAGATAGGTCAACGCTTGGAGGAGGTGGGGCGAAGCGGCAACCTTCCGGAGGACTTCCTGTTGAGCCTTGACATCGGAAGGCCAAATCCAGAGACCCGCGTTCAACGACCCCGTCCGACCCTCCTCGGTTGATAAAGACTCTGAGGTCGAAGCAGTTGCGACCCTTTACGAGCTTGTCAACTGTTTTTTGTCAGGTATGACAAGTAAGTGACAGCTCCTTGTAACTTCGGCAACCAATGGAAGTTGTAACCGAATACGCCGACCAAAGAACAGAGCTCGAGGAGAAGATCAGGTCGCTCGAAGCCGAGAAGGCTTCGCTCCTTGCAGGCATAGCCTCACTGAAAGAGAAGATCGCCACATTTGAGCTGGAGAGGTCCGCCACACAGCTGGAAAGCGAAGTGGAGGCACTCCGGACTGAGAAGGCTGTGCTTGACGAGAAGGCCGCGGCCTACGAAGCCGAGGTGGGATATGACCTTCCGCCCACTACGGCCGAAGGAGTCTAGATCTACCGAAGCTTAGAAGCCTTCTGCTCGAGTTCGCCTTTTTCTTTTTTTAGGTAGCCGACGAAACTTTCCAGTTCGGCCAGCTTTACCTGGAGACGTCTTACCTCGTTCTCCTTGGCCGTCCGCTCCATCGCACTTTCAAGCTCTTTCTGCTGCTCGGCCATCCCCTTGACCTTCGTGTTGAGGTCGTTGTTGTCCTTCTTGACAGCATTCAACTCATCCTGAATGGACTTCAGTTGCTCTTCTGCCACTATCAGGTATCTCTGCCTGCTAATCACCGTGGGGAACTTCATGCCGCATTTCGAGCACGTGTACATCCCGACCCTCCTCTCGGTCATCCCCCGCTCGCCCTTCGAGGGCTCGACGATGACTGAGAATGTCCTGGTTGGCAAAGGTTCCTTGTTCCCGCACTTCGGGCAGTTTGGCAAACGCCTCTCTGGCTTCTTTGAACGTGTTAAAGGTTTACTGTTCGCGGATTGACTCGAGTTCAGAAACGGCCGACCAGAGTGTGACCCTTGCGAATGATGGCATGTTGGGATCTTGAGCGACTTCGTCGAGGAGGCTGATCGCGTTGGCCGCCCTTACGGCCATGCTCTGCTTCTGGTCTTGGAGCATCAGAATCGAATCCTTGACGATTTTCCTGATGTTGCGCGGCGTTATGTTCGAGTCAACAATCTGGTTCAGGCTCACAGTGGCCTTTGCGAGTTTCGCATTGTTCTCCTCCTGCTTCTTCAATTTGGCGCTCATGTGAAGGAACCCTGTTTGTGAAAGCAGTCCACCATTTGGTGGGAATAAGTGCTTTTCGTCGCATCGGCCGGGCCCTCCTGCACTATCAGTGTTCGGCAATCAGGCTCAAGAGCTTCATTCCGTCTGACCTACGGCAACACAAAGTGTCTTGAGACAGTGGGAGTGCCGTCTTTTATAGAACCGAACCTCCAGTCGAAGCAATGGACGAGGCCCACAGGGACAAGATGAAGCTCGCGGTCGAGTTGGTCAGGAAGGGTGCGACCATGCTCGGAGAGCCCTGCGCGAAATGCGGAGGAATCAAGGTCAGCTACCACGGCAGGGTTTACTGCACCGGCCATGAAGACCTCTCATCGGTGGTCGCCGCCGAGACGGTATCAATGGATACGGTTCTCGCTGGGATGAGGGAGGTCCTCCTCTCGAAGTTGAACGAGGTGACTTCTTCGTTGGGCCAAGAGAAGGATGGAGCCAAGCAGGAACAGTTGGTGTCTTTAATGACCAAGTACTACGACCTGCTCGAGAAGCTCTCTCAGAGACAGCAGAGGCCTTAAATCGGAACCCGGTCTTTTTCGCCGTCGTGGCGCCGAGGATAGGGCAGAAGGTGCCGGAGTTTGCTCTCCCGGACACCGACAAGAAGACCCGCACTCTCGGTGAGTTCGCCAAGCAGGGGACTGTTGTGCTGGCGTTTTTCCCTTTCGCTTTCTCTGGCACCTGCGACAAGGAAATGTGCACGTTCAGGGATGGTTTTGGGATACTGCAGGCGTCGGGGGCCCAGCTCGCCGGAATCAGTGTCGACAGCAGCTACTCTCTCAAGGCCTTCGCACAGACGTACAACCTACAGTTCCCGCTCCTGAGTGATTTCAACAAGAAAGTTGTGAAGCTCTACGGAGTGCTACAAGATTCCTGGGTCGCCCTTGGTTACAAGGGGGTTGCCAAGCGATCAGTCTTTGTGGTCGATAGACGGGGCATCCTCCGTTATAGGTGGGTCACCGACGTCCCATCTGATGAACCTCCGTACCCGGAGGTCATGAAAGCGGTCCAGAAGCTCGCCTCCTAGCCCAAAGCATGCTCAAGGTCTTCAGTCTCCTAGTTTCAGAACTCTTGCGGCGGCCGAAAGGCCCGCAGATGACTTACCAGGACACTAGTGAAAGCCAAGTTTGCCCTGGTGAGCCTTCCTTCGGATGAGGCGCCGGGGGTAGGATTCGAACCCACGAGACCCGAAGGTCACGGGCTGACTGGTCATCTGATCTCGAGTTGCGGACTCGCTTCGTTGCCTCACGAGTTGCCCGCGCATTAACCACTCTGCCACCCCGGCCGAACCGATGCCTGACCGAACCTCTATAATTTCTTTGAGGGAGACCGATTTCGTCTGGGGTGCTCCAGCTTCTCGACTACTACGTACCTCCATGTGACGAGGCAGTCGACAGACACAGAGCTTTCCGAGTGTTCTTCCAAGAAGCCACCTCGTCAGGTCCCAAGACTCGCCCGCGGCTGAGAGGAGTCTGCCCCTGAATCCTTAATCATGGAACATTGATATGGCTTCCCTGACGTCCTCCCCGAGGTTCTTCTCAGCCAATACCTTTGTGACCTTCGCCTTGTCCCGCCTTTCTTCGAGTGAGCCCTCAGACCCCCTCCATCATGAGCTGGATGTTGCCGGGCGTCAAGATTTCGTCGTATCCCTGTACAGGTTGGGCGCCGTCGCTGAAAACCCGAATTTGCCGATGCGTTTGCAGATGTCTATCGTGGATGGAACGAGTCCCACACCTCATGAAGCACCACGACGCATCCAGAGGCTCCTTTAGGGGTGACAGAGTCCGGCTTGGCCCGCTTCGGGATGTGTCTTGTCGGACATATGACTCCGGACTACCCCATGTTTAAATTGAATCCGCTCGTACGTTCAGAATGCACGATGGAGGTTTCTCTTGTCTGGTCCAGTCCGAAGCCCGAAAGGACGATTGCAGTAGCGATGCGAAGATGCTACAGTACGAAAGTAATCGAAGATATCGAAGCCGAACTGGAGCAGAAGGGCGCCCAATACTGGAGGTTCCTCTTGACCAAGTGCATGCAGGACAAGTCGCTCGACGTCCTTGAGCATTTTACAATGTCGTTGCTGATTGAAGGTATGGGTGAGGTCGAAGTGAATAGGCTCGTCCGCAGGTTCCCGTACATACACGTAACCCGCCTCAATGAAGTCGATTGGCTCTTCTCATTGAATGCTAGGACGCTCGTCGAACTCTGGAGGGACCCCGAAGGGAAAGCGTTCGCCGAATCCGTCGTGGCCGAACTCGATAAGAAGATGGTAAGCCCGCTCTTCAACGAACTGGCTTTCGGTGACAGAATCCATGCGCGTTAAGCTCCTCTACAGCACCGATTTGGGGGCCTTGAAGAAGGTCTTGGCCGAGAAGGAAGTACCCTTCAATCCCGAAGAGTTGATGGACCATGTTGTCTACATGTTCGAAATTGAAGACTGCAGCAGGGTCACGACCCATCAGCTGGTCCGCCATCGGGTCGCATCGTACGACCAAGAGTCCCAGCGGTTCTCTGCAGCCACAAAGGAGGGCGTCGTGACGCCCCCGAGCATCCAGACCAATGAAGCGGCAAGCAAGGCTTACGACGGAGCTCTCAAGACCGTCTACTCCGCTTATGAGAAGATGGTCGCGGCCGGGGTGCCCAAGGAAGACGCTAGGTACATACTACCGACCGCTATCAAAACGAAACTCGTTATGACAATCAATGCCAGGAGTCTGATGCACATAGTCTGGCAGCGCACGGCCCTGCAGGCGCAATGGGAAATCAGGGAGCTCGCAATGTCCCTGTACGACCTTGCCCGCGAAGCGACGCCTGAGCTCTGGACTAAGATTGTAGAGAGATAGCAATTGGTCAAGGCCTTCGGAACGGCTGGAGTTAGGGGAGTCTTCAACAGGACGCAGATGCCCGAGCAGGTCTACAGACTCGCCGAAACCATCGCGTTCGCCTCAGGGAGGGGAAGGTACGGGGTCGGTTGGGACGGCCGCAAGACGTCCGCCCTCCTCGCAAGGATAGTGATTTCGGCCGTCAATGTGGTCGGTAGCGATGTTCACGCATTCGGGGTCGTCCCCACCCCCGTGGCGGCCTTTGGGACCAGGTCCCGCGCATGTCTTGTCGGCTTCTCCGTGACTGCTTCTCATAACCCCGTCGAGTTCTCCGGTGTTAAGGTCTTCAACGCCAAGGGGATGGAGCTCCCTGCGTCTGACGAGGAGAGAATCGAGAGAGCCTTGGCTGTGGATGTCGTGAAACCCTCGGGTGTGTTCGGCCAGCTCGTCCCAGATGGGGAGGCGGTGAACGATTATGTGCAGGCGCTTGTCTCGCGTTACGAGAAAGCCCGCGAGCCCCTCCGGATAGCGGTCGACTGCGCCAACGGACCGGGAGGGATTGTGACTCCGCAGGTCCTGAAGTCTCTGGGTCATCATGTGATTCCCGTCAACGCCCAAGTCTCTTGGAGATTCCCTGCGAGGCCCTCGGAGCCGAGCGCTTACAACCTCGCCGACTTCTCGAAGATGGTCCCTGAGCTGGGAGTCGACCTTGCTTTCGCGCATGATGGGGACGCGGATAGGCTGGTGATGCTCGACAGTCTCGGGAGAGTGGCGCCCGACTCAATCCTTACGATTCTGGCGCTCCGGGGGTTGAATGTCTCCAGCGGGTTTGCCGTCATCTCAGAAAACACGTCCGTGGCGGTGGCCGTTGAAGCCGAGAGGTTGGGCCTCCGAGTCACTAGGAGCAGGGTAGGGAAGACGTTCGCCATCCTGGAGGCCGAGGGAGGGGTCTTCGCAGCCGAGCCGAGCAAGGTCGTCGACCCTCGATGGGGCCTCTGGGAGGACGGGATCAATGCCGCCGTCATGATTTCGGGCCTCGTTTCAAGTGACCGGGAGGTGCTGCGCCGAGTGATGGAGGAGGTTCAGTGGCGGTACAAACAAATCAACTTTGATGCAGCGGTCAAGATGAGGGTTCTGACGGAGAAGGCAAGGGAGGCCTTCAGGAAGTTCAAGATTCAAGAAGAGCGGACGCTCGACGGCCTCAAGCTGGTCTTCGCCGACGATTCCTGGGTGATGTTCAGGTCGTCGGGAACCGAGCCGAAGACGAGGCTCTACTGCGAGTCAAAGGACTCGCAGCTCCTCGACACCTTGGTCCAGCTGGGGACCCAATGTATCGAATCTTCTAAATAGCATGACGGGTTCGAAAGGTCCATGTCTGAATCGAAAGCCATTGCGAGGGTCTTGGCGTCGGGCTACCTTCTGGACGCGAAGGCCTTTGAGATAATCAACCAGATTCCGGCCGAGGTCGACGTGGAGCGGCTCGTCGATAGGCTGCTAGAGCAGAAGGCAGAAGCGGCGGGGGAGGCGAAGGTGATTACCGAATCCGATGTGGTCAGAGTGATACCTGAGGTAATCCACCAAGACGAAGAAGAACAGGGGGCCCTCCTCAGCGAGTCGGCGGAGCTCGAGGTCATCTCCGACCCGACGATGGCCATCGCACCCGCAGAGGCCTCCGATGGTTTCAACAAGCTCTTCCGCGACAGGTACCAGCGGCTCTACTCGATTCTGCGGAGCCGTCTCGATACGAAGGATGTGGTCCCGGTCTCGGCTGCGAAAGGACTAGCCCCCAATAAGAAGGTCAGGGTCGCCGGCCTGCTAGCCGACCGTTCGAGCAGGAGGGGGAACGTCGAACTGAAGGTGGACGACCCGACCGGCATGATTCGGGTCGTCTGCCAGAATCAGCTCGTTGGGAAGGCTGCGCTCGAGGCGCCCTTTGACAGCATGGTCGTCGTGGAAGTCTCGCGTGGAAAGACTGGCCAGCTGTACGCGAGCTCAGTTCTGCTGCCTGATGTCCCAGCACGGAGGCCGGTGTCCTCCTCCCATCGGGTCTATGCTCTTCTCCTCTCTGACCTCCATATCGGGAGCAATATGTTCCTCGCCGAAGACTTCGGGCGCTTCCTTCAGTGGATTAACGGCAGGCTGGGCGATAAGGAGATAGTGACTCGTATCAAGTACTTGATAGTCGCTGGAGACCTTATCGACGGAGTCGGCGTCTACCCGGGCCAAGAGTTCCAGCTCGCTGAGAAGGACCCCAAGAAACAATACGAGATGGCCGCGGAACTCCTCCGGCAGGTGCCGGGTCACATACAGATTGTCATCTCCCCGGGTAACCACGACGCCGTCAGGCAGGCGTTGCCGCAGCCGGCTGTCACAATCGACCTCGCAGAGTCGCTCTATGGAATGGAGAACGTCAGGTGGGTGGGCGACCCTGCGTATATCAAACTGCATGGTGTGACGTTCTTGATCTACCATGGAAAGAGCCTCGACGACGTCATCGCCACGACTCCCGATCTGGCCTACAACAGACCGACTGAAGCGATGAAGCTCCTCCTCAGGTCGAGGCATCTTTCGCCGACGTACGGGAAACGGACCGCCCTTTCTCCAGAGCTGCGGGACTTCATGGTAATTGATCAGGTTCCCGATGTGTTGCATTCGGGGCATGTCCACACCTTTGGGGAGCTCAGCTACAGGGGGACGCTGCTCGTCAACTCCGGGACGTGGCAGGGTCAGACAGACTTCCAGTTGAACATGGGACTTGAGCCGACCCCGAGCATCATACCGGTCATCGACCTCTCCACCATGAAGGTTCTGAGGCGTAACTTCGGCGCTGCGGGTTACCAGCCCTGCGAGGGTATCAGAGCCTGAAAGGTCTACTCCCTAGGCAGCCTTGCCGAACGTGGTGTCCTCAGAGAGCGTCTTCCCGAGCATCTCGTTCCCGATGAGGAGCTGAATCCGCTTGGTTCTCCCACGCCTACCTTTGCTGACGACCGATGCTTCAATCAGTCCCATCAAGTCGAGCTCCGCGAGTATTCCGCTGACTCGCCTCTGTGTGAGCGCCTCGAGGCCCGCCTTCCGGCAGAGGTTGTTGTAGGCTAGGTAAAGCTCGCCGGTGTTGGTCCCGCCTGAGAACCTGGAGACCGCTAGAAGGATTGCCTTATTCTGCACCGGAAGCGAGCGTATCGCTTCTTCGACCCTGTCGTGCTCCATCTTATCTGACGCCCTACGGATACATGAGTCGTCGATTTCCTTGAGCCCTTCTCTTTCAGCTACCTCGCCGGCTATTCTCAGCAGGTCGATTGCACGTCGTGCGTCTCCGTGTTCCGAGCCTGCCATCGCCGCGCAAAGGTTGATCGCTGCAGGTGATGCTGTCGCCGGCCTGAACGCCATTTTCGCCCTTTCCGTCAAGATTTCCCGGAGCTCATCTACGGTATAAGGTGGGAATACCAGCTCCTCCTCGCTGAGGCTGCTGAGGACCCTCGGGTCGAGTCCCTCCTTGAACTTCAGGTCGTTGGATATCCCGACCAGGGAAAGGAACCCCGGTGAGAGCCTTTCGTTCGATCGCGTGAACTCGTAGAGGATACCGTCGCCGAAAGTCTTCACTAAATAGTCTATCTCGTCAAGGACCAGGATGACCTGCTTCCTTCCTGACTTCACCCTCTCGAAAATCCTTTCGATGACTTCGCCGATGGACAACCCCGTGAAGGGGATTTGTCTGTCTACAGGGAGGTCGATGAATTTCGCAAACTCTGCTAAGGTCCGGTACTCCGTGTTCGAGAGCCGCGTGTTGACGTACGCTACCGTAAGGTTCGGACAGTTCGCTTCGGTCCTCAACCTCCCTAAGACGTAACGGGCGACCGCAGTCTTTCCGGTACCTGTCTTGCCGTAAAGAAGTAAATTCGACGGCTTGGAACCGTGGAGCACTGGAGCGAGGACCTCGGCAACGGCTTTGGTCTGACCGTCTCGGAATGGTAGCTTCTCGGGGACGTACTCCGGGCTTAGTGCGTTGCGGTCTGTGAATAGGACTCTGCCTTCCCTCGCTCTGCGAAAGATTTCGTCAATGGCACTCGGCAATGGTTATCAGTGGAAATACTGGTTAGATAAGCCCTCCGCCCCTGGTTTTCGATTGTTTCCAGTGTATGGGCCTGTTTGGAGGTTAGGATTTTTTGTTAGTATGACAGTCTGTTCTCGGTATTCAGTTCGATTAGGATATGTCTTGGGGTCTATAACAAGAGACGTTGGCTTTGTATCTGATGAACATAAAGGTGAATCAAAGAGGGAAGGGACTCCAGTGGAAGTATAGGGGCCGGGGGCTTGGAGTGAAACTCAGTGAACAATCATTACATTCCGGCGAAGTAGGCACCCCAATATTTCCACTCTAGCCAATATAACCTCCAACAGCTAGAAGAATCAGAATCTAACCCCTTTGTTTCCAATGGAACCACTATTCACTTATTCCATTCTTCGAGAAAGTGAACTCCTGTGAAGTTGCTTGGGGTTCTCAATGCAGAGTCAAAGAAACTTGGGCTCGAGTTCACAAGTTCACACCACTTGGTGATTTAATACGGCTGAGGTCAAGCAAACAAGAAATTTGCGCAAGCGGATTAAAATCGAGATCGAAGACGATGAAGGAACTAAGTACACGTTGGCGCTGGAAGGCAAGGTTTCCCGCGACAAGTTGATGAAGGCGGTCGATATGCTGGAAATCATGGATGTTCCGATGGATCATTTCTACAAGGCACCGGACCAAGGGACCTTCTTCGGTAAGGTGATGACACTATTAGAGACCGAGTTTGCAGCTGGAGATTTCTCATCGTCAGACGTGGCACGTGGGTTCGAAGAGAAATACAACCAACCCGTCAAGCTCAGTACGATTTCCACATACCTCGTAAGGTTAGTTGACAAGCAATACATCAGGCGCGAGCGGTTCGGGAACTCTTGGGTCTACAGACGAGTTTATCTCAAGACCAATCAGGTAGCAGAGAGGTAGCGCCGACCGGTCTCTGTAAGCTGATAAACGAACGGTTTCTTTGAATCATCTCGAGTAACAAGTCCTGAATCGAATAGTGTCTTCATCATGCGCGCAGCATGTTCCCTCGACCTTCCGATGAGCTCTTTGATTTCAACAGAGCTTCTAGGTTTAGCACTGAGGAGTTTAATCACAGACATCTCTGTATCATCCAACACAATCTGCGACTTCCGCTGGGCAGGAATCACATGTGTCTCCATCATGAGGGCGGGCCTCTCTTCAATGGAGGCTGGCCTGGAAGTTGGCTGCGGGACAGAAGGCGTAGGTCGCTCAGAAACGCGCGACTGAATCACTTCGAACCTACCCATCATATCCAGAATGCGCTCATCTTGCTTCCTCAGACGTTGCTCCAAGGCTTCCCAGAGACCGCGGCCAAGGTCAGTCGAAGCATTAACTTTCTGCGAAACCTGCCTGTACCTAAGGAGCAACCCGAAGGACAGAACCACAAAAAAGACAGATGAAGCAAGTACGGCGAGCGTCACAAGGTCGACCAAGGTGCGTGCATCACGAGGTCACGCTAAGCTATGTGATAAACATCACTCTCACATCACAATCTTATCGAGCAGAACTTGGAGGATTGCGGTGAATCGTTCTCTATCGTCCTCAGCAACCTCAGCACTTCCTTTGCCCACGAGCTCGAACAACCTTCGCGCATCTTCTAACCTAACTAAGCCTATTGCAATAGCAACCAGAACAGTTACGACTGATTCTCTGATTCTTTTTCTTCCTTGCTGGACAGTCCGGTAATAGGACCCGATGGTAACTGGCTTTTCAGACCTCAATGCAGCTGCCTCTCTCAGGCGTATCTCACCCGCTACGACTTTGACATAACTCAAGAGAGACTCAAGTTGTTTCTCAGTCAGGTTCGATTGACCAACCAATGTGTTAGGAAGGCTCATTGACCTGCCCTTTAATACTGAATCGTATTAAGACTTGCCACCATCATTTTGGAAGAATTTTATTCCATTTGTCTTGCATCTAACATTATTTCCTGTTATAACAAGAGAAACGAGTAATTATGCGGGAAGCGCTCCTTTACTATGGCCACTATCTTATTTAGTTCAGGAACAAGACACGCGGGCGAGGCTGCTTGGGTAGGAGACGTAAGAAGACTCTTCGAGTTACTAGAAGAACCCTGCCGAAAGTCTTTGCATGTCCGCGGTGCGGGATGATTACGATTAGGATAGCGTCACATGAAGACGAAACATCACAGGACACGATTTTCCTCGTCGCGTGCGGCAACCTAGCGTGTGGAGTCAGGAGAGAGCTGAGGTACCCAACCAAGAGGGCTGATATTGATGTCTACAACACGTTCGTAGACGACTTTGCACGTGTAGGGGCCTGAGTTGAACGGTCCTGGCGTCGTTGAGAAGTACTTGCTACAGAGAACGAAGCGAGCACCAATTTGCGCAGCATTGATAGATCCAGAGGACTTCACCCCGAAGCAGGCTGCTGAGGTCGCAGGGAAGGCAATCGGAGCGGGGGCTGGCGTAGTCTTGGTAGGTGGGTCGACCCTCTCTAATCAGGGAAAGCTCGACGAAGTGGTGAAAGCCGTAAAGAACATCACCAAGAACATCACGACATCACCAAGTGCATCACAGGTTCCAGTCGTGCTCTTCCCTGGAAATATCGCAGGTGTCTCTCGGTTTGCTGATGCGATTCTCTTCAGCAGCCTCCTCAACTCGACGAATTCATATTTCATTATTGGCGCACAAGCACTTGGCGCAATGGAAGTGTACAAGGCTGGAATCGAGAGCATCCCGATGGGGTACCTTGTCTTTGGAAACGATAGCGCAACCAGCTTTATCGGCCAAGTCAACAGCCTACCACCTTCAAGGCCAAACCTCGCTGTCATCTATGCCCTCGCTGCGAAATACCTTGGAATGAGGACGCTCTACCTAGAAGCCGGCAGCGGGGCAAGCGAGCCAGTTTCACCAGAAATCATTCGGTTGGTCGGGAGGTTCTACGACGGCATCATGATCATAGGAGGTGGTATCACATCAAGCGAGGCTGCTAGTCGAGCAGCAAGAGCAGGCGCCGATGTCATCGTCGTGGGTAATCTGCTTCAGACTCCAGGGTATGAAAAGACATTGAGACAGATTGTGACCGCCTTAAGACGAAGATAGTGCTTAAGACCCACTTACAAGTCAAAGAGCAGAATGTCTTTTTCCGCAGAGACGGCGTGGAACCGGGTTCGCAAACTCGCGCCATTCCCCGCAAGACTCGACGCTTACTACAAGGACATCCTCGGGCAGTACGAATCCGCCTTGTCGACCGCATCGAAAGCCAAGTCCTTGGGGTTCGATCCCATTGATACAGTGGAGAACAAGACGGTCTTCGACCTTGCCGACAGAGTCAACCAGATGCTCCGCCTAGACCAATTCGAGGGGCTCGTCGACCGTCTCAGAGAGCTCCTCCACTCCACTTCAAAGGAACGCGCGGCTCTCACCATTTCCCAAGAGATAGCCCTCGGCAGGTTTGGTATCCTTGATAAGCATGAAGCGTTGAGCTACGGGGTCCGCGCAGGTCTCGCAGTGATGACCGACGGGGTCACCATCGCTCCACTCGAAGGAATCTCAGGCGTCACGATAAAGCAGAACGACGACAACAGCGACTATGTCTCCGTCTCCTACGCGGGCCCCATGCGGTCAGCTGGAGGTACCGAGGCCGCCTTCTCTTTAGTCATTGCCGACGTCACCGGGAAGAAGCTAGGGCTAGCAAACTACAGGGCCAGGAAGGACGAAGTCGACAGGTTCACTGAAGAGCTCAGAATCTATGAGCGGGACGTCGGCAATTTCCAGTACAAGGTGACGGACGACGACATCAGGCATGCGATATACAACCTGCCAGTCGAGATAAACGGCATCGAGACAGACCCAATCGAGGTCGTCGTCCACAGGAACCTGAAGCGCGTAGCCACCGACAGGCTCAGGGGAGGGGCACTCAGGGTCCTCAACGACGGCGTGATCGGGCGTGCCCACAAACTCGCGAAGAAGTTGGCATCGCTCAACATCTCGGGCTGGGAGTGGCTCGCCGACGTGAAGGGAGGCACCCAACAGACGACCAACGAGACGGAACAAAGCGGGGCCCACTTCGAAGAGGTCATTTCCGGGCGGGCGGTCCTCTCGAAGCCGAAGAGCAGGGGAGGCTTCAGGCTGAGGTACGGCAGATCGATGAACACTGGCCTCTCGACGCTGGCCATCCATCCGGCCGTGGCGACCCTTCTCGACTACCCAGTCGTGCCGGGGACCCAAGTCAAGGTCGACATGCCGGGCAAGGCGGCGACCATCGCATTCGTCGACTCGATAGAGGGGCCGACGGTCCTCCTGAAGGACGGCAGCGTCAAACGCATCTGGTCCATCGCTGACGCCGAGCGGGAAAAGGAGAACTTGGAGAAGATCATAGACCTCGGGGACATCCTCATCAGCTACGGGGACTTTCTGGAGAACAACAAGAACCTCCCCCCGTCGCCCTATGTCCCGGAGTGGTGGGTCCAAGACCTCCGGCAAGCCATGGTGACGGCCCCCGAGGCTTTCGAGAGGCTTGCTGTGGAGGGCATCCCGAGGGAGAGAATGACCGAGCTGAGCACCGGTGAACCCGACGTCGTCCCCTCTCCGACCGAGTCAGTGACCATCTCCCACCTCCTCAGAATCCCGCTTCATCCCGTCTACACCCCGCGGCTCGACCGGGCCAGCGCCTCGGAATTGGCCGACCTTCGCGCCTACAGCCGGACTGAAGGACGTGATGTGGTCGTTGATATCACATCGAATCACAGGGTGCAGGTCCTCCGCAAGTGCTTGGTGGAACACCGGCTTGAAGGCAATTCGGCCGTGATATCAAGCGACGCCGCTATGATTATGGCCACCATCCTAAAGCTCGAAGACAGGTCGGACGTCCCCGTCCCCTCCAATCCTGTCGAGTTCGTCAAGGCCCTCTCAGGGCTGACTCTCGGTAGGCAGACGACGACGACCGTGGGCGTCAGGGTCGGGAGGCCCGAGAAGGCGATGGTCAGGAGGCTGAAACCCCCAGTCCACACCCTCTTCCCCGTGGGCTTTGCCGGCGGCGTGTACAGGGACGTCATCACAGCCTCGAAGCACGGGCCCATAGGGATAGAAGTCGTGAACAGGTACTGCCCCGAATGCGGGGAGAGGCGTTTCTCCTCTAAATGCGAGGTTTGTGGCTCGGGGACGGCCCCGTTCAAGGCCTGCCCGCACTGCGGTTCGACGACGTCCGACGATGCTTGCCCCAACTGCAAAGCGAAGACTCTCCCCTACTCAAACCTCGATTATGACCTACGCGCCAAGCTCGACGCGGTGAAGACGAAGATTCCATTCGACCCTTCGAAGCCTGTGAAGGGGGTGCGGGGGCTCATGAGTGTCTCGAAGACTCCGGAGCCTCTGGAGAAGGGCATCATCCGGAGCAGGCACCAGGTCTTCGTCTACAAGGACGGGACTCTTAGGATTGACGTGACCAACGCCCCGCTGACCCACTTCAGGCCCCGCGACATCAAGGCCGACCCGGAGGCTCTGGTGAGGCTGGGGTACGAGAACGACCGCGAGGGGAAACCCCTCGAGAGAGACGACCAACTCCTCGAGTTGAAGCCGCAGGACATAATCGTCCCAATCGACATCGCGGGCGACCTCGTCAGGATGGCCCAGTTCGTCGACGACGAGGTGCAGAACTTGTACAGCCTGCCACCATACTACAACGTCCAAGGGCCGGCTGACCTGATGGGAAAAATTGCCATAGGCCTTGCGCCCCACACGTCCGTCGGTGTGGCAGGCAGAATCATCGGTTTCTCTTCGACTCAGGTCTGCTTCGCGAACCCATACTGGCACGCGGCCAAGAGGCGGGACTGCGACGGCGACGGCGACTCGCTCCTGCTCCTGCTGGACGCCCTGCTCAACTTCTCGCTCGAGTACATCCCGCACCAGATAGGCGGCCTGATGGACACGCCCCTCCTGGTCCAGCCCATCCTCCTCCCATCGGAAGTCGACGAACAGGCCCACAATTTCGACATCGCCAGCGTCTACCCGCGAGAGTTCTACGAGAAGACCCAGGAATCGCCGTCGGCCGCGTCGGTCGAGGGCCTGATCGAGCGCATAGGCTCGAGGCTGGAGAACGAGACCCAATTCTACGGCTACGGGTTCACGCACCCTACGAACACTCTCACGATCAGGCGCTCCAGGACCTCCTACTCTACGATGCGGACCCTCGCAGAGAAGATTGCGAAGCAGATCGAGGTAGCCTCGAAGGTGGAGGCGGTCTCGACCAAAGAGGTCGTCGAGTCGATAATCAGGACGCACCTGATTAGGGACATCATGGGGAACGCGAAGAAGTACGCGACCCAAGCTTTCAAGTGCAGGAAGTGCGGCACGACTATGCGTAGGCCCCCCCTGTCGTGGACTTGCCCCAACTGCGGAGGGCCCATCAAGGGGACGCTGACCCGCGCGTCGGTCGAGAAGTACCTCTCGATTGCCCAGAGGCTGGCCAGGGACTACGAGGTCGACCCCTACCTGAAGAGCCGCCTGGACATGCTCCAGAGGGAGCTCGACCAGCTCCTGCACGGCGAGAGGAAAGCCGACCAGCTTGAGCTGACCGACTTCCTGAAGCCAGCCCTAGCGGAAGAAATAGGCCGGTGAGTCCCCGAAGGAGTACTTGACCTTCTGAAAGCCCTTCCTCAACTCCGCTATCCTCTGGGTCACTTCGCGCTTCTTCTTCCCCGTCATAGCGACGTGGATGAGCTCCGCCACTTCAGCCATCTCTCCCTTGCCCATCCCCAGCCGCGTCAGCTCGGCGACCCCGAGCCTTATCCCTCCGGGGTTGGTGTAGTGCCTCCCCGCCTGCAGGTCGCCGGGGATTAGCTGCCTGTTGACGATGATGTTCTGGCTCTCAAGGAGCTTCTCCATCGCGCCTCCATCGGTATACTTCGTCACATCGACCGCGGCCTGGTGGGACATCGTGTAACCGCCCTTCTCTCCCAGGACCTTCTCCCCGAGCCCGGCCAGCTCCTGCGCGAGGACCTGCGCGTTCCTGATGACATCTCTGGCATACTGGTGCCCGAACTGCAGGAACTCGGCGAAGACGAGAGCCTTGGCCGCGACGCTGTGGAGGTGGTGGTTGCTGGTCGTCCCGGGAAAGACCGCTTTCTTCAGCTGGTCGGCGAACTCCGCGTCTGAAACAATCGCACCTCCCTGCGGACCGAAGAGCGTCTTGTGCGTGCTGAATGTCATAACTTGGGCGCCCTCGCGCAGCGGGTCCTGGAACTTGCCGCCGGCAATCAGCCCGATGACATGCGCCGCGTCGTAGCAGACGGTCGCGCCTGCGTCCCTGATGGCCTGCGACAGCTCCTTCACCGGGTGGGGGAACAGGAAGAGGCTCCCGCCGAACATGGCCAACCTGAGAGACTTCAGAGCCTTGATTCTCTTCTTCGTCTCATCGACATCAATATTCATCAGTTCCTTGTCAAAGGCGAAATACTCGATGTCGAGAGAATGGACCAGCCCGGCCGAGCCCGAGAAGTCCTTCTTGCCGTGCGAGATGTGCCCTCCGTTGGGTATCGAAAGGGCCATCATCCGGTCGCCGGGGCCGCTCAGCGCCGAGTAGAGGGCGAGGTTAGCGACCACTCCGGAGATTGGCCTGACGTCGATGAAATCCGTCTTGAACAGCTTCTTCCCGAGGGCAATGGCCTGCAATTCGATCTGATCGATGTACCTGCAACCGGCGTAGACTCTTTCTCCCGGCCATCCCTCTGCGTACCTGTGCCCGAGGTCGGACGACATGACCTCCCTGACCGGCCTAGAGGTCACGTTCTCACTCGCAATCATCGGCAGGCTCTGAGAGAACCACTTCTCATGCGCCCTGACCCTTCTGATGACCGACCTGAACTCAGAATCGTAAGATGGCATGAGACGAGACGAATACAATTCATAATTATATGTTTGGAACGGAACACGCCAACGGGTTCCTCGGAGTCGCTGGGTTCGGGCCGCTACGCTTAAGAAGCGTAAGAGCATCCACGGGTTCAATGAGCGACAAGAAGAAGAACGCGCCGATGCCCGCCTCAAGCGCAGGCCTCCTCACCTTCTTCAACGAAGCGACAAACGGCGTCAAAATCAGGCCAGAAATAATTCTAATTGGTTCGATAGTCCTGATCGCCACATCAATTGTCATCAACGCCTTCTTCCGCTAAGCAGAGACCTCCGAGACGCTCGGCGACCGAGATTCTGGCCAGCCGCTATAGGCACCTCTTCACCCTTCCGTCCACCCCAGTGTTGCTGCTCTATTCAGCAGTAGCATCCTTCTCCCTAGGCTTCACGTCAAGAGTAACCAACGGGGCCATCCCATTCTTGTTGGCATTCTTCGTCTTCATCCTTTCAGCCGCGGCCGTTTCAAACGCCCTTCTGTTGGCCGATCGGAGGACCATCGCCGATTTTCGGCGGACCAGTGCCGTCCTGTTGGCCGGTGATGTCCTATGGATCATATTCGTAGCCTGTGGGGTTGTCTTCGTCCAGCTGACCGGATCGCCAGGCGCGCTCAGCAACGCCTTTCTCTTCGGGGCCTTCGCGTCTGCCGGACTCGAGTTCCTGGTAATCAATGGCGTCTTCACCGAGCACGCCTGGCTGGCCGTAGCCCTCGCCGCAATTCATCCTGCCACGACCTTGGTCATCCTCAGGTTCGCTGAGCTCTCGCTCAAGATCGACCCTCTCCCTGCGCTGTTCGGGGCCCTCACCTATGCGATGATAGCCGCTTTCACACTGCTCCTGAAGAGGAGAAAAACGAGCAGGGGTCACAGCGCCCTCAGTCTCTTCCGGGCGTTCATGAAGACGTGGGCTGGCGGCGAGGCCACAGATCTCGAGCACATAATCGCCGACCATTCGGAGGAGGCGCAAGTCACTACCAAGGTGGTCCGGTTCCAGACCCAGGCCGGTGACGTGTTCTTGGTCCTGCCCGGAGTCCACCCGGGTCCATTCCACCCGGTCGGCAGCTACGACCTGCCAGGGGTCATCTCCAGGGCCTTCAAAGAACAGGGAATAGTGATGACGTTTCACAGCCCGGGGGGGCATGAAAGGAACCTGGCCACACGCGAGGAGACGGACAGGTACGCGGCAGAGACGAACGAATTCGCCAGGACGATCTCTCCCTCGTCCGCGGAAGCCAGTATCAGGGGACCGATTCATGCACGCATCGGGAAGGCCAACGTCAGCGCCGCGGCCTTCTCTACAGACATGATTCTCACGGTGTCCTTTGCTCCCTTGGGGTCTGATGACCTGAGTGCGGAAGTCGAGGCGGAACTCTCGAGACCGGCTTCCGCCGTCGGGTTCGAGGTGATGGTCGTCGACGCTCACAATTCGCTCGAGGACCATCAGGAATCGGTCGACTCGGCCGACCCCGGATGGAGACAGTTGTTCGAGCGGATGAAACTGGCTGAGGCGACGCCCTTCAGGGTGGGTTACGCGTACTCAGGTGAGTTCGGGTTTGGGGCGCGCGAAGACCTAACGGAGAACGGCATCGGCCTGATTATGTTTGAGACGCCGCGCGGCAAGTCCGTCCTCATCCTGGCCGACGCAAACAACGCCGTCCCATCTTTGCGGGCTGAGACCGCCAAGGCCCTAGGTTCTCTAGGTTACGAGCTGATGGAGTTCTGCACCTCCGACAGTCACAACCTTGCCGCGAGGGGCCTAACCGTCTCGCGGGGATACAGGGCGCTAGGCGAGGCGACCCCTATCGAGTCGCTGGTCAAGCTGGTGGCAGACATCGCGAAGCTCGCCGAAACCAGGCTCTCGCAGAGCAGCTACGGTTCGGGCCGGCTCACGAGCACGGTCAGGGTCTTTGGGGCCAAAGCGCTGGAAGAGTTCGCCGCAATTTCCCAGTCCAGCTCAGAGCTAGCGAGGGTCTACTTCAGGTTCGCCATGGTCTCGGTCGCCGTCCTTCTCATTTTCTCGCTCGTCCTGTGAGAAAGGGATTTAGACAGACGGAGAAGCAACGCGCCCATGGACGGCGGCTCCAAAGGTATTCTCATAGGCATTGAGGGAATCGACGCCGTGGGCAAAAGGACGCAGGCTTCGATCCTGAGCTCGTGGCTGCGCTCTAGGGGCCACACCACCCACACGGTCTCTTTCCCCGACTACGGAACGATTCTCGGAAGGGAGATTAGGAGCTTCCTTCTCGGTGCTAGGAACTACCCTCCGGAAGTCAGGCACATGCTCTTCGCCGCGAACCGTTGGGAGAAGAAGGACGAGCTGGAATCAATCCTCTCCAGGACCGGGATATTGATAGTCAACAGGTATTCCGAGTCGAATCTCGCGTATGGCGTCGCGAACGGCCTGAAGCTGGAATGGCTGGCCAACCTCGAGGCAGGCCTCCCGAAGCCTGACACCGTGATTGTCCTTGACGCTCCTCCTGCCGCGCTCCATTCGAGGCGCGGACCCAACCAGGACGAGTACGAACGGAACTCCGACCTCCAGGAGAGAACTAGGGAGGCGTATCTCAAGCTTGCCAGCGACTTTGGATGGAAGGTGGTCAACGCGACTGGAGGGATAGATACCACCAGCCAAGCGTTGATTGGGGCAGTCTCAGATTCACTCAAGACTGCAGGCCGAACCGTTTAAGACGACAAGAGCTGCTTGAAGCAGGTTTGATCCTCAAGCCGGTCGCAGAAATCCGGGACCCGGTCCACGGCTACATCAAGTTGACCGAGGTCGAGCGTGATCTCGTAGACACGCCCTTCGTCCAGCGCCTCAGGAGGGTCCACCAACTCGCAGGCTCGTACCTCGTCTATCCGGGGGCGGTCCACACTAGGTTCGAGCACGTGGTGGGGGCGATGCATGTGGCTGGCCAGATAGCGGAGTCCTTGGTGCCGACGTCCGGGATCGGCCCGGACGAAGTCCAAGAGGTGAGAATCGCCGCGCTCCTCCATGACGTCGGACACGGCCCCTTCTCCCACATGTACGAGGAGGTCCTAGCCGAAAGGACTGACGTGACCCACGAGGACATCTCGCAGAGAATCGTGCTGGAGACGTCGATACGCGATGTCTTGGAGAAGAACGGCCTCTCCGCGAGGAAGATGTCGGCCTTCGCTGTAGGCAAGCAGAGCAGGCGACCTCTTTTCATGAACGAAATCATAGCAGGCGGGCTGAGCGCAGACATAATGGACTATTTGCTCCGGGACTCCTACTTCACAGGAGTCGAATACGGGAAGGTCGACGTCAGGCGGGTGATAGATTCGCTGCAGGTCGCCGAGGGACGTCTGGCTGTCGAGAACGCCGCCCTCTACGCCTTCGAGGCGCTCCTGCTCGCGCGGTACGAGATGTTCAAGGCGGTCTACTTCCACAGAACGGTCAGGGCAGCCGAGCTGATGCTCGTGCAGTCTATGAAGCTCGCCGACGACGCCCTCGGGCTGACCGACCTATCGGACCTCGACAGTTACCTGGAGCTGACAGACGAGATTGTGCTGCAGAGGCTGGCCATGCTGAGCCCCTCCACGCCCGAGCTGAGAGAGGCTAGGCAGCTCGCCCTGGGCTTCAGGAACCGGAACTTGGTCAAGTGCGTCTTTGAGAGGCTGGTCCAGCGCAAGGACCAGATGATCTCGAGCCTCTTCGCGAAGGAGAAGGTCAGGGAACAGGTTACGGCCGAGCTTGCAGAGGCCGCAGGCGTGGACAGAATGCACGTCTTCCTTGACGTCCCCACGACGCCTTCGGTGCCCTACACTTCTTCGAGGGAGGCTTTTACTTCGGTTCGGCTCGTGCAGACCAGGGGTAGGAGGCGGGTCGTGAAGTCAGTGCCCCTGAGCGAGTTGCCTCTGGTCGGGTCTATCGCCGGTTTCATGGACGTGCTGCGCATCTACACTACCGCGGAGAACAGGCGCCGGGTCGAGAGGGCCACGGCCGAGATGTTCAAGGGCAAGAGTTTCATTACGAAGATCTCGATTTGAGGAGAGCGGTAAAATAACAGCCCTCCCTCATTTTTCGTGGGCATAGAGGCGGTCTTCGCCTACGAATCCTTTCTCATGTTCTCACGCCTGCTGGCGCTACGGAAAGCGTTCCAGGCCACAGGACACCACATAAGAAGGCCGGGGAAGAGGGAATTCGTCTTCCTGTTCGACGACCGGTTCAACTCTGGGGCCGTCAAGGCCCTAATGCCTTCAGTTCAGGAAGGACTTGGTCGTCCGAGTCTTCACACTCGAAGCGCTCGGGGTGCTTACGCACGAGTTCTGGGGCTTCCGGGGCTGACGACCTCACCCTTCCGGAAGGCTATCTTCGCGGCTGCGCCCTGGTCTCCCTGAATGCCTCTCATCCTCACTCGCCTGACCGAGGTGCCGGATTCGTCGACCATCTCGATTGCTGCTTCGGGGGCCTCGAGTTTTAATGATTCGATGAGCCTAGCCGCCATGACGGGGTTGCCGTTCCCCACCTTGATTACGAACCTTTTCGCAGGGACACCGCGCACGAATACTCCGACCCTGAGGCTGAGCCCCACTACAGAACCGAACGTGCTGTACTCTAGGTTGGTTTCTCCGTAGAAGACGGCCAATCCGATTCTTGTCCCCGGGTCGACCCCTACGAGCACCATGTCGTCTCCCTCATTCAGCCTTGAGAGTAGCTGACCCTTGAAGACCCCCGGGTTCTCGTCAAGGTCCTCTAGGGCGAGGGCTAGTCCATCAAACTGCCCCATCTCCCCCGCGCTGGTTATGATCAGGGTACAGTCTCCGCGGTCCGCACCGGGCAGCACGCTGGTGAAAGGAAGGCCGGCCTTCCTCATTCTCGAAACAATCGCGTAGTATGTCGCTGCCTTCGAAGTCACCACGCAGATTCGGTTCACTCTGAAATACCTGCGCCAAGAAGCGAGGACCCGCAGCACTAATGAGTTTTGGCGCGCAGCAGGCACACTCCTTCCTCGGGCCGCTCAAGGGCAAGACCGCCACATTCCTTGTCGAAAGCAGACAGGCTAACCTTTCATTTGCTAGGAGCATCGTTTCGCTGGTTGCAATGACCAAGAGCGGCTGTACCATCTTAGACATCGACGCATTCTATTCGTCATACTCAAACGAGATTCTATCGGCCCTCCCTCCGAACGCGGCCAGGTTGACGCGCGTCTACGTCCTTGAGCCCGGGTCGAGCGTCGAAACCGAGCTCCCAAAGCTCTTCATGGCCGAATCGGGGGTCTTCATAGTCGACAGCCTGAACACCCTCTGCCATCTGTTTTCGTCGTCTGGTGTGAGCTCAAGGAGCAGGAAACTCGCGTTCGCCGTGGCCAGCTTTTCATACCTCGCCAAGACCAGCAGGAAGGCGGTCCTATTCACCATGTACAGGCGGGAGAAAACAATGAGGACTGGCGGAGGTAGATCCATCTCCGACCTTTCGGACACGACCGTCTCCGTCGAAGCCACCGGCTCGGAACTGCTGATGAAATGCGAACGCGGAACGGCTTGGCCCGAGGGAAGGTTCTCTCTCAATATCACTTAAGCTGCAGTAGCCGGGTTCCTGCCAGCAACGAGATAGCGAGCAGCAGGAGAGCGAGTGCCAGGTACATGCTGACCGCCCTCGCCCGTGTCGTCTGCTTTCCGCTCACGTAAGTCAAGTAGATGCCTGCCCCGCCAAGCGCAACCACGAACGAATCAAGGATTGCTTCCGGAATCGTCTGCGCCCCTGCGCCAGGGTAGACTAACACTCCTTGGTTCGGGAGCTGAAAGGTGAGTGCGTTGATAAAGCCGCCCATCAGTCCAACCATGGTGAGCACGTAGAGAACCGAAAGAAGGTTCCCCCTTCTCAGAATCGGGCCGAAAAGACCCCAGAAGATTCCTTTCAAGGTCCCTATCGTCCTCCCATATCCTGACTTGATTAGCTCTCTAATCATTCTGAAGACCTTCCAGCATTTCCGCTATCTCCTTTGCCCACTGGCCCGTTTGTTCGTTGTGTTTAACCTTATCCAGATAGTCTTTCCATTTTACCTTCCCGTAGGCTTCGGCCCATAGGCGGTAGCCGGCCTCGATCTTTCGTTTCGCCTCTTCGTGGTACTTGCACAGATTCGAGACCGCCTCCCTGCCGCACAGTTTGCACTTCATGCATTTTTCCTCTTCCGCTTTGCGGAGCATGCGGGGTTGACGCAGAGCCTCCACGGTGTCCTTCCGCCCATTACGTGTACGACAGGCCAAGAGCAGTGCGGGCAGGCTTTGTGCGTCGTTCTGATGGTCCCTCTCTGCGGAAGGGGCGCCGACGCCTGGCATCCCGAGGAGTAGTTCGAGCAACCCACGAACCTCTTCTTGGTCTTCCTCGATCTGATTGTCCTCAGTTGCCCAGACTTGCAGACCGGGCACGGCCCCAGGACATATGACGTCGCGACGGTGGTGGCCAGAGCGGCGGCGATTTCCCGGCTCACCACGTCTTCGTTCGCGCTGAGCCCCACCAACTGCTCGGCTATCGAGCGGACCGTCCCCCGGACGAGCTCTGCGTCCCCCCTAGCTTCACCCTCCACCTCCTCAAGCCTCTCCTCGATTTCCCGCGTCAGTTTCGTAGTCACAATCGCAGGGGCATACTTCTCCATCATTTCGATGACCGCAAAACCCAGGTCAGTCACCCTCATGCTCCCCCCTTCGACGTAGCCTCTCTCAGCCAGGGTCGAAATGATGTCGGCCCTGGTCGCCTTCGTCCCGATGTTCTCCTTTTCCATTTTCTCGAGGAGGCTGCTCTGGTTGTACCTCGGTAGTCCCTGTTCGAACTTCTCCTCGACTTCCACCCTGATGACTCTGAACTTGTCGTCCTCGGCCAAACTCGGCACGTTCGTGTACCTGGCGCTCGCGTATCTGCCGTATGAGCCAATCCATCCCCCATACAGTATCCTCCCCCCGTTGAGGACGAACCCATGTTCCCCGACAGATAGCTTCACGGTGACCAGCTCCTTCCTGGCGGGAGGCCCGAAGGCGGCGAGGAATCTCCTAGCGATCAGGTCGAAGACCGCAACCTCAGGCGGGTTCAGGTGCCTGCGCGGCGCCTCTCCCGTTGGATAGACCGCCGGGTGCGCCTGGTCAGCCTTGGCTCCCTGCGCTGGATTCAGGGCGCCTCCAAGTAGCTCCCTGGCCACTTTCGAGTAACTGTCGAACCTTTCAAGACCCTGAAGAATGGCCCTGTAGTTAATCGACGGCGGGAGGTGCTGGCTACCGGTCCTCGGGTACGAGATTAGGGCGTTCAAGTAAAGTCTCTCAGTAATCTGGAGCGTCCGGCTCGGTGAGAACCTGAAGGCCCTGTACGCCTCCTTCTGGAGGTCGCCCGTGTTGAAGGGAGGTGGAGGAGGCATCTGGACCACGCTTTTCACGACACCGGTCGTGACGCCCTCCTTGCCTCTGCAGTCATCCCTCACTCTCTCGGCCGCGGCCCTGGACCTGACCCTCTCCTTCGAGTACTCGGCCATGAACTGGATCCCATCCTTCTCGAACGTTGCAGATACCTTCCAGAACGGCAAAGGCACAAACTCGCGTATTGTGGTCTCCCTCTCCACGAGGAAGGCCAGCGTCGGTCCCTGGACCCTCCCTATGCTGATCGTCCTGTACCTGTGTCCAGAATTCAGCGCCGACTGGGAGAGTACCCGGGAGAGGTTGACGCCCCAGACGAAGTCGATGAGGTGCCTAGCCCTCCCCGCGTGTGCCAGCCCCTGCTCCACTTGGGGCTTCGCCTGCCTGAATGCAGTCACCACGTCATCTTTGGTCAAGGTCGAGAACTTCGCCCGGAGAGCCTCCGTCTCCTTGCCTTCGCACGCGTACCGGAGGACGTTGAAGCCTATCGTCTCGCCTTCCGCGTCGAAGTCGCACGCGTTGATAAACTTGGTCGCACCCTCAGCAAGCCTACGGATCACACTAATCCTGCGGGCAGCGCCGGCGTTCTTCTTCTCCACGAGATTGGATGGGTACCATTCGACATCGAAAACAGGATAGACAGCCCGCTCCTCGAAGGGGTCCGAGATCGCGTAGACATGTCCCTGCGCCGAGCAGACCACGAAATCCTCTCCTTGGCTGGTGAACCTGAAGACCGTCACTCCGTCGACCGCCGAGCTTCGCGCGCCTCCACAAGACAGGGCCTCTGCGACTCGGCGAGCCGCGTCGGGCTTTTCACATACCACCAAGGTATAGCCCGAAGCGACAGATACCAAACCCAACAGCTCCAGAGTCAACGGTCCGAGAGCTTGAATCTTCTGTATCCGCTAGGAGTAGGACCCGTCTATCTTCTTGACATCGACGCGAAACTTGTCAGCGGAGAGTTTGGTCCCACATTTCTTGCACCTATAATCCAATGCCTTGAGCACGTCTCCCGGAGACCTCAGGTCGAACCCGGAGTACAACGACGTCCCGCACGACATACAAGCTATTTCGTAGGTCATCGGCGCGTCCACGCGAGCCGTCTTGGCTAAAAGTGTATTCAGGTTCGAGCAAACCTGGAGCCCTCCGCAGGAACACTCACCGCCCTCAACGAAAGGAACAGCCTCATGGGGCGATGCCCTCTTAAATAGACCGAGCGGTCGCTTTGAGCATGTTGAGGACGACGCAGTTTCACCAATATCACTCCGAGCACGCGAAATTGACGGAGTTCGCAGGTTACGAGATGCCGCTCTGGTACACGACGACCACGGATGAACACCTGGCCGTCAGGAACGACTCAGGGATTTTCGATGTCTCCCATATGGGCCGTTTCGTGGTCAAGGGCGGACCCGCGAACTCATTCTTGGAAGGGCTGGTGCCCACCCAGGTCCAGAAGCAGCCGGTCGGCAGGGCCTTCTACACACTCCTCCTCAACGACCAAGCAGGGATAATCGACGACTTGGTAATCCTCCGGCTGGGAGAGACTGAGTTCATGCTGGTGGTCAACGCGGCGAACGCCGAGACTGATATGGACCACATCAGGAGCCGCGGGCCTCCTGAGGGCATCGAGATTGAGGACTTGACCGGCTCCTCAGCAATGGTGGCGGTCCAAGGGCCGAAGGCGCAGCAGGCTCTGCAGCCACTCACAGACCTGGACCTCGGTCAGCTGAGGAGGTTCCGCTGTTCGGAAACGAAGGTCCTAGGCCAGCCGTCAATCATATCCAGGACCGGCTACACGGGCGAGGACGGCTTCGAGGTGATAATCCTAGACGCCTCAAACGACGAACCGGGGAAGGCGACCGAGTTCTGGGAACGACTCGCGGCGGCATCGAAACCATGTGGACTCGGGGCCAGGGATTCGCTGAGACTCGAGGCTGGCCTTCCGCTCCACGGCGCGGACATCGACCAGCAGACCAACCCATTGCAGGCCGATCTCGCGTGGGTCCTCTCACCGGGCAAGACAGGCTACGCCGGCTCCGAGACGGTCTCTGACTTACGGGCCAAGGCTCTGGACCTCGTAAGGAGGGGTGTTATCCTCGAGCAGGGCATACCCAGGCACGGCTTTGACGTGTTCGGCGGCTCGGACTCGCTCGGTAAAGTGACCAGCGGGGCTTTTTCTCCAATCCTCAGGAAGGGAATCGCCCTCTGCCGTCTCAGGCCAGAAGGCACGGAGCCCGGGACCAGGGTCAGGGTCGCGATACGAGACTCGCTTCAGGACGGGCAGACGGTAAGGCCTCCCTTCTATGATGAGCGGCTCTACGGCTGGAAGAGACAGAGCAACGGTAATTAGTCCGCTTACGGGCTGCCTCACCGCATGAAGCTCCAGAACTACGACATTCCAGACGACCTTCTGTACACGAAGGAGCACGAATGGGCAAAGGAGGCGGGCTCTTCGGTGAGGGTCGGGATAACCGATTACGCTGCGAAGACGCTGAACGACGTTGTCTACGTGGCACCGTCAAAGGTCAACGACAAGGTCGTCCAGTTCAAGTCCATGGGGACCGTCGAATCCATCAAGGCTGTTTCGGAACTCTACTCTCCCCTCTCAGGGACTGTTACCAGAGTCAACACGGAACTCGATTCGCATCCGGAGCTGGTCAACAAGTCGCCCTACTCCGAGGGCTGGCTCGTAGAGGTGAAGGCCCTCGATTTCGCTTCAGACCGCAAGCGGCTCCTCGACGCCACGCAATACCTGGCTCACCTCGAAGCGCTTCTCAACAAGCAAAGCCACAATTAAAATACCCCAACAGCACTCGCCGGAAGAATTGGATTCTCCCCTCGGGGGTCTTAGGTCCGCGATAAAGAGGCCGACTGTGTCGCGGCGGGCCGTGATGACCTCGATGGTCCTTTCAATCGTCTTCGTGCTTGCGGTGACGGTGAGAGCGTACGCCGCGAAGTACGGGTTCTACCTGAACGAGTTCGACCCGTATTACGACTACTTCGCCGCCTCTCACGTCGTGACCCTCGCGCAACAGCACGGCCTCTTCTACGCACTCTTCAACAACCCGCCAGACTGCGGGCCGACAGTAATGACCGCTTGCCACAACCTGCAGGGCTACTTCAACTGGCACGACATCACGACGTGGTTCCCCGAAGGAAGGAACGTCGCCGCAACTTCTCAGGACGGTCTCCAAGTCGGGGGTGCGATGCTCTACCTCCTAGTCCACGATGTCTTCGGCGTCCAGATATCGCTGTACGACTTTCTCGTCCTCCTTCCGGTCTTCCTGGGCGCAATCACATCGGTATTATTCTATTTCCTCGTCAGGAAGATAGGAGGCGACGCCGCGGGCCTCTTCGCGGCGCTGGTCTTCGCAGTCTCTCCGCCGCTCATAGAGAGAGGCAATCTCGGCTGGTTCAAGTCGGAACCCCTTGCCATCCTCTGCTTCGTGTGCGCCAGCTACGTGATGCTGACGGTCTTCGACAAGGAGAGGGTGATGAGCAGCAGGATTCTGAGGGGCATTCTCGCCGGCGCCTTTGCGGGTTACGCCACCCTGTCATGGGGCGGTGGCGACTACTTCAGCGCCGGCTTTGGGCTCCTCTTCATCATCATCCCATTCATGAACCTGGAGCTCTCAGGTCTCTCTCCTGCGATAATCTCCTTCACGGCCTCGACACTCTTTGTCAGCGCCCTCTGCCCGAGGCCAGGCGTCTCAATCATCACCAACCCGGTCGGCCTAGCCATGATAGGCGGCACCGTCTTCGTCCTGATTGCTCAGTGGGCCAAGACATGGACCAAACCCACAGAATACAGACGGACCCTGGTAAAGTTCCTCTTCGGGTTCATCCTCGCAGGCCTAGCGCTCATTAGCTTCGGCGCCGTCGGCAGCATATCGGGCAGGTACTTGACTGTGATAGCCCCATGGATAAGAAGCGGCAGCGCTCTCACCCAGTCTGTCGCAGAAGAGCAACTCCCTACAGGAAGCGTTTACTTCACATCATACGCGATACTCCTCTCCTTCGGGATGGCTGGGGCGCTGGTTGCCTTCAGGCGGAGGGGCGTCCCGATGGCGTACGCGCTTCTCTTCGGACTGACCGGCCTTTACTTCTCCGCGTCCTTCTCGCGTCTCTTGGTCTACTCGTCGATAGCCCTCGGAATCCTGGGAGGCATCGGCTTCGCAGAGCTCGCCTTCTCATTGGTCAAGCCAAGCTCAACGCAGCTAGTGAAGAAGAAGCAGACCGTCACGAATAGGAACGAGGTGAAGGTCGTCTTCACGGTAGCCATAATCGGACTCTTGGTCTTCCCTGCAGGCTCCTTCTGGATACCGAACCCGATTCGTTGCACATCGGCGAACGCTCTCTTCTGCGACCAGAGCCCAGCCGACAGCGCAGTCAGCATCACCAACGGCGCGACCATTTACTCCCAAGTCACCTTCAGCGACTGGAGGCAGACGCTCAATTGGGTGAGTCAATCGACGCCCATCAACTCAGTGATAATCTCGTGGTGGGACTACGGCTACTGGTTCGCCGTGATGGGCAACCGCACAAGCGTTGCTGATAACGGGACCCTGAACTCCACCAGGATCTCGGAAATCGGCCGGATGTTCATGTCGAACGCGACCCTAGCCGCGAAGATGGCGAAGGGCATGGGCGGAGACAGGCCGACCTACGTGGCGATATTCATCACAGGCAGCAGAGTACCATTAACGAGCTCGAACGGTACTTCGACCTACTACTACCTCTTGGATGTGCCCAGCGGGGGCGGGTTCACCGCAGGGGGCGGGGACGAGAGTAAGAAGCAGTGGTTCATCCGCATCGGCGGTCTCAACGAGTCTCAGTTCCTGGAGTGTCCCAACCAGTCGGTCACTTGCACGAACGTCGACGACTTCAACCTGACGCCCGATGCGCTCAGCAACACCCTCTTCGGCCAAGCACTTCCCTTCAAGCTCGCGGGCTTTATCTACGAAGCCAACAGCACTTCGGGCTCGGTATCCCTCTCGCAGTCGTACCAATTCGGGGTCAACGGTGCCCCGCCATTAGAGGCGTTCTCATACCCGTTGAGCTATACCTACCCCATCAACAGCACGGGCCCGTTCAGGCTTGCATACGCTTCGCCCAGCATCATCAGCCTCTACGCCTGTCCGGGTGACAGTCGGTATTCGTGTTTCTCTGCAATCCTGATCTACCAGGTCGTCTAATCCGATTTCTTGTAAGCCAGCGGGCTGCGGTAACGCGCATACTTGTCGTCCGGCGAAAACCTCGCCGGGTGGACGGTCACCGTCTTGTCTCCGCAGCTGGGGCATTTCTCGCTGATTGTGTACCTACCGCATTCGACGCATTTCAGCATCAGGCTCTTCAGGACGCGCCACCATGCTTTCTGGAGATCTCGCGCTTAAAGCTGAACGCATCGTGCTTGCCGACTCCGTCCTTGATCTTCTCCAAGACCCCCTCCAGAGCCTTCTCAGCCTGCTTGTAATCGTCTGCTGTGACCCTAACCCTATACCTTGGAGCGCCCGCGTAGGTAATATGGACTTCGGCCGGCGGCGAACTGGCAGCGGCCATTAGAGTCTTCTTGACCTGCTCAATGCCGTTGGACGACCTTGAGGAGATCTCGACTAGGGCCCCAACCTCATAGCTGGGCGGGACTATCTTCTCGGCAGCCGTCTCGGCAATCGCTTTGGCAACCTTCTCTGGGAGTTCAAGCGGACTGAGGCCCCTCTCGCCCTTCCTTGCCGCCATCTCGAACGCCTCGTAGAGGGTTCCGAACTGGTCCTCCAACTTCTCCTTCAGCGACCTGGCCTGCGCATCGTCCAGGCCGAGCTTCTTCTTCGTAACGCCCATTATCGCGACTGCCCTCTCCTCCCTCTTCCACTCGATGACCTTGGCCCTCCTCTCCTCGTTGGTCACCTGCCTGAGTGAAAGGTCAATCTCTCTCCTCGCCTTGTTGGCCCTTATCACCTTCAGGACAAGCTTCTGCGAGACCTTGGCCACACGTTCGATGTTCCTCACCCACCCCGTGGATATCTCAGAGACGTGGAGGAAGCCGTTAATGCCGTCGTACTGGTCAAGATTGACGTAGATCCCATGAGAGGTGATTTCCCTAACCGTGCAGACTACGACCTCGCCACTTTCCGGCATCGGCTTCTCCGTGCTCAACCGATGCGCCTCGTCCGAGTTCGGCTAATAGAGGTTTCTGGAATCGGCCGAGGTGAGACTAATGACAGCTAAGACCGCTCTTTCGGATGAGGCTCTCAGCCTAGCCTCTTGACCAGGGTAGCCAGCACGACCGACTTGCCGCCCTTGCTCTCAGCAAGCTTCCTGCCGCAACCCCTGCATCCCACATCCTTCGCGGAGTTCGAGAAGAGAATCCTCTCTTCATTGCAGTCGGGGCACTTCACTAGCAGGAACTCGCTCCTCATCTTCGGTATCGGCTCTCTCTCGCGCCTCATGCGGCTATTTCCGCCTTCCTCAACCTGATTCCATCCCTCATAACCTCTTTGCTGCATTCCTTGCACTTCAGACGAAGAGTCGCTTTCTTGGTCGTCTTTGCCGTCCTGATAAGCTCAGGGAACTTCTGCCCCCCATATCCCTTCTTCCTGCCCGCCTGCCTTCTAGCCCCCCAAGATCCTGCCCGTTCCTTACCTCTCTTGTAGAGGGCTACGGAATGGATGGTGTGCTTCTTGCAATAGGGACAAAACGTTCGCATCTCCTTTGGGAATTTCATCTTCTCACTAAAGCGAAAAGAGCGTCGTCGGCAGTCCGTTTAAAAGGCTTGGCCGTTCAGACGGCTCGGTCTCCTCCGTTTCTTAACCAAGAACGCGAAGGAGCAAAGGCAGAGCGGTTGCCCCTTTGCCTCCCACCACCTACCAATTGCATCGTTCAGCACCGCCAAGATGGGGTCGAATACATCACAGTGGCAGGTAAGCCGGTGGTGAGGCTGAAGTCCTGACACCCTAGACAGTTTCACACCGACAGAAACAGGCACCTGAAGCACCGACCAATCTTTATTACGCCAGATGGAAGAGGCCGACCAAGGCGATTCATCCGAACTTGTTCCTAGCGAAGACGTCAAGCTCCCAGGAATGGAAGGCTGTTGCCGCCGCTGTCAAGACCCTCGTCGAAGAGGCGACCTTCGACGCGACGACCGAAGGCCTCACATTCAGGGCGATGGACCCTTCCCACGTCGCACTCGTCGACCTTCTAATGCCGAACTCAAGCTTCGAAAAGTACGAGACTGACAAGCCCTTCAAGTTCAGCCTCAGGGTCGAGGACCTCGTCAAGCTGATTGGGAGGAGCGACGCCAAGGACAGCGTCGAAATCGCTTCGGGAGAGGAAGAGGCCATCAAGGTGACCCTCAAGAACGGTTACAAGCGCGAATTCTCCGTCCACCTCATCGAGAGCACGGGAGGGACCGCGCCCCTGCCAAAACTCGAGTTTGACACGAAGGTGACGCTCACCAAGAGCATCTTCGAGAAGCTCCTGAGTGACATTTCGGTCGTATCCGACCAAGTCACGATTCAGGCGACAAAGGACAGACTTTCGTTCTCCGGCAAGTCCGACGTCGGCAAGGCTGATATCTCACTCGACAAGAACGATGCCGACGTCCTCGACCTCCAGGTCAGCGCGGAGAGTAAAGCAACCTACTCCATCGACTATCTAATGGGAATCACGAAGGCGATGGGAGGGGTCTCAGACACCCTTTTCGCGGAGTTCTCGACCAAGAAACCAATCAGACTGGAGTTCAAGCTCAACGACCAGGGAGCCCGTGTACACTACTTCCTCGCGCCACGTGTCAGCGACTGAACTGTTTCTCGAACCTTGGCACGAGCGATGTCTGGTTCTAAAATCAGCCTCCCACTCCCTGCCATACCTAACGTACACATAGACACGACATTTGGATTCCTTCGAATGAACTATGCGAGTCGGAAAGCTTCCTCACATTAGCTTCGATTTCACCACTGATCCTTCTGACCTCCTCGACCGTCTTCCTCTTCGGGTCTTCCAAATCCCAATCAACGAGCCTCTTTTGCATCTTCGCGAACGTCGGGCGCGGACACACTTCTTCCACCGAGCATCCCATGGTCAATACAAGGTCGGCCTGTTCGATCGTCTGAGCAGTCAGCATCTTCGGGACGCTGTGCGAAATGTCAACACCCTTCTCCTCCGTCACTCGGACTACAACAGGATTCACCTGTTTGCAGACGTTGTCTCAGCACTTGAAGCTCTTGGACCATACCCACACGCGAAGGCCTCGGCCGCCTGGTTCCTACCTGCGTTTTCAACACATGCAGACAGGACAGACCCCTTGGTTCCTACTCCCTCAGAGTCTTTTCGCCTATCCGAACATTGATTCTGAGCCACCAACGCCGAGGAGAGACCCTAAACTGGAGTCATCGGTGGCATCGGCCGAAGAGGAAATTCGTTGCCTGCTCTCTCGGTTTCGTGGTCTGCATGAACGCCGGACACCTTATCTGCTTGCCCTGAAGAGATCGAAGACGATTGAATCCTAATACTATCTCCTTCCTCAGACAGGCGTACAGGGAGTATTACTTCAGGCGAGCTGGTTCCATCGAGTTCCCAGACAACCTCTACTCCAGGGAGTTCGGCTACATCCCGTTCGGCGGCGGCATGGTAAGACACCTTTCGTTCAGAAGCGGAGGCGAAGCCGTCGCGGAGATCTTGAAGCAGTCGCCCTCCTCTGTCTATTGCTCAAACGCCAGATACGAATCGCCCACAGCGCCCATCGAGGAGAAGGGGTGGCTGGGCGCGGAGTTGATCTTCGACATCGATGCGACCGACATACCAACGCCTTGCAAGAGGGGTCACGACCTCTGGTACTGCGAGAGGTGCCACTCCTCGGGGAAGCTTCCCAGGCCTCCGAAGTGCCGTAAGTGCGGCGGGCCGGTAGCAGAATTCCACGGCACATGCGACGTCTGTCTGACCGCAGCGAAAGACCATGCGTTGCGCGTCATCGACTTCCTCACCGAGGACTTCGGGGTGCCACGCGAAGCCATTAGACTGTACTTTTCAGGGAACAGAGGCTATCACCTCCACGTCTCAGACGAAAGGTTCTACCCGCTCGACCCGCCGGCCCGGACAGAGATCGCAGACTATGTGCGCGGCGCGTCGCTGCCACCCGGCCAGACCATTGCCTCCACCTTGAGACGGAGGCCTGTCGACGCCGGGCCTCAGGGCGAGGGTTGGACTAGGAGGATCACGGGATATGTCGAAGCTAAACGGGAGGGGTACCTAGGGACTCTTCAGAAGCTCGTCTCCGACGCCATCTCATCCCAGAGGGCGATGGTCGATTCATCGGTCACCACCGACATCCACAGGGTCTTCAGGCTGGCAGGCACCTTGCACGGTAACACCGGCATGTGTAAAATGCGCGTCGAATCGATGGGTCGCTTCGACCCACAGAGGGACCCGGTGGTGCTGAGTGCGAAGCCGGTCGCGGTCAAGGTTGATTTCTACCCGAGGTTCAGGATCAACGGAGTCGAGTTCGGCCCCTTCAAATCGCAGATGGCCGAGCTTCCGGCCTACGCCGCGGCCTCGATTCTAACCAGGGGCCTTGGGGAGGTCGCCTGATTGGCAGGCACGACCCTCGAGTATCTGAAGAAGGCACTCGATTCTGAGATGCAGGCAGCAGTCCTGCTTCAGCTCCCCAGTGACTTCTATTCGAGGATCTCAGTTTACAGCCAGAAGCTCAGGAGGTCCGCAGGCTCGAACACCTCCGAGGTCGCCAACCGGTTGATCGCCAAGCAGGCCAGAATGATCGATTCTATGGCCAAGCAACTCCTGACCATCAGGGCGAACAAGGCCACGCGGCAGCACGCATTCCTGCAACTCCTTCCCGAGGAGCGCTACGTCTGCTCCGCGCAGCAGAAGTTCCAGAAGAGGTTCGAAACCTTCATCGAGGCCGTCTCGGCAGGCCAGCCCTCCTTCATCGAGTTCGCCCACAAGAGCGAGGTTGAAAGGAACATCAGCGTCAGGTTCACGAAACACGTCGGCGAGCTTATCGGCCTGCGCCTGAGGCGCTACGGCCCCTTTGAGGCTGAAGATGTTGCTTCACTGCCCGCTGCCAATGCAGACATCCTGATAGCCGGCGGGGACGCCGTGGAAATCTGCACTAGAGACGAAGCCTAGGAGTAGCTGCGCCAGGTGTGGTTACACTTCACACACCTGTAGAACTGGGTCGGGGGTTCGTCTCCGCTCCTCGTCTGCAGGAACCACCACATCGCTTCATTATTGCCACACTTCGGGCATTCAATCTTGGTGGTGGGAAGGGATGTCAGCTTGTTCTCCTTGTCACCGACGACCTTGATCGGGGCGACGTTCGCGAGCTCCTCCTCCGTGGCCTGCGTCACCGTCTTTCCTGCTTTGTTGGAATATCCACAGTTGTCACAGAGGTAGGATATCGACACTTCCCGGGGACCCTTGACCTGCTTCAGCTTCAGACGTGTACCGCACTTCGGGCAGAACTTCAGCTGGACCCACCGCCGAGCGCCTTCTGTACGCCTGCGAGGAGCTCTTGGGTTGTCTGAATCGCCCTTTCAACGCTATTGGAAACCGCCTTCTCTGGCTTTATCCGCTGTGCCCTGACTTTGAGGACGAGTTTCTTGATCAGTGGGTGGGGAGGGAGCACTCCCGCGAAGGTGACGCTCTTCTCTTCGAGGAGCTCATAATGTACGATTTCGGCCAGCGAGTAATCCTCTCCTGTAATCTCTATAGTGAGACCCTTTTCATCTTCGGTGGTAGTCTGAATCTGCAATTTCCTAACGTGCCCCCGGTGTCTTGTTAATAAGTTCACGGTCGAATCGGGGTCGTTCCGAAGTCGGCGGCCAGCTTCCTGTCCTCAACGTTACCGCATTCGTCACACTTAGCCCTACCCCTTCCCCCTATGAGCAGGGGCCTCCCACAGTTCCCGCACAGGGCGTGGACGACTCCCATTTCTTCCTCGTCGACTGAAAGGTGGATTATGCCGTTGACGAGGCTGAAGACCCTGCACCTGACGATGTCCCCGAGCTTTACAGGCGGTTCCCTCCTGACTCCCCTCCCTCCCCCGAACCTTCGGAGCGAAAGCGTACCTGAGAAGTCCTTGTCCATGCGCGCCCCGTTGACGTAGTATATCTTGAGACCGGCTGAATTGGATTGCGCGACCTCGACTTGCCCCGTCACCCAGTCCCCGACCCTGATCATGGAAGCCTGCACCACAGGCTTCACGGAGATCTCCATGTTCCTCATGTCCTTCTGGACGCCCCCAACGGCAAGTGCCCGAATCAGGCCGGCGTTGTCGTAGGTGTGCTTCCCGGGCAGGAACTCCTCCGAGATGGCGACCTTGTCACCCGGCAGGACCCTCTTTGTCTTTGTCTCTTTCATCGCTTCACCAGTCCAACGGCCAGTTCTATCCATTTCGGCCTCTGCAGGAACTCGCCTATCTCCCTTCCCTCCATCAGGGCAACCAGGGCGTCTGCCTGCGGGATCGAAAGGACGGGCCTGTCGAAGTTGAAGCCGTCAATCGATATCCTCGGGCACGCCGTCTGCACGAACGCTTCTATCTCACGATGGGGCGCCAACCGCTCCGGGGTCACGTCTCTCAGCGCGATTTGCACTACCTTCCTCCCGTTCATCTCGAGCCTCTTGGATATCCATTTGCTCCTGCCAAGCATCTTCTGGCCTTCCTTCAGCCCTGTGATCACTCCGAAGACCCTTGCGTCGAGGGCCTTGTAGACGGCGAGCACCGCCCGCTTCTGCCGCTCCTCTGCCGCGGCCCGAACGTCTGTCACCTCGTTCTTGTATGGGTCCAGCATGAAGGTCGGCTTAGCCGTCGCGAGCGCCAGGCCGACGGCGTGGAAATCGCTCTCGCCGAGGAAGACGAACGCGTCGACTTCATCGTGCAGAGGCTGCGAGGTCGAGAAGTCGCATCCAGAGATCTGGCCTTCCATCATCAAGTTGTTCTGTTTCCCTACGTGGACATCGAACCCCTTCTGTTCGAGCTTCCTCTTGACGGGCACGAGTTGGTGCAGGTGCTGGCTGAACGTCGCGAGGCCGAGTCTCTTGTAGGGAATCAACGTCGGGACCGCTGTCTCCACAACCTCGTCGAACTCCACATCGTCGACTGCGTCTATCAGGTACGTGTAGTCTCCGGCGGCCTCGACTATCGCGTTGTGGCCTATGTGCAGGGCAAGGTCGGCGTGCAGCTTCTCCACTTCGTCGTCGACTGCGTCGCAGATCCCGAAACAGTTGTCACCTACGAGGATGCAGGTCACGTCGTACTTCTCCCTCACCCGCTCCATCAGGTCCTTGGTCTGCCTGAGGAGCCCTCCCGGCGCGTTCACAACTACCACTGAAGGCCGCTTCGCTTCTACTATCTCGAAGACCTTGGCCTCGTCGATCCTAACAGTCAACTAACGATCTTCTTCTCTAGCTGGATTATCTCCGAATGCGTCTTCATGGGCAGTTTCGCTGACGCCGCCTTCATGGCCTCCTTCCCCTTGTCCAGGTTCTCAGACTTCACGCTGAGCTCGAGCACAGAGCTTCCAATCTCCACCCTTGCTGCAAGCCCGATCGGCTTCCCGAAGGCCTTCCGCATCCCCTCTTGGAGCCTGTCTGCCCCTGCAGTCGCAATCATCTTGTTCTCCCTAAGAATGATGTGAGGATATGTCTTCACCAGGAGATGGTAGCCCTCCTCACCAATCAGCGCTAGCTTCTTGTTAGCTGCGACCCTGGCAGCCTCCAATGCGTTGTGCCTAATCTGGACCCTCCCGTCGGATATCAGCCTGAGCATGAAGTCGTAGTCGGGACTGGCTTTTCCAGTCGTGAATCTGGCCACTTTCGGGTTCGGGGCACCAGGGGCGAACTTCTTGCTGGTGTACGCCATCCCGCGTATTGTCCGATAGTTCTTGCCGTGCAAATCCATTCAGTTAGGATTATCGCGCCGACTTCCACCCCTAATTAATCTTCACGCTTAATACCGCGACCCCCGGCCGCGGATTCAATGCCTTTCATCCTCCCGAGGCGCTTCATCGACTCCGATGAGGTCGCCCTGGTGCTCGCCTTCGGAAGGCTCTCGGTCCTGGAGGCCTGTTCGGTGCTCGAGGGGTCGGTCCTGAGGGCAGAGGCTCCATGCGAGCGGGTCTCCATCCTGAAGGTCCGGCCGCCGGGTCAGGACCGGGTCACGGAGCTTGCCGGGGTCCACAAGGTCGTCCCGCTGATGGCAGTCTCCGGCGGGTCCTCGACTGGGGTGGGCAAGCTGGTGGAGAAGGTCGCAGAACACCTCCACGACAAGGTGACGCTTTCCGTCAGCGGCTACGACATCGGCGAAGACGATTACGAGACGATTGTCAGGTCGCTCCTCGACGAGGTCAAGGAAGCCGGGTTCAACAAAGCACACCTCCTAAGGCCCAACAACAACGAACTGCTCGCGGACCAGGTCCTCTCGAGGTCTGCCCTCGACGTTGTCGCATTTCCCTACCACGGAGGCATCGGACTGGGGCCGACCGCATGGGTCCCCGATTCTGCATCGATGCGCGAGCGCGGGACACAGAAACCGAGGCCGCATTCAGATATCTCGATGCCCCCGAGGCTCGCCAGGGTGCTGCTCAACCTGTCTGGCCTCAGGGAGGGCCAGACGGTTCTGGACCCCTTCTGCGGTTCGGGAACCATCCTGGCCGAGGCTTTCATTCGTTCGATGCGCTGTCTGGGCCTCGACGCCAAGACCAACCGGGTGAGGGACGCCAGGGAGAATCTCGGATGGCTGGTGGGCACCGTCAAGGACAAGGGCTACGACATCAGGGTGGGAGACGCCAGGGACCTCCCCCGCATACTCCGGAGGTCGAAGGTCGATGCCGTGGTTACCGAGCCGCTGCTCCTCCCGAGGATTGAAGCCAGGCCCAAGACCAGCACGGCGACTGACCTGATCAACCAGGCAGGCGAAGTCTACGGCGACGCCCTTGCGTCGATGGCCGAAGCCCTCCAGCCTGGGGGCAGGGTCGTCGTGGTCGTGCCTGTGATACAGACGATGGACGGCGAAGAGGTCTCCATGACTCTCAAAGGACGGGAACTGGGGTTGAGGCTCTTCCAGCCCGGGCCGGTTGGCTTCCAGTATCCCGTGAGGCTATCGTTCGAGAGCACGCGCTGGGTGAAGAGGGCGGTCTACGTCTTCGAGTCGAGGTCGTGAGGGTCAAGTGCCAATAGGGCCTTCCGGAAGACTCCTGTCATGAGATTCAGCTGAGTGTCGGTGAGGTTCGAAGTGGTTGCAATCCTCTTTCCTACCTCGAAGAGGTTCTTAATCCGGTGCGGGGGCATCCTGGAGGCAACCGCGAGTTCGTAGAAGCTTTTCGCGAAGACCTCCCTCGCCTTCCGGCTCTGGACGCTGTGCCTTCCTCCCTCTCGTCTAGAGGCTAGGTAGAGGACTATCGCCACCGCATGGCCAAGGTTCAGGGCCCTGTAGGCCGGGGCTGTGTCAATCGTCGTGGTCACGTCGCACATCCTGATCTCTTCGTTGGTCAGCCCGGTCGTGTCCCTCCCAAAGACGAGAGACGATGTTCGAGAAGACGACAGCAGGGCATGCAGCCGGTCCGGACCGACCGTCCTCCTTATCACATTCGATTTCTTCGAGGCCCTCACGGCAGTCGTAGCAACGAGGAGTTCGTTCTCCTTCCTCACTCTTTCGAAGGTTGTGATTATGGCCCTGTCGAGGATGTCCGAGGCGTGAGACGCATAGACGGCGGCCACCGAGATGTCGACCTTGGGCTCCACCAGATACAGTTTCTTGACCCCGAAGTTCTTCACCAGCCTTGCGGCGTGCCCCACGTTGACTGGATAGTTCGGCTCGACGAGCGTCACGGACGCGCCACCCGGGATCAAACGGTGTTCGACGGGCGCCCGGCCTCCCGTCGTTCTTAAATGAGTCAGCCGCCGTCGCGGTCATGGACGCGCCCCCCGATGCTGATTCCCACGAATAGCCTGCCCATCTGGCTCCAGTATCTGCGAAGTTCGTTCAGATATACTACGGGAAAAGGATTCCTGAGGGGATCATGTTCAAGGGGTACGGGTTAGGCGAGCTTCTGCCGAAGTCAGCGGTCATCGGCGGGGTCGCGCTGCTCTTCCTGCTGCTCGCTACCAGATCGGTCCGGACCAGAATCATGGCATGAAGACCCTGCGCGCGCCCGCCGGCCCGTCCGCTAGGCCGCAGATCTCCAAGACTTCCTCCGGCGTAAGGGAGTAGACACGCCTCTTGCCGTAGTCAGTCTCAGGTTGGGCCATCCCGAGCTTGGCCATTGCGGAAACGACCTGCCTCCTCCTCAGGGAGAAGAGTAGTTTGACCTTCGAGATCTCGGCGCCTGCCATCCTCCTCTTTGGCTTCACGGAGATTAGGAGGGAGTTGACCTTGGGCGGGGGCAAGAACGATTCCCTGCCCACCTTCATCAGTACCTCGATCTCGGACGAGATCTGCGCAATAGCCGACATCGCCCGATAGTCCCTCGTCCCCGGGGCCGCCAAGGCCTTGTGCACGAAGTCTTCCTGGAGAAGCACCACGGCCCTGTCGTATTCAACTTGGCTGATCCACTCGACAAAGGTCGCCGACCTCGAGTAAGGCAAGCTCGAGACCAGGACATCGAAGCACGGCGTCTCTTTGAAGGCGTCGCCCAGATGGATGATGGCCCTTGCGGCGCCAAGCACCTCGAGCGTGGCGGTGCGGTTCCCCCTATCAACTTCATACGCTTCGAGGCCCGCGCCCAGACGCATGAGCTCCCTGGTGAGGACGCCCCTGCCTGTCCCTATCTCCAGGACCCGTTCGTCAGGCTGGATGTTCGCGCTTGCGATAATCTTGTCTACGACCCGTCGGTCCGTGAGGTAGTGCTGGCCCAGTCTCTGCCTGCTCATTTCTTCACGAAGAGAACGACGTGCGATTCGCCGGCGAGCTCCTCCACTATCCTCTTGGCGATCATCTTCGCAGGGTCCCTGAGCCCAACCCTTTCTTGTATATCGCTGAAGCTCGTGAAGGGCTGCTTCTCCCTCATCTCGACTATCTCCTTCATGAACGTCTTCCCGATGCCCGGGATTAGCTCCAGTCCGTGCAGCCTCGGCGTGAGCGGCTGCAGCTCGTTGAAGTAGGCCACGTACTTCGCTTCGTTACCCTTCACGACATTCTCCACCACCGCGGGAAGCGAGGCCTTCGCTTCCGGGGTGAGCTCTTCATACGTCAGCTTGCCCAATACGCTGACTATCTTCTCTCGCCCCTCTTTTCCTATCTTGACCCTTTCTCCCAAGTCAAAGTTCTGGTTCTCCATCGCGAGCAGCTCGAGCAGCGTCAGTCTCTCCTCCCCGATCGCCTCGACCATCGGCCCCTCTCTCCCTTTGATCACCTCGGACTTCCCTCTCGGCATGAAGTCCAGTACCCTGACGAATTCTTCGTATTTCTTGTCGGCCGACAACATACCCCGGAACAAACACCTCGACGAAAAGCCTAGTTGGGGTGAGGCTCCTCCGCGTGCGGCATTGTCCGTGGTTTCATACGATATCCTCTTGATTGCCTGACTGCTTTCGGCCTCTGCTTGTTATTTAACGCTTGGGCGTTTGCGGCCTACTTGAGTATCTTGAGAATCTTATCGAGAGTCTCGGTCGGGAGCAGCTTCCTCCATCCTGAGGTGAAAGTCCTCAGCTCCTCGATCGACTTCGGCATCACGTTCACGACCTCTACGGCTTCCTCCTCGCTGAGCCCGCACTCGATCTCCAGCTCCTTGCGGAGCCTCTTGGCGCTCTCGGGGGTCGTCTTTGCGAACTTCGAAGTGTAATCGAGAGTCCTCTTCTGGATCTGATCGGCCTTCGCGATGTCGATCTTCTGCAGGATTTGGTGGGCCTCGGCGATGGTCAGGAGCTTCTTGGATGTCTTCTCCGCCATCATTTCGCCTCCAGGCGGACGATGTGCTCCTTCCTAGCCACGAGCGTCTTGACCTTGTCGCCTACCGGGACCTCCAACGTCACGGCGCGCCTCCCTACTTCCCTCACCGTCCCTACAAGGCCGTTAAACCTCCTGTGAGGCATCCCCTTGACTTGGGACGGGTCGATCCTGACCACAACTCTGTCCTTCGGAGAATACTCTATGAGCAGGCTGCTCAGGCCCTTCTTTGTTTTCGACGCCTTGAGAAGAGACCTAGTCCCCCTTCTGAACCCGTGCGACTTCGCCAATTTCGAGTTTTCCCGTTTCCGTGACTCCGCAGATGTCGAATCTGCGGCACCTCACTTCAGTTTTTAAGACTTCCGACACGGACGGCGAAACGCACTCGCCACTGACGAACCTCTTGACTGGCAACCCTCCGTCCAGTTCGGCGTGTATGACCAACGTCCTCCCCTTGGTTGTGGCATCCGCCCTGTAGACCATCTTCCACACGGCCCTATCATGAGGCCTCTCGAACCTGACCGCAGTCCTCCTGAAGGCGGGGTGGAGGCCCGCAAGAGCTTCCGCTGAGACCTTCGAGGCGGCCGTTGCTAGGATTTCGGTCCTGAACTTGAAGGTCGGGAGCCTCACCGGCTTGGCTGGGAGGACCCTGCCGGCCGAGACCGACATCTGGCCGCCCCTGTACCTGGCCGCGAACCTGCGCGGAAAGACCCTCTTCACCGGGCTCTTCACCTCGGCGATGAACGGCCTCCCGGGCGGGAAGACCTTGCTCTCCATGTCCTCGCTCCCCAGCCACGTGAAGGTCATCCTGTCGCTCCCGCTGAAGCCCAAGAGCTTCCTGCGCAGCAACCCCTCGACGCTAGGCCTACGCTCGAACCCGGTCTTCCCGCACCTGCTGCATCCAGCGCCTGAGCAGTCCGCGCAGAGCTCCCTCTTCTGAGATACTCCCCGCTGTTTGGTGTACCTCCCATAGAAGAAGACAGGTCTGGACGAGACGACAACCTCGCCCGTGCCGGGGCTGACCAAGAGCGTCAGGTCGGGTCTGAGCCTGTCGACGCGCTTGTGGAGCCTTGCTGAGACGTACGCGGCGATTAGCTTCGCCGTCTGCGTTTTGATCGTCTCGTTCCCCTTGAGCCTGAGGTCTGACCTGAGCTCGTCCTCCCTCTCCTGGATGCCCTCCGGGAGCGAGACCCCGACCGCGAAGGTCTCGAACTGGTAGCGCCTGACCTTCCGGGCCGCCGCTTCGGCCATCGCAGGCACGCTTTCCATCAACCCTTCGCAGACGAAGCAACTGCTCGCTTCCACTACCTCCAGGGGTCCAGACGCGCCCTGCCTCTGGACGCAGTAGCCGCAGAGGCGGTAAGCGTGCGCCGCCGTCGACACGCTACTGCGCACCCGCACGGCGCATCATCTGGCGGAACTCGCGGCCCCTGCTTGTCTTTGCGAGCGACTTCATCTGCTTGTACCTCGACAGCAGCTCCCTCACCTCCTTCTCGCTCCGGCCCGAACCCCTCGCAATCCGCTTGACGCGCGACGAATTTATCCTCTCAGGGTCAGTCTTCTCGGGCCCAGTCATCGACTGGATGATAGACTTGTAGACCTTGACCCTGTCCTCGGCCTTCTCAAGCTCCTGGGGATTGACAACCCCCGAGAAGCCCGGTATGTGCTCGAGCACCTTCTTCACTGAGCCGAACTTCTTCATCTGCTCGAACTGTGCGAGCAGGTCGTCCATCGTCAGCTTGCCCGACATCATCCTCTGGACAGCCTTCTCATCGATCTCCACTTCAGACGTTCGGACCATGTCCATCAGAGCCTTCAGGTCTCCCATCCCCAGCAGCCTGCCGACGAACCGTGTCGGGGCGAACTCCTCTAGGTCGTCAATCCTCTCCCCCGTCCCGATGAAGAAGACCTTGGCCCCGGTCGCGGCGGAAGCTGCGAGAGCCCCGCCGCCCTTTGCGGCGCCATCAAGTTTCGTGACCACAATGCCACCTACGGGTGCCGCCTGGTGGAACGCCAAGGCTTGGTTGTAGCACTGTTGGCCGATCGTCCCGTCTATCACGAGCAAGGTGGCATCCGGCCTGACAGCCCCCACCATCTCCTTCATCTCCTGGAGGAGCGCCTTCTCCTCTTTGTGCCTGCCCGCCGTGTCTATGATTACTAAGTTCTTCGAACCCTCGAAGTGCTTCCTTCCATCCTTCGCAATCTTGACCGAGTCCTTCTCCTTCTCATCGCTGTAAATGTCGACCCCCGAACTGGAAGCGAGGGTCTTCAGCTGGACGACGGCCCCGGGCCTGAACGTGTCCGCGGCCACGACCCCGACCTTGAACCCCTTCTTGATGTAGAAGCGGGCTAACTTCCCGGTCGTTGTGGTCTTGCCTGAACCCTGGACTCCCAGCATCACGATGACGTTGGTTTTGCTCTTGTCGAGGTGCAGTCCGCCCTCACCGCCTAGAAGCCGGGCCAGCTCCTCATACAGCACTGAGACGACCTGATCCTTCCTTGTGACTCCTGCGGCCGGCTTCTCCTCGAGGACCCTCTTCTCGACCCGCTCGGTGACTTCGAGCGCCATCTTGACGTTGACGTCAGACTGAATGAGGGTACGTTGGAGGTCGCGCACGAACTCCTTGACGGCCTTCTCGTCAACCGTCATGGAGCCGACCAGCTTCTTGACCGCAGCCTGCAGCCCCTCCCTGAGAGAATCTAGCATCCGAATTAGCGACCCGGCTCCGCGTATTTAATTATCTTGAGGAGGCCTGAGGCGACAGGTGATGAGAGACGAAGGTCGGCGCACTCTTCTCGGGTGGTAAGGACTCGACCTACGCCGCCTATCTGACTTCCAAGAGCGACCTGCTCGCCTGCCTGATCACGGTCTTCCCGAGGTCGGACTCTTCGTACATGTTCCACTTCCCGAACCTGAAGTGGACCCCGCTGCAGGCCGAGGCGATTGGGGTCCCTCAGCTCACGCAAGAGACAGCAGGCGTCAAAGAGGAGGAGCTGGAGGACCTCGCCGCGGCGATCCGGAGGGCCCGGGAGGTCTACGGGCTGGAGGGGGTCTGCACCGGCGCCTTGGCGAGCGTCTACCAGAAGAGCCGCGTCGAGAGGGTTTGCAAGGAGCTCGGCTTGGAGTGCATCTCGCCTCTCTGGGGGGCCGACCCGGAGCAGCACCTGAGGCGGCTGGTGAAGGACGGCTTCGTCGTTATGGTGGTCAGCGTGTCGGCGCTCGGGCTCGACGAGAGGTGGCTCGGGCGCATCCTCGACGACACAGCTATAGACGAGCTGGTGGCGCTGAGCAGGAAGTTTAGGTTCCATCCAGGCCTGGAGGGAGGCGAAGGAGAGACCTTCGTGCTGGACTGTCCCCTCTTCAGGGCCAACATCGTGGTAGGGAAGGCTGAGACCCGCTGGAAAGGCGATTCGGGCACCTTCGATATCCTCGACGCTAGGCTTGCGTCGAGGCCTAACCCGAGGGTGGAGGAGGCCTCGTCCCGAGGACGAGACTGGCCGTCACAGTCGTCGCAGTCTACCGGCCCGACGCCAGGTAGAGGGTTGTCGCGGAACTCACGATGATGCAGGCGACGAGCAGCGCCCAGTAGGCTCCCGAGACCCCACGTCGTCTGAAGACCATTTCTCTAGGATTCGTCATCGTAAAAGCCTATATTCATAAACGATTCCGAAAGGTTGCTCTAGATGAAGGGATTCGGAAGAGCCGTCTGAGTTCCACGATGAAGATTAAGCCAAAGATAGAGCACACACGGATACGATGCCAAGGACTAGAACCTCTATGCTTTCAGCAACCGCTCGCTTGCCCAGGTAGCTTCTCTGGATTCCGAACTCACGGGATGACCTCACAGCCGTTGTTGAGTTCAGAGTATTCAAAATCCGACCTACTTACAGACCCATTCGCAATGAGCGCCTGAACTTGCGGCAAGGCGTCCTGCAATTCCCTCACAAGGTGTCTTACCGTTGTGCAGATGAGGGAATATCCATTCTCTCGGAGTAGTTGCTGCGACTTGTTGACGAAGAGGCATCTGCCGCCGCAGATGTCGAGTATGTCGCAGGACGCACATGGCTCGCCGATTGTGACCACATCGCAGAGTGAGCTCGGAACACTGTCAAATATCGAGCCAATGACTGAAAAACCAAAATCGATGGACACTGGGCACGCGGAGATTCTGCCGTCGGGCATGATCGCGAAGAAATCAATCCCTGAGCCGCATCGCAGGCGTGACTTCTTACCGGACAGCAGCGAATCCATCACACCGATGAACGGGACTATTCCGCTTACGTGATTTGAGCGCGACATTTCATCCACCCACGAATCTATAAGCGAAGAGATGCCGGAGTTATATGCGGTAATCCACTCCACAAGCCCCGGTTCTGTATTCTCCCCGGCTTCCCAGAACATGCTGAAACTGAGCTGCCAGTGAATATGGTCGAAGAATCCCATGCGCAGAAGATGACGCACGTTATCGCAGATATCAGTACCCTGCACTACTGTCATTCTTGCCACGAGGTCGCCGCGAAAGCCCCTATCTCGAACGAGTCCCAGATTGCGAGTCACGCGGTCGTATACTCCCTTTCCCCGTTCTTTGTCCGTGACCTCCCTTGTCCCGTCGATTGAGACCAGGATGGAGTGGAGTTTCGTCAGGTACTGCGGTTCGATTCTGTCTAGGAACAGGCCGTTTGTTTGGATGACGAATCGTCCCGGAATCGCATCCATGATGTCTTCCATGGTCCTGATGCGAATGAGGGGTTCTCCTCCGTAGAACTCGACGACTGAATCGCTGTCCCGGGACAAGAAAGATCTCAGGTCCGCAATCGAATACTGGACCTCTCTAGGAGGAGTCTCGCTCCCTCCGCCGCAGTAGGTGCAGAAGAGATTGCATTCTTTTGTCAGGATGACGTGGTAGTGCATGTTTCCGCGTTTGTGCCGCTTCGTTCTTTCACATTAAAAAGAACTCCCGAGAATTCCGCAGTAAATGTGTTTGGTGTTGACAGTCTTCTAACTGGAGCTATCCGCTCGTTCCGTGCAGAGGCGACAGCGCATCGGGAACAAGGCGGCTGACTTGGAGATAGTCACGATTGGATTGACCACGATTCGATGAAAAGTGCCCTCAGAAGGCTCTTGCGAATTTTGTCGTGACCTGGGTCGGGGCCAGCCCAAAGACTTTGTCACAAACCAAAGCTAGAGCAAGGCATCATCCCAGCTCCACGAGTCAGGCCGCCGGCTGCCCCTGCGCCGACCCGAAGGCCTGTCTGCGCCTGTCGGGTGCCATCTTGGAGTCAGCTTCACGCGTCCGTTCCAGAATTTGGTTTCTAAGCTGTCGCATGCCGTCGCCCCGAGTCGCCGACGTCCTGACAGAGACGAGTCCCCCGAGGAGGTCTTCCAGTCCCTCTGTTTTGACTCCATGAGGGAGGAGGTCCATCTTGTTGAGCACCAACAGGATCTTCTTCGGGTCGACTCCGAGCTGCTCGAGAGTCTCCCTGCAGCTCCCGAGCTTGACCCCGATACTTTCCGGGCTCTCGCTTGCGTCGACGACCAGGAGGATGAGGTCGGCGTACGTGAGTTCCTCCAGGGTCGACTTGAACGACTCGACCAGGTAGGTCGGGAGCCTAAAGATGAACCCCACGGTGTCTGATAGCATCACCCTCCTCGAGCCGGGCATGGATACGGCGCGGGTTGTCGTGGCGAGCGTGGTGAAGAGGTTCGGGGACTCCTCCTTGGACTCGGAAGCCAGCCTGTTGAAGAGCGTCGTTTTCCCGCTGCTGGTATAGCCTGCGAGCGACACCAGAGGCTCGCCAAGTTTCCTGCGCTCCTTCCTCTGGACCGACCGGTTCATCTCGGCCCTGGCGAGCTTCTCCCTGACCGTCACCATCCTTCGTTTCAGGGCCTTGAACTTGACGTCCACGGCTAGCTCCCCTGTCCCCATGAACCCGGCCCTCTCGCCCGCGGCCGAGTTGCGCACGAAGTCCTTCGTCCGGGGCAGTTCGTAGCGTAGCTCTGCGAGCTGGACCTGAAGTTTGGCCTGGGTGGTCGCGGCACGTAGGGCGAAGATGTTGAGAATCAGCCTTTCGCGGTCGATCACCTCGACGTGTGTCACTTTCGCTAGGTTGTTGGCCTGCGCGGAGGTGATGCTCTCGTCTATGATTAGCGTGTCAGAGCTGTTACCGCTTACAATCTCGGCAAGCTCCTGCGCCTTGCCCACTCCGACCCCATACCCTGACTTGACAATCTGCTTGAGGCCGATCACGGCCTCGACCGAGTAGCCAGCGGCCTTGGCCAGCTCCTGGACCTCTCGCTTCGCGAATTCGTCGGCGTAAGTGACTATCGTGGCCTTCGTTGATGCCTCAGCTCCTTTGCCGCAGAGGGACCGCTAGGCCCGGGGGGGTGTATCATCTGGGACCCTGCTAGGTCTACCGGAAACCCAGCCCGGAAGAATCCATCCTCCTGACGCAGCTCTCGCACTTGAGTCCGCGGGGGGTCCTGTAGAGGGGTCCGGGAGCGCCGCATTCAGGGCAGACCTTTTGAGGTCTTTGCTGCTGTTGGACGGACTCTGCCATCGCGGTTACCGTCTCCGTGATCTCCGTCGGAGCATCTCTTGGTTGTCCATCTGTACGCAGATTGGGCAGACGAGATGGTCCCCCGTACCTTCTGGCTGAAGCCTGATTCGGTGGGTTACGCACAGTTCTGGTCTTGTCTGACTCATGGCGCACTTGGGTTTCCGTCCCTAATAAGGACGTCCCACGCCCAATCGCCGGGCTTCTTTGATTTCTCTCTGTTGGAACCAAGAGAAGCGCAGGTGACAGCAAGCTCGAAGGAGTCCTCGTCTCATTCAGCGATTCGCGAATCGAGTGTTGGGGGTGACACGTTATCTAGCGAGTTCCCCTCTAGGAGAGCACCCGGGAGGGCATAGCGACATTCCAGTTACACACATCTACCTTATACGTAGGAATGCCCCTTCTGCATCTCGAGAGACCTTGAGAGAATCCTCCAAGACGGAAGAAATGCAGCTTCCGCCCGACACCTACGAAGGTTGGTTGAGAACTCAACATGCACGTCACCCTGCGGGTGTGTCTGAGGGGGCGCCTGCGAAGGACTCGTACGAGACCTGGCTAGAAACCCGGGTCGAGAAGCGAAGGGCGAAGGCTGCCGGCAAGAATTAGCACTTCCAGTGTTGCTGTCGGCTCAGCTTGGACGTGGCTGTGTTATCTGAGACCCTAGAAGAAGACCGCTAGCCACTGCCTTTTACGCGCATGATCTTGGTCTTGCCCAGCATAATCCAGTATTCGACCTCGGTCCCGGGCCCAAGCGTCCCGTTCAGTTCGGCCATCTCCTCCGCCGACGGCTTCGGCGTCTCGAAGACCTCGAAGGTCTCGAGGTCCATCACCTGTACCGAGTTGTCCATGACCGAGGTTATCTGGCCCGAACGCTTATCGATCATCGGGATGTCGACCCTCGACTCGGCCGGCGAGACGTAGCTCTTCTTCGACCCGGTCGTGATTGATATTGCAACCAGCCTGACCTTCGCGCTTCCATGCTTTCCTGGCTTGAAGTGCTCGCGGCTGACGACCTTGCATGGCTCTCCCTCCAGGATGATGTAGCTTCCTTCCTTGACGCTTCCCAGTTCGGCTGGTCTGCTCAAGACTTGGTCGCGCCTTGCCTCGCGGTGGAAACTAAATAAACGTCTCATTCGCAGACCTGCAAGAACGGAAGAATCGATGAAGTTGCACGATGCATTCGGATTAACCAGCCGCGTCCTCCAGAAAAAATGATTGATTGATGGTTCCCCCATTTGTCTGAGCCCGCATACGTCCTCGATTCCACAGCGTTCTACGCGGGGATTCCCTACCAGGGGAGCGGCCGTTACTACACGACCTATCTTGTACTCGAAGAGGTCAAGCACCACAACGTGGGTTCATCCTTCCTCCACTCCAGGGTCCACGTGACCGAGCCTTCGCCCGACTCAATCAACAGGGTTAAGACGACTGCCATGAAGACGGGCGACATCGGGGCGCTCTCTCAGACGGACTTGTCCCTGCTTGCCCTCGCGCTAGACCTCTCTCGGATTGAAGGGGGCGTGAGTCTCGTCTCTGACGACTTCGCAGTCAGGAACGTGGCAGAAGTGCTCTCCATCCCGCTGGCACAGACCTCGATCAAGGGCGGTGCGTGGAAGAACATCGCGTGGAAGATATACTGCCGGGGATGCGGGAAAGAGTACACCAACCCGAAGCTGACCGTCTGTCCCGTCTGCGGGACCCAGCTTGTCCGTAAAGCCTCGAGCAGCTGAAGTCCGGCCTGCCTATCCGGACGACCGGATGACCTGCTAAACTAACTAAATCAGGAATTACTACCATACTTATTAGGGAGTACATTACGGAGATATACCCAAGCGGTTGTAGAGGTAAATGGAATGAATCCACTTCGAACGGCGGTCCTTCAGGTTTCAGACAGATGCCCCCAGTGTGGCAAGCGGGCTCTCCTTGATGACGCCCGCACGGGAGAGCTCACGTGCCACAACTGCGGCTTCGTAGTCAGCGAACGCGCCGTCGACCAGAGCCCAGAATGGAGGTCGTTCGGCGACGAGAAGGGAGCCGACAGAATCAGGACCGGTCCGCCGACCTCGATAACCCTCAGGGACATGGGCCTCTCTACGATGATCGGGAGGTCCAACAGGGACGCCTCGGGCAGGTCTTTCGCCTCCCCGATGCGCAGCACAATGGAGAGGCTGAGGAAGTGGGACAACAGGGCCCCTGCCTTCGGTTCCGCCGAGAAGAACCTCAGCGTCGCATTGCGCGAGCTGGACAAGATGGGCGACAAGCTAGGAGTCTCGCAGGCTGTCAAGGAACGCGCAGCCTACATCTACAGGAAGGCGCTCGAAAGGGGGCTCCTGAGGGGACGCTCCATCGTCGGAATCGCGGCGGCTTCCCTGTACGCAGCTTTCCGCGACACAGAGACACCAAGGACTCTCAAGGACATAGCTGCCGTCGAGAACCTGAGCAGAAAGGCCGTAGCCAGAGACTACCGCATCCTCCTTAGGGAGATGGACCTCAGCATGCCGGTGGCGGACGCCGCGAAGAACGTCACGAGGATTGCCTCCAGGGTCGGCCTCTCAGAGAAGGCGGTCCGCAAAGCCATCGAGATCATCAGGATGACCGAGGAGAAGGAGATTTCGGCAGGCAAGGCGCCGATGGGGCTAGCTGCGAGCGCTCTCTACTTGGCGAGCGTCATCGAAGGCGAGGCCAAGACCCAGAAGGAGATCGCCGAAGCTGCGGGCGTCACGGAGGTCACAGTCAGGAACAGGTACAAGGGCCTCAGGGCCGACCTTGGCAAGACCCTCGGGCTCGACGCAGAGCCCAAGATCATCGCTCAGTAGGGAAAAGTGGACCGGGGGGGAATTGAACCCCCGACCTTGGGACCTCTACGGTTCTCCCGCGTGCGAGGCGGGCGTTCGTACCGCTGAACTACCGGCCCTGACCCGGTTCCAAGACATGCGATATTTAACGAAACCCATGTTCTTCAAGGTCCATACGGGCAAAAAGGATAAGTCCTTCCTCGGCCAAGTCGCTCCGTGAAGCTCGGCGGGACGCCGCTCAGGGCTGAGTTCCTCGAAAAGAAACTGCAGCTCGTCCTGGAGGCGATGGAGGAGCGGGAGATTGACATGTGGCTCACGTTTACAAGAGAGGGCAATGAAGACCCGCTCGCCGAAGACCTGCGGTTGGGCGACCTGACATGGCGCTCGGCGGGGATTATAGAGAAGGACGGGACTAGGACTGCAATTGTGGGGAGCTTGGAAGTCGAACTGGTGAAGCAGAGAAAGCTCTACCACCAGGTCATGGGATACGGGAGCGAAGGCGCAGCCCCCAAACTGAGAGAGTTCCTCAGGAGGAGTAAGCCAAAGAAGATAGCGGTCAACACCAGCCAAGACGAGGGCGCAGCCGACGGGCTCAGCTCGGGGATGCAGCGGTATCTGGCCGCGGCGCTGAGGCAGCATCCTCACAAGCTCGTCTCGGCAGAAGACCTCGCGATTGCCCTCCGCGCCAGACTGATACCTGAGGAGGTGCGGCTACTCAGGGAGTCTGTCGCCCATTGTGAGAAAATCTACGGGGAGGTGGAGGACGTCATTAGACCAGGAAAGACGGACAAGCAGGTGCACGAATTCGCGCGGAGGCTCGTAGCCGAGAGAGGGCTGACCACCGCCTGGGCCGAGGACCACTGCCCGTCCGTCCAGGTGGGCAGCAGCCCCGCAGGGCACCTGGGCTACTACGGAGAGGCCATCGAGGAAGGTGACTTCGTCAAGCTAGACTTCGGGGTGAAATACGAGGGCTACTGCAGTGACATTCAGAGAAACTACTTCGTCGGTCGCGCCGCTGTCCCTGCCGGTGTCAGGCGGATGTTCGAGACAGCCAAGGCTGCGAATGACGCCGCCCTCTCCATCCTGAGGCCAGGGGTGCAGGGATACAAGGTCGACGCCATCGCGCGGAACCTGATTGTGAAGAGAGGATATCCAGAGTACATGCACGCCCTCGGCCACGTCTTGGGCCGCAGCACCCATGAAATCGGTCCTCTCCTCGGTCCGAGGTGGCGGAACAGGTACGGGGCCCAGGGAGAGAAGCGAGTCCAAAAGGACATGGTCTTCACGATAGAGCCCTCAGTGGATAGCGAGTTCGGGACGTGTAATCTGGAACAAGACGTCCTGACGATTGCTGAGGGGTACAGGGATATCTCGAAGAGACAGGAACACCTAATCCGCGTAGGCTAGCTCAAAGCTCCTCCCTTCTGAACCGGGCGCAGCACCTGGGCCACCGCTTCCGAGCAACCACCCCAGATTGCGCATTCGACCCCTTCCACGTATGAGGGTTCTTGGCTCCAGCCTCGACTTGGGCGGGGGAAACCCTTTTCCAAGACGCCATGAGGCGACCGAACCAGAGATGCCCCGGACAGACCTGGACGACAGGCTCTTTTGGCTGGCCAACGAGAAGGAGATCCGGAACGCTGAGACGACAGACTCCTACTTCCTCCAAACCAAGAGGGTCCTGCAGAAGAACCATATCGACGCGCGGGTCGTGATGGAGGTCTACGCCAGGGAAGTTCCGTATCCGGACAACTGGGGCGTCGTCAGCGGGGTCTACGAGGTCGCGAAGCTCCTCGAGGGCCTCCCGGTCAACGTCTGGGCCTTCGACGAGGGCGACGTCTTCGTCGCCGACGGCTCGAAGGCGATCTACGAGCCACTCATGATCATCGAGGGAAGGTACGTCGATTTCGTCGAGTACGAGAACCCCATCCTCGGACTGCTCTCGTCCTCCACGAGCGTTTCGACGAGGGCCGCGAAGCTCAGGCTGGCAGCGGCCTCCAAGCTCCTCCTCAGCTTCGGGACGCGCCGGGTCCATCCCGCCCTCGCCGCAATGGTCGAAAGGGCCTGCTACCTTGCAGGGTTCGACGGGGTCTCGAACGTCCTCGCCGCAAAGCTGCTGAAGCTCGAACCGTCGGGGACGATGCCCCACGCACTGGTGCAGATTCTCGGCAGTCAGGAGAAGGCATGGCGTCTCTTCGACGAGACCATACCGAGGAGCGTCCCGCGTGTGGCACTGGTCGACACCTTCTGGGACGAGAAGGCGGAATCAATCAGAGCCTTCGAGGTGCTTGGCACCCGGCTCTGGGGAGTCAGGCTCGACACGCCCGCCTCGCGCCGGGGTGACTTCCTGAAGATAGCCGAAGAGGTCAGGTGGGAGCTCGATATACGCGGAGGAAAGGCGGTCAAGATCATAGCATCCGGAAGGCTCGACGAGGAGTCAATCGGGAGGCTCAACGCCATCGTTGACGGGTACGGGGTAGGGACAGCGGTGGCATACCCGCCCGTGGTCGACCTGAGCGCGAAGATAGTCGAGGTCATGGAAGGCTCGAGGAAGGAGTTCAGGGCGAAGAGGGGAGGGCTCGGCGGGCGCAAGGCCCCCTATCGGTCGGCCGGCTTTAGGGACTTCGTGACCTTGGAGGGCTCGCCAAAGCCGAACCGCTCGACGGGCCTGCTGAAGCCCCTGCTGAAGGACGGTAAGATGGCGAGGGGCTTCGACGGCATGGACGAGATTCGCGCAAGGGTGAGGGCCAGCCTGGAAGAGCTGAGGACAGCCCACCCCTCGCTGTCGTGGAGGTGACCGGCCACGCGCAAGGTGTTGCTTGTGGTCGACGTACAGAGGGACTTCTGTCCAGGCGGGGCCCTGGCAGTCAAGGACGGGGACAGGGTGGTGCCCAAGCTCAACAGGGTCATCGGGGCCTTCCTCAGGGCGTCCCTTCCAGTCTTCTTCGTGAGGGACTGGCATCCACGGAACCACATGTCCTTCAAGGACCAGGGAGGGATCTGGCCTCCCCACTGCGTGAAGGGGACCCCCGGGGCCGAGTTCCATCCGAGGCTCAAAGTCCCTCGGGGGGCTGTGGTCATCAGCAAGGGTACAGAAGCGCGTTTGGAAGCGTACTCGGGGTTCCAGGGGACGGACCTCGAGAAGCGGCTGAAGGAGGCTGGGATCCGTAAAGTCTTTCTCGGAGGCCTGGCCACAGACTACTGCGTCAAGGAGACCTCCCTGGACGCGCTCGGTGCTGGGCTGAAGGTCAACGTCCTCGAGGACTGCATCAAGGGAGTCAACCTACGTGCCAATGATTCAGAGCTCGCCCTCCGAGAGGTCGTAGCCAGAGGGGCTCGGTTAGTCACCTCTTCGGACGCCGTAAGGTTGGTGACCCGTGCGGTCAGGAAACCCTCTTCGAGGCCGAAGCGCCCGAGGCTTTGACGTCCCGGCCCCAGGTGCACCTGCCGCAGGGGCCGCAGACAGATTCCATCGATTTGGTCAAGAAGGGTAGACAGAACGCGGCGGTCGGAATCATTCTGCTCTTTATTGCGGCTGCCTTCATGGCGGCCGCTGGATTCCCGTTAAGGATTGGTTGGGCTGGACGCGCAGCAGTAGAGTCATCATCCTGGCCTTTGAGGCCAGTCCTGATCGCCCGTCGTAGCACGCTGCGTGCCAGACCGTGGGATGTCGGGCGACTTTAGTTATTTATCCGTTCCCGGGTTTCCTCCGACTCGTCAGGCTTTTATCCACGGAACCGCTCTCCCGACCGTCTTGACCGAGGAAGAGGCCAAGTTCACGAGCTGGTGGAGGGCTCTAGCCGAGGACCCGGACTACTACACCAACACCGAACAGGGCCAGAAGGAGCTGGCCGACATGATCCGCAAGGAGTCGGAAAGGCTCCTCGAGGAGATAGGCAGGTCGGTCAAGAGGACGAAGGAGATAATCTGGCTGTCGCGCTTCTGCAGAGCCTGCGACCACTACAGACAGGAAGGCCGCAGAATGAACTGCGACCGCTGGAAAGTCCGTATAGTGAAGCCGTTCCACGGACGCCCGATTTGGGCCAGTGTCCCCTCCCGGAATGGAGACGGCGAGAAGGAGTTGGTCGTGGAGAAGATAGACTGGGACGCGAAGTGGAAGGAGATCTCAGAGAGGATCGTCGAAATGTCTGTCGACATGGTAAACGGCGGCTTCCCCTACTTTTGTTACAAGAGCAAGTGATTCGTCTAAAATCGTAGGTCTATGCCGCTATCGCGCTCATTGGTTTCGTCGTTGGGCATAATAGGCAGTCTCAGGCGCCTTCTCCGAATCAAGACGTGAATTCGAATGAAACTGACGTTTGCTGAGCATCTCCGTTCGCTCTTTCAGGAACCTTATGCTGCGGCTAGGGAGATCGGGATCTCCGAGGGGCAGAAGGTGGCTGACATAGGGGCAGGCAAGGGATACCTGACGATACCGGCTTCAACCATCGTCGGAAGAAAAGGCCTTGTCTATTCAGTCGAACCGGACCCGACGAGGAGCAGAAGGATCAGGGAACGAGTCGCGAACGAGGGCTTGGAGAACGTGCGCGTCCTCACAACCGGGGCCGAGCAGCTCGAGGAAATTTCCTCGGACAGTATCGACGTGACATTCTCGGCTTTCTCGATACACCACTTCAACGACAAGCAGGCCGGCCTTGCGGAGATAAGGAGGATCTTGCGGAGCGGCGGAAGGTTCTACGTTTGGGACAGGGCACCAGGCATGATTATGAGACACGGCACTCGGCCAGAGGAGCTCGGCCGGCTCTCTGGAGGTTTCACCAGTTTCGAACTCCTGAGCAGGGGGAGAACGGTCAGGGCCAGGTTCACTAAGTGAATCCTAAGCCTGTAAAGAGAGGCCCTGGGAGGATTTGAACCTACTTCGCAATCGATTGAATTAGCCTTATCTTAAGACTTCGTTCACATTGTGCGCTTGGCAGGCCGTGCCTACCACAGAAACAGAGACAGAGGAATCGCATCTTTCATTGTTGTCTTGGCGATAATCATCGCGGGGTTTGCAATCTATGTTCCGATAACTTCGATGTCTCAAGTCATATTTCCATACACATCGACGAGCTACTTCTCTACTACTGTTCCTGAACTGGTTCCTTACACTAACATAGTCACCTACAACACCACTTCGACGATAGTTGTAACAACCACGCAACAGACGACCACGGCTTCTCAGGTCTGGAACACAGAACAGACGACTTTGGGTTGTGATTTCAACAATCCATCCATTGAATGGACTTCTCAAACGTGGGCTCTCAGTGTCGGAATGGACCTTCAAGTGTTTTGGAACGCGAGCAACACTGTTGACGTGTATGTATTCAATTCCGCCCAATACGGCAACTGGGTCAATTCTGGGACTACTATCCCCAATGTTGCAGAGGAAAGCAAAGCCCCTATGAGTGGGTCTCTGAGTTTCCAAGTCTCGGGTTCTGACACGTATTACATAGTGCTCCGCAACCCCCATCTTGGACTCTTCTGCGCAGGTTCCTCGGACTTGATCATCTACTCAGCCACGGGAGCCAAGATATATCTGGTTCCAGTGGTTTCATACATCACTCTGACCCAGACCTACACTACCAGCAGTCAGACAATCACAACGCAGACAGCGACGACGACAATTGTGAGTTCAACGGTCGTCTCAGGCACGAGCACTACTGCGACAATCAAGTCCTGTTCGTCTGCCTTTTGGGGTTGGTTGTTTGGCTTTAAGGCCTGCCCATAGAGAAAGGTCAGAACAGACGTTGCGCGCCTGAAGCGAAGTCTCTCGTAGGCTCGATTCGTGGTCGTCGGTCAAAGTCAACCATGAGCAGATTGGATTCTGAATGCATCAAGAACGCCGTCTGGTCGGGTGAATGGGGAACTTCCAGGCAGAAGAAGGCGTAAATCGTCAGAGACGCCAGAAGTGGCACAATTGACCTACTCAATTGTTGCGAGGGACGAGAAGACCGGAGAGATGGGCGTCGCCGTCCAATCCCACTACTTCTCGGTTGGCTCTGTTGTCAGCTGGGCCAGGGCAGGAGTCGGAGCCGTGGCCACTCAGTCCATGGCAGAAATCAGTTACGGGCCGTTGGGTCTGGAGCTGATGGGATCCGGGAAGAGCGCGCCGGAGGCCCTCGAAGCACTACTTCGGGCGGACACAAAGCTGGAGGACAGACAGGTGGCCATGGTCGACTCAAAGGGGAGGGTCGCTGCCCACACAGGAATCAAGTGCATACCATTCGCCGGCCACGTTGTAGGGGACAACTTCAGTTGCCAAGGCAACATAATGCGGAGTGAGAAGGTCTGGATTTCCATGCACGACTCTTTCCTGAGAAACGGCGACCTGCCCTTCGCAGAGCGGCTTGTAGCGTCCCTCGAGGCCGGTGAAGGCGCCGGGGGCGACATCAGGGGCAAACAGTCGGCCGCCATGTTGGTGGTCTCAGCGGACATTTCGCCTTCGTACTGGCCCGGGAGGTTGATTGATCTTCGGGTCGAGGACCATCCAGATCCCGTGCCGGAGCTGAAGAGGCTGCTGCGATATCAGAGGGGCTACGACTGGGTGTCTAAGGGAGACGACCTCCTGTCTTCTGCGAACTATTCCGACGCCCTGAAGGCGTACCAGAAGGCCCTGGATCTCGTCCCTGAGGTAGACGAGCTGAAGTACTGGGTAGGAATCAGCCTCCTGGCCACCGGCCAGAAGGAAAAAGGACTGAGCATGATGAAGGGGGTCTTCGACAGGGATAGAAGCTGGGTCCAGGTGACCAAGGGAATCCTGCAGACAGGATCTCCGCCGATCGACCCGGCCCTCGTCGAAGACCTCATGCGATAGAAAAAGAGTGACTCAAACCCTTGTCTGGAATTGTCTAGCATTCGGCGTAATAATCGGCCACGGCCCTGAAGGATTCTTTCGGTTCCCATGTCATATCTGGATAGGTTGTGCCGTTTCTCCCGTCATCGTAGTACTTCACAAGACTGGAGCCAGCCATGTCGAGGCCATTTCTGGAGTTCTCACTGCATGGAGTAATTTGAGAGACGAATTGGAATATGAAGGCGCCGTCAACTCCAGCAGCCAAACAAGGGCACCGAAAAAGCCATTCTCCTGCCGTCAGGGGGAGAAACTCGGGTCGGTGAGCAAGGCGCAGCGGGTGAAGTCAGAAGGTCCTATCACTCGAGGCACCCGCCCCCGTTCGTTCGTGCTAATCTTGCGTCTTGCCGTCCGGACAATTGATAAATCACGGGGAAACCCGGGCAGCCGCAGATTTGACCGACGGGGTCGTGATTGTTGCGTCATTCCTACTGGCATTCAAGGCGGTGCTGGTCGAGGGTAGCGAGGTCGCGATCCTCTCCGTGGCCACCATCAAGCAGCTGGGCAGGAACAACGTACTCCTCGGCGTTGTGGCAGGAGGCGCTGCGTCGATCCTAATCTTCTTGGGGGTCAGGCAGGTCTTCCTGGAGCTCCCGGAAGCGCTGATTAGCATCGCGACAGGGCTCGTGATTCTGTACTTCTCGTACCGGTTCCTCCGCGGTTTCAAGAGGTACTACTTCGGGAAGAGGTCATTCCGGGCCAAGATGGACAAGCTCGAGGCAGAAGTCGTCGATAAGGACATGGGACACTACGGGGAAGAGAGGCCGCAAGTGGTCCCCTTCTCCTTCATCAATTCGCTCCCCGTCTTCACGATAACACTGACCGAAGGGTTTGAGGCCAGCCTCGTCCTCGCTGCGGCCGGAACCTTCAACCTCCAATGGACTCTCATCGGCGCCGCCGTAAGTATCGCCTTTCTGATTGCCGTCTCTGCCGCCTCGTACGAATACCTTCTGCGGTTTCCCCGCTGGGCTTTGGACCTGCTTGCCGGGAGCGTTTTGCTGACCTTCGGAAGCTACTTTCTGGTGACCGGAATACTGCTGGCCCTCTCCGGTGGGTCCATGACCTGAGCGCATGGCTTCAAGATCAAATGACTGTATTCTGAAAGATTTCCTTCAGCCGCCTGAAGCTCATCACAAGGAAGCTTAGCAGGATTAGGCCTTGGCCCACTGTAAGGAATATTGCGAGATCGAAGACCAAAATGGCCAGACCGATCCTTCGATTTCGATTATTGTCGTTCCAAGCGTTTCTGACATCAGTGGGCTAGGAGTGATTCTGAGGGAACTCAAACCAAGGACACGTCTGATCGCACATCGACATTGAGGTCTAAGTCTTATATCAGAATGATTGGCGCCCGAGTCTACGTGGCCGCGGTGGTGTAGTCGCGTGGCGGAATCCACCGGCACAGCTTGGTCAACATAGGAGGCTGTGGAGCACTACGCAGTCACCTTTAGATCGTGGGTTCAAATCCCACCCGCGGCCCACCTTTGTAGGTTCAAATCAGCATGCTTAATAGATGACCGTCTCTCCCGCCAATGCGTTGAGTCCAAAGGAGGGATTCTGTTCCATCTGTGGTGTGGTGGCTGAGGATGTTCCAGATGGGGTGGTCGGGGCATGGTTAATCGTCTCGTGTGGAGGTTCACGCCTCACCCTGCTCAAGAACGCCATTACCAATGAACGGGGAACCTCGAATTGAAACTTTGGAAAGTCGGGCTTGCCTGTGTGGCCTGCGTGGTTGGGCTACTCCTCGGATTAGTCATCTTCCTCGATGGGGACTTTAGCCTCTGTGGAGGCCCCAATTACTCATGCGCCTTCCCTGACGCTCTCGTAGTCATAGGAATTTCGCTCTTCCTAATCTCCTTGGTCGCTCTGGCCTTCACGTTGGCCTATTCGTTTCTCAGAAGACAAACCACCCCAAGTGAAGCACCCAATTGAACCACCCCATCAACGGAACAGAACCAAAGGAAGAGGAATCCATCGAGAGGCTACGGGCATCTGGCAAGTTGGCTCCGCAGACCAAGAGGAATTACGAGTTCAGAATCATGGCATACCTCAGGAGAGTCGGCAAGTCCCCAGACGGATTCGTCACGGATGTGAAGCGTCATCCGAAGAAGTTTGAAGAAGACTTCATCAGGTTCTTGCAAGAGACGAGCAGGAAGTCTGCCCCTTCCACAACGGCATTCTTCCGTGACTCTCTCAAGAGGTTCTTAGAACTCAACCGAGTCAATAACGTGGACTGGAACTACATCAACCAGTTTCTGCCCAAGGTGAAGAAATCGGGGCAAGACAGAGCACCTACTACTGAGGAGATTCGGAAGATTGTCGAAATAGCAGACCTGAGGATGAAGTGTCTGGTTCTCTTCCTTTGTTCTTCTGGTGCAAGGATTGGGACAGTAGAATACCTGAGATGGAAGGACATAGAAGAGATTGAAGCGGAGAACCAGAAGTTTGCCAAGGTGATAGGATACAGAGGGGAGCCAGAGGAATACACGACATTCATCACGCCAGAATGCCACTGGCACTTGCTTCAATACAAAGGACTACGTGAGAGCATAGGAGAGAGGGTGACACCTTCCTCATTTGTTTTCGTCACCGAACCGAACAAGAGGGATTTCGACCAAAGAAATGTCAAAGGGGTCTCCGTCAAGACTCTGAAGAACCAACTGGGCGAACTTCTCAATCAGATTGGTATGCGCTCGGTAATCGTGGAAAAGGAGAACTACAGGAGTTACGAGTTCAAGCAGGCCCACGGCTTCAGGAAGTTCTTCAAGACACGGATGGAAGTCGTAGGTGTCAAGACGACCTACATCGAAACGATGATGGAACACAGCACCGGAGTCCAGAAGAGTTACTTCAAGCCCACAGCCGCAGAACTCGCCAAAGAATACGCCAAAGCCATTGACGAACTTACCATCATGAAGTCCAAGGAAACCACAAGCCAGCAGACGATTCTGGCGACCTTCAACAGGCAATACTTGGTCATGGCTGGCTACTCAGAAGAAGAGGTTGAAAGGATGGGCGACCTCTCACAGTTCACCCCTCAACAGGTTCAGGAGTTAGTCAAACAAAAGCAGATGGACACTCTGGGACTCAATGGTAATCATCAGAAGGTTGTTGCGATGAGAGATGTAGAGGGCATGGTAACGCAAGGCTGGGACTTCGTAACACCCCTTCCTGACGATAGAGCGATTGTCCGACTGCCAACCCAACCTTGACTCAAGCGGTCTTCTCTTCCGATGAAGCCCGCCTTTTCATTCGCCACCAAAACTAGTCGTAACGCCTTTTCTCTCGATTCCGAGTATTCGACACGGCCCAACGTTTGACTTTAGATTCAGAAAGTAGGGAAGGTATAGGAAACTTCCTCTGCAATTCAACGAGAACAAGAGAACGTTAGATTGGTGAGTCGGTGAGAATACTTCTCCATACACGGACAGACTTTGTCCATCCTCTTGGACACTGAAAAACGGGAACTGTTTGACTTGTGGTTCGCTGAGCATGAGAGGCTGAGTGTTCGGTTCAAAGCGGGCAATCCCTTTAGGCTCTCTGCTACAAGAGACAATCGCGACTTGGGAACTACAGAGATTGAGATTCTTCCTTGCCTTCATGTCAATGCTGAACACACGACCTGTTGATTCACTGAGACAGGGCTCGAAATCTCCAAAAGAAGACTTGTCCACTTTGTTGAATAAGGTTTCAAGAGCCGAACTCCAAAGGACGAAGACATTCGTGCTCCTTCTCTTTTGTTGACGAAGATACCCATCTCCTTTGTCCCTCTCGTCTTGAATCTTCATTTTGACTATACGGCCCCACTTGTCTACCTCTCTGGGCAGTGCCTTGTAGACAGACTTGTCTGAGTGGTCTTTGCTTATGCAGAATCTGATTATCTCAGTGCTACTGCAGTATCCGTTTTCCAACGCCTCTCTGATGCTATCGCCTACACTTCCCAACTTCCCATCTCTGTAATCTCTTTTCTCCAATGTGGCCTGTCTTTTCTCCCTTTTCTGGGATTCGTTCACCCAAAAAGTGGAGTCAGAACCACCAAGACCCCTGCCACGAATGGGGTGTGCATGGGAAGAAGATTGGCGATAACCGAACAAACGCTAGAACCGCCAATTGTGAGCCTAGTTGAACTGAAGAGATTGGCTCAGCAATTGCTTCCTAGCGCAAGCATTCTTAGAGCCATTATCATGTCTCAGCCAGACACTCTCCCCAAACATGAAGCCTTAGCAAAGATGGAGATTTTCATTCAACTTCTCCGCAATGAGGTGGGCAGAACTTGACGCGACAGGTTCTGGTCTCAGAATGTGAACCTGTTCCAGTCTGTCCGGTTTACAATCAAAGACTCGGCAGGTTGGGAGAAGGCATACTCCATCGAAACTTGAATGATTGGTTCGGTGCTGAGAACGTGGTATACAATGGAGAGGTTGGGGAAGGAGCCGATTTTACCGTGACCATCCCAACATTCAGTGCTTCCTTTGAAGCGAAATTCTGGATAGATACAGGCAATTGGCCGCTTACTCACAAACGTTCAAAGAAACTGATTCTGGGGAAATTCTCTCGGAAGGCGTTTCTCGGAAGAAGGAGATTCGTGATTGTCCTAGGCCGTAAGCCTACTAACTGGGTTGAAATTTCAAAATGGTGTGCTTGGAATAGGATTCAACCATTCTACATACCAGTCAATGATGAGAATCTTAGGGCCATAGCAGGCAAGGCGGCTTCTCCGAATTTTGACGTAGACCTATGCGTGGAAGTCTTGTCGCAGGTGCTGAAGTCAAGGTTGTTCTTGGTGTTCTCTCTCCTCACAGAGTTCAAGGAACTATCTGATGAGGAGTGGGAGACAATTCAAAGCCGTCTCAGAGCAGACAGGGAAGGTTGTAGGCCCAGAGTTTCTGCAAGAGGGATAATCAACGGAATCCTCTACCGCTACAAGGCTGGTCTGCGATTCTCAGACATTCCCATAGAATACGGCTCATTCAAGACCATGTCGAGAAGGTATCGGGAATGGACTGCGAATGGCACTTGGGACAAGATATTGGGTGCTCTGGCTGAGTCTAGGGGGAAACCCCTTTTGAGATAGGTTGAGGGTAGACTGGTAATATCGCATTCCTTTCATACCACAGAGCCATACAACATTACTTTGTTATACCAAGATGACATCCAGAATGACACTGGGACATACGCTACTGACCCTCTCTACCTAATAGGAGACCTAGGACGTGAGTGGCATACGGTGTATGGTGGGTCGCGTAAATTGCTGGGTCTGGTCAGACCGTAAGGTCTGGGGCTGACAAGATGGGATAGAGGCCGATTGAACCACCCCACAATGTCGGGAATTGCGCCCGCACATCATGAAACAGTCACGCGGTAAGAGATTCCAACCCTGGCGTCAAGAGTTCATAAAGTTGCTAAATCCTTTTAAGTCAGAAGACCGTATTTAACAGAACTGTAGAACAACATTGCCGAGTTACGGATACGCGAGCATTACCGTCAAGGAGAGCACACTGAACAAGGTAAAGGAGCACCTTCTAGAACAGATGGTAAAGACGGTCAATGAGATTGGCACAACCGCCTACCTGCGGTCACACCCTTCTGTCTCAAAATGGGTCGAGCAGACAATAGCGATGAGGTTGGAAGAAGAGCGAAGTGCCGCTAGTCCAACTGCAATCTCGGCATCTTCAGACAAGACACTGAATGGTGGCGGAAGTGCATAGTGGCTCAGCAATTACCCTAGACACTGACCTCATCAACAGAGTGAAGGCACACATTCTTGTCACATTCTTGCCCAATGGCCTGAAGGACGGTGAGGACGCTCAAGCCTTCAGAGAATGGGTGCTGAGACTCTGGATTTCAAAGGCAATTTGGGACGCCCTAGAGAGAGAAGGTTCTCAGTTCGCCATACCGACAAACGAAGAACCAGAGTCCTCAAGAAAGCAAGAGGACTTTCTTTACGATGTCGCTATCAAGTGTTAAGAAGAATCTCTCTTGTCAGTCCCTGAAGGCAGGATTTCTTATGAGGGCTCACCCTTTTCTTTCATCTTTAGTTGGATAACGACCGTAGATGGACTTGTATCTTTCCAAGAGTGCATCTTGTCGCTTCACCGCAGACTCTTTGTCCCGCTGCCTTTCAAAGCGAAAATAACAGGGCCGGAAACCTTGCAGAGAAGAATCATACCCACGTCTTGTGCAGTAGTCCTCACTCAGGAACCGTTCCCGCAAGTCTTGTGATTCTCCTATGTGTCGGATGTTCTTGTTGCGGTCTGCCAATTCATAGACGGCAACCAATTTATCTCCAAATGAATCAACCTTTCTTCGCTCGAATCTTGACCACTTCTTCCTAATCTCGTTGGAGTGCAACTCTATGAGAAGTTACACGGAACTATTTGAACACCTACGGGTTGCATATCAGACAATTCTCGCATTGCAGAAAGAATTACTTTGAGTCTCGTCCTTGCCTAAGAGAGTGTTGCTCCACAACTGGAGCATTTGGGCTGGTCTGACTTGTTCTTCGTGCCACAGAACTTACAGAAGACCATTGCTGGAACGGTTCCTTGCGAGAGGGCTTGCTGAGCCAATCGCTTCTTCTCTTCTCTGGCTTCCTTGAGAGTTCCCTCAATTTCGGCCCTCACTTGGTGTCCAGCAAGTTTTCCAGAATCGTTCTCAAGGCCAACAAATTCATGGCCCTCAGTAGCACCACTCGTGCCAACATTCACTTTTAGGCTACTAGAACCTGCCCCAGATACTCCAGAAATGTTTTCCAGTGGTATGCGAAGAGCTTGACCATAATTACTACTTCGCCATCCTTCCTGCTGTAAGAATATCATATTGTCATTTGTAAGAACCAATAGGCCCTTGTGAAGTCCGATAGGTTGCCCATTATTGAATGCACCCTGCGCTCTGTCCACTTTCTTGCAAGTGTATTGAAGTCTAATCAGTTCTCCTTCTAGCAAGCCTAGACTACTCAGACAGGCTTGATACTCGTCGTCCTTCATTCCTCTCATGGTCTCGTCTTTTCCCACTTCTTAATCTAAAGTATTATGGATTTCAAATCTGTTCATCCACATTGGGATAGTTCTTCACCTAGCAGACGTGCGTGGCTGAATCCACTAAGCACATCTAAGTAAGTCGCACCGCCGAAGGCTGTCTATGAAGACGTGGCAGATAGCCTGTTGACCTTGGGGAGCGCGTCCATCTTGACGGTCGCAGCCCTCTACCTGTTCCTGTGGTTCGCAGCGGGGCTCCTGGGCGGCTGTCCCGCGTGTTAAGGAAGGGGAACAATAGTCCTGGCCAGACGGAAGAGGCTACTGACGGCCCTTCTTGCATTGGTCTTGCTGTCTTTGGTCGCTCTGGCCGCTTTCTATTCTCCAATATTCCAAACGAAAGGCGCAGAGCATAGACAGATTCCTGTAGGGGCCGTTCTTTACGAGTGGTATGGCTACAATGTGACAAGCGGAAAATGGACGGGCGGACTGGGGACTAGCCACTGGAACGCTACCGTTGACGGAGTTCTACAGCCGCTCACCATCGTGAAGGATGAACCAGACAAAGGTTTCTACGCCAGCGACAACAACAACACTCTCGCATGGCAGTTGTCCAACATGAGCCAGGCAGGAATCTCCGTCATAGTTGTTTCATGGTGGGGCGTGGGCAACAATACAAGTCCTGATAATGTGAAACTAGACAAGGCAATAGACAACGCCACTCTGAACCTCTTCCGCTACGTAGAATCCACGAAGAACCTCTGGAACTTCACGATAGCCATAATGGTGGAGCCCTTCAATTCCACACCCCTGTCAAACGCTGGCTGGACTAATCTTCTCAACTACGTAGAGAACACCTTCTACGGCCCGTTCAACGACATTGCGTTCTACTGGAAGGGGAAACCTCTGCTCTTGTCTTTCAACGACCAGGTGATTCCTTCAATTCCTGCGTCCTCAATCCTCACTACCAGGGTCGAAGGAAACAACTATCATGTGGCGAACTGGATTTTCTGGGAAGGCGGTAACTACAACGACAACGGGACGGCTGAAATCAGCCAATATGAATACGCCCCAAACATCTCAAAGGACGGGGAAGTTGGGGTCATCTGGCGGTATGATGACTATTACCTTTATGCGGCTGGGGGCAGAACTGGATTCATGCGGTTTGATGTTAACGGGACTCAGGGTCTCCTGGGCTACGAAATGAACTACACCGTCACTCACAGGTCTGACATCAACTTCATTCTTCTATACAGTTGGAATGAATACCATGAAAGGTCAGCCTTTGAACCGCACAATGACTTGAATGTCGGCACTTTCAACGTAGAAACGAGACTGGCAAACTGGGTCAAGACCCTAGAGGCCACGCCGGACAAGGTTACTGGCTAGCCCACGACTTCTGTATTGCCCAAAGATTTCGTCTATCAGGGTTTGAACTGCTTTTCTCCTCAGTCCTCTCACCCACCAACTTCAGACTCGAAGTTTGTGCCTTCAATAGATTCCCAACTCGCCAAAATTCTTCGCACTGAATAATCCATTCCTCTTGGCAAGGCATCGTCCACAGATGCTCCATTGGGTCTCTAGTTCAGGTCGCGTCCCTTTCTCGGTTCCGACCACAAGGTTGCAGTCAACACACTTGACTACGATGGTCTTCTTCTTGGTTGCCTTTGAAGGCACTCAGGCCCTCACTCTTCCACCCATTCGTGTTCCCCATTTGGGCTGAACGGGCACTGCCCTGATGCCTTCGGGTCTGGATACCACATTGAAGTGATTTCGATTCCGCAAATGACGCACGTATACTTCCGTGAATCGCTAGCCAATCTTCTGTCCCCTCACAATTGACTGTTTCTGCAAGAGTGCGAGCACCAACTTTGAGACCGTGTTCCCTGACGAACACTCTGGACAGACCGCCATGAACTCGTAGGAGAAGGACAGGCGGAGTGCCGTTGCACCAGTATAGTTCTCTCCCTTGCGAATCACTTGTTTGATGTTCTTGTTAGGAACTGGAAGTGGAAACCTGTGCTCTTCGCACAAGTCCTTGCCGCAGGCAGAGCACGTTTCAACGGCCTTCCTTCTGGCCTGTGGGCAGAAGTCGCAGTAAGAGACGATGGTTAATTCACTCGCTTTCATGTCTACTCTCTAAGAAGACCTTCAGAAGTTCCTGCCCTTCTTCACCTTCAAACGGAACGAACACTGGCATCCTTCCGTAGACAACGAACCTGAACTCCCTGAGGCGAGAGTCAACCGTCCAAGTCTTCCCCTTGTGCATGAAACTGGGAAGTCTTCGGGGCATTCGACTCAACGTTCTGTCTGTGCTCCTGTCAGTTTCTCATGTCCACTGTTCCCGTCCTCAATCTCGTCACACTCTTTGCGATAGGGGCATTCTCTGCACAACCAGTCTCCATCCCCTCTGTAAGTTGGAACCAGAGAGGGTTCCTTGAGAAGAGTGGCATTGGAGAATAGGTCACGCCTCTGGACGAAATCCGACAGCCAATACTGGAATTGCTCTTCGTCAAGTTGAACTAGATACGCGGGAAAGAGACTCTCGTTTTCGTCCTTGCTCGGCATTATCCTCTGGACTTGGAGAATCCCAGTCTTCGACCCCGTAGCGAGCATGTAGTAGATGAGTTGCCTAATCCAGTGCTCGTTGACTGCGGCTCTCGCCCTTGTTGTCTTGAACTCAATCGGAAACCCGTCATAGATGTCAATCGAATACTGAACCCCTTCAAACTCTCCTTTCTTCTCTACGACACCCTCTCCATAGAGACTCTGAAGGGCTTCGTGTCTTCTCGCCCCATCCAGAAAATAGCCGAGTTGCTTAACCGTAGGAGAGACGGGTCTGATTCTACGGAATAGCACTTGGCGCATACACAGAACAAGGTCTGAGACGTGGATTCCTTCGCGTTGCTTTGAATACTCCATGTGGAGTCTCTCAAGCACCCTAGTCTCGATTGTCTTGTCCTGTGACATCAGGAAATTCTCTTGTTTTTGCATGGCTAGCCATAGGATATCCTTATATTTATAGGTTATCCATAGGCTATCCTATGATGTTGGTCAAAATCCGCGTGAAAGTCATACGCGTAGGGAACTCTCTGAGAGTAGCAATCCCCACTGAAGTCTTGCGGGTTGCAAGCGTAAGCGAAGGCGATACACTGCTGATTGACTACGATGAGAACCTCAGCAGGATATTCCTTGAGAAGGCCAAGACGTAATCAACCGCTTTCCCGCTTGGAGAAATGATTGAGTGTGTCTGACAGAGACTTCGAGATGGTTATCCCAACAAGAGCAGGACGGGACTTGGCAAACAGGGATAAGACCAAGGATGCGCACATTCGGATTGAGTCCTACAAACAGGTAGGCACAAACATCTTTGTTGACATTTTCGATTCCTCAATCAAGAACGCAAGCAATGCTCACCTAGTCTCTGGGTCGTTCCCGCATTCAGACGAGGGAGCGGCCGAGGCAACCGAGTTTCTACAGAAACATGATTTCGGAGTCGTGGTGGTCATAAAATGACTCGATTAATGACCCCAACCAAGAAGATGCACCTAGTCAGCAGAGGCGAATACGAAGACTTCCTTCGCAAACATGCTTCTGTCACGGTTGATGGCCAGAAAGTGCTACTTGTCAAAGACTGGCGCATAATTGAGTTTGCTCCAAAGAAATACTCACCCGAAGCATGGACTGTCTGGAGTTTTCAGGACAGGGGAGATTGGGCAACCCACAAGGGAAACTACAGGGGAAACTGGAGTCCGTTCATCCCAAGAAACCTGATTGACCATTACACCAAGGAAGGCGACACGGTCTGTGACCCGATGCTTGGCAGTGGCACAACTTTGGTCGAGTGTAAATTGATGGGGAGAAATGGAATCGGGGTTGACATCAATCCAAACTCCTGCATGATTGCTATGAATAGGATAGATTTCAAATTCAATACTTTCAACCAAAACCGGATTGAACCGAGAATTGACATCTACAATGGTGATGCCAGAAACTTGGACATCGTTGGCGATAATACCATTGACTTGGTTGCCACTCATCCGCCGTATTGGGGCATCATCCCCTACTCCAAGGCAATACGTGGCGACCTGTCCGCGCTGAATCTGAAGGATTTCATTTCTGAGATGGGAAGGGTTGCCAGAGAGTGCTATAGAATCCTGAAGCCGAATGGCCACTGTGGGATTCTCATAGGTGACACGAGAAGGCGTAGACATTACGTGCCCATCAATGTCGGAGTTCTGGGTAGGTTCCTTGACGCTGGGTTCATCCTACAAGAAGACATCATCAAATTGCAACACAAGACCAAGACAACAAGAGAAAAATGGCGTGCAGGGAGATATGACTTCTACAAGATTGCACACGAACATCTGTATATCTTCAGGAAGCCGTCAGGTGACGAGGAATTATCGAATTACAAGCATAGTCTGAAATGGTGGTAAGCCTTAAGCAACTACGGCTAGCCATGACGCGGGTTGGAAGCCCATGAAGAAAGGAATGGGACTTCTTGGCACTCCAAACTAGCCGAGTTCTACGCCACTATTGATTTGGCGTGCGAAATCCAACCCACGACCAAGGAAAGCGGATTTTCTCCGTTCCTTCTTGAGATGTTCCAATCTGAGGAGAACTTTTGGAACTACGCGAAACGACTTCAGAGCCTAGAGGGGAGCAACTCCGAGTCGAAACTCGCTACTCAACTCGCAGGCATGGTTGACAGTGACCCGTTATACTTCTTGGTCTTGATGCATCTACACCGCCAGATACGGTTCACAAATCTAGAACTTGTGAATATCCTATTCGATGGGGAAAGACTAGACGACTTGGATTACTATCATGACCTCATAAACCGAGACCCAACATTCAGAGATGTTGCTACCCGCGTTTCGAAGTCAAAAAGTTGGTCGAACTACTTGGGAGCGACTCCGAGCATGATTCAAACTTCGCTCTCAGTCGAACCAGACGCTCATGACTCTAACAGCGTAACGCTTGCCTCATTCAAGAAGGTAGTAACGAGTTATCTTGGTTCGGAAGAAGATTGCTGGAACTTGTGGGAATCTAGAATCCGAAGAGATAAGAAGACTTCCGAGAGGATTGCCAGATTCGTAATTCTAAACGAGGACTTCGGGGAACTAGTCCGAGAGAAGGCTATCGTCTCTGCGCTAACTCGAAGTTTGAGAACCGAGAATGTCGAGAGTGAGAAACTAGAAAGAGGCGAATATGGGTCAGGACGAGTGAAGGAAATCCTAGAGGTTGCTGGGTTCAAGTCTCTGGATTTGGAGAGGAAAGATATCACAGAATTGGAGCATAGCCTTCCTGCCTCTTCTGACTATGTCTATATCACCGAAATTCCTTGGAAGGAACAAAAGAAGAAGTTTGATTTCGTGCTTGCTCACAAAGGCAAGATTGGATTCGTGGTCGAAACGAATTACTACTCGACTTCCATGTCTAAGATACGAGAGGTCGTCACCCACTTCGAAGGGTTGAAGATAGCCTGCAGAGGCAAGTATCGCCTAATCTACATCACAGATGGTCTAGGTTGGTTCAATCTCGTGAAGACGGTTCAAAGCATGCTCGAATTTGAATGCGAGGAGTTGAGGATTGAGCCTTCCAAGACTCCATACTTGATGAATCTCGAACTGTTCCGCAGACAAGTTCCTCTAGTAAAAGACGCAATGTGATAATCCATCCTGTGGAACCTATCAATCGCGTCAGTAGTTCATCACCAGTAGTTCTTCAATAGCCCCTCTCTTGGCCGCCACAGAGTTGATTGCTCTAGTGGCTTTTACCTTCTCCAACCTGTATCCTTGACCTTCATAGAGATTCGAGACCTGCAAGGAATTGCTTAGCATCACGAAACAGCCTCTGGAAGCCAATTCATGATAGAGTTCAGCGAGATGCACTTGGTCAGCGGTGACAAAAGACTGTGACGTGTATTCTGCGAAGTTAGCGGTGGGACTCAGCGGTGAATAAGGGGGGTCGAAGTAGATGAAATCGCCTTTTTGGGCATCTTCCTTGACCTTCGAGAAGTCACGACATGCAACCCTGACTTCCTTGTCCTTCAGAACCCTGCTCACGGCCTTGAGATTGGGAGCATCACAGATTCTAGGGTTCGTGTAACGTCCCCAAGGCACGTTGAAATCACCTTTCTTGTTGACTCTGTAGAGTCCGTTGAAACAGGTCTTGTTCAGGTAGAGTAGCAGTGCGGCTTTCTCGACATTTCCTTGCTCGCCTGTCTTGAGTCTGATGGAATTGAATCTTGGTCTGGCAACGTCATAGAAGTAGTTCTCATCCTTCGCATATCGTTGCAGGTTCTCTAGAAGGGTGAGAAGTTGGTCAAGACTGTCTCTTACGACAAAAAAGGCATTGACAATGTCGGGATTGGAATCCGAAATTACTGCCTTACGGATGAGGGCTTGGTTGTAGAGGTGGAAGAAGAATGCGCCACCACCTAAGAAGGGTTCATGGTATGAAGCGAATTTTGAAGGGAGATACCTGTCGAACTCCGCAAGCAGTTGACCCTTGCCACCAGCCCACTTCACAAAAGGAGATGGAAGCGGAGAGTCTTCTCTGAGCATGGTCTGGTGTTGCGAAAAGACCGTGCTTAAAGGATAGGTCAGAAATCTGCGTGGAAACCTCTGGGAAGCATTCTTTTGGGAGCCTCTCCGACTCAGTTGATGGTCAAGGACAACATTAAGTGAAACGGCAGACACAAACCGCCCAAAGGCTTAAGAGAAAAAATGGGAACTGGTTCTCACTGAAACGCGATTCACTAGAAGCAATTCTTTCGAGATTCCCGCCTAGGGTGTCTGTTCGACTTTTCCTAGCTAATTGGCTTGGGGGGCGACTCATTCTTCTCTTACTCATAGGTGCTTCTTTTTCACTTCTGCGAAGCAACCTGTCATTAGGGGTCATTGCTGCCGTCTTCTATTCTGTAGTGTTCTGGATTAGACCTTCAATGGCTTCCATTGAGAAGAAGATTCTATGGAGCAAGAAGCACCATGGCAATATGCCCACCTTCATTCAGGTCGCTCTTTCGTTGTTACTACCTTCAATCTCAGCTATACTTTCATTCCTACTAGGGATTGGGCAGGTCTGGGTTCTATTGTTTCTGTCTTCCCTTGGATTCTGGCTTCTAGCATTCCTATTCATCTGGCGGGCTAGCGTCAAGTTGGCTCACGGGATGGTTTACGTCTACCCCTTCTTTTGGCCGACTCTAATCAGCATAGCCATCTTGTTCCCCAGCAGTGTCTCCGAAGTGGAAACTCAGATAGTCTTCCTTCTAGTGGGGCTGGTTTCGCTTGTTGCCTTTGCAAGCTATGGGAGCAAAGACTTGGCCATCAGCGAGTTAGAAGAGGAATATCAACAGGGGTATCTCTCGCTAACGCAGGAACGCAACACCGCCCGAATCGTTGCAGAAGAAATAGCATCTTCTACGAAGCTTTCTTTTCAGGGTCAAAGGCTTGACATTCTTGATGGAAAAGACCTGTATTCCTGCTTCGCTTTAGACACATCATCATTCATAGTAATTGATTGCAGGTCATCGAAACCTGTCAATCCAAGGAAGCTGGTGAAGCAGACTCTCTGGTTTGCAAACTTCTCACGTCAACAATCGGCGGGGATACTTACGACCCTATCCCTTTCTATTTTCAAGCCCATGATGGATTCATTCTGGGAACACAAAGGAGAGTCTGCGAGAGAAGACATGCGGCCTGACCGCAAGTCCGTAGAAAGGCGGCGCTCGACATACCTGAATGAAGGGATTCTATTGAGTTGGGAGAACTTCAGAATCTTCACGAAATCAATTGCTTCATACCCATCCACCAAGACTTTCAGACAAATGCTTCATCGAGTCGAAACTCTCAACGAACGCTTGACCATTCTAACTAAGGACGGTTCTTCGCTTTCGGTTCGGAGTTCGGGAGCACGGTATAGGAGCCAATTTGCTAAGACCCTATCCTTCCTTGATGAGTGCGACAAACAGGTCTCTGTTATTGGATTGTGACAGTCCTCTTCCTTTCTGACTGTTCCATCAGCGCTGTCGAATTTGAACCCAAATAGTCAGGCTCAAGTGGTTAAAGTTAATACAGAAAGCCCGTTCAAGGGATAGGAGAAGTCATTGGGACAGAAACCTAAGATTCTACCAGAGACTTCGGCCAAGATTGAGCGGTGTCGCATTCTCTTGACGGCACTCGAAGAAATGGAAAAGCAACCAGTCAAGTTTGACGCTTTCTTGGACGCGTTCGTTGATTGCGCCCGTTCCATCACTTGGGTTCTCCAGACGGAGTTTCGGCACAAAGGACTTGCCTTGGAGAAGTGGTATGCTAAGGAAGTCGTTGAGATGGCAAGGCCAGAGAACAACCTTCTGCGGTTCTTTACGGAAATGAGAAACTTCACAACAAAGCAAGGAACGTCAAACGTAGGAACAGGAACTCACATCAGGAGAATCTTCGTCAAGCAGGTTCCAGCAGGTTGGTCCTTCGTGATTACAGGCAAAGGCGAGCCAGTTTGGATTAGGGATGTGGGGACGGACAAAGAGTTGAAGATACACGCGTCCGAATATGATTCGGAAATCGCAATGAAGCATTTCGTCACACGACCCGAACCACCTCACCCGCTACTGTTTCACGGTCAAGACTTCTCTCAAGCAGATGCTCTTTCACTCTGTAAGCTCTACTTCGGGCACATAGAGGACTTGGTGGACAGGGCAGAAACCGAATTCAACCATATCCCACAGAGTTGACAGAGCACAGCCTCCAAATGCAAGGTTGTCTGACAGAGAGGGCTAGGCGAACGCATTCTTCTTCGCCGTAGACGCATTCTAACATGCGCGCTACGGTCATGGCGTTATTGTGGTTGCTATGACGACTTGAGCGCGGCGTATCCGGACACGATGGCTCCGATGACGAATATAACGTCCAAGACCTCCAACGGGATAAGGAGGTTGTTCGATACCTGTTGCGTCGGATATCCGGGCGGGAGATACCCAATGAATCCGGCTGTCCCGAAAATCACGACCGAGTCTATGATTATGCCTAACACGCAGAACAGGAACACCCCTGCGGCCCCGTTCATCGCCTCAGTCAAGCCTCCCCGTCATTCAACCGACTCCCGAACTTTGACACGTTCGCCTTCACCACTTCAGGCAGCCTCCTTGGTTCCAATCGAAAGTCTTACACTGTTAACCCCGTTGGCTTTCGCCAGTTTCAGAGCGTCTTCGAGTTGTGCCACCGTGACATCCATCCATCCGACGGAAGGCTCAGTAGGAAGACTCCCAGAAAGTTCGTCTTTCTTCGCCAACTTGGAGTAACGCATAGTCATCACAACAGTGGAAGCGGCTCTTAGTGGATAATACCCCAAAAGGGCGAGACAAAGAAGCCATCCCATTCCAAAGAAGGAATACAATGGATAGCCGTGCGAGTGGAACACGTTGAGCACTGAGACAATTCCTGCAACGCCTACCGAGTAGTATAGCAAGCCATAAGCGAAGGCGAACATTATGGTCATCCAGAACCCGAATGCTTCCCTTTCGACTACCATCCTGACTTTGCCGACCCACGACGCCTTTCGCACTGAGGACGCGAAGTGAAGCCAATCTGCCTCCTCTTCATTGATTTCCTCCTTACTCATGCGCCTCAATCTTTGCAATCCACCCGTGTTGCTCGCTGCAGCGACCATATGGAAGCATCCCATTAGGAAGGCAAGGACAGGCACCCCGAACAGAATGTAGGTGTTCAGGGAGGCATCGAATAACGCAATGGGAATCCCGAAGAGAAACAATGTGAAGGTCATTACTTTGTCAAGCGTCCACCCACGGCGAAGGAGCGCATTCACCAAGGGGTTGACTTCGTGCTTCTGCATGTCCACATACTTGGCGAACTCCTTAGTTGACCAGACATCGAACCGGCGCATCAAAAAGTAGAGGCCGAACGAGGTTGCAAATGTCACTCCGAAGAGAATCCAGTTCACAAGGATGCCTCTCCTGCGTTGTATTTAAAGTTGTAGTAATTCTGCTAACAGCGATGGTCTCACCACCTGTAGGGGAATCTGAAGTGAAAACTTAAATGGTTCGGATATCCTCCCACCCTGCAATGCCAGCAATGCTCCTGATTGGACAGTCGAAGGTCTTCAAACACGGCAAGGCGAAAACACTGTATGTGTCAATTCCATCGAAAGTAGCCGAGGACTCCGCCTTCACGATAAAGCAAGGCGACATGGTCGAGGTAAAGTTCGACAAGGAACTGAACGCCGTGGTCATTCGCTCCAAAACAACATCAAAGGAACACAGAATTGCATGAACCATGGACTGGAAGTCGCTTTCCCAACTCCATCCTGCCTAATTCATGGGACAGAAACCTGCTGATGGAAGGGGTCTGCCCACTGCTTCTTTTCGTCACTCTCTTGTTTAAATTCCCCACGCCTGAATGAAACGGGTTGCCAGCATCAAACTACAACGACAAAATCGTGAATGAACTTAGGAAAAGACTGTGGTATACGGCTTACAAGTTCGCAAGGGAGGTGCGTGAGGATAACGAAGGAAAGAACTCGATTTCTGGATTGGAGTTGCTCATGGCTCTCCATCAGATGATTGAAGAGACTCACCACCATTGGATTGAAGACAACAAGAAATGGAACGATATTCTGAGCGATGAGAAGGGGCTTCCTGAGGGATAGGCTGTGAACGGCAAGAACAAGTGGTTAGCGATGCTCACCAAGGCCGTAAATAACACGGACACGGTCTCTCATGGGTGAAAAGAAGACCCCTGCTCGCGGTCGGTGTGTGCGTCGTCGCCTTCCTAATGTTCTTCTTCTTCGCGCCAGTGTATAGTTCACCAATACCATGTCCTGCTGTGTCGAAGGACTGCGGCTCCCAGTTTCATCAGCCACAATCCTATTCTGCATACGAATCCCTCAGCTGCGCTCTACTGGACTTCGGCGCGGGTTATTGGGGTTCGGCGCTTCACATAGGTTGTCCCGTTGACCACATCCGCATCTATTTGCCTTGATGCTACCCTTCAAGTTAATCCCGCGCAGATGAGTTGACAGAATCGTTTCAAGGTGTTCCATCCTGCTTTTGAACACTATCACCCGTTGCTGGACACTCTCAGAAATCACCCGTTGATTGGACAGAACCATTCAAGCCCTGTCCAACACCATCAAAATCTCTGGTTCGTTGACTGACGAGAGATTGGTTGCCCTCAGTAAGCATTCCTTTGGGAGCCTCTCCAACCCCAGAATGATACTGGCGTAGCAATTCAGCGTGTGCCCTTGCTAATCTGTCTCATCGTATAATTGAATCTCTCCACAAACTTTTCCGATTCGGGGTCTGGGCTTTTTGCTCTTGCATAGTGAGGAAGAACCCACTTGGGCTCTCCATTCTTGTCTATCCAAGACCACTTGGGCTGTCCGCTTTTTCCAACTCCATTCTTAACTAGCCAAGTCCTCATGTATTTCTTGAACAAGGGCTTCGTTTTGGACTTTCCAACGATGATTACATTCTCTGGGGCGATGATTTCCAATTCGCGCTGAAGTATCTTTGCACTTTCCTTCAGAATGTGTTCTTTATCGTCCTCATTCATTCTCTTCCACTCACTGTCAGTATGTGGGCATTTCACAAAGTCAGTCAGCCAGCAGTCCCAAGTCCAAGGTTTATCGCTGAGTGGGTCTGGTTTTATCAGTCGGTGGTCGTGCAAACAGATTCTATAAATCAGGTCTCCTGTGCTTGTTTTCCAAGCACCTTTCCATCTCATCTCACGCGGGTAAAGCCGCTCTACTACTTTGCAACCGGAAAAACTGGGTATTTCTGCCACAAACAAAGTCTTGGAGTTCGGGTTGCCATAGCAACCAGAAATGAAATCATACTGCCTGCGCGAACCGTCTAGATTCCAGTTGCGTTTCTCCTTCACGAATCCTTCCAACAATCTGATAATGGCGTTAGCCTTTGAAGTCTTGGACTTTATCCAAGGAATCTTATCCGAGTGATAACTCACTTCCTCAACCTCTGAGTGCACGCCTAGCCAAGAACAACTAAGTAAGAGTTTGACAGACAGCAAAGAACCTCAATGAGCGTCAAAGCATGGACTGACGGAAGCATAATTCTCGACCTACGAAAGGGGAACATCGAGCAGGTCATCAGGAAATCATTCGGGGAGATGAGGTATGTGGAAGCCTTCGCGCTGCTCCATTCTTGGATTGACTTTCTACTGTGGGACATAGAGCCTGACGAACCACTGAAGTTCAAGACCAAGTTCAAAGGAATCCGTTTCAAAGATTCCGTGGACAGAAATGAAGAGCGGGGGTCAATCTCCCCTACCGAGGCAGACAGACTACGAAACTTTGACGATAAGAGAAATGTCATTGTTCATAGAATAGTCTTCAACACTCTCGCCATGATTACCCCAGATGAGAAGTTTCCCGCGCTCAAGATTACGAAGAGAAGCATCGAGAACTCATTCGATACAACGTTGAGGCTTGCTAAGATACTGAACGCAAAGCGCCTCAGCAATCACGCTCGTCCTCACAACCTCAGAAGAATAGGAGCCTCTCCAACCTTAGACTGATGCTGGGGTGGCAATTCAGCGCGCGCGCGACAACAACCCTTCACTGGGACGAGAAACACTTAACGTTAGGGATACCCCGCTAGCAAGTGCACACTTGACCAAGATATGGGAACTAGCCCTTGGAATCATTATGGTGGCTGTATCGTTCCCTCTCTTGCTCATTTCAGTCTTCGTTGCTAGCATCCTCCCAAGTGCAGGCGGCATTGCAATAGTCACCCTCTTTCTTGTAGCACTCGGCATCGGTCTCATGCATGACAGCACTTACCAACCCAAACGGAAAACCCCTACCCCACAACCACCAACAACGCCCAAAGCATCAAACTACTGCATCAAATGCGGAACACAACTCGACAAGGGGGCAGCATTCTGTGGCTCGTGCGGGAATCCAGTCCCAAACAGGCAAAACCCAAACTAGTCAAACGCCACCAAAATCGCTGGTTCGAGTCCGGCGCGCGTGCAACTGAAGAAAGAAATCTATGGCAGTTGATGGTGCTCATCTCCTCAACAAGTGCCAAATCAATTGCAACATTCTCTGTCATCAACCTATTAGCATCCCGAAGACCACCCAGTGCTGATTTGCAACCGAGGCCATATGACCCAGATAGTGAGGCAGACATGCTCAGATTGATGAAGGAAACGCCACATGCCTACCCTTTTAGCAAAACAGAGTTCCAAGAGTGGGCAGAGACGATAGAGGAAGATGCCAGCCTAGTTTGTAATGACCCGAAAGGAGAAGAGGTAAGGGGAGTAATAGTTGAGAAAGACGGACAATTCACAATCGACAAGACGAGAATTAGGGCCGAAGCAATTCCTTGCATCATTAAGGCAATCAGACAGAATCTTGCCCGAATGCCCATGAGTTTGAACAATTGGTACATGGCATTGCTTAGATACCTTGAACTTCAGGAAGAGAAGTTTCAGACTCGGTAACCTGCTTCGGTTTTGGTTCTTCGTCCTTTCAAACGGTTTTAATAATAACAATCATCACAAGGATAACATGGGTTATAAGACATGTGCTATTTGTGGACTCAAGGTTTACCCGGGAGAAGGAATGTATTATGGGCGTAGGTTGATTCATAGGACATGTCGTGGAATTGCCAAGATTCAACGCTATAGACTAAACGAGTGATTTCAAATGCCTAGTAACAATCATAACAATAATAACAATCTAAACCCATTCAACCCTCAACAGCCTGCTCAACCAGAATTCTTCGCAAATAGAAAAACCGAGTTAGACGCATTTAGAGAAATGGCCATCAATTCTGCAAGGTTGGGAATACCTTCACCAGTCAATTTCGCCATTCTAGGAACGTGGGGTCAAGGAAAGACATCGTTGTTGTGGAAGTTTAGACGAATGCTGACCGATGATTTGAGGGAAGAAATGAAATGTGCGTGCATCTACTATCCTCTGAATCCAATTTCAGCCAAGAGTTGGGACGTATTCACTGCGGAATTCCTTCACAATCTCCGTTCTAACACGACCTCCACTAACAGAATAAGCCAGAAGATTCGCAAAGAACTAGCAAAATGGGAACCGAGTTTCAGTCTCGGAGTAGTCGGTGTGAGCAGGAAAGCAGGCGAAGAGACGTTGAGCATGTTAGACTCTCTTCAGACGCTCTGGGAGAAACACCTAGCACCTACTGGAACGCAAATCGCATTCGTTTTGCTTGATGACTTCCACTATTTCCCACTCAAGAAGGAAGAATCAGCGTATCTTACGCTGAGAACAACCTTTCAGGAACTAGTCAATCGAAAGTGCAATTACGCATTAGTCGTTACTGCTCCTGCTCTTCTGTATCCTGAGATAGCGGAACTTGCGGAACCAGTAGTAAGATTCTTCGAGCCGATGAGACTCAAGTCTCTAACGGTCGCAGAAGCCAAGGAAGTGATTGAAGTAAGGCTGAAGTCGGTTAGGAGCAGAATCACAGTAAGAGATGATGCAATAGAATCAATTGCTCAAAAGACGGGTGGACACCCATATTTCTTGGTCTATCTGATGCGAGAATTGCTCCGTGCTCTGAAGCAGGAACGAGTGATTACCAAGGAACTATTCGAGGAAGCATGGCCGTCAATTGAGAGGTCATTGGGTGAAATGATATTCTCACAGAAATTCCATTCAGCGACTCAAGCCGAAAGGAGACTCCTCATTGAGATTGCGAAAAGCCAATCGGAAAGAGTTTCGCCTATTGACTTCAAGCATATCAAGGGTGCACCTCAACTGCTTTCTAGACTCGAAAAGAAGGAACTTCTCATTCGCCAGGAGAGAGGAAAATACAGCCTGTTTCATCCTTTGTTCTCCGAGTATTTGAGACGTCAGTGAAAGCCGAACTCAGAGATACTTCCAAACTGCGCGCGTGCGTGTGGAACCGAAGCCCGCCAAATCGCTGGTTCGTTGACTAACGAGAGATTGGTTGTCCTCAGCAAGCATTCTTTTGGGAGCCTCTCCAACCCTAGACTAATACCAATACTGGGGTAGCAAACATTCTGACTAGTCGAACCGAAGGAACTCAGGGTTCCTCTGTTTGAGAAATTTGAAGAGTGCTTCCGAAGTATTCAGGTCGTCAACGATGTGCGATTCTATCTTTGAATAGTCGCCATTGCTGAAGTAGGTAGGCATATCTCTCCCTCTGAGTTCTGGGTGCTTCTCCTTTATCTCGGCCTTGTCGAGCCAATACCTTTGACTCCTGAAATCATTCCCCAAGTATTGGTAAAGGTCGAACCACTTCTTGCTGTAGAGTGCCCACAGTTCTGGGGAAGGATGACCCAAGACTTCAAGCCTCTTCAACATGAATGGCACATCGAATTTCAGATTGTTGAAGCCAACAACTGTTTCCTCAACTCTTTTGACATCGTCCAAGGCTGACATAATCATGCTGTGTTCATCTTCAGATTCCCATACCTTCCAGAGCCTAATCACGCCGTCTGCTTTCATTCCGATTGCGGTCACTTGACTCTGATACGGGTCAAGGCCAGTCGTTTCTATGTCAAAGAAGACGGCCATACAGACTTCAAGCCTGCAGTCGTCATTTAACGGTTGGCTAACAGCGTCAAGAATCTCCCATGTTCACGTCTGTACCGTCTAAAGAACCAATTCATGAATGGCCGTTCGTCTTCATTGAGTTGCGACCTTTCGAGAGAACTGTAGTATGTTGCTCTTCCTTTGTATTCGATGTTGAGCATTGGATATCCATGTCTATGCAATACAAGATTCATCATGAGCCTGCTGATTCTCCCATTCCCGTCAGTGAACGGGTGAATCGTCACGAATTTGAGATGAACGAGCCCTGCCAGTTCAACAGGGTTGGCCTTCGCCTTGTTTCCACTATACCAGTCAAAGAATTCGTCCAGCAAAGGTTGCAATTCCACAGGTGAAGGCGGGATGAACCTGCTTCCAGTAATCCTGACACCATGTCCTCTGATTCTTCCTGCGACGTCAGATTCTGTTTCTTTGAGAAGTTTCCAATTCCAATCCTGAATTAGCTGTTGTGACAAGTCTCTCTTGAGTTCAAGCATCTCAAGGAAGACCTTCTGATGCGCCTCAGCTTCCTTCGAATCTTCAGTTGGTCTTCCGCTCGGACTGATTCTATTTTCTAGTAACTGCGCGGTCTCCCGAAGCGTAAGAGTTGAGCCTTCGATTCTTTGCGTATCATACGTGAACCTAACTGAGAATTCACGAACTTCCTTCTCTCTGGCTGATTTTGGTGTTGACTTTAGCTCAGCGTTGTAGTTGCGTCTTATCCTTTCAAAGTCATCAAACCACTTTGCCTTGTTTATTTCGAAAAGGAACTTCTTTTTGACGCTATCAATGTTCTTTGGTAGTTTGTCTCCTAAGTATTTCTTCTTGGTTATTCGCCTATCTCTCTCTCTGATAGTGTGTTCTAGGTAGTAGTATGTCTTTCCCTTGAATATTCTCTTTGCTACTCTAGCCATCAATGATGGTTACGGTGACATGTTGATAAGAGTTTGGATTTTGTCAGATATGTCACCGTAATTATATCTTGAACGTCATAAATGGATTTATGTTCTCAACGAATTGTTAATCACGGTATACCCCAATGAACAGTGAATAGCGCTTAGTCTGGGCCCCTGTCTATGTTCCTGTTCCAAACAAGATAGAACCTAATCTCTGAATCACTCGCTTGCGAGTCCTGAATGATGACAGCAAATGACCATATGTAGTTTGGCCATGATTTTCATTCAACGAACGCCTAAAGTGAGTGCAACCAATTCAAAGTCCCATCATCATCATCATCTTCGTCTTCGTCTTCATCATCATCTTTTTGGCCATCATTAGCAAGTCCAACACCATCAAAATCGCTGGTTGAAGGAGTTTCGGCCTCTGAGCCTTAGCATTGAGCATAGATTTGTGCTCCATATGCCGTAAATCCAAGTCACGACAACGAGAATTGATAAAGAATAATGGCCTACTGTCCTAACTGCGGCAAGAGTGTGCCTGATAATGTGGTTTTCTGTCCGAGTTGTGGCAAGAGCATCTCTACACTGACAGGTTCCCCTCAACCACAACCTGCTTCGTCAACTCAGCCTATGTCTCCACAGTCACCTAAATCTCGCACGCTTAGAAATGTTGGTATCGTTGTTGTCGTAGTGGTGGTTGCGATGGTCTCTCTCATTATAATAGGAGCGGCCTCGGCGAGCACCGTAAACATAACAGCACAGAATCTCTCTTTTGATTACACTGGCTCAACGAGTGGATATTTTGGCCCGTCTTTTCAAGGGGGTGGTAACTCGCTTTCTGTTGGCGGGGGTAGTCAATTCACCGAAACGATTACCCCAACTAATGGCGCACTCCTGTTAACTCATTCGATAAATTCGATTTCAGTCACTACACCGGGTTTCACGCTAGTAACTATCTCGCCAAACCTGCCGTATTCTCTTACGCCGGGTTCGAGCATAACGTTCACCTTGACCATACAGGCACCCAACACCAACTATAATGGGCCGATAGGAATCCTAATCTCCACTTCCTAGAACAGCACAGACCTCTTCCTTTCTGACTGTTCCATCAACGCTGTCGAGTTTGAACCCAATTACTTGGTCACAGACCAAAGATAGAACGCTAGCTTCAGTGCTTGGCCCCGAATGGTGGCTTGACGAATAACGCGTCATTCACGTAGCTATTCTCTTTCGAACTATATCTTGTGCGATGCTGAAACACTTTTCTGCATCTGCCTTCAGGATAGGCTTCCCACGATGAATGAATTTGTTCCGCTTATTCTTCAACTCCATGTATCCCTCATACTCAGTCTCTGACATGTCTCCAGAAACGTTCAACGCTTCAATTAGAAAGTCGATTGTTTGACCCCGAAGCTTCGCTATCCTATCTTCATCCATGTCCATGAGTTCTAATTTCGTTCCCCAGAGTTCGTAGATGTGACGTTCAATAATGCTCCAGCTCAGAATAAATGATTGAGCGTATTCCGAATCTTGCAGGTGAGTATACGACTCAACGTAAAGACGCAACTCCTCAACGAGTTTGTGTTGCGTGAACAATCCAGATGAAATCTGTATTGCCTGCAATATCTTGGATGGTTCTGTTGGAATGCTGGGACGGAATTGTCTCCCAAAGAAGAAATCAGATTGCATCATTCGCATTGATGAGAGAGGATAACCATGGCCTGCAATTACCATTTTTTCCCTATCGTAGTCCCCCTCACCGATTTCGTGCTCCCTGACCGCGTAGAGACCGAGTCCCATTAGCGTCCCAATCGCCATGATAGTGTTCAGAATCCTGAGAGCGGTTTCCTTGTCATCTGCCCCGATGAAAAGCAAGCCATTTCGGTTCACAATAATCGGGATGCCGTTGAACGATGTGTCGAAAGCCTTCTCAAGAGATGTCGGGTGGAAGCTTACTCCTCTCAAGATGGCACTTGGTGTTGGTTTTTGCCTTTGACCGAATTCCAACGGAGGATAGAAGAATGTGACGAACCCGTCACGTTTCTTCGGTTTCTGGGGAACTTGCTGGGTTGTCGGTTTAGAAGCAGAAGCATAGCGACTTCTGATTTCCTCGATTCTCTTGTTCGCTGCTTGGACGTAGTCCGTTTCTACCAAGTTGCCCGAAGATATTTCGACCCACACTGCTTCACCAACAAGCATGCCAGAAAGCTGGCCTGGACGTGGCTTAGGGTTGAAAAGCGAATTACGCACCATACTCGTGAAACTATGCAGTTGTGATGCCAAAGCTTCTGAGTATTGATTCTCAACGCCTGTGGGTTGAGGGTCGTTTCTGATGGGCCTTGCCCAACGAGTTGAAGAGGCCAATTCGTCAGCACATGCTAGGAATTCATGGTCGGAGAGGGGACCGTGAATAGTTATTTCCATATCTGGTCTGTCCTTGAAGTTCGATTTGATTACGAATTGATACTCGGGACGCTCTAACCATAAAACCTCAATTTGGCAATTCGGAAGGTAGTTCGTATTTGTGGCTACCATCTTCTGAACATCAGGCGGCAACCGACTGAACTCTGTTCTGAAGTAAGTGATGAAATCCACGAACCATTGTCTTACTCGTTCCACGGTCTCCGTCTGTTCTGACATACCTCTTATGGTGGGGAAAGGAAACTAATAGGTCTAGTTGCAATCGTGGGAATAACGAGCATGAATTACACCTCAAGAAGCTTTGTTCCTCAATGAGTTTGAACCCAACAAATTGGTTGCAAGCCAAAGACAGAGCAACGATTTTCCGCGTTTAGCTGGATAATGCCTCAAGGATAGCTTCTCTGCCTTGATTTGAGCCTACGCACGTGGGTTCAAATCCCACCCGCGGCCCGCCCTGTATGTTCAGGCCAATGTCCGAATAGCCATTTGCCGAACAAGACCGTCGTGTTGTGGACCTACTGAAGAGCCTTCTTGATTGCTTCGAAGTCGGGCAGGGTCCCCGGGTCAGGCGCGACCCACTTGAACAGTATCCTTCCCTGGCCGTCCACTACAAAGATGGCCCTGTTCGCTGAGACGTAACCCTCAACTCCTCCAAGCCTGTTCCAGACGACGCCGTACATCCTTACGACCTCTCGCTTGAAGTCGCAGAGAAGGGGGAACTTCAGCCCGTTCTTCTCCGCGAACGCCTTCTGGGCGAATGGGGCGTCGACCGAGATGCCCACCACGGTGCCGTTCATCTTCTCCAGCTCGCCGTACATGTCCCTGAGCGTGCACATCTCCTGGGTGCAGGCTCCCGTGAAGGCGCCGGGGAAGAACGCGAAGATTGTCTTGCGCCCCTTCGCTCGAAACTCTGAACTCTGCCGCAGCTTCCTGTCGTAGTCGTAGAGCGCGAAATCCGGGGCTTTGTCTCCGACTTCTGGCATTGCGACCCGCCGCAACGGCGGCCGACGTTTAAGACCTACGGAAGTAGCTTCTCCCGCTTTATCAGCTTCCCGAGCGAGAGAAGAAAGCAGACAGCCGCAACGAGGAGCCCAACGGCCACCCCGGCTTCGACCCACACGATTTGCGTCCCGAGGACCTCGCACATGCCATATCCCGAGCTGACACACACGCGCGCCAGCCGGTCAGCTTCTATGATGAACGATGGCACAAATCGCTCCCCCTTGGCGCAGCACACAGCCGCCCGAACTGTTTTAGGAGGAACAGGACGAACGCTTAAGCGGCTTCAGGCCCCGCGGCAGGCCAATCAGACTTTGATTCCCAAATCCCTGGGGCTATCGGCCCTCGAGGCGCAGCGCTACAGCAGACACCTCGTCCTGCCCGAGGTGGGGCCCGAAGGTCAGCGGCGACTCAAGGGTTCCTCGGTGGTCATAGTCGGGGTGGGCGGGCTCGGAATCCCCGCTGCCGTCTACCTGGCGTCGTCCGGCGTCGGGAAGGTCGGGCTGGTCGACGGCGACACCGTGAAGATGCCGAACCTCCAGAGGCAGTTCCTTTACGGCGAGGCCGACGTCGGGCGCAAGAAGGTTGAGGTCGCGGCCGAGAGGCTCCGCCAGGTCAACCCGAATGTCGAGGTCGCGGCCCACGACACGAGGCTAGATTCGGGGAACGCTCTGGAGGTCATCCGCAACTACGAGGTGATCGTCGACGCGACGGATAACCTTCCGAGCCGGTACCTAATCAACGACGCCTGCGTCCTCCTCGGGAAGCCGGACGTCTACGCGAGCGCCCTCGGGTTTGACGGGCAGGCCTCGGTCTTCTTCGCACTCCGAGGACCGTGCTACAGGTGCCTGAGCCCCTACCCTCCCCCACCGGAGTCGGTGAGGTCGTGTGAGGACGTAGGTGTCCTCGGGGTCCTCCCTGGCGTGATGGGCGTGATTCAGGCAGTCCAGGCTATACACATCCTGCTGGGGACAGGCTCATCCCTCGTCGGCCGGCTGCTGGTCTTCAACGGGCTGGACACCTCCTTCGACGAGGTCAGGATCAGGAAGGATCCCGCCTGCAAGGTCTGCGGGCCCAACCCCACAATCACAAGGCTCATCGACTACGAGGAGTTCTGCGGGCTGAAAGGAAGGGCGAGGCCGGTCGAGTTCGACGTGACCCCCATGGCGCTGAAGGCGTCGTTCGACAGAGGCGAAAACGTCGTCCTGGTGGACGTGAGGGAACCCCGCGAGTACGAGCTTTGCCATCTTGAGGGAGCCCGGTTGCTGCCGCTCGGACAGCTTCCGATGAGGATGGGTGAGCTGGACAAAGGGGGGCAAATCGTAGTCTACTGCCACGTGGGCGTCAGGAGCACGCAAGCGGTCTCATTTCTAAGGAGAGCCGGGTTCTCCAACGTCCGCAACCTGTTGGGCGGGATAGATGCGTGGGCTCGGGAAGCCGATCCTAGAGTACCTCGATACTAATCTAGGCGGAGCGCTGGCGCTGCTGAGCTTTTCTGCCAGAAGCTTCTCAATGCAAACAAGCTTAGCGTCAATCTCGGACCAAAGCTTCTTCAGTTGGACATCGACCGTTCCCTTGCCCGACGTGCTCTCTTCATGTCTCGCTTGCACCAGATGATTGAACAGGGTTGCCGTCTTCTTGGTTTCCCGCCATTCCTGCGCGTACATCCTCACTGCGAATGTTAACCCAGTTGACATTCCGTCTCAGTCCGCGCTTGATGGCTTCCGACCTCCTTATGCTCTTGAGCTCAGGGGTCCGCTCGTAGATGTAGGCCCGTGAGAAGCCATGAATGTGGATTCGTGCTCCATATACCGTAAATCTAAGGAGGAACCCAAACGGAATTCTGATGCTGATAGAATGATCATCGAGATGACAAAAATGGATAAGGAACGCGTATGACTCAAGGTAGAGATTTCGAAACACCTTCCAAGACTCCGACTGTCGAAGAAATCAAAGAGAGAGAGAGCTTAGCCGATGCGATAGAGGAAGTATTCAAGCTCTGGGTAGAAAGCAAAGATGGAGTTGTGACTAGGAGAACAATAGATGCCATTGCAGAGAAGCGAAAAGTTAACTCGAACCTACTTGAGTTTGCTTGGCAAGACTTCCTCAGTGCAGTGGTAGCATCGAGTTGCCGAAGGAAGGGAATCTAACCGTGCCAATACTGTGGGTCTGAGGTATACGCTCAGGACGTGCTTGACAAATCAGAAGTGAGGTCGCCGGGACCATCGCATGATTCCGAAACTCAATGGCGTAGAATGCTCCAAAACGCCTTGGTCCAGATAAAGAAGAGTTCGAGTCGAGCTTCTCGGGCGGCGTCGGTCGGAACCGACTGGTTTACCGAGCTAGACTCAGACCCAACTAGTATCGCTATGGTCTGGGCTCGTTGGAGCCCCGACCTATTCGGCATCGGGCGCCTTTTCTAAGACCACGCTGCCTTTGGGGAGGACGCCAGGGTATACGGCGGAAAACGGCCGGCGCGCGCGCCTAAGCCCACGGCAGAGGAGATGGCGGAGCTGAGCGGGGAGCTCGAGCCTGGCTCGGAAGTAGAGTACTGGGCGGTAATGGGCCGCGATAAGATAATGCGAATCAAGGGCAGAAGCTAACGCTCTGCAATCCGTTCTGGCTAACGCATTATTCGCTATCAATTTGACTAACCCTAACCATGCCGGGTTGTTGATTTGCTGTCGGCGGAGTGACCAGTGCCTCAGGGAATACGAAGGAACTGCACGTAACTCTTGGTTGAAAGTGTGGGGTTGAGCTTCACCTCTTCCGACAGCCTCCTGAAGGGGACCTCCCTTCTCGGACGAGAATTGTCTGGGGTGCTTTCCGACTTTCAATAGAACTTCTTTGTTTCCGTGAAGTGCTCTTCTGCTCTGATCTTCCTCTTACCCATCTCGATGAAGAACGGTTCAGGATCAACCGTCGCTTCAGGCGGAAAGACCCCCGGGTCCTTAATCTTCCCAGTCGCTTGCCATTGCGAAACCACTGCTGGTGGCACGGAAGTGTCTCGGGCTGAAGGTATCCCTCTCTGGGGGTCGTTCCAGGTGATTATGTGGTACGTAACCGTTGCAGGAGATTCTTTCCGGGCTCCAAACACGTCAATTCTGAACGCGTCATATTCATATTCCTCGCGTGGTGGAGTGTCGTGCCTCGATTTCGCGATGGCTCTCTGATACATCGCTGTCAAGTAGTCGAGAGGTGAGATCCGCTGATCGCCGAACTGGATTCCTTCGGCTTCGGCAAAGCCTAGGCTCTTCAGGGTTCTGAAGGTAGCGAAGTCAGTGCTTGGGAACCCTATTCGAAACGTTACGTTCCGGCAACCCTTACCGACATATCTTCCTAAGGTCGCGGGTTCAGAATGTTTCACGTAATACGCTGTGACTTTGCCGATTGGTTCCTGCATCGTCACCGTGGTCTCCCCTGACAGCACGGGTTGCTTAACGTGCTTGCCGTCGAGCCACATGACAGGTTCTTGCGTGAACTCATCCATGACGGTTCGTATGGAGTAACCTGGCCAGCCCGGCTCCTTTACCAGCAAGGTGTTGCCCCATGAACAGTAAATATTGATCGTGTCGACCTTGTCGAGCTTTGCAGCGCCAGCTGCGCCAGCGATGTTGGTTAAGCCCGGTGTGCTGCCCAGTCCTATGGTCGCGTTCAATCCCGCCTTCTTCCACTCCTTGTCGAACTCCAGCTGTTTGAGGGAAGTGTCGAAGAACCCTCCTAGGTCGGTATAGTGGGCGCCTGCTCGAAGGCAGGCGTTCATGACGGCTATGTTGGTTTGATACCAGGCACAGTTTATCACCGTGTCAACTCCCTCCGATTTCGCTATTTTCGCGACGGCGTCTGTGTTGCTCGCGTCAAGTTCCATGACATTCACTCGGTCTCCTAGGTTTAGGTCGGCCATGGCTTTCTTGACGTTTCCAAGTTTTCGACTTGTGGCTATTACTTCGGCTTTGGAAAATTCCACCAAGTCTTGGGCGGTGTATGCTCCGATTTGGCCTGAGGCTCCTAAGACAAGTGTTTTCATATTGAGCGCGCGCTGCTCAGGTAGGTACGTGTAGTAGATAACAAGTGCGCCAGCCTAGCACTTCGAGGAATTACTTCTCGTGATCTGGACCAAGCCCAGTGAATTGGCCACGCTGCCCAAGTTCGTCAAGGGCGTGCAATATGTGACCTACAAGGACTCCTGGGACAGGGCCACCATTGACGTAGTGAAATTCCTTCGATCTTCGGGATTTGCCTCCGACAAGACGGTCACCGTAGATGGAAGGAAGGTATCCCCAAGGAGACCTCTCCTGGCTCTCCTCTCTCCCATTGAGCCGAGAACTGCCGTTGGGTGCTTTGGTAAGCACTCTGGGGAATCTTGGGGGGAAGCCCGCGGAGGCAGCCTTCTGCCTCGGTCCAATCTACTACAGCGATACATACCGCGCCCCCTGCACTGCCTATTCCAAGACCATCCCTGCTTCGATTGTCGCCCAGATGATCTCCGACGGACGGATAGAGCAGAAAGGAGTGTTGCCGCCGGAAGCACTTACACGGAATCAGATGGAACATTTCCTGCGCCAGATGGAGGCTCGTGGCCTGGCCGTGAAGAAGCTGCCCACAACCGAATAGTCCCAGGTCAGCCAGCGTCCATTCTGCGCCACGTTAATTAGAGTGGCAATCCTTCTGCTTAGTCGTCCCAAGATGTCCCAAAGGCACGCCGTGATGGCCCCGCACATCGTCGTGAAGCCCCCAGGTCCGAAATCAAAGGAGCTTCTCCGCAGACAGGAAGAAGTCGAAACAAGGGCGGTCGTCTACAGTAAAGCATTCCCCTTTGCCATAGATTCTGCCGAGAATGCGACAATCAGAGATGTCGATGGGAACCTCTACATCGATTGGGTGAGTGGCATATGCGTCCTCAACCTAGGGCACCGCAATCCGGTCGTTACCCAAGCAGTAGCCAGTCAGCTCGGAAAGATATGGCACGCCCTTGAGATTCCCACGGAAACGAGAATTGGGTTTCTTGAAAGAATGCACTCCGTCCTTCCCGGCGGGCTCCGGGGCCATGCGAAGATCATGACGACGGTTACGGGGGCGGACGCCTGCGAAACGGCGGTCAGCATCGCGAGGAGTGTGACCGGAAAGAAGACAATCGTGGCGTTCGAGGGCGCCTACCACGGCGTGCACGCAGGTGCCGTGAGCCTCACATCTTCCCGGCACTACCTCGAGTATTCGGGAGTCTCAAGGCAGGGCGTCTCCAGGCTGCCCTATCCATACTCATACCGGTTCCCCCTTCCTGTAGAGAAGAAGGGCGATGAGGGCAAAGTGATACTGCGCTACCTTGAGCACCTCATCGAGGACGAACACTCCGGCCTGGATGACCTAGCCGGTATAATCGTCGAGCCCATCGAGGGCGAAGGCGGCTACATACTCCCTCCGGAAGACTTCCTGCCAGGCTTGAGGGAGATAGCGGACAGGTCGCACATCCCCTTGATTATTGACGAGGTGCAGACAGGATTCGGCAGAACCGGGAAGTTCTGGGGATGCGAACTGACAGGGACGACTCCAGACATCATGTGCGTTTCAAAGTCCGCTGGTGCGGGCATACCCCTGTCGCTGGTCGCCTACAAATCGGAATATGATGAGAAACTGGGCGAAGGCTTCCATCTTGGAACGTACAGAGGTAACTTGCTTGCGATGGCAGCCGGATCCGCGTCGGTAGATTATATCAAAGGGAACAGGATTCTGGAACGGGTCGCCAGACTCGGGACGAAGGCGAAGGAAGAATTCGAGAGGGTTGCGTCCAAGTCAAAGAACGTCGGCGACGTGCGAGGTGTTGGTTTCATGATTGGAAATGAGGTTGTGGAATCGAAGCAGAGCAGGAAACCTTCCCGGGCTCTCGCCGTAGAACTCAGGAAGAGTATGTTCGAGAACGGCCTCCTTATGCACACGTGCGGCCACTATGGAAACGTCCTCAGGTTCATGGCACCCTTGACCATTGAGGAACCGCTCTTGGAGAAAGGTCTTGAAGTCTTTGAGCGAACCGTTCTCTCGCATGGACAGTAAGGCCGTTCCCCCCGTCCAGCCGACTTCCTAGGCCTCTTCACCACTCAAGAGTTACAGTATGTGTCCGAGGGTCCCTGGAGAACAGACGCAGTGAAACAATCAGTTCCGTTCACCGAGCTGCCCTCGGCAAATACTCTGGAATGAAAGCCGAGATGTATGCGTTAGGCGATTGTAGCCTGCTCCTTGACCTGCCTTCTTCTTGTGCCTTGTCAAAGGTGACTTGGCGTCACATCACTGTTTATTAGCCCACATACCCCCAAACCAACAGATGTCGTCCAGTGCGGCCAACTCCGAGAGCTCTGGCGACTTGAAACTCCTACTGGGTGGGGAATGGACGGAGTCCAAATCCGAGGACAAACGTGATTTCTTCGACCCCGCTATCGGCTCAGCAATCGGCAGAGTTCCATTCTCGACGAAGGAAGAAGTGAACCTAGCGGTCGAATCGGCCGAACGCGCATTCGAATCTTGGAAGGCCCTGCCCATAACCGACCGTGCTAGGTTCCTGTTCAAGATGAAGGATGTATTCGAGGCGAACGCAGAGGAACTCGCCATGCTGAACACTCGCAACCACGGGAAGACCTTGGAAGAGAGCCGGGGAGATGTAAGAAGGACAGTCGAGAACATCGACGTCGCAATATCCATCGCACACACCTTGGCAAGAGGGACTCTACAGGACCAGATTTCATCCGGAATCGACGAGGAGATGGTCAAGGAACCGCTCGGGGTCTTCGCGATAATCTGTCCCTTCAATTTCCCCGTAATGATACCTTTCTGGTTCCTCCCCTACGCTATCGTACTCGGAGACACGGTAGTTGTCAAGCCCAGTGAAATCACACCCCTCCCGATGCAACTGGTTGCATCCCTGATTCAGGACCAAGTCAAGCTCCCGCCCGGCGTTTTCAACCTCATTCATGGTGGATCGGAAGTGGTGGAATCACTGATTGCCAACGAGTCGACGAAGGGAGTGACTTTCGTAGGCTCTTCGCCGGTGGCGAGGAAAGTGTATAGACTAGCCGGAGAGCACGGAAAACGAGCAATCGCTAACGGCGGGGCCAAGAACAGTATCGTGGTGATGCCGGATGCGAACATCGATCTGACCGTCCCATCGATGATTTCCTCTTTCTTCGGGAATTCGGGGCAGCGTTGTCTTGCAGGCGCCAACCTCTTGCTTGTTGGGGAGGCGAAGGAGAGGGTCCTTGGAAAATTCGCGAACTCTGCCTCACACTTGAAGATTGGTCCTGGCGTGAAGCCTGGCACTCAGATGGGCCCCGTCGTGTCAGCCGCGGCAAGGGAAAGGATCCTGAAGTACGTGCAATATGGTCTTGACGAGGGAGCGAGTATCTTGAAAGATGGCAGAGCAGTAAGAGTGGCCGAATTCCCTGGGGGCTTCTACCTCGGTGCCACTATCTTCGAAGGAGTTGCGCCCGACATGAAGATAGCGAAAGATGAAATCTTCGGGCCGGTCGCGAGCACTCTTGATGTCGAGGACTTGGACTCCGCAATCAATATGATCAACAGGGGAACTAACTTCGGCAACATGGCCAGCATATTTACATCAAGCGGCAGGGCGGCACGCGAATTCAGGCGCGGAATCAGAGCAGGAAATATCGGAATCAACATCGGGGTAGCAGCTCCTTCCGCGAACTTCCCATTCGGCGGGATGAAAGGCTCCTTCTTTGGCGTCCTCCACCCGCAGATTGACACAGTCGATTTCTTCACCGATAGGAAGACAACGATTACTAGATGGTAATAGACCGCCAACCATAGGCGGTTACAGTATCAAGATTAGAAACATCCTGATTGCTCAGGATTGTTCAGGGCCGTGACGGAGTTCAGGTGGACTGGCGGCTCCGCCAAACGCTCGACATAGGAAGGGTCATTTCTTCTTGAGCTTCGTTTTGAGCTTCGTTAGCTCCGCGGTCTGTGTTTTCTTAGGGGGCCAAGTCATCTTTGGATAATCGGGTTTGCTCCACTTTTTGATGTATTCGGCCCAAGTCATTCCCCCTTTGGACGGTGAACTCTCGAACATCACCCACCAGTGGAAGTCACATAGGGGCCGCCCCTTCTTGTCTGTCAGCAGAGGAAACGAGGACTTCGGTCCTATGAAATGACCTGCTTCTATCTCGATTCCCGATTCTTCGCAGGAATGGCAGTAGTCGACCATTATGTTGGGCAACGTCCTCGACCTTCTTAATCTTGTTCCTTCAGAATCAGGGGTTCTGGTGGGTTACACCCCTATCAAAGACCGCGTGCTCTGAGCGGACTTGAACAGCGTTGCCTGCCACGAGTGTTGGAATAGCCTTCCATCTTGCCCGGAATCTGACCAGACTGAGTCACTTGGAATGAGACAATCTTCACCTCTCATCTTCCGTCGGAAAGCCACGTAATTTGTACAAATTCTGGGTAATCAGCACAAAATCCTATATTTACGATGCGCGCCACCGAAAAACGGCGCGATAGGTATATTTATGGCGTGAAAGCATGTTTTTATACAAAGAAAGCCGATGCCTTTGTCAGGGAGCGCATTGTCCAGTATGTCATCAGGCGCGGGGATACAGGATGAGGAAATTCCGTTCATTGCTGAGGTCATCAAGGGAGGTCGGTTGACGATACCTGAGGAGATCAGGACCTTAATGCGGATTGAGGAGGGGAACTATGTCTTGATACGGCTGAAGGTTGTGTCGAGGAAGCGTTTGGGGAAGAAGGCTCGCAGCAGCACTTCCAACGGAAGCAGAGGAACGTGAGGAGGGAAGCAATATGTCGTCATCCACACAAACCCGGGATGCTAAAGTCACACCTGCACTACCGAAGGTCGCCCTTCAGCCCAACGTAAGAAGCACGACGAAGACCGCCGCGCTTCACGAGGAAGCCTGCCGCCTCATTCCGGGGGGTTCTAGCTCGACTATTCGGTGGGCTTCCTACGAACCATATCCTATATTCATGAAGAGTGGTAGCGGGTCAAAGATCATCGACGTAGATGACAATTCCTACACGGACTACCTCCTGTCCTATGGCGCCCTGATCAACGGGCACGCTCACCCCAAGATTGTGGAAGCGATCAAACAGCAAGCTCAGCTGGGAACGATGTTTGGAACTCCAAGCGAGGTCGAGGTCAACTTGGCGAAGAAGTTCAAGCAGTTCGTGCCGACCTCTGACATGGTCACGTTCGCGTCTGACGGCACCGATGCAACGCTAAACGCGGTCAGGATTGCCCGCGCTGCCACCGGGAAGGACGTGATTCTGAAGTTCGAGGGTCACTACCACGGCCAGCACGACTATGCAATGGTGAGCGTTGAAGCTCCTCCTGTGGTGGCAGGAATGGAGGAATACCCAAGGTCGCTTCCATACTCAGCAGGGATACCATCGATGATCATGGACACGGTCGTGGTGTCACCTTGGAACAACGCAAAGGTGCTTGAAAGGATAATGAAGAGGCACACGAACGAAATCGCAGCCATCATCACGGAGCCAATAATGGCAAACGCCGGCGTGATCCTTCCTCATCCAGACTATCTGAAAGCAGTCAAGGAAATCGCAGCATCGAATGACGCTCTCCTAATCTTCGATGAGGTGATCACAGGCTTCAGGGTGGCACCGGGCGGGGCCCAACAACTGTACGGCGTGACGCCGGACCTTTCGACCTGGGGGAAGGCACTGGGAGGTGGACTTCCCGTAGCCGCACTTTCTGGGAAGAAGGAGTACATGGAGCTTATCCAACCTGGAAAAGTCTCATACGGAGGGACATACTTCGCCAATCCTCTTTCACTCGCTGGCGCGCTTGCGAACCTTGAGGTGTTGGCCGAGAACGACTACCATGCACTCAGAGTCTTGAAAGAAAACACGGAGAAGCTCACAGGCGAACTTACTCAGCTGGTCCAGAAGACCAAACAGAAGGCATGCATACAGAGCGCGCCAGGGATGTTCACCCTCTCCTTCACCAAGCACCCGAAGATTACGAACTACCGCGAAAGTCTTCTTACAGACTGGGACAAGTTCCGGACACTGCACCAGCTGCTTCTGGACTACGGAATCTATCTGCACCCAGACAACTACGAAAGGAACACGATATCGACTGTCCACACGGAGGAAGACATAGCACTAACCCTTCAGGGGTTCGAAGAAGCACTCAAGCGACTCTCCTAGACATCCTGCATCCACTCCACGACAGACGCAAAGGGAGTCCTCCCTGAGAATAAGGCTCTGGTCGTTCAGCCCTTCGCGAAGCTCCGACCCCAGGTGAATCGACGAGTGGACAGGTGGACAGGTTTCCAGTCAACTGTCGGTTTCTGCCAGTCTCGCATTCACGGGGTATTAGACCAAACGCGTAAATACTGTAAAGTTACAATCCACAATTCTGAAGCTGCATTGAATACTCATAGTGAGAGAGCAGTTTCAAGGATGATTCTCGGGATTGTTGTAATAGTAGTAGTAGTGATTGCGTCTGTCGGCGCTTATTACGGATTTGTCGCAAACGGTGGGAAGAGTTCCACGTCGAGCACGTCGTCCACGTCGAGCACGTCGTCCACCAGCCCGACGAGAACATCTCTCCAAGTCGATGAACAGTCTGAACCCGACACACTGGATCCGGCTGTTACGTATGAAACGTCAGGATGGGAAGTCGTCGAGCAGATTTACCAAGGTCTCATAACAATGAATGGGACCAGTTACACGACCTACGAAGGCGTTCTTGCCAAGTCGTGGGTCGTGTCCAGCGACGGCCTGAACTACACCTTCAACCTCAGACACGGTGTCACGTTCAGCAACGGTGACCAGTTCAACGCCTACGTCATGTGGTACTCCGTCTACAGGACGATAGTGATGAATCTGGCACCGTCTTGGATTCTGGAGCAGAACCTTGCTGCGGGCAACGGACTGACATTCAACGTAACGGACAGCATGTTGAATTCAATCAATTACTTCAATCCGTCCCCGGCGAACCTGAGCGTCATGACGCGTTCTGATCAGTCGGTCAGGGTATTGAACGCGTCAGTGATTCAATTCAACCTCGGGTGGGGCTATAACGGACCTGCTCCATATTCGGCCTTTCTCGCGACCCTCATTACCCCGACGGCGATTGCGGTGGACCCTGCTTTCGTGATGAGCCACGGAGGTGTGGTTGCAGGAACCCCAAACGGCGATTTGACCACCCAAGCACTCGGGACCGGATTCTACAAGCTGCAATCTTGGGTGTTGGGGCAGAGTGTTAGCCTTGTGAGGAATCCCAATTATTGGGCGGCCAGCCTGCCCAAGTCGGAGTTGAACAACGCGATTTCGCCTGCGATTCTCAACAACGTGGTCATCTATTACAAGGACGCTGCAACGAGTATAGGTGATCTCCGCTCAGGAGCGTCGCAGATGATCAGCGTCCCGGTGACCTACTATAACGTTACGAAGGGGTTCTCTGGCGTCACCACGACAGTCCTCCCCATTGTCTACGGCGCGTCAGAAGATGTGCACTATGTCTACATGGATACCGCGGCGTTGCCAATCTTCAATAACCTCAATGTCAGAAAGGCGATTGCTCTTGCCATAAACTACGAGGGCATCATCCACGTTGTGTTCGGCGGCCACGCTGGCCAGTGGGTTGGACCTGTCCCTCCCGGTTTCCAATACTACAACGAATCGACAGCAGGATTGAGCCCGTATCCATACGACCCAGTCCAAGCAGCGGTCTCCCTTGCCAAGGCCGGGTTCGTGTCTCATCTGCCCAATAGAACCACGCTTGACCCAGGCGGGAAATCGTTCCCCACAGTCAATTTCCTTTTCGATTCTGACAACCCGACAGACAGCGAGACTGCCCAGGTCATCATGTCCAATCTGGAAGACGTCGGCATACCGATTACATTGAAGTCGCTCCCCTTCAGGCAATACGCGGATGTGATTAATTCCCCGAGCAGCGATAACACGACTTATGCGATGGGGCTGGGCTACTATAGCGAAGACTACACCGCAAGCATAGACTACGTCTCCTACTTCACGACTGGGGATTACATTGGATCGAGTGCATACAACGACTCCAACGTCATCAACTGGACCACCCAGGCGGCTACTGCGACAGACAGCTCGACGATAATAACAGCCTTCCAACACATAACTCAGAGTATGTACCAGAACTACACGGACATCTGGCTGTATGTGCCTGAATGGATGCCGGTCACGGTGAACACCATCACCGGCATAATCCCGAACCCTGCAGGGTCGGGCATGGGCTACTTCCTCTACTATAACACTATCAGCTATACAAGCTAGTTCGGAGACGACAATGGTCTCCCTAAGAGATTTCCTTCCCTATCTCGGGAGGCGAATCGTAGGCGCTTTCGTCGTTCTGATTGGCGTGACATTGATAATTTTCTTCATATCACACATCCTTAGCCCAGACCCTGCGCATCTGTGGGCGGGGGCGAGGGCCAGCAAGAAGACAATAGCCCAAGTGGCGGCCCTGTACCACCTCAACCAACCGTGGTATACCCAACTCTACTACTTCTTGCAGTCATATGCTACGGGGAATTTCGGAACCGACCCGCAGACCGGGCGACCCATCCTTTCAGAACTAGCTTTCTACTTCCCAAATACACTTGAACTTGTCATCACCTGCATGATTCTTATCGTTGCCCTCGGGGTGGGACTCGGCTACATCGCCGGGATGCGCTTCGGGAGCAATACAGACAAGGCGATCAGAATCTTCTACCTTACCTGTTGGTCCTCTCCATACTATCTGGGAGGCCTTCTTGCCGTGCTCGTCTTCTCGAGTTACATCCCTCTCTTTCCCTCGAGCGGAATGACTTCGCAGACGATTGGACCCATCAGCTCGATCACGGGAATCTATGTTCTGGACGCGTTGCTTCAACTGAATGCTCAGGCCTTTCTGTCAGGCCTTTACCACCTCATCCTTCCGGCCACAGTCCTCGCGCTGCTCGAGTTCGGCATAATTGCGAGAATTATGAGGTCATCGATTCTGGACACGAGGTGGTCAACACATGTGAAAGCGGCCCGAGCCAAAGGGTTGGAGGAGGGGGAGGTCAGACGGAACCATATTCTGAGGAATGCCCTGATTGACACGAACACGATGATTGCAGTAACCTTCGGGTTCCTGCTCTCTGGCACCATCGTGATTGAGGAAATCTTCGCGTGGCCGGGCATGGGCTACTTCACGTACAAGGCAATAGTCTCGGTCAACTATCCGGTACTGATACCATGTGTCCTTGTCTTCACTTTAGGTGTGGTCGTAGCCAACTTCGCTGCTGACGTCTTCTATTCGTTTCTGGACCCGCGAATCGCGCTCGGTGAAGGGGGAGGGTCGGAGAGTTGAGCACAGGAGTCGCAAGCATGAGGAGGCTCTTCACTTCGAATGCCCTTTCGATGTTCGGGCTCGTCACCGTCGCATTCTTCTTGATACTCACAGTTGGCCAGGTCGTGAGTTCTGGAAGAATCCTTCCCTACAACCCGTACCGGCCCAACTTCTTGCAGGCGAACGCTCCGCCGTCCGTGGCCCACCTGTTCGGTACGGATCTTCTCGGAAGAGACATGCTGTCGTGGATAATAACAGCTCTTCCGACTGACATAGGAATCCCAGTCTTCACGGTCATCGTTTCGGCAACCCTTGGAATCGTCCTGGGCACCCTGGCTGCTTTTTTCAGAGGATGGCTGGACGAGTTCATAATGAGGCTGACTGACATGTTCATGGCCTTTCCCCAGATGATCATGAGCTTGGCTATCGCAGCGACTCTTGGGCCCAGCCTCGTGAACGTTACCCTCTCCCTGATTGTCGTGTGGTGGCCGCCGTATGTCAGACTAGTGAGGGGAGCTGTGCTAGAGGTCGCGGCTGAGGACTTCGTATCCATCTCCAAGGCGTTGAACTCGTCTTTCTTCTACATTGTAAGGAAGGACGCGATTCCCAATGTCCTGCCCAGCGTCCTTGTCTACGCGACGACAGACGTAGGGACCGCTTTGCTAACGCTGTCGACCCTCGGCTTTCTGAACGTGGGCATACCACCCGCCTCCCCAGAGCTGGGGACGATGGTTTCAAACGTGGGCTACAACTTCTATCTTTATCCGTACCAGATCGTTATTCCTGCGGTGTTCGTGATGGTGATTGTGGCGGGGTTTAGCTTCCTCGGCGAGGGGATAAGGGAGTCGCTGGATGTGAGGCTCAGGCCTCACATCCTCATAAGAAACAAGCCCGTGAAAGAGTATGAGGCCGAAGAGACCAAGAGGAGGCCGATCTAGACTGACCATGGACTGACGGGGCCATCAGGAACCGCTTCAAGGCGGCGCAGGCAAGTCGTGTTCGCTACGATTCGGACCTTCAATGACTGACTCTACTTGGGGAGGTACCAGACCCGAGTTGTTTGGCCGGTCTTCATAGAGGAAACATGAGACCAGGTGGCCGGCCCCGAGGTCTATTGCCGGAGGAACGGTGCTACACTTTTCGAAGGCAAACGGACAGACGATGCGGTACCGGCATCCTGTGGGGGCGGGTCGGTGTTCGGAAACGACAGTTTCCTGCAGCTGCGCTTTCTTGAGCGTAAGGACGTTCGAAATCAATTTCTGTGTGTAAGGATGTCTTGGGTCGGTACAGATTGTGCGAGTATCTCCAGTCTCTACGAGTATTCCGTAGAATAGGACGCCCAGCCTGTGGCTGACGTATTTGATGACGTTGATGTCGTGAGTGATGAATAGGTACGACATGTCGAGCTCAGACTTCAGCTTCTTCAGAGTGTTCAGGACCTGCGCCTGGATTGAGACATCTAACGCGCTCGTCGGCTCGTCGAGTATCAGCAACTTCTTGGGGACCACAAGAGCCCTGGCCAGACTTATCCTCTGTCTTTGTCCACCGCTCAATTCCCTGGGTCGACGGGGCAGTAGGTCTTTCGTTACTCCTACGAGGCGGGTAATGAAGTCGATCCTCTCGTCGTAATCCTTTTTGGGGATTGTCTTGGATGCTATCAGCGCCTCGCTTATGACCTCCTTCACCGTGAGTCTTGGGTTTAGAGATCTGACCGGATCCTGGAATACTATGCCGACGTTCTGTCTGAGGAAGGCGATGTCCTTCCTATTCCTGTAGTCGATTTTCCGCCCCAGGAGCTTGACAGTCCCGGAAGTAGGCTTGTACAGCGCTACCAAGACCTTGGCCAAGGTGGACTTTCCCGAGCCAGTTTCCCCCGTCAGTCCGAAGGTCTCCCTCTCCCTTATTTCGAGCGAAACGTCGTCCAGGGCTTTCATCGGGGGAGACTTCCTCAGGAGGCTGGCCCTCCTCTTTGACCTGAAGCTCACTGTCAGATGTTCAATCTCGAATAAACTGTCCACTTGTCTTGTCGACCCTCCAACAAGCTGTGTATCTTCCTGGCAAGACCTCCTCCAAAGGAGGCTCCTCTTTCCTGCAGATATCTTTCACAAAGGGACATCGGGGATTGAACTTACAGCCCGAAGGAAGGCTCCTCAGGTCGGGCGGTTCACCGAGTTGGACAGGAAGCGGGGGCGCGTCCTCAAATCCTTCGGGGACAGAAGCAACTAGTGTGTTCGTGTAAGGATGAAGCGAGTGTTGAAGGACGTCGCGTGTGTCACCTGCCTCCATCACCCTTCCCGCGTACATGATGTACATCCTATCACAAATCTGTGAAGCCACTGTCAAATCATGCGTTATGTAGATTAGTGTCGCACCTGTCTTTCTCTGCGCACTGAACATGCCAAGGATCCTGTTCTGGACATATGCGTCGAGGCCCGTGGTTGGTTCGTCCGAAATCATCAACTTTGGTTTCTCGATGATTGACATCGAGATTGCCACGCGCTGCCGCATCCCGCCAGAAAGTTCGTGCGGATACTGCTCCAAGACTTCGTCCGGTTTGTCTATGCAGAGATTCTTCAGAAGGTCCGTCATGACTTGCTTCGAATCACCTTCGACTTCCTCTGCAACCATCGGACTCCTCCTCTTCCTCTGAACTTTGATTGCTTCTCCAATCTGCGATTCGACCGTATAGACTGGATTGAGTGAATCGAGCGGCTCCTGGAAGACCATGTTGATTCCAGTGCCACGTATGTCTGCCAACTTATCGGGAGGAAGTTTCAGCACGTCCTCGCCTTCAAAGACAATGCTTCCACTGGTTATCTCTGCGGGTGGCGTGTCGAGGAGCCCTAGAATCGCTAGCCCCAAGGTCGTCTTTCCTGAGCCACTCTCACCAACCAAGCCGATGACCTCTCCCTTCTTTGCGTTCAGTGATACATTGTTGAGGATTCGCACCCTGCCGTCAATCGACACGAAGTCGACGGTCAAGTTCTTCACTGCCAGTATGCTCTCCGTGTGGTCGTGGACCATCGACGAGATAGCGTAGTCTTGGGTGTCCATGGGATTAGGACCCGATGGTGATTGACCGTTGGCCCCCTGAACGGGACTGCTGACCAAGAAGACCTGCCATGATTCGGCTATCATTATCGTATTAACTCTTTTTTCCCTGTAGCAAGCACATCGCGTACAGTCGGGGCAGGCCAAGCCTTTCGAACGTCATTTCTCACTTTCTACCGAAGCTGGGGAGGCACCTTCGGAATCCTGTCGGGCTAGCGCGCGCCAAGACGTCGGCTCTGAAAATATCTTGCGACCTAGCCTGCCACAGACAGGATGCCCTCTTCGGATTTAGTCATCGTCGTCTTGACGCCAGCCCTTGCTAGTTCGCCCACCAGCAGGTCGGCGTCCAGCATCTCCGCCGGGATCACTCCTGTCTGCTTAATCTTGCCCTTTGCGAAAGTCGAAGCGTAGACTGCCGGTACAACGCCCGTCAGGAACGAGGTGGCATTCGCCTTGAACCGTTTGTACGCTTCTTGGTGTGACATCTGGGTGCTGAGCGTGTACTTGATGTCCTTCCCGTGGGCGGTCCCACTCACCTCGACTGATATTCCTGCGTGGCCCTCCAGTGCTGAGGCGACGGAGACAGGAATGGGGAGAGTCGCTATGAATACGTCGAATGGCCTGACTTGGACTCCCTTCACGTTCATTGGGCTGGTGCTTAGCAATCCGAGTTCCTTGAGCAAGTTCACGTTGCTGACGAATTCGTCTGAAAGAGCGAGTTTGAAATCCACGTAGCGAACGCCCTTTTTGATATAGTTAGGCAACGTCTGGACCTCTTCATGCTCAAGTGCATAGACAGTCTGCTTCCCCATCGGGGGTGGGAACTCGTATGTCTCTTTCTCCGTCATCGGTGGAAGATGCTTGAATTTGCCATCGGTGAAGACGATGGCGTTCATCAGTACCTCCTCGAAGAAGATTTCCGGAGAAAACAGGGGCACAAAGCCCTTCAGCTTGCTGACAGAGAACTCGCCGTCCCGCACTTTGATTTCTTTGACGGTCTTCAGTTTGTCAGCTGCACACCTTGCGTAGATATTCGATAGCCCGGGGTCTTCACCCAATCCGACGACGCCGAGAACCTTTGCCTTGCGGAATTCGTCGTCGTGGGCAAGCTGGTCCATGATCTTGCCGCTGGCTAGGTCGACGTAGTTGACTCCGAGTTTCACGCAGAGCTGCATGAGCGGCTCGTTGAATATGTAGTGGCCCGAATTGATTACCATGTCCTTCCCTTTCATGAGTTTCTCGAGTTGCTTCGGATTGCTGGCGTCGACTTTGACGGCCTTCACCTTCGTTTTTCCTCGCTTTGCAGCGATGCCTCGTGCCCTTGAGATGTCCTTGTCTGCGAGGGTGAGGGAGCTGATTGAGTCGTCCTGCCTCAAGTACTGAGCTATGACCGATCCCACGGAACCAACGCCGATTACGAGAACATCCATGAGTGGCCCGACCTTCAGGAATCCTTTAACCCTTTGCCCTAGTCACGGTCATCAGGCGTATTAACCCCGACCGGAACGTCCGTTCTGACTTTGTATGAAAGCACTAGTCGTTGGGGTGGGCGCCGTAGGCTCGGTAATTGCGCAGATTCTACTCGGAGGGAGGGCGATAGAGTCGGTAACCATGGCGGACAAGAATACCACTCACGCTCTCAAGATAGCGAGGGTCTCCCGTAGCAAGACGAAGGTCGCGAGGATCGATGCGAACAACAAGGAGGAGCTCGGTGCTGTAATAGAAGGGAAAGACATAGTCATCAATGCAAGTCACCCCAAGTTCAATCACCAGATGATGGAGCTCTCTCTAAAGAGCGGAGCGAATTACGTGGACCTAGCAGGCAACGGGCTCTACGAGCAACTTGCCCAAGACAAGGTCTGGAAGAACGCGGACCTGCTGGCCGTCCCAGGGATGGGCGAGGACCCCGGTCTTTCAAACATCTATGCCCGCTATGCTGCCAACAGGCTCGAGGAGGTCGAGGAGATAAGAGTCAGGGACGGAGAGAACTCCACGAGCACGAAGTTCGATTTCATGCTTCTCTTTTCACCCGAGGTCTTCTTTTCGGAGGTCTTTGACTCTCCCCGTACGTTCATTGATGGAAAGAGGGTATCTTCACCGCCGATGAGTGGAAGGGAGCTGTACCAGTTCCCTGAGCCAATCGGAACACAGCCAGTATACCTTGTCGACCACGAAGAAGTGATGACACTGCCAGAATACATCGGGAAGGGCGTGAAATATGTGGATTTCAAACTGGCCCTGACTGACGAGTGTGTGGCCATCCTCCATACCCTAAAGAAGCTTGGCCTCATGGACCCCAAGCCGCTCGACATCAGGGGCGTCAAGGTCGCCCCGATAGAATTGCTCAATGCGGTGATCCCTACACCTGTCTCAGTGTCGAGTACTGTAAGGGGCTACACGGGCATCGTGGTCGAAGTCAAGGGAAGGAGAAAGGGGGCATCGGTGGCGTACAGACTGGGCACGGTGGCCTCGCATAAAGAGGCATATGGAAGGCTGGGCGAGAACGGGACATCGTTCCTCACGGGAGCCGTACCTGCGACATTCGCGAGAATGCTGGCAGAAGGGAAGATAAGCCAAAAAGGGGTCATTCCGCCAGAACTGCTTGATCCTGAGCCTATCCTCAGAGAACTGATGCAAGAAGGACTCGAGACCAAGGTGTCAAGGACAGAACTTGACAAGTTCTAAGCAAAAAAATGACGCCCAGACCTAAAACCGCCCGCAGCCTGCAGTCTCGAATAGCTTCCATCGCGCCCCGGTTTAAATAATCCTGCGTGAGAAAATGGATTGAGCAGGATGCTGCGCAAAGAGGAAGTCACGTTCAAGAGGAGAACAAGGGCTTCGGCTGCTAGGTACAAGGAAGCACGCAGACGAACACCGTGGGGAGTCCACAGCAACTACAGGCTTGTGGATCCTTATCCAGTTTATGTTAAGAAAGCAAGAGGAAGCAGGATCTGGGACGCCGACGCCAACGAATACATAGACTTCCAGATGGCGTTTGGCGCGCTTGTCAGTGGACATTCTCATCCTGAGCTCGTTCAAGCGGTGGGCGAACAAATCAAGCATGGCACCATCTATGGATTCGAATGGGAAGGGACAGCTAAGCTTGCACAGCTCATCTGCAGACGATTTGGCCTTGACAGGGTCAAGTTCTCCACCACCGGTTTGGAAGCTACGATGCATGCGGTTAGGTTAGCCAGAGCTTACACTTCACGGAAGAAGATACTCAAATTCGAAGGCTGTTACCACGGTTCACACGACGCTCTCCTTGTGGGAGTGAAGCCCTCAAAGGAGAAAGCCGGTTCCGCCAGTGCTCCCAACCAAGTCCCAGCCTCGCTTGGCATTCCCGACGAGGTCATTCACAACACGTTGGTGGCGCCGTTCAACGACCTCGAGGCGGTCCGCAGTATCGTCGAGAAGAACGGAGACGAATTGGCAGGGATAATCCTGGAACCAATCCCGATGAACATGGGTTTTGTCCCTCCGAAGAAAGGGTTCCTAGGCGGACTCCTGAGACTCTGCCGTGAGCATGGGATGGTTCTAATCTTTGACGAGGTGAAGACGTGTGGTAAGTTCTACAACGGCGCTGCAGGAGTCTTCGGAGTCCAGCCGGACCTAATGGTGATGGGGAAGGCGATAGCCGGCGGTTATCCGCTGTCGGTCTTGGGTGGAAGCGAAGAGATCATGGAGGCGATTATCCCCGGCAAAGTCGCGCATGCTGGCACTTTCAACTCGAACCCAGTCTGCATGACCGCGGGAATCGTGACGCTGACGAAGGTACTGACAGCGACCGCAATGGACCACGCCGCCTCGCTGGGAGAAGCACTGGCCAGAGGGTATCGGGACATAATCGGAGACACAGGACTCGAGGCCAAGGTCCAGTGGAAGGGGCTGAGCGGGACAGTGCATTTCACAGACGGGGAGGTTGCCAACTGGAGAGACTTCCTCAGGTGCAATATCGGTCGTTGGTGGACTTACTACATAATGATGCTCAACCGAGGAATAATACCGATGGCCACCGGCCCGGACGAGCAGTGGACGGTCTCTGTCCAGCATACGAAGGAGGACATCTCGAGGCACCTCGAAGTCTTTGAGGAGGTGGCGAGGCAACTTCGAGAGAAACAACCTCAGATGGCGCTGGTCGAGGCCCTCTAGACCGCAACTGGCCTCGTCGTCAGTGACCTAGCCGACAAGAATGCGCCGGGGAGTCTGGGCAATAGCAAACCAGAAGAAGCCAGTTTCCTAGGACCGCCAGATGCCTCCAGCATCTCATCCTTCGACACTGATGTAAGTGGTGACACGCCCACAGCCTTAATTAGGTTTGAGTCACTTTCTGAAACCATGAATCTTGAAGAAGCCTTGTCGCTAGACAGGAGCTATGTGCTAGGCTGTCTACCTCACAGGGATGAGATAGTAGTCGAAAGAGCGAAGGGAACCCACATCTTTGATTCGGCTGGTAAGGAATACGTCGACCTCTTCGCAGGAATAGCAGTCAATAACGTCGGCCACTGTCACCCGAAGGTCACGGCCGCGATAAAAGAGCAGGTCGATAGATACATGCACGTTTCGAATTACTACTACAACGATATCTTGCCCAGGTTGGCAAAGAAGATTGCAGAAGTAGCCCCGAGGGGTCTGTCTAAGACGTTCTTCTCAAACAGTGGGACTGAGGCAATCGACGGGGCTGTGAAGCTGGCAAAGAAGTACGCCTACACGAAAGGAAGAAATGGGATGGTCCTCATCTCGTTGCAAGGTTCCTTTCACGGGAGACTCTCCCTCGCGCTTTCGCTCACAGGACAGAGGAAGATCAAAGAGAAGCTCGGGCACTACGCCTGCTATCCGGGAATACTCTACGCGCCGGCGCCCTATCACTACAGGTACGGAAACGGGCTCTCGCGAGACGAGTTTGGAAACGCATGTGCAGAAGAGATGGAGGACTTGGTCGACAACTACGCTGCCGGAGACATAGCTGCCGTCGTCTTGGAACCAATTCTCTGCGAGGGCGGGATGATTGTGCCCCCCGACACCTACCTGCCGAGGGTCCAGAGGCTCTGCAAGACCAGGAACATACTTCTCGTAGTAGACGAGGTTCAGACAGGTATCGCAAGAAGCGGTAAGATGTTCGCGTCTGAACTCTGGAACTTGGAGCCGGATGAGATGGCTTTCGCGAAAGCGATAGGAGGAGGACTTCCCATCGGCGGCTTCATGTCGACCGATGAAGTCGCCAGTTCCTTTGAGCAGGGCGATCACTTCTCGACATTTGGAGGGAATCCCGTCTGCTGTGCGGCTGCCCTGGCGGTCCTGAACGTCGTCGAGGAAGAGGGTCTCGTGGAGAGGGCCCGGTGGCTTGGCGAATACATGATGAAGGAGCTGAAAATCATGGCGGAGAAGAATGAACTCATAGGTGAGGTACGAGGCAAGGGTCTCCTGATCGGGATAGAGCTCGTCAAGGACAAGACTAACAAGAAACCAGCAGCGAAAGAGGCAGCAAAGGTCAGAGAAGAGATGCGAAGGAAAGGCTATCTCATTGGGGTGGGTGGACTGTTCAGAAACGTGATTAGGCTGGAACCACCGCTTATCATGACGGAGGATGAAATCGACGGGGCCTTGGACGCACTCGACGGCGTGGTCGATGGCCTGGTCTCCTAGGTTGGCCCCGGTGTGCGGTCAGCCGGCAGAGAGAGCCCGTTAAGGGACTTGGTTCTCGGTCTATCCAGCGGCGGCTAGCTGGTGGACTTCGAGTCCGCACGTCTTCATTTCGGCAAGGCAATGCTTCCCTGAATCATGATTGAGTTCCTCTGGCGGCAGGGCTCCTGTCTGTTCTATCAAATCCTTCGAGACCATCAGGGCGACGATGGACCCCTTCGCCTGAGCGGCGCTCCAGAGGTAATCCAAGCAGCCACGGCGACTTCTGTTCGCCGAAATCCTTAACTCGAACAAAGGGTCCTCTGAGACTGAGTCGCTGTGTCTGCAGTTCAACAAAAGATGCTGATTGGCGGAGACTGGGTTGCCGCACAGAGCGGTGAAACCTACGACGTTGTGAATCCGGCGACCGGAGAGTCGGTTGGGAAGGTGCCGAAGGCCGGCCGGGAAGACGCTTCCAGGGCGGTAGACGCAGCGAGAGAGGCGTTCGACCGAGGACCCTGGCCTAGGATGACTCCCGCGGACAGGGCGAAGATCATCTGGAAGATTGCAGACTTGGTTGAACTAGACGTCGATAGGCTGGCAATGATGGAGACCATCAACCAGGGGAAGACAATCAAGATGGCCCGCGACAATGATTTCCCGACGGGAATCGACAACATACGATTTTTCGCAGGAGCCTCTCGGAATCTTGAGGGGAAAGCCGCGTCCGAATACACCGGGCTCGGCACGACGATCTTCAGAAGGGAGCCCGTGGGCGTGGTTTGCTGCATCACTCCATGGAATTACCCCTGGCTAATGGCTGTCTGGAAGGCCATTCCGGCGCTGGCTGCCGGCAACACGATAGTGATCAAGCCCGCAAGCGTAACTCCTCTAACAACACTCGAATTCGCGAGACTCATGGAAAAGGCAGGCGTCCCGAAGGGGGCCGTCAGCGTAGTGACCGGACCCGGAGCGACCGTTGGAGAAGCGCTTGTAACGCACCCCGGCGTGGATGTGGTTGGTCTTACGGGAGACACGGTTACAGGAAGCAGGATAATGGAACTAGCTTCACGCACGGTGAAGAGACTTCAACTGGAGCTTGGGGGCAAGGCACCGTTCATCGTGCTTGAGGACGCAGACATTGAGGCTGCAACCGAGGGCGCAGTTGTGGGCGGTTTCGTAAACGGTGGTCAAGACTGTACTGCCGCCACGAGAATATATGTCCAAGGGAGCATCTATGATGCCTTTGTCAAGAGATTCACTGAGAAGGTGAGCAAGATCAGGATAGGTGATCCCACCAGGCGAGACATGGACATGGGCCCTCTTGTGTCCGAAGCGCAACGCAAGAAGGTAGAAGAGATGGTCGGAGTAGGCAAGAATGAAGGAGCCAAACTAATCATGGGCGGAAAGCGTCCGGCCCTTGGAGGTCCCTTGAGTAGAGGATTCTTCTATGAACCGACTATCTTCGCCGATGTAAAACAGGACATGAGAATCTGTCAGCGGGAGATATTCGGGCCTGTCATCTGCGTCTCTCAGATATCGACTTTCGAAGAAGGAATCGAGAAGGCGAACGATGTGGTTTACGGCCTCGCGGCCTCCGTTTGGACAAGGGACGTGAGCAAGGCGATGAGAGCAGGGGCACAGCTCAGGTTTGGGGATGTGTGGGTCAACGACCACCTTCCTCTTGCCTCG
>JBEKHX010000005.1:0-105441 GCA_050012055.1 Nitrososphaerales archaeon
ACTCATGTGTCTACCACCTCCTCGACCTCGACCACCTCAACAAGCACTCATGTGTCTACCACCTCCTCGACCTCGACCACCTCAACAAGCACTCATGTGTCTACCACCTCCTCGACCTCACATTCAGAAACGCACGCTACGACTTCAACAACCACCTCAGCCACCTCCACCTCTACCTCCTCAACCAGTACCGCGGAGACGACCACCTCTAGGCAAACTTCCACAACATCATCGAACCCCTTGAGTATCTCTCTGACTCTCTCACAGAGCGGTGGCACGGCTGCTCAGGGAGGAGTCTTCTCAACAGCAGTACAGGTTTTGTTGCATGGGGCGTTGACTCAGCCGCTGAGTCTTTCTAGTGCTGGGGTTCCCCAAGGGCTCAATGTTACCTTCTCACCGTACCAAGCATATTCGAGTTTCGAATCTACCATGTCAATTCAAGTCTCACCAACTATGGGAACCGGTGTATACTCCTTTGAAGTCATGGCGAGTTCTGGGACGCTCACCCGAGCCATTTCCTTCGGTCTCGCCATAGCGGCTAAACCATCACAATACGTTCTTCAGCTGTCCGCTTCTCCAACAGAGGGTGGGACCACTGGTCCTTCGCCCGGTAGGTACGAGTACGCTCCAGGTACCTCCATAACTGTCGCCGCTCTTGCAGCTCCTGACTGGGTCTTCGACCACTGGAATCTGAATGGAACGTTCGTTGGGAACTCGAAATTACTCACCACGACAGTCAACCAGAACAACACCGTTCTAACAGCCGTCTTCAGTTATCAGCCTACATCCTCCAACGCGACAGCTTCTGTGGTCTTCCTTGCTCAGGGATACAGCGGAGCGCCAATCGAGGTCGACGGGAGTAACTACTCTCTGCCAGCGTACTTCAATTGGGACTTGGGCTCAAGCCACAATATCACGGCGTTCTCTCTGTCAAGGTCAGTTACTCGCGTAGACTTCCTCGGGTGGGGTAACGTTCAGTCCTCGAATACCACAACCCTACACTTAGTCACGAATCAGAGCGCTTACGTCCTCGTCAACTACCGAGAGCAAGTCCTAACTCAACTGATCTTCGTCGACTCGGCTGGGAGGCAATTGAATCCCCAAAATGCAATTCTGTTGGGACCCTCTGGAGGTATTAGCGTTCAATCGAATCAGTCCGTCTGGCTCTTGCCGGGGGCACATTACTCCCTTCTGTCAGCAGAGGTCATGGGCGTGGAGGTTGCTCCCTCTGGAGCGTCCGCAGACGTCATTGTTGCAGGGCCGTCCCAGATATTCACACTTCCACTTCTCGTTTACGACGCCCAAGTCAAAGTGGTTGATATCTTCGGAATGCCTTTGAAGAACGTTCTTGTTTCTCTCACTACAATCGACGGACAGAGTATGAACGCAACGACAGATAGTTCAGGGGAGGCGCGTTTCAGCGATGTGCCCTATGGGATTTACAGCGCCCATGTAAGCTACGTTGGGATCTCCTATGCAATCGCCCAGAATTCTGTCGGTGATATCCCTGTGACCTTGACCTTAACGTTTAGCTACCCTCTCGCTGTCGCAGTGCTAGTCGTCGCGAATACCTCATCCTTCATGGTTCTCCGCAGGATAAGACGGAGAAGACGTGAAGACTACTTGTTTCGATAACCAGCCCCTCCACCCGAAATGCGCGACAAAGAGTTGAAGGTGAAGGCCGGTTTCTCCACCTGCTACGTCCAAAGCCTTCCCTGTCGCATGCTTGGAGCCTAGGCCCAGCTGAATTGGACCCATGAATGTCTCGCTGGTGACCTTCGACCCTTCGATAAGGCAGTAGGATTCAAGGGAGATCCAGAGTCGATGCTAAGGAGTTCTTGGAAACAAGACATATGATGGAACTTCGCAGTTGTTTCCCACTGTGCTTTTGCACTTTGCTGCGGTAGCAAGCGGTGACTTGGGGAGGTCGACCGCATATTAGTAAGCCCTGCTATGATCCAAGTCCATCGGAAGCCGGGAAAACGCCATTAGCAGTACTCCTGCAGTCAACACGCTCAAACAGACGTAGATCGCTTCATGTGGGAGGATCGGTGCGAAGGTGGTCAGCGAGAGAATTTCCCAGTATATGCTTGCGATGTATAAGCTCATTATGCTAATGATTGTAATCCTTGTAAGTGGCAACTTGCGTTTTCTTAGCAAGAGAAGAACCGAAAAAGCCAAAGCGGAACAGAGAATGACCTGCAGTAGTTTGGCGCTACCAAAGCCGGTCCCATTTGTTGAAAGACCGACGACGCCTTCAGGCAAAGCTCCAGCCATGAGAATTGTAGCCTTGGCTCCACTGATGGTAAGGGAAACCCAGTTACCTATCTCGTAGACCCAGACCGAGAGATAGAGTGCGACTGCGCTGGCGACAAGGTCCATTAAGGCAGTCATCTTCGCCAAGTCTAAACACGCGCCATTCTGCGTCCGCCAAGTTATCCTCTACTCTCAGAATCCCAGAAACTCGCTCGCTTTTCTTAGAGTTTCGGACATTCACTGATTGAAGCATTCCCGAGCGCGCGCCAAACGTTTAACGAGGACACTACCAAGATAATCAAGGACGCCATGAAAGGCGTGAGAGAAATCCTGTCGAAGGCGCGGAATGCACTATATAGAATGATTCTCGCACCCTCGTATCTTGACGTTGTCGCGCCACTAGTGTCGTCCTTGCCAGCCAGTCTTGCTTACGGTGCTGCGAGAACTTATGGCGACGCCCGATTCATGATAGACAGACTACAGAGAGAAGAGATTGACACTTGCGTCGAGCGCCTCTTGGCCAAAGAAATCAGCCGGGAAGAACGCAAGCGAATAGTCCGTGACATCTTCCGAATGAGAGCATGCTTCAAGGTCGACCCTATGCTTTTCTCTGGTGATGGGCGCTCAATCAAGAGGCTTACAACGATTCGCGGGTTAGAACATGTGAGAACGGCTCTAGCAGGCGGAAGAGGAGCGATTCTTTGCACCGCGCATTACGGCGGCGCGAAGACATGCGTTGGCCTACTAGGCCTCCTGGGGCTCCCTGTAAGTTCAGTAATGGCTTGGTCGTTCCACCCCGAACAATTCAAAGGGGAGAGTGAACAGCCGTTCTACCTACTGATGCAAAGGCCGATGGCCAAACACCTACGTCGGCCTGTTATTCGTGTTAGAACTGGTGGCACGAATCCGGAATGGAATCTCGGAGTTGCAGTTGAGATTTCATCCTCATTGCGGCGAAACGAGTTGGTATGTATCCATCTCGATGTCGGAACTGAATCGTCGGATCGGAAAAAAGCCGTTACAATGGACTTCCTCGGCGCCAAAGCAACTCTTCAGCCTGGCGCACTAAGAATCGCCAAGCTGGTTGGATCCCCGGTACTGACTATGATTCTGCGCCGTGCGGGAGATGGAAGACGCCTAGTCCTAGAATTCTCACCTCCCATGGAGGTGTCGGACGAGATTGCTGCGTTCCGACATTGCCTCGACTTGATAGAAGCAACCATCCGTTTAGAACCAGCTCCATGGGAACTTTGGCGGATGCGCAGGCTAGTCCAGCTTGGCCTTATCCCGGAGGCGGACGCGATTCGATTCTTCAATGGAAAGGGGAAGCGCTGGAATCTCATCCGAGAGCAGACTGGACCATTACACTGATGGGATTTGATCTGATTGGATTGCCCGTCACCGTAGGTGGCAGTGACAAAAATGGTCACTTGAAGCCCCACGACCACCAATTCGAACAATTCCATGCGAGGGGGCTCTGGGATCCCTGAGTTCCCAGTCCAACTGGGTTTCATCCTTCTGGCCGCAATTGTGGAAAAAGCCCGTCTCCCGTTGCCCGCCGCGCTGGCCTATGCTCCTTGAGAATACCAGGGCATGCTCGTGGGCCCTCCCGCCCTCAATATCCCATCCCTCGGCATATGCTCGAACCAAACAGTCAAGTCGGTGCACAAGTGGTTCTGTCAGCGCCCTGGTCAATTCGAAGTCCGGAAATGGTTTGTCAGTCAGACGGGTCGGGGGAAACACGCTACGAACTCTAGGTCTACTCTATGTCCCCTGCCGGTTCCCCCCAGGGGGCTGTACCCCGTATAGGGGCGGGGGGTCAAAAAAGGCAAAAAGCCATTTGACCGATTTGACCAAGTTGACCATCTTGACCGAACTGACTGCGTTCTTGACCACCATTTGACCGCTCATTTGACCCATCTGACCAGTTTGACCGCTCGTCCAGACGGCGTAAATAACAGTGACACGTAGAAAGAATCGTGCCGGAACGCATCCCCTTCTCCCTGAGGAAAGCCGTCGTCGAGGCTCATCTGAACGGGTACGGCAGGAACGAAATCGTTTCCATCGTAAGGCGCACCGTCAAGAAGGTCGCGGGTGGTTCCGTCTCAACCATAGTGAGAGGATTTGAAGATGAAGTCGAGAACACGAGTTTGGACGCTGCCGCCGAGGTGTTCGGCGTGAGCGAGCAAGTTCAGAGGCTGAGAGAGGTTGCCAGCCTCAGTCGGGAGAAAAAAGTCGAATTGCCGGAGATGGTCGAAGGGGCGCACCTAGCAGGAGCCCTCCGTGAAAACAGGATTCCCATCGCTGAAGTGTCCAAATACGTCGTTCCAGTCTACACCAGGTTGGCGAAAGAGGGTTTCAGCCCGGACAGGGTAGTTTCCGAGACGGTGGAATGGAACGCCCTCACGGAGAAGCACAGGCTACCATTCGACGAGATGAAGGCGAGATATGAAGAGACTGCCAAGGCGCTTACAGAAGCAACTCAAGAAATCAGTCGCCTTGATGAACAGATTGAGACCAAGACGAAGCGGATAGGAAACCTAGAGAAGGAGTACAAGGTCAGCCTCGAAAGGGCGATGGACTTCGCTTCCACCAGGAGGGGTCTCCTCTCTTTCGGCCTCGACATGAAGGACCTCAAAGTGGCAGCGACCTGTCTGGAGAACCTGAAGCAGCAGAAGTTCGCTCCTGCGAAGGTCGTCGCTGTGCTGAAGCGAATACAAGACCTTGAGGAGACCATCTCTTCGCTGAGGGGAGAGGTTTCCACCCTTCAGGAGGAGGTCGAGTTGCGAAAGAAGGAACTCAGGTCCACCCTGGTCGAACTGAAGAAAAGGAAGGACGACCTAGATGAGGCAAGGCTCTTGAGGGAGTCGCACTTGGACATTGACGCAATCAAGCAGATTCGAGCGACCGTCGAGCTCGTTGCGAGAAGACAAAAGATCACGCCCGCGCAAGCGGTGGACCGCGTTAACACGGATTTCCTGAAGAACTACGACCCGTTGCTTGGCCTCGAGGCAGAGATCAAGAGACTGAAGACCGAGTCTGAAGAGGCTCAGAAGGCGGTCGAAAAGTCGCAAGAGAAGAAAGAAACCCTGGAAAGGCTCTACACAGCCAAGAAAAAACAAATCGAGGCGTACGAGCGCCTGCTAGAAAAGGGGATCGACGAACAGACACTCCTAGATTGGGAAGATACGATCTCGAAATCTGGACTCGGCAGGGATTATGCCACATCTGAACTGAAAAGATACTCAAGTCTTGAGAAAGCCAGAGAGAAGATTCGCCAGGAAGTGGAGGCAACCGACAAGCGGAAGAAGGCCCTCGCTTCGGAGGTTGACGCGCTCGAGTCAAAGAGGGACCAGATCATCGCGTCCATCAAGACTGTGAGCGACGAAGGCATCGGCACTCTGAAGGTACACATCGACAACTTTCAGGCCTCGGTTGGCAGGGTCGAGAAGCAGGCCCTTAGCAGCCTTACTGTGACTTCTTCGGAGGTCAAGGAGAACGTAAAGGAACTCGAGGCGTCCGTGGGAGCCACGGTTAGCACCGTTCAGGGACAGTTGGCTGATCTCGGAAGGAAGGTGGACGACCTACTCGGAAAGACCCTCAAGACAGCGGCAGACATGCAGAAGTTGACACAATACCAGTCTTTGACCAAGTTCATTGAAACAGGAACGGGGACGAGAACGGAGGTCTAGTTCCATGAAGAAGCTTCTCCGCTCTTGGAGGTTCCGCTCCTCTGGGTTCAGTTTATCGCTAAGACTGCCAGCTTCACACCACTCCGCAGGACCATTCTCGACAAACGAGCCGGTCAATCGGCCCTTCTACCGCAACAGCAGCAGCGAACCCTGGGCAGATGTCCAATTCTTCGACACTCAAACTGCTAAGTCGATTCTTGTTCGGACCAAAACCTCTGAGACTCTTTGCCGAAGCCCAATTCATGGAATCTCCAGCCGTGGCGGTAAGACCAGAGAAGCCTTGGCCCTGGGCCTTCAAAAGGGCCTCTTTTCGCGTCCAAATACGGAAGAACACCTCGTCCTTCTGAACACCCTTGAGAGAATGAATCAGGGTTCGTTCCCGTTCGGAGAAGAAACGATCGGCAACTTGCTCCAGTTCCTGAATATGTGCTATGCATTCAAGGTCCACCCCGATCTCACGATCAAGGGTCACGGCATATAGGGCAAACCCGTTTGAATGTGAGAGGTTGAACCTAACCCTTCTCACCTTCTGCAGTCCCTCCAATGACGGCTTTCCGTGACAGTTGCGGGCTAGACGGATCTTTCCCGGAGCGATTCCCAGATAACGTCCCAGAATCACTCTTAGCAGTGCGCGACCGACGGCAAAGCGCTTCCACTCGCGTTCACGTAGAAAGCTGTCTCTCTTTGCCTGCTCATCTGCGCTTAGTGCAGTATAGAGCAAAGGGCCAACTTCGAACTTGTCAAGTAATGCATGCCATACGTGAACATCGCCTTCCGACAGGTCAGTTTTCACCCATGAGCCACTCGGGGTCAACCGCGTCGTCCGCGATATCAATGGGGGGACCCTTCTGCAGGGCTGCCATCGTCCGGACTCGGAAGTAATTGCGTCCCTCTCAAATGCTGAGCGCTCGTTCAACGTATAGCTTCCCGAGTCAATGCTCACTTACCGCGCCTTCATTGAAGGTTCTCCACTTCAGCGATGCCACCTCAGGCGACACCAATCCCTTCTCGACAAGTTGTGATAGAAACAGATGTCCCCACTGTGCGGGGTATCGCCGGATGGCAGCTTCTATCAGGGCCAGACATTGTTTGAAAGCGGTCACGGGGTCACCCTCAACACGAATCGGGGAAGAGATTTCCAATACTTGATGCCGCCAGTCAGCTGAACGGTGCAGTAGGACTACCATGACGGGCGCTCCAGTCAGCTGAGCTATCGTTGTGGCTCCCGGAACAAGAATGGCCTTTCCGTTCAGAAAGTCGAAAGCCATGGGTCTTGAATGGAATATTGGCTTCACCTTCGCATCGATCATTATTCCGACAAATTCGTTCTGCCGTAACAGCATCGCGGCCTGGACTGCGACGCCATGATTCCCCGACTTGCGCTCGATGTTAGGTCGGTGAAGATGAGAGCTCACCGGCATATCATGTTTAAGGCGATGGAACAACTTGTTTAGCAGTCTCTTCTTGGGCTCTTTGCTGTACGACCAGTCCGCGATCAGGGTTACTGGGAAGCCCAGAGCGCCGACCAGAGAAAAACAGCTCATCGGCGAGCCGAAGTGCGCGCTGCAGAGGATGGCTCCTTTTCCGCCAGCTAAGGCTGCTCTGAGATTCTCGAGGCCACGTACCTCCACTAGCCTCGTCAGCGCCTTCCCATTCCCTAACAGCCGCATTGCGTCTACGGGCTCGCATGAGCGCATGCGAAAGTAATCACGAGTCACACGGTCACGTTCCCGAGGGTCCAGTCGATCGCCGAACAGGAGTTCGAGGGAGTAGATGATTTGTTGGCGCGACGACCGCATCAGTCGATAGCGCAAGTCACTTCGAGTAAGAGCCACCCCATAGGCTAGTGGTGCAGGAAGGAATGCCACCATTGGTACAACGAGCCTGCGATAGACGCGGCTGTCAACAGATAGGAAAGCTCTTCTCGCCGCACTTCGTAAGCGCGACGAAACTCGAAAGGGTGTGCTAGACATTCCATCCGACTTCGCGTGAGGCGGAACGCTGCTATTCACGGGCCGAGCTCCACGAAGGTTCAAGGGCCAACTGCCACCCTCTCTTTGTGTATTCTTTGATGAGGCGGCTCGGCGCAAGCCATGCCTTTGTGAGAGATGAACGGAAATCCTGCCCCTCTGCAAGGCTGCCATCGTCCGGACTCAGGAGTGGTTCCGTCCCTCCAAACCCGCATGTGCCCAGTCATCGCGTCACTTCTCGAATCAACGCTGACGCACCGCATCTTCGGAATGGAAGGTTCTCCACGGCCTCGATGATGCAACCTCATGCGATATCAACCCCATTTCGACAAGATGAGACAGTTTCAGCTTCTTCCATTGAGCGGGATACCGCTTGATGGCATCCTCAACTAGGGCCAGACAACGCCTGAATGCAATCACTGGATCACCCTCGATAGGAATTGGGGGGAAGATCTCCAGCACCTGATGCCGCCAATCCACTGAACGGCGCATCAGCATCACAAGAACCGGCGCACCAGTCAACTGAGCGATTGTGGTGGCTCCGGGAACCAGCAAGGCTTTCCCATTCAAGAAATCAAGAGGGACTGGTCTAGAACGGTCACCAGGTTCCACCTCGTCATCGATCATTATGCCGACCACTTCGTTCTGCCTCAACACGATTGCGGCCTGGACCGCGGTGTCAATGCTACCGGGCATTCGTTCGATATTAGGTCGACGAAGGTGAGAAGTCAAAGGTATGTTGTGGTCAAGTGCGTACTGCAACCTGCTAATCGACCCCTCGGCACCGCTTGCGGTGAACGACCAACGGGCAACGATGGTTATCGGGTAACCGAGCGCGCCTATCAGAGAGAAACAGCTCTTCGGCGAGCCGAAGTGCGCGCTGCAGAGGATGGCTCCTTTTCCGCCAGCTAAAGCTGCTCTGAGATTCTCGAGGCCGCGTACTTCCACCAATCGCAACAACGGTTTCCCTCTTCCAAACAGCCGCACAGCATCGACTGTTTCGCACGATCTAGCTCGAAAGTAATCCCGGGCTATGTCATAGCGCTCCTCTGGATTCAAATGATCGCCGAACAGGACTTCGAGACAGTACATCGTTTTTTCACGCGTTGACCCTAGCAATCGGTACCTTAGGTCACTTCGGAGGAGGGCTACCCCATAGGCAAGTGGTGCTGGAAGAAACGCCACAATTGGTACTATGAACCTGCTGTAGGTGCGACGGTCAACCAAGAGAAGCGTTCTTCTCGCTACACTTCGCAAGTATGGCAAAGTTCGAAAGGCTGTGGTCGACCCTCCATCCGACTTCGCGTGCGGCGAAACGCTACTATTCAGGTTCTCCACTCCCTTTTGAGTGTTCGACTGAGCGTTCTCTTATCTCATTGGTGCATTTTCCAGAAATCTTGAGATCACTTCGTCTTGGTTCGTGACAATCCTCTTCTATGTTCGAGTCTAGTTGGACTCGCCGGCAAATGGGTTCGAGTCAAACAAACAGACAGACCTGCAGACGGACGAAAGGCCGTTCTTGCCGGGAAAGCAAACACGGTGCCCAAGGGTCGTCACCAGTAGCAGATGGGCGCTTGCCCTGAGACTGGGAAACTGGCTGCCGTCGGAATCCAGGGCGGGGTTTCCCGCCACGCCTCCACTTCGGCCCGAAGACCAGACAAGGCCAGGATCCTTCAGGATTGCGCGCGCGCGCGCTCAGAGGCACTATGATAGGACGATAGAACATAGCGTCGAACCTGCGAACCATGCCCTTGTGCCTGCCTACGGCATGCGACTTCGCGTGTAGCGGGGCTCTGCTATTCGCGTTGCCCTTCGGTCGACATCTTAGATCTGATAAACCTGCAAATCGCATCAATGGTGGCGAAGTTCTCCGGAACCAGTTCTTTTCCCCCTACAGCAATGCCAAACTGCTTCTCAATGAATAGAACGAGCTTCAGGAGGGACAGCGAATCAATAATGCCTGATTCGAGCAGAGGAGTACCGTTTTCCAACGTGACCGATTGTGGCTCGCTCATCAATTCGCGGCTGATGTAGGCACTGATCACGGATTCCATCGACCCACCGCCAGGGGTGTCTGTCAAGAGTCAGCATTCACCCCGATGGAGTGCCTCGAGCGAGGCCCGCGCGATCGGTCTTGCCCGTCGAAGTCTTCGGAAGTTCTTTCCAGAACTCTACTACGTCAGGTACCATGTAGTGAGGCAACCGCTGATTGCAGTGGGCCAGCAACTGGTCCTTATTCAAGGTAGTACCCTCGTGGAGGCTAACCACTGCGCGCAGGCGATTTCCAAACAGCTCGTCTGGGATACCTAGCACGACCGCTTCTTTGACTGCAGGATGGGCATAGAGAACAGATTCTATCTCGCCCACTTCTACGCGGTACCCACGGGTCTTTATCATCCCGTCCTCGCGGCCGACGTAGAGGTAGTTCCCGTCGCTATCCAATGTGACAATATCGCCTGTCCTATACACCATGTGAGGGGAATCGGGATTGAGGGGATCGCGCACAAGCACCTTTGCCGTCTTTTCTTGATCTCCCCAGTAACCTTGCATCAATGTCGGTCCTCGCACGTAGAGCTCCCCGGATTCGCCCGGTCTTGTCACCGCCTTTTCCTCTTTGCTGATTGCGAAGACTTCAGTGTTGGCGCAGGCTTTGCCAATTGGGATGGGAGTCGTCCGTTCGGAATTGAGGTGAGCCACCTCGTATGAAGTGCATACGTTGGTTTCCGTGGGGCCGTACCAGTTCAGGTATCGCGCATTAGGTAGTATGGACATCAGCTTTTGCAGATACTTGACAGGAAAGACCTCCCCCGCAAAGATAATGGTTCGAAGAGAGGAGAGGTCACAGGCAACCAGGTCGCCGTATAGGACCATGAAGGCGAGCGCAGACGGCACAGAATACCAGACACTGATCCGTTCGCGTTCGATCATCTTGGCAAGTTGTGTCGGGAACGTTGAGGTTCCCTCTGGCACTAGGACGATTTCTGCGCCAGCCAAGCAAGAAGAGAAGATGGAAAAGGTCGAAAGGTCAAAATGCAGTGGCGCGTGACAGACCACGCGGTCGGCCTGCGTAAGGCCAACGCATTCGGCAGCCCAGTTCACGAATGTCAGTGAGTTTCGATGAGAAATCATCACTCCTTTGGGAGTTCCGGTCGAACCAGAAGTGTACAGGATATAGGCGGTGTCTGTTTCGACCGATTGTGCGTCTGCCAGAAGTCGTGCGGGCTGGGATAGCACTTCACTCCATTGCACAGCAACCACGCCCGATGGCATGAGAACGGGTACGACCTTATGCTCAGGTGGCCTGTCGCAATCGACGAGCACAACCGAACTCAATGGGCATTCTTCGGGGAACATCGTTTGTATGCTCCCAGCCTTGACCGTGCTGCTCAGGAGCGCAGTGATTCCGCAATCGCGTATCAAGTATGCCAGGCGCCTTATCGGAGCCGATGGGTCAAGTGGAACGTAACTCGCTCCTGCCTTCATGATTGCGAAAACACTGACTACAGAGGCAAGGGACATGGGAACATAGATACCCACGCGATCTCCGGTTTTGACACCGTGTTCCCTGAGCGCTCCCGCGAGTTGGTCCGATAAAGCATTCAGCTGACCATATGTCAGCCTCCTCTCTCCTGCTACGACTGCAGTCCTCTCGGGAGAACGATTTGCGCTCTGGGTGAGTAATTGAGGCAGCAGATAAGGGATGGTCAATCTCGTTCACTAAAGCAGTTCGACGAAGAGCAATCACACTCCGAGGGAACGTGCAATTATCATCCTCTGTATTTCTGACGTGCCTGAATATATCGTCCCTGCCACTGAGTCGCGTAGGTCGCGCTCAATCTCAGAATCTGTCATGTACCCGAATGCACCATGAATCTGTATGGCATCCAAGCACGACTGTACCCAAGCTTCGCTCGTGAACACTTTCGCTGCGGCAGCCTCGGCCAGAGCTGGCTTGCCCTGCCGTTTGAGCCATGCAACCTTGTAGATCAACAGCCGAGCGGCTTCAAGTCGCAAGTACATGTCAGCGATCTTGTTTGAAATGGACTGGAACTTGCCGATCGATTGCCCAAACTGCTGACGAGTCTTGGCGTAGCTGATGCAAGTCTCGAGCTGCCGTTGCATCGCACCAACCGCGCTTGCAAGAATGCAACTGCGTTCCCACTCCATCGATGAGTTGAATATCGACATGCCAGCACCCTCAGGGCCTAGACGATTGTCGACTGACACCTTGCAATTATCGAGCACAATCTCTCCCATGGGCGAAGTTCTTAGGCCCATCTTGTCCAATTCGCGGCTGACCGCGAAACCGGGCGTGTCTTTCTCCACAAGGAACGCACTTGTGCTTGCGAAACCGTGACCGGGTTTGAGTGTCGCGAATACGATTACGACATCTGCGACGGGAGCATTAGTGATGTATATCTTTGAACCATTGAGCACGTAGTGATTACCTTGTCGCTCAACCCTGGTGCGCATGCTGAATGCGTCCGAGCCTGAACCTGCCTCGGTCATTGCGTGTACTCCTATGAGGTCTCCAGATACGAGTCCAGGAAGATACCTGCGCTTCTGATCAGGTGTACCGAACTCCGTCAAGGGCAGCTCCAAGCTCCACATCTGGGCGTTAAGCGAGAATATCAGCCCGTTATCCCTGCAGGCATAGCCCAGCCCCTCCATCAGGGAGACCGTGGTGACGATGTCTGCTCCGCCGCCTCCAAACTCCTTCGGCACTGGTAACCCCTGGATTCCGAACTTGGCACAGGCGCGCCAGGCATCCCGAGAGAACTCCCCTTCTCTGTCTCGACGGCGAACGTCTCGGTTGAGTTCTCTCCTTGCAAACTCAATCACAGATGCCTTCAGCGATTCCTGCTCTTCCGTGAATGTGAAGTCCATGCCAAGTCTCCAGTAATATCAGTGAACACCTACAGTCTTTTGAAGCTATATGAATTGATTTGCCATTATCGTGGTGGCGAAATGCGTCTCCGGGACCCATATACTCTCACCGGAGAGCCTTCGCTGAGTCCCTGAACTAGTATCGAGTCCCTCTCACAGAACGGCACGTTCATCGACTTTCGCTTGAACATGTTGGACCGCAGGTGAGAGGCCCTGAGAAAGGACAAGCACATCAGGAGGTCAGGCTTTAATTCGGTCGATGAGCGAGTGGATGAGGCTAAGATGCCTGAGTATCCTTATCGGATTAGAAAAATGTCGATGGTTTGAAGGCCAAAGGAAGTGATAGCAGAACACGAGAATACGGAACACAGAACTTGAAAACAGCTGGCTGATTGCCGCGGTGCTAATTGTAGCTCTGCTTATCGGGGCTTCGGCCTATGAGAATGGTTATTTCACTGGGAGCACTAGCACGACGTCGTCAACCTCTACAACATCCACTGCTTCCTCTGGTTCGTCTACCTCTACAACATCCACTACTTCCTCTGGTTCATCTACATCTACAACATCCACCACTACTTCCTCTGGTTCAACGGGGCCCTCCACTGGCAACTGGTCCAACCTGAGAGGACCCTACTATCCTTGGCAGGGGACAGAGTGGCACCCCGACCAGAGCGGAGCACCTGGTCCAGAATGGTCCTTTTCGCAATTCCGCCAGCTTGGGTGGAATCTGGTGAGGCTGGACATGGGTTCCTGGCATCTATACGACACAGACAGGTCCCCTTTCATGGCGAACATGACAAGGGTCTTTGATGCGGCCGACGCCCACGGGATCTACGTGGTCTTCCAACCGATCCCGGCCTACGGGGAGCTTCCTGACGACATCAGGGCGGCAGTCCCGCTGAGCTCGTGGTGGAGTTTCTGGTGGGCCAATTCCACCTATCCGGGGACCGACCCCTCACTTCAGGGCCTGGGAATCTGGCAAGCGTTCTTCAAGGGCTATGTTGGGCCGATGTTACGAGCTTTCGGCTCCGACCCGTGCATCCTCATGCTGAAGTTCGTCAACGAGCCGGGCGGACTTCCTACCGATTCGCTCGGCACGCTCGCCCGCTATTATGCCACCATGGGCGGGCTGGCTAGGGCAGCGGGCTTTCAGGGCTATCTCAGCTACGAAGGCCCGGGAGGCGGGCCAGGTTATGCGGGACTGATAACCAGCATCCTGCACTACGCCCCCAACTTCGGGCCCGCGGTCTATGATATCCACTACCCAAGCACTTCGGAGGTCGCCACAGAAGCTACAAGTGCCGCGTCGTATGGCGTGAAGCTATGGGTTGGTGAAGTCTATGCGTCATGGGTGAACTCGGCATACTTCACCACCTTCAAGCAGCACAACGTGGCGGCTTGCATAAACAGGTGGGACGAGGACGGCACGTATTTGGTCAGGTGGACCGGAGGGTGGGCCACCGCGCCTACTCCTGGAACGCTGACATCGACAGCGACGACCATATCCTCTCTTGAGACGCAAATCTTGGGGACGGCGGTGTTCTTCAGGTGAAGAAGAGGAGCGGAGCAGCGGAGCGTCCCCACCTCAGTCCCAGACTAACCCCTTGGCCATCGTGTTCGTAGGCAGAGCGCGCGCGCCACGGCATTCGGTGGGAAGAATCCTATGGAGGTTGGCTGCCTGGTCGAGGTGACTTTGTCACGTGTGCACCTACAGCCGCCTGTTTGGGGACCAGGTACTTGAACGCGAGGCTCCAGAACACCAGCACCCAGGCGATGAAGATCGTGTACCCGAAATACACGTGCATCGCTGTTCCAGCGTCCACACCGGCGAACTCGAAGGTCAAGAACACAGCGAGTAGTCTCACGATATTGACCAGAAAAGCCCCCGCAAAACCGACGGCGAAAATCGGGATCAAACGCGACATCCTGGGTTTGAGGTCAAGCAAGGCCATCGTAGAGAGCATCCCGAAGGCGAGAATCCCCTGCACTCCAGTACAAGCGCTATCCACATCAAGTGCGAGTGGCGTGCCATCTTGCATGGTCATCGAGACGATGTGGCCAAAGGCAACCGAGCTGATGCCCATTGCGCTTAGGGTCGATGCCATGAGTCCCGCGAGCCAGTCCTGGAGGACGGTGAAGTTCGGCGTGTAGTACTCAATCTGGTAGCCCGCAAGGAGTATCACTCCGTAGGTTAGGGGGACCCAGAAGATTCTCAGCGACCTGATACCGTAGAAGACGATGACTGCTCCAAGGAAGATAATCAGGAGGTCGAGTATTCCCACATTCGAGCCTCTCATCGCATTGAAAGCGTAGTCTGCCACAATCAAGGAGGACCCCAGCAGGATTTCGACTTTCCCGCTCTTCTGCGTAATTGCCTTGACTCGATTCCATTTGAACAGAAACCAGGCAAACAGCACGATCACCGTGATGAAGAAGTACTGGTAATCCAGGCCCACGTTCGGAATGACCAACGGCAGGAGGTACGCCGCAGCGACGGCCAGGATGAAGAAGTTCGCCCGGCTTAGGCTCAACTAGGTCCCTTCTCGGCTTTGCGAAACGTCTCTATTAAGGGATGGATAGATATGGCAACACTGTCATCAGTTGGGGCTGACGCCTGACACGAGATAGCGCCGTCCCGCGCCTCCGGCGGCGAGCGCAATCATCATAGCGATTGAGTCGATGTTCTGAGCGACTCTAATACGAACGTGCAACCTTCCTGTCGTCTACGTCATCTAGCTAGGGAGGCGTTGACCCACTTTCATGAGTCTTCGGGTTCTGACCCTCGGGCGTAAGCTCCCCTATAGGTTCTGGTGCAGGAGTGGTCGCCATTGTGTAGCCTATCCAGGCAAGTATTAGCAGGATAAGAGCGATCCCCACGAAAGCTGTAATCTGCAGGATTATTACAGGGAAATAGTAAATCATCAGTCCATAGAGTGCTATTCCGATCAGACTCCCACCGATGAGAAGACCTCCAATGACTCTATCGTCGGGCACTATTCATGGGACTTCTCATATATCGATTTAACCATTTCTGCGCAGAAGCCCTCCCTTCGGGAGTACATCTTTCCGAGCCGTCCAACCCAGACTGAACGAAAGAATTGGTTCTGATGCTTCTCAGTATCCGGTTCCGCGGTCAACGATGTTGCACAGCGTTTCGCCCCTCGAGTACCTCTCAAGGTTGTCGTCAAGTATCGCAACAGCCCTCAGTAACGAGTTGTCGGACGTTCCAGAGCAATGAGGAGTTATGATTACATTTTCCATTTTCCAGAGCGGCGAGTTGCCTGGAAGAGGCTCCTCTTCAAATACGTCCAGCGCCGCACCGCCCAAGACGCCATCCTGCAGAGCCTTGGTCAGGTCTTTTTCAATCACGGTTGGCCCCCTTCCAACGTTGATGAAGATGGCCCCCTTCTTGAAACTCTGGAATCTTGCCGAGTCGAACAGTCCTTTGGTTTCAGGCGTAAGAGGGAGCGAGTCGACAATGATGTCGGATGTCGCCACCGCGCGGTCCAAGTCCCGTGCAATCAGGATTTCATCGATGTATTCTCCATAGCCGGGAATCTTGAGCTCTGACGAAGCGTCCCGCCTTACTCCTAGGACGTGGATGCCAAAACCATTCGCCCTTCTGGCAATCTCGAGGCCGACATGACCAAGACCCACGATAGCCATAGTCATCCCGTAGATTTCTCGAAGGCCGCCCTCATCATCCTTGGGAACCTCCCATCTCCGGTGTTCCTGATTCCGGAGTACCTCCTTCATCCGTCGACTAAGTGCTAGAATCACCGCAAAGACATGCTCGGATATCTGGATACCGTAGGCCCCAGCTGAATTCGTCAAGACCAGGGATTCTTTGCTCCTGACCGCTTCCATAGCGAGGTACTCGTCGACCCCAGCGCTCATGATGTGTAACCACCTGCATCCGGTTGCTGCCGAAATGACCCTCTTGTCCGGTGATGCTACCGCGAGCACATCTGCCTGTTCCGCCAGCCGGAGGTCGTCATGCTTCGGGTCTATGGTCTTGAACTCGTAGGAATTCCCGTGCCGCTCCTGTAACTTGCGAAGAAGAGCATCAGGGATCTTGAAGGCGAGGAGAACCAAGATCCGTTCCATTACAGGGCAGCCAACTCCCTTCCAGCACACTTCCTATGGTTAAAAAGGGAATCACACCGTCAATAGAAAGAGGAGTGGAATATTCGCATAGGCCTGATTCCACTCACCTGAACGTCCGTCAGCTCTGATAAGTTGTGCGTGCTCACGGAGCCTTTCGGCAGGCGACCAACGGAGAGCCTTAAATCGAATCAGGCCTGGCCCCAACCTGAATTGACCAAGGGCCCTTCGAGCATACTCGTGACTGGAGGCTGCGGCTTCATCGGCAGCCACATCGTGGACGCCTTCGTCAGGAAAGGCTGGGAGGTCGGAATCCTTGACAATCTTAGCACCGGCACTGAATCGAACCTGAAGGCTGGCCGGAGGGTCCGCCTTCACAAGGGGGACGTACGCGACATCGACGCTGTCAGGGCAGCCATGGACGGCTACGAGACAGTCTCGCACCAGGCGGCACTGGTCAGCGTGGCCAGGTCAGTCGAAGACCCTTTTGCCTCGAACGCGGTGAACCTCGGAGGTACACTGAACGTCCTGGCTGCCGCACGCGACTCTGGGGTGGAGCGCGTGGTCTACGCCTCCTCATCTTCCGTCTATGGGGAGACTGAGACCCTCCCGAAGACTGAAACCATGCAGACGGACCCGGTCTCTCCGTACGCCGTCTCCAAACTCGCGGCAGAGAACTACTGCAAGGCTTTCGCAAGGGTCTACGGCCTCAGGACCGTCTCACTGCGCTACTTCAACGTCTATGGTCCGAGGCAAAGTGCAGGGCCCTACAGCGGTGTCATCCCCGCTTTTGTTGGTGAGGTGCTCGCCGGAAAGGCGCCGGTCATCAACGGCGACGGCTCCCAGACCAGGGACTTCACGTACGTCCAGGACGCGGTCCAAGCAAATGTCCTCTGCATCGAGGCGAAAGTCAAACCGGGAGAAGTATTCAACGTCGGATCCTCTAGCCAGACCAGCATCTTGGAGCTCGCCAAGATTGTAGCTAGGCTTGGGGGCAAGCCCGGTTTGAAACCGGTATTCAGACAAGAGAGGAAGGGCGACGTGAAGCACAGCTACGCGGACATAAGCAAGATATCCGCCGCGGTCGGGTACAAGCCCAGGTACACGCTACAGAGGGGCCTGAAAGAAGTGTTCAATTGGATGGCAGGCTCAAGCCGATTGGACAGAGGAAGTCGAGCAAAGAACTCTACGACGATATGAACCACGCATGAAGGGATGCAAGCGATACCCATCTCAAGGGCACTCGTACCGCGTGTCGTAGAAGGGTGCTCCTTCGGAAATGAGGAAACACCCGAGTGCGTTACAAGTTCGTATCACACATCTGGATGACTTATAACCGATGACGCGACTGAGCAGGCCATCGGCGAGCGAAGATTGAGAAACCTGTCTGTCTCCATGGTCGGTCTCGGCTACGTCGGGCTGACAACGGCGGCGTGTTTCGCGAGCAGGAGGATCAGGGTTGTTGGGGTCGACGTCGACGAGACCAGGGTAAGGAAGATACAGAAGGGGGAGCCAGTGATCAGGGAACGCGGTCTGCAGCCCTTGTTGGACAATGCGCTCATGGCGGGGTACCTCGAGCTCCGGTCAGACTTCGAACAGCTGAACGAGACAGATGTCTCGTTTATCACCGTCGGCACTCCAAGCAAACCAGACGGGAGCATAGATACCAGCTACGTCGAGGACGCGGCGAGAGAGATAGGACACTCTCTGCGGTCGAGGGACGACTTTCACCTGGTTGTGGTGAAGAGCACCGTGGTCCCAGGCACAACGGTCAGGAGGGTAAGGCCCATCCTTGAAACCGAATCGAGGACCAAGGTCGGGGACAAAATCGGCCTTGCTGTCAACCCCGAGTTCTTATACGAAGGGTCTGCAGTCCGGGACACCTATCAGCCTGAAGCCCTGGTCGTGGGCGCATCCGACAAGAAATCCTCTAGCCTACTGCTCTTGCTGTACAGGAAGTTCTATCGAAGACTGCCTCCGACAATTAGCACAACGCCCGAGAACGCGGAATTGATCAAGTACTCCATCAACGCGGTTCGGGCCCTTCAGGTAAGTTACGTCAACTTCCTCGCCAACATCTGCTCCAGGATCGAGGGAGGCGAGATGAGCGACGTGGTGGCGGGTCTCGCGAGGGTGGCCAGGCTGGACAAGAGGTACCTCGGGGCCGGTCTGGGGTATGGCGGGAGTTGCCTTCCGAAGGACACGAAGGCGTTGTCTGCCTTCGCAGAGTCTATCGGAGTAGACGCATCACTGCTCGGCTCCGCGATCAAGATGAACGGAAAGCAGGCGGAAGAGGCAGTGAAAATGGCGCGAAAACTCGTTGGGGACCTCAAAGGGAAGAAGGTAGCCGTGCTCGGCCTCGCCTTCAAAGCAGGCACGGACGACGTCAGGGAGTCCACAGCCATCCGGGTGATCGGAGCTCTTCTCGACGAGGGTGCGAACGTGAGGGCCTACGACCCCGAGGCGGCCAGCAACGCGAGGTCGATTCTGGGAGACAAGGTCACCTACACAACGTCCGCCAAGGAGTGCATCACAGGAACCGACGTCTGCATCGTAACGACCGCCTGGGAGGAGTTCAGGGCCCTGAAACCGAGTCAATTCCAGAGGCTCATGAAGTCCCCCGCTGTGGTGGATGGCCGGCGGATATTCGACCCGAAACACTTCAGGGCCAGAGGAGTACCCTTCTTGAGGGTCGGGACAGCGGCGAGCACCTTCCTCGCGAGAGAACCTTGACGGTTCCGATGTACGGAGGCGACTTGGCCAAGGCAGAGTCGAAGGGTTCGGTCCTCGATGCCACATCTTTGGATGAAAAGGCTGGACCCGGTGGACGTCACAGGGTGGGCACGGAAATGCGGACTCTGGTCGTGGCCTGCGCGGTCTACGGTGGGATGGTCCTCCTTTTCACCTTGATATCACTCTACACCGCTCCCCAAGATGCACAGATAGGGACCTTCCGGCCTTTCCAGACAATACCATCTCATGTGCTGATTCTGACCTCGCTGGGGCTCGGACTCGGCCTGACTACCTCAGCTGTTCGGAGAAAGCTGGACCTGAGAATTGCCATTCTCGTGCCTGCACTCGTGGTGCTGACCGATCTCGACCACCTTCCGGCCTACCTCGGCCTTGCCCAGCCAATAAGACCGGCGCATTCGGTCATCTTCATAATCTGTACAGTCGCGCTCATGGCAACGGTAATAAGAAAGGCGGGCGTGGAGTTGATCTCGTTGTCGGCATTCTTCGTCCATCTCTCTGCTGACACCAGCGTCTTTCCCCCTTTCTCTCCCGTTTCGTTCCAATACTATGGCATCGGAGATTTCAGGATACCTGCCCTCCTCTCGGCGGTTGCGTTTGCATTGGTTGCCGGACTTGCCATGAAACGCAATGAGCAAGGAGTAGTCGTCTGAATTGGCACGCGCAAAGACCGCCATGCGCTCTGAAAAGGGCATTTTGAGCGGCTCCGTTCAGGGCCTGAAGAAGAGGCTGAAGTCAGGAGACCTGAAGGTGGCCGTAATTGGACTAGGACGCATCGGGCTCCCCACAGCAGCGGTCTTCGCCGAAGGAGGCGCTGCGGTTGTGGGTGTTGACATAATGAGGAAGGTGGTGGAAGAGACGAATTCAGGGAAGTGCGCCCTCGTGGACGAGCCAGGCCTCCCCGAGCTCGTGAGGCAGAATGTCGAAAGAGGGCGGCTCAGGGCCACCTTCGACCCTGCAAAGGCCATCGCTTCATCCGATTTCGTGATTATTTGCGTCCCAACCCCGGTTGACCAGACGAAGTCTCCCGACTATTCGGCCGTGACATCGGCCTCACAGACCACGGGAGAGTCTCTCCGCAGGGGCAGCGTGGTCATCGTGGAGAGCACGATCGGCCCCGGAATCGCGGAGGGAGTGATTCTGCCGATACTCGAAGAGAAGTCGGGAATGAAAGCAGGGGTCGATTTCGGTCTCGCAAGCTGCCCCGAACGTTCCGACCCGGGGAGAATCGTAGCGAACATGGGGTCGGTTCCGCGGATAGTCGGGTCGACGGACCCGAAGTGCACAGAGCTGGTGGCCGCACTGTACGAGTCCGCGCTCGGGGTGAAGGTGATCAGGGCGAGCAACCCGAAGACGGCGAACGCGATCAAGCTCACGGAGAACCTGTTCAGGGACGTCAACATTGCCTTGGCCAACGAATTCGCGTTGCTGTTCGAGGAATTCGGGATAGACACAGTGGAAGTCATCAAGGCTTGCGCTACGAAGTACAACTTCATGCCACATTATCCAGGCATCGGAGTGGGTGGGCCCTGCCTCCCCAGCAATTCGTATTACCTGATAGTGGAGGGAATGAAGACAGGCTACATCCCAAACCTCATCAGGATGGCAAGGGAAATCAACGACAGAATGCCAGACCATGTGGTCGAACTCGTCTCCGAGGCCCTCAACGACGTAGGGAAGACTGTTCGTGGCTCCAAGGTGGCAGTCCTGGGGGTTTCTTACAAGCCCGGAGTGAAGGACATTCAGCTCACTCCGGTGGAGAGGGTCGTGGGCCGGCTTACCGGGATGGGAGCTTCGATTTCACTCTACGACCCCATGTTCAGAGGGGAAAAGGTGTTCGGGCACCAGGTATGCAAGAGTCTTGAGGAGGCGTCGAAGGATGCTGACTGCATCGTCGTCGGGACAGCCCACAAGGAATTCGAGACACTCGACCTTGGCCACCTCGCAAGGCTCGCGTCGAAGAAGGCCGCCTTCGTCGATGCCAGAAACGTGGCGAACCCGAAGGAGGCTGCGAGACAGGGGTTCGCCTATAGGGGTGTGGGGCGGAAATTCGTCTGAGCGCAAAGAATGCTCAGACTCTTGGACTGCAAACGGCTCTCCGACATCTCGCTCGAGCCAGAAAAGCGACGTGATGACGAAGTGCTAGCGAAGCACAAGCCTTTCGTATGCAAGACAAGATAGACGACGATTGGGTTCGTTACAAGGTGACACTCGGTTCCTGTAGTCTCGCCGTGGGCTGTGTCTTGAGGAAAGCTCGGAAGTTCCAGGCGTCAACCAGAGCGAGGCCGAAGACCACGACCGAGCTAAGATGCTCGAAAACATCCAGCTGATACCACGACGACTCGACTATCGATCGCACTGCGCCCAGGGGTATGTTCTGGGCGTAACTGAGGAGGAATGCCAGTACCAAGAGCAGGTAGATCCGCAGCGCCCTCCTTCCCAGCTTGATTCCGCCACCCAAGACCTCGCGAACAGAGAGGTACATGAATCCGAAAGTTGCCAGGTGGAAGATGACCTCAAGCGTGTAGTGGGGAAGAACCGGGTGGAACCTCGTGACTTCCGGCCAGGTGAAGACCGAATCGAAATTGACCGGTGCATCGTCTACAACTGACCAGAAATATCCAAGGAAGGCGAGCAACAAGAACCTGTCGCCTCTTCTGCTGAGGAGGATGCACCCGGACGCTAGCGGGATCACGACGCCAATCAAGAAAGTGGAGTAATCGAAGGTCTGGTTGTAACCGACATAGACCTCAGTGGCCACCAAGACAGCGATGGCTGCGGCCGCCGATGCTAAGCGGCGAAGTCTGACTGACCTACTCAAGGTGCTCTCCTTCGCGTACGTGATTCAACCTTGTCAAGCGCCCGCAGGGCTAGCGAGCGCCGAAAACCCTTAAGTCTCTTTGATGAAAGGGATGAAACGCTTGAGGTTCCTCTCGAAGGCATGGTCCGCACCCTCGTCTATCGGGAGCACCTGGGGGGCGGATGTAGCCGCGAGGCCAGCCGTCGAGATGAGTTCCGGCCTGATCGGTTCCCTTCCAGAGGACGCTGTCAGGATGCTGGGAACATCTGCCGGCATGAGCCCTCTCCTCAGTCCGCTGGTTGCGACCGGAAGGTCAGGCGTGAAACACAGTTTCACCCTCGGAATGAAAGACCCTGTCTCAGTTGTGCTTGCATGCGACGTCTTGGTCGGACCGGCCCCCATTGATGAGACAAAGGTCCTCTCGCTGTTCATCAAGGTCTACGACGTGAATGCCAATCACGTGGTTCTCTGTGCAGTCCCCTCGCTCACCCCCGAAGCGAAGAGACTGGCATCCCAATACAAGATGGTAGTCCTCGAGGCCCCGGAGAAGGAACAGGTCATCGTCAAACTGCCAGACATCCTGCGTAGTCTATCCAAGGAAAGATAGGCTCATCTTCCGTCCGGTTTTGTACTGCAACTGAAGCCCCCACTAAAAGATTGATAAACCAAGGCCAAAATGGGAATCAAGCTGCGCGCTTGCAAGTCGTTTCAGGGGTTCTGAGAGATTGAAATGTGATTTCTGTAGGCAAGAGGAATCTCTCCCCTTCGTGTGTAACTATTGTGGGGGGGCCTTTTGCGCCGACCACAGGCTCCCCGAGGCGCACCAGTGCAAAGGAGACCTCGCCCAGAAGCGGACACTAGTCGCACCTCCTACCACGACCTTCACGTGGTCCGACTCGGGCTACCTTGCTTCCCCGGTGATCAAGTCCGGCAGCCCGTTCTCCCAAGTCGAGGTCAAGGACATCCTAGTCGCCTACCTGGGTCTCGGAGTGGCGTTCTTCATCGCCTTCATCGGGATCGGCACAGTCCTAGGCCTTGGGCTCGGTAACTTCTTCGTTGCGATCCCTCGTATCGAACTCAGCCCCTTTCAGGTTCTCGGGATCTCCTTGATCGCCGTGGGCCCAGGATTTGTTCTCCACGAGTTGAGTCACAAGTTCACGGCACGCAGGTATGGCTATTGGGCGGAGTTCAGAATGTGGCCCTTGGGTCTCCTCCTTGCGCTCGTGACCTCGACGTTCGGTTTCATCTTCGCCGCTCCCGGCGCCACATACATCTCCGGTCTTAACATCACGAAGCCGGAGAACGGTAGGATCTCGATAGCAGGTCCGCTCACCAATGTGGCCGTTGCACTTGTCTTCTTCCCCCTACTGGTCTTTGCCGGTGGCAATGGCTTCTGGGGGTACCTAGGGTCTTACGGTGTCTTCATCAACATCTGGCTGGCTCTCTTCAACATGCTTCCGATAATGCCTCTGGACGGAGCGAAGGTATTCTCTTGGAGCAAAAGCAGGTGGGTCATGCTTTTCGTCCCGCTGGCGATTATCTTCGTCTTTCTCATAGCTGGCTAGAAACGTCAGGGAGACCCGGTAAATCAAACTATACTCATCTGTTAAGTTAGGTTCACTCGTCAGCCTAATGTATCATCAGACACAACTTAACGGTGGATGTCAGTATTCCCCCCTTTTGACGTGGTTGGGGCTCTGTCCGACTGGGCAGCTTCCACCCGGGCATTCAGGCGGAACAAGGTCCCCATACGGAAGAAGATCGTGGCCGCAGCGCTCTGCAACGGCGGCTATTCCTACCGTGACGTCGCGTCAATGGTGGGAGGCATCTCCTACGTAGCGGCGAGAGACGCCTACCTCTCTTTGGTCACGAGTCTGCCAGAAGAGACCCGGAAGCATAGACGCGAGGTTGCAATCGATGGCTCTGAGGCAGCGATTGAGGGTCACAGTTGCTATGTGTGGCTGGCACGCGATGTCGACACAGGAGAGATTCTTGTCTTTCACGGCTCGCCGACCGGCTCGGCAGAAGACGGAGCACGCTTCCTCTCGGCTGCCGCCTCTCTGTGTTTGAACAAGCCATTGGTCAGGCTGGGGCGAGGGCCCAGCTTTCCCAAGAGTTTGCTCAACCTCGACCTGTACTTCCAGCCTGTCTCTTCACCGTCAATCATAGGGCGAATCGGCAAGCTGTTTCTCAGAAGTGGCCGATCGCCTCAGAGCGGAAGGGGTAAGTGAGCCAACGGCCTAAGGCCAAGGGATCCTACTAACCGCTCTCTTTCTCTGTCCCGCCCCCCCAGAACACCGACCTCCGAATCTGTGTCCATATCCGTGCCAACAACTCCGGCCATGCAGGTTGAGCGTCATCACTGACCAAGAACAAAAGAACAGGCGCATCGGGCATCTTCATCCCGACGCGCGACCTACTGTTTAGTGGTGTCTATGGGGTCTTTGCTGGCTGCGAGGGCTGAGACGCCGCAGCTGTTGGGGCACTCTTCCCTTTCATCATCCACCATGCGGCGCCCACGATGAGTAGGATTACACCAAGTATGGCACCGTACATCCCTATGGTCTGGTGATAGGGATACACGTACATGGCCCCTCCTATGATGATTCCCAGTATGCCTAGGACCATTATCCACATTCCGAGTCCGGTTTTCATGGACCTTCCTTTTGCAAGCATGCTATTTAGCCCTGAGGTGCGCCGTGAGCGTGACCACAGCGGGCGCGAAGGGCAGTGACCCCTCGCCTGTCGGATCGACGGTTGCTTCGGGCGCTCTTTGGGCATAGCGAGCAAGCGTCAATGCAGCTTCATGCACAGGTATGACATGAAGTCGCTGTGCGCTTTGTTCGGCTCCCAACGCACAGCCTGGAAGACGAAGTGTTGGTCCAAGATTGATGCGTTCTGCCATGTCCCAACGAGGAGGGTGTAGTGATGGTCTTGAGCCCAGTCATACCGACGTCGATATCGAGGTAGATAGAGTATGCTGGATCTCGAAGCAGGAGGGTCAGAATGCCGGCGAGTCCTTAGGCCGATCAGATGGAGGCCTGAATACGGGCTCAGGGAGCGGAGGGCAGGAAACCCCGCGGCAGGACATTTTTGCCCAATTCTCCGCAGCAGAGCCCAGACTCGCAGGCCTCGGCAATTTCCCGAACGACTTTCTTCCCTGACGGGCATAAGTGGGGCAGAGTAGGCATGGTGTCACACCCTAAGAAATGCACTTCCGAGGCCAAGATTCGTTCGGGGACCGGTACGCTGGGCCCCATGCAGGCGGGCGAACAGAAGTTCCTCTGCAGGGACACTGACTGACTTTGAGGAATGTGCCTCTCTGAGCAGCAAGCTTGTTTGGTTCCAGGTGCAGTCTAGTTACCCTCCAAGGACACTATAGGTGTGGAATGGTCGCCTTTGGATGTCCCCCTCAGAGGGAACTAGTCGCATTGCTCGCGCAGGATGCCGGCCGCCCATTTCTGCCTATTCCAAGCGCCGGGGACTGGATGACTGACCGGAAAAGAAAAGCTGTGGCCTCACTCTGGGCGCCCCTTTGATGTGTTCCTGTCGAATTACCCCTCCGTCCGTCTCAGCAGTTGCAGTAGCCCCTGACGGTTATCGAGAGCGTCACATACTTGGCTGGGTCGTGGTCCGCGGAAGCTGCGAACCCGAACCTGAACCACTGTGCCGTAACAGGGCTGACATAACAACTGTTCCCGCAATCTGGCATTGAAACCAAGGCGACCGTGTTATCAGTCGAGGACGTAGTGAACGCAGTTCTGTAGGTGATATCCCAATCAGTATTGAACACGATTACCAATAAGAACCCACTGGTGTTGGCATTGATTCGAAAGTTGCACGTGATTTTGGGCGGATTTTGCTGATTCAGCGCGTCGAGGCGGCCCAGCCCAAATCCGTTCACCCCCGAGCAAATGGAGTAAGGGCAACAAGATGACTGGTAGAACCCACCGTTGATTGCTGGCCCGTTGACTGTGACGTAATCGACTATCAATCCTGAATAGCCGTTAGGAGCTCCATAGGGGTTCAGCTGGCTTGATATTAGCGGATAGAAGAGCCCGCCATAGAAGCTCAGGATTGCCACGCCAACCAATGAGACAGCGACGACAAAGTTCCTCCTCGTGACATACCTGCGGATGGGAGGCGACTCTTCGGAGTCCAAGCGGAATGGCGCCGACTGAGATTCGTATAAACCCTACTGGAGCTGAAACCACGCGACGGCCGACAGCCTCAATCGAACAGAATAACACAGGAAGGGATGTGGAATCTCCTAGCAGCACAAGAGTGGGAATGACCGCCATAGTCGAGGCAGACGGGAGCGACAAACGATTTTATCGGATGGGTGCGAGGGCGCCTTGTCATCCTTGCCCAAGAGCATCAAGTTGTACTGGAACGAGAAGAACCTGAACAGCGGGGACGCCTTGGCGCTGCTCTTTGGCGACAGGAAGGAGACAGTCAAGGCGGCGAAACTGGTCATCGCAAGGATGAAAGAGGCGAATACCTTGTCCATGACGAAGCACGAGATGAGGTTCTTCGCGAAGGAGCTCCAGTCAGGGCGGCTCGGCGTCAAGTACAGCTACCACAACTTTTACACCAAGCTGCTGAGGAAGTTTCTCGACATGGGGTTCGTGGAGAAGGATGTCCTGATTTGGGACCAGAAGAGGCGGAGGACGGTGGCAGTCTACCAGCTGAGGCTGCAACAAATCCCGGAGCGGGCCCCCCAGAGCGGGTTCGTCAGGCAGGCATGGCAGGTGGCGAAGGGGTGGAACGACCTCGTCCAGAGCTAGGGGCGATCAGATCGATGCCACCGGACGGCGAGTCCTGGTCTCGTGGCGCCAAACCTGACGATCTGGCCTCTCTTGGCTACATCGACGTCGATATCAACCACGATATCAGTATGGTAAGGGCCAAGGCATGAAGTCTGTCGCTTTCTACATCAACTGCAGCGAGCTCACGATGAACGAGGAGCTGACACTGGCGTCAGCAATCAACGATTCGCTGAAAGGGCAGGGGATCGCTATGGTGAACGGAGAGAAGATCGTCTTCGATCCATTCGGAGGAGGGCTGGACGAGAGGGCGACCGAGTCGGTCGTCTCTGGGTTCGTGGCGCACAAGAAGGGGCACGAGCTCTATTCTGTCGAGCCTGTCGCCGACTCCCTCCTGGTGCATTCGGTTGATCCTGTTGCAGGCGCGCGCGAGAAAGAGAAAGCATCCCACGCAGGCCCACGCGGTCTAGAACGACTGATAGTTCCTCGTCCGGATGGCGCCTATCACCAAGGCAACCCCGGCTATCACGAGTAACGCAGGCAGAAACGGCAGCTTGACCTGGAGGAAGACGACGGGAGCGTAGACGATGGTCAAAAGGGCGCCGAGGCCGATCGTCAGCACGCTCAGCTTCAGCCGCAGCAGAGACCGCGCGAGATTCAGTAGAATCAGTAGGATTCCGGTGCCGAGGGCGAAAAGCGAGTTGTCGATACTGGCGACTGGGTCGCCCTTGAGGTAGGCCATGACCACGCCGAACCAAATGAGGAAGACTCCCCAGAATATGTTGGTCAGGGTCTCGTTGCGCACTTGAGTCTCATGCATATAGGGCCTATGTCTCTTTAAACTTGACAAGTGGGCAGGATTAACCAGATTTCCCTCGTCCGCCGGCATCTGATAGATTTCTTAAATAATCGGAACCAACGACGCCTCAACTTCTGGGGGTAGGATTCAACGACCAACTGGCTTCTGGGAGTGCTTCTAGGGGCAATCCAAGGAATCTCCGAATGGCTCCCCATCAGCAGCAAGACGCAGGTCATCATTGCGTCTTCGTACCTCTTCGGTCTGACCTTCACGCAGGGCTACGCCCTTGGGCTCTTCCTTGAGGTTGGAACTTTCTTCGCCGCAATTCTCTACTTCAGGAGACAGGTCGTTGGGGTCCTAAAGGCCCTAATCGGGAGGGGGGACAAAGAGGACCGCATGCTCTTGAAGTTCCTCTTGATAGCCACGGCAGTTACGGCTGTGCTGGGGGTAGTGATTTACAAAGTCGTCTCGGGTTCGGTCACCGGGCCGGCCCTAGGTATCCCAATGATCATCCTCGGGTGCGTGTTGATCGGCGATGGGATCCTCATAACGCTGGCGCGTGGGAGACACCTGCCGACAAGGGGCCTGGCGGATTTGAAGAACCGGGACATCGTGGTGATTGGTATAGCGCAGGGGATAGCCGCGTTCCCCGGGGTGAGCAGGTCGGGCGCTACCGTTTCAACCATGCTGCTGATGGGCGTCAAACCTGAGGATTCGTTCAAACTGTCGTTCTTGGCGCTGATACCGGCGTCGATAGGAGCGACCGGAGTCACGGTGCTACTGTCGAAGGCCAGCGTCAGTTCTGTGGTCGATTCACTGACCCTGCCTGTCATCCTGCTCTCCGTCCTAGTCACGGTCGTGATTGGGGTTGTTTCGATTAGGACCCTCCTCAGGGTCGCAGGGAGCAGGCGAATCGCCTTCCTCACCTTCGTCCTGGGCGCCCTAGCGATATTCAGCGGGATAACAAGCATCTACTTCGGCAAGGGATAGCAAAGCAAAGGCACCGAAGCGCCGAGGCGCACGGGCGGCGGGCCTTCCACGAGCAATTAGGTCCGTGCCTGTCGATTGCGGCTCCACACCTCCAGTCGACCAACAGGGGATTGGAGGAGTCGAGAGAGCCCGTTAAGACTACTGCACACCTGGTCGAGGCATATCAAGACGGCTTATCTTAACAACCCAGCTCGAGCCCATGACGCTCCTACGAGCCAACCCGACGCAAGGCATATAATCACTGAGAGCGGGCGCATGCTCAGGCGCCAATGCCCATAAAGATGTTGACGCTGGAAGACCTGGAGCTCGAGGATAAACGAGTCTTCATACGGGTCGACATCAACACGCCCGTTCACCCCGAAACCGGCGCTCTAATCGAACAGGCGAGGCTGGAAGAGGCCGCGACGACCATAGGGGACCTCTCGCAGTCAAAGGTCGTGGTCGCCTCCCACCAGGGAAGAGTGGGCAGGTCAGACTACATCAGCTTGGGCCGCCATGCAGAGGCCCTCCAGGGCATCATCAGGAAGCCAGTCAAGTTCGTCCCCGATGTCTTCGGGCCAGAGGCGCTGCGAGAAATCGATTCCCTTGCCTCCGGAGAGGTCCTGGTCCTCGACAATCTGAGGTTCACGGCTGAGGAGAATCAGGAGTACAAGCCGGCCGACGCCGAGAGGACCTTCCTTGTGAGTCGGATCCAGAAGCACATTGACGCGTGCGTTCTAGACGCCTTCTCGACCGCCCACCGCTCGTCTCCCACGATAGTGGGCTTCGCGGGGCTCGTTCCGACCTGCGCCGGAAGGACGGTCGGGAGGGAGCTCCGCATGCTGGATAGGATCGTTTCGGTCGAGAAAGGTCCCTACGTGACGGTCCTCGGTGGGGCGAAGGTCAGCGACAGACTCGAGGCGGTAGACGCGCTGATCGCGAACAACAGGGCCGACAAGGTGCTTCTCTGCGGGGTCGTGGGTCTCGTGTTTCTGAAGGCGGTTGGGAAATACAGGGGAGACCTGAAGATTGACGGAGAACAGAAGTTCTTGCTGAAGGCTAGGCAGCTAATCGACACGGATCCCGAGAGGTTCGTGACACCTATCGACGTCGGTATCAAGGTCGATGAAGCCCGAAAGGACCTCGACGTCAAGGAGCTCACAACCCAGGCGCAGGTCCTGGACATCGGCCCCAAGACGGTCGAGAAATACGAGAGATACATCAAGGGTGCGGGAACGGTCTTCATGAGCGGGCCCCCGGGGGCTTTCGAGTGGGACGAGTTCAGCTACGGGACCGAGCATCTGCTGAGGGCCATGGCCTCTTCCCTAGCCACCACTATTGTCAGCGGAGGGCACCTCTCGTCGGCACTGCGGAAGTACGAGATACACGATCAGATCGACCACATCAGTACCGCAGGGGGAGCTCTCGTCCAGTACTTGGCGGGGAAGCGGCTTCCGCTCATCGACGCTCTGGAGAGGGCAGCAGAGAAGTGGGGCGCCAAGGGTTCGGGAACCCTTTAAGACAAGGGGAAGGTGTTGCCATCGCGATGATAAGGGTCGGAATCAACGGCTTCGGGACGATCGGACGTCGCGTGGCCGACGCAGTGAAGAAGCAGGGCGACATGGAGCTGGCCGGAGTCACGAAGACAAAACCGGACTACAAGTCGATGGTCGCGGAGAGGAAGGGCATCCCGATGTACGCCGTGGACATGAAGAGCCTCGAGGCCTTCAGGGGGGCAGGGGCCAACGTGAAGGGAACGCTCAACGACCTTCTGCAGAGAGTTGATGTGATCGTGGACGCGGCCCCTGAAGACACAGGCGCGGTCAACAAACCAATCTACGAGCAGGCTTCCGTGAAAGCGGTCTTCCAGGGGGGCGCGGGCGACAACCTCGCCGACGCGTCGTTCGTTGCTCAATGTAACTTCGAGGAGGCGGTCGGGAAGCGAACAGTCCAGGTGGTCTCCTGCAACACCACGGGCCTGTGCAGGACGATCAGCGCGATCGACAGGGCGGTCGGGGTCACGAAGGCACGAGCGGTCCTCGCGAGGAGAGCAACCGACCCCGACGACGTCAAGAAGGGGCCGATCGACGCTGTAGTTCTGGACCCGACAACGCTGCCCTCCCACCACGGGCCCGATGTGCAGGCTGTCCTGAAGGGCCTCAACATCGTCACAATGGCCTTCAAAGTCCCGACCACGCACATGCACCTGCACAGCCTGATACTCAGCCTCAAGAAGCCGGCGACCAAGGAGGACTTGGTCGCTGCGCTCGAAGCGGCTCCGAGAATCCAGCTGGTCGACGGGAGGTCCGGCTTCAAATCCACAGCGGCGGTAATGGACCTGGCGAGGGAAATGGGCCGGCCGAGGAACGACACCTACGAGGCAACGGTCTGGAAGGACTCGGTCAGCGTGGTGGACGGAGAGGCTTACATGTTCATGGCTGTCCACCAGGAAGCGATTGTCGTGCCCGAGAACATCGACGCGATCAGGGCACTCTACGGTGGATACACACGCGAGCAATCGATGAAGCTGACCGATGCTTCGCTCAGCATAGTCCACAAGTAGCTACTCGAGGATCTTCGGGACAGACTTCAAGACGTACTTCGGCTCCTCGTGCTGCTTAACGAGGTTCTTGACCCTCTTCTTCACGAAGTCGACCGGTTTCTTGCCGAGGACCGTCGAGCAGATTAGCTCAGCGATCTCCTGCATCTCGGCCACGTCGTAGCCGAGCCGAGTGAGCTCGGAAGTCCCAATCCGGCCGCCATTGTCGACGATGATGTTCGCCTGTTCGAGTTTCCCAGAGTAGAAGCTTAGTCTGCTCGCGTCGTAGTCGAGTAGGACCTGATGGGATTTCGTGTATCCGAAGGGCGCGCCCCTGACCTTGACCCCGCCCGCGACCAGGGCCTTCGCGAGGGTCTGCGAGTTCTTGACCACGGCTTGTGCATAGGACTTCCCGAACTGCATCATCTCAAGCAACGATACTGTGAGCGCCGCGACCCTGTTCAGATGAACGTTGTCGACGATACCTGGATGGATCTTGCCAGAGACTGCTGTGAAGACCTCCTCGTTGTTTGAGAGGATTATCCCTCCTTGTGGCCCCGGGAGACTCTTGTGGGTCGAGCCGATCAGCAGAGAACACCCTTCTCTCAGGGGGTCCTGGAAGACGCCCCCGGCGATGAGGCCGAGGACGTGCGAGCCGTCATAGACGCAGGTGCCAGACGCCACCTCAGTCAGTTGTTTCGTCGGATGCGGGAACGGGATGAAGCTCGCGCCGAAGAAGACAACTTTGGGCTTCTGGGACCTGATGACAGAGATCGATTCCTTGACCCTTATGTTGACTGCGCCGTCGTCGTACGGGAAGTAGAGGTTCTCTAGCTTCAGCAGCCTGCCGAGGCCTAGGTGGGTAATCCCGGGGTACCCGCCGTTGTCCGGCGAGACTGAAATGATCTTGTCACCTGCCTCGGTGAGAGAGAGGAGGACAGCCATGTCCGCCGTGTGCCCGGAGAGGGGCCGGACGTCGGCGTACCTGGCGTTGAAGACTTTTCTCGCGACTTCTTCGGAGAGCGCCTGGAGTTCGTCCACGTATTTCGTGCCGCGGTAGAACTTGTCAGGGGCTGAGTACCTGTTTCCGAAGTCGGTCGTGAGCATCGAACGCATGTGGTCGCTCCCACGGTTCTCCGAGGGGATCAGGTTCAGACATTCTCTGATCCTCCACTCCTCGTGGTCCCTTACAGTCTTGTTCAGCCGCTCAAGATAGCTGTATGTCAAATCGTGCCGACAGGGCGCAGCCGCACCGACGCTGTATTATTGTTTTGTCGAGGGAGCCGCTCAGCCGTAGGCGTAGCGGACGCCGTGACCGCTCCTCTCGTGGCTGAAGGCGACTATCTCCGGGGGCCCTATCGCACCACACGTCCCACATGCGACGCAGGCCACGTAATCGAATTTCAAGCGGCCCGCCGCTATGTCCCGCCGGGTCTGGGAGAAAGCCTTCGCCCTCGCGGCGTCTGCGTCTCCGCTGAAAGCACCTAACAAGGTAAGGTTGTGGTCGAAGAGGTCCTTGAACGATGGGAAGACTCCTTTTGGCGTAACTAGGGTGTAGCAGTTCGTGGGGCAGGCCGGGATCCATGGCTTGCTGACCGACTTCGAGGCCGCATCTTGGTCGACCCTGATGTGCGAGTAGTCCTTGTCTTCGTCGTAGTTCAGTAAGCTGGTCCCACTCTGGACCCTCTGAGTGGCGTCCCCGGAAGTCTTCTTTTCGGGGCGGGGCTCGAACCTGTGGATGCTGGAAATCAGGCGTGTCCCAAAAATCAGCCATGGAAGGGTGTGGTAGGTGAAGGAGCTCTCAAAGACGAAGCTGTCCCGGCCAGACCTGTTCACGTCCCTGTAGATGGGGGCCAGAAGGTCCCTGTACCTCGACAGGTTCCCAGCGCGGAAGGACCCTGAAGCGCTGGCGTCGAGATACGCCCTCGCGGCCATCATGCCGGAGGCGATTGCCCGCCTCATACCGTCGATCATCGACCCGATCTTGACGAACGACCCGAGGGCGTCCCCTACGACGAGGAAGCCGTTCGCGTAGGGTGTCTTCAGGATCGACCTGAACCCCTTGGGGATGTTGTGAGCTGCGTATTCGAGCGGCTGAGCCCCGTCGAGGAGCTCGGCCACCATTGGCTGCGCCTCGAATTCGTCCTGGACGTCGATGAGCTTCCCGACCCTGTCGAAGTGTTCGGCCGTCGTCCGAAGCAGGGAATCCATGGAGACGACCAGCCCAACAGAGAGCGTGTCCTGGTTTGTGTAGACGAATGCGCCTCCGCCTACGCCCCGCATGAATTCGCCGAGGAAGAAGATTGAGCGTCCGTTCCCGGGGGCGACCTTGAAGCGCCTCTCTATGGTGTCTGCGTCGAGCTTGTACACGCGCTTGATGCCGTGGTAGAGCTGCTTGGGCGACAGCCTGTCCCGGAGGCCCGCCTCCTGGACCAGCCCTGAAGTGACGCCAGAGGAGTCGATGACCAGACTGGCCCTCAGTTCCTCCTTCGTCGTCCTGACCCCCACGACCGAGTTGCCATCCTTGAGCAGACCTTCCGCTGTCGTTTCGGTCGAGAGCATCGCCCCGGCCTGGACTGCCAGGTTGGCAAACCACCTGTCGAAGTTGCGCCTCAGCACTGAGTAGTCGTGGCCCGTCTGGAAGCTGAGGTTGAAGAGACCGAGCTTGGCTGCAAGTGAGGCCTCGGACAGCTTGAAGAAGCGAGACTCTCCCTTCTTGTAATCGGTTGACCCGAGGAGCATCACCTCGTGCGAAAGTATGCGCCTCTCGAGGGGTGCAGAGGACTCGAAATCCGGCACGAGGCTGATGAAACCCTGCTCGCCGGGGAAGTCTCCGTAGAGCACACCCCCTGTCATGCTCTTTTCGCCGGGGATCTTGGCCTTCTCGAGCATCAGGACGTTAGCCCCCTTCCTAGCTAGGACCAGCGCAGCGGCAGACCCTGCGGGGCCCGCTCCCACCACTATTACGTCGAACTCAGCTCGCGTGCCCGTTCCCCCCAACCATCTCGATCAGTCTCGGAAGCGCCACGTAGAGGTCAGCCACGATCGGGTAGTGTGCGATCTTGAAGATGGGCGCGTTCGGGTCGGTGTTCACTGCGACGATCTTCCCAGACTGCAGCATCCCGACCCTGTGCTGGAGGGCCCCGCTGATCCCCAGGGCGAAGTAGAGCTTCGGGCTCACAGTCGTGCCGGTCTGCCCCACCTGATTGGCCTTTGAGATCAGGCCTTCCAACTCCTTGATTTCTGCGTAGATCAGCGCCCTGGACGCCCCGATGACAGCCTTCAAGTGGTGCTTCCTCTCAATAGCCTCTCTGAGTTGCTCAGCATAACGGTAGGCCTCCCTGGGGTCCCTGGGGCGACCTGAGCCGTCCTTGAGTATGCCGAGACCCAGGCTTATCACAACGTCGGCCCCCGACAGGTCGAGCTCAGGGGGCGGGAGCTCCACGACCTCCCTGACCTTGGCCGGGTAGTCGCGGTCTTCGAACTCGAACTTCTCCAGCTTGCCCTTCCTCCCCGGGTCAGGCTGCAGCGGAGTGAAGTTGCCAGGACGGACGGTAGCCATCTGCGGCCTGTGCCTCGGGGTGTAGATTCTCGCGAGCCGGGTCCCGAAGTCCGGCCTGATCTGGACGAGCAAGTTCTTGAAACTGCCGAGCGCAGGGTTGGTGTAGTCCTCGACCTCGAGCTGGACGTTATCTGTGGCGAGCCCGGTGACCGCCCTGTACGCGATCCTCGCAGCCAAGTCCTTGCCCAGCTCATTGGCTGCGAACAGGAAGGCGTAGGGGCGCCTCTCCATGACCATGGCGAAGATCGCGTCGATGTACCTCAGGTTGAAGTAGGTCCCGAAGGCCGGCGAGTCGACGTAGAGGACCCCGTCGGCACCGTACTGGATTGCCTGCCGAGCAAGCGGCTCGACTCCCTCGCCCAGGAGGACCCCCACGACCTTCTGTCCGATCTTGTCGGCCACCCTCCGCCCTGCGCCGAGGGCCTCGAGGGAGTCCTTGGTCAGGCCCTCCTTGCTGTGCTGGAGGTAGACCCAGACGTCCTTCGCTTCGTCCGTCAACCGAAGAGCTCCCCTGAAAGCATGCCATAGCCGAAGACGCCGACCGAGCCGTCCTCCTTGAATCGGGCCGCGAGCCCTTGGGGAATGTCTGCGGCCAGCTGCCCCCTCTCGAAGGGCCCGTACTTCTTTCCGTCGAACTCGACCTGCGGGACCGGCTTCAGGAACACTAGGCTCTGGTCCAGGAACTTCTGTACCGGGGGCTTGCCCACCTCAATCCCCGTCCCCACGATAGTAGGGGAGCCGGCGAGACCCAGCAGCTTCACCTCAGCGGCGAGGTCGTCGGCGGTCCACTTCTTCGCCTGGAGGATCTTCCCCCTGTAGTTGTTGTAGCGCGTCTCGGGCTGGAGGGCCGCAGGGGACTCACGAGGCCTGTACTCTGTCGAGATGGTGAGCAGGGCAGGAAGCGTCATCTCCAGCTTCTGGAGCAGCCGGCCGATCTTCCTCTCAGAGACGACTGTGGTGGCGGCGTCGTCGATGTCGAAATCCTCGACGTAGGTGGCATGAGGGAGGACCTTACCGAGCAGCTCTGAGACGCCCTCGGCGACCTGAGGGCCGACGCTCCCAGTCTCTCCGTCCGTGGTCTTTATCCCGGATAGGATGATGAACCTGGAGATCGACTCCTTCACCTTGGCAAGCTCCGCGACGGCCTGCTCGGCGGTGATGATGCCTTCGAGGAACCTCTGCACGATGCTGTCTCGGACAGGGGGAAGCTCCGAGTAGACCCTGTTGGGAAGGAGGTTGGCCTGGTAGAAGGCTGCCGCCCTGACCTTCACAGGGTCGGAGTAGCCTGACTTCCTGATCGTCTCTGCCATCTCGTCGATGGGCGCGACGTGCATCTCGAGGAGCTTCTTCACCCCGAGGGAGACCGCGTAGGCCGTGGCCCAGGTGTCCGAGCCCGCCATCTTCCTGTCGCTGAGGACGTACTCCTCGTCGACTCCCATGACCTCGGCGCTGTAGAGGGGCTTCATCAGAGGAATGAGCTTCGCGTCAGGGCCCATAGTCAAGGCGACGGTCTTCCCTCCTATCCTGCGCTTGAGGAAGTCGGCTGCCTCGATCGCCTTCGAGTCGTGGGGGTTGAGGACCAGGTCCATCGCCTCCCTGTTGAGGACTCCGCCAATCTGCGCGACCTGGGTGGTGCGGGCTGGAACCCCCTTCAGAAGCGCGATGATCAGCAAGATAGTTCGGCGGCCGCAGATGTCTGTTCTTTAGGGTTATGATTTTCGCCACAGTGGTGGAAGGGAGCACCAAGCCGCTTCCAACCGCGACCGAGTACCCGAGAAGGTCGATATTGCCGAGGTGCCACTCGATTAGAAGTTGCGAGGCCATCAGACCACAACCCTTATTTGTTGTACGCCCTCTCAAATTAGGGAAGGCACTAATGGGCTCAAGGACTAGGGGCAGTTTCATCATTCGCCTATTCATCGCTGCTTTGTTATCTCAGCAGCGAGGCTATTGGTGAAGCCGCCTGGCTGACGTGGCGGAAGAACGAAGACTTGCAGCGATAATGTTCACAGACCTAGTCGGCTACACAACCCAGACCCAAGAAGACGAATCGGCAGCTCTCTCGCTCCTGCACAAGCACGCAGAGATGCTCAGACCCATTTTTGCAAAACATGGGGGACGCGAGGTCAAAATGATTGGCGATTCCTTTTTGGTGGAGTTCTCGAGTGCGCTGAACGCCTCCCTTTGTGCCGTAGAAGTTCAGAGGACATCGTACGAGCACAATGTCGCAAACCCATCGAACAAGATCGTGCTTAAGATAGCGATTCATGTGGGAGACGTCGTCTACCGGGGAGCAGACGTCTTCGGTGACGCAGTGAACATCGCGTCACGCATCGAGTCGTATGCCAGTCCGGGGAGCATCTGCATCTCGCAGCAGGTATACGACCAGGTCTGGAACAAGATCGACCATCCCATAACAGGGCTTGGCAAGCACGAACTGAAGAACGTCCAAGTCCCGGTGGAAGTCTACAAGATAGTCCTTCCCTGGGAAAAGGAGGCGACCGGGGGCGAGTCAAGAAAGATCCTCCCGCTGGTAGACATGGTCAACGAGCTTGGAACCCTCAGGATGATGCTTGAGAAGGCGACTCGGGGCGAGGGTAACCTGGTCTTCGTGGCCGGAGAGGCAGGCGTCGGAAAGACCCGGCTAGCTGACGAGCTGGTTGCCCTGGCAAAGGAGATGCACGTCATGGCCCTCTCCGGCAGGTGTTCCAAACGCGAAGGGGAGACCCCCTACGCGCCCTGGGTCGAGATGATTCGTGAGTTCATGCGCGACAACCCCACTCAGCTCCTGTTCAAGGTCGTCGGCAACCACGGCGCAGAGGTAGCCAAGCTCGTTCCGGAGATAGCTGCTTCTCTTGGGCCCGTCAGCGTCGTCAGCAGCGGTTCGATGGACCAGGACCGCCTCCGGCTCATTGACGCATCCACGCAGATGATCGTGAACGTCTCCAAAGAGCGGCCCCTCCTCATCGTGATCGACGACATGAACTGGGCCGACATAGGCTCACTGGACCTCCTGATCTCGACGGCGAGGCAAACGAAAAACCATAGGATTCTAATCGTGGCAATCTACCGCGACGTTGAGGTCGAGGAGGACTCTGGCCTCTTCGGGTTCCTGTACCAAGTGAAGAGGGAGAAGCTGGGAGAGACTCTGACCCTGAAGGGCTTCGGGCCGGAGGACACAGGTCTGATGATGGGAGAGGTCATCGGTCAGATGACCGTCGACAATGACTTCAGAGACCTCGTCCATTCGAAGACAGGCGGCAACCCCTTCTTCATCGAAGAGTTCGTTAGTTCGCTCGTCGAGCAGGGGGTGCTCTTCCGAACAGCGCAGGGGTGGGAGAGGAAGCCGATATCCCAGATTGAGATGCCGAGCGGCGTCAGGGCGGTGATGAAGCAGAGGCTGAGCAACCTCGACCAAGAGAGCCTCGACGTCCTGTCGGCCGCGTCAGTGGCGGGCTCGGGATCGAGGGAGTTCTCGTTTGACTTGCTACGGGCGGTGACGGGACTTGACGAGAACAGCCTGAGAGATGCCACGGAGCGAATACTCAAGACGCACCTAATCAAAGAGACAAGGATGGCCAGTGGACGGCCAGGCTTCAGTTTCATTGACACCGGGATAAGGGACGTCATCCATGATGAGATGACCCTCCCGAGGAGAGGCAGGTACCATTTGAAGACAGCGCAAGCTATCGAGGAGCTCTACAAGAGCAGGCCCGAGGATGTCTACGGCGTTCTCCTCTATCATTACCTCAGGGGGAACGACCAGGCGAAGTGTCTGGAATTCGCAATCAAGGCTGCCGAGAGGGCTTCTCGCGTGTACGCGCGAGGCGAGGCAGTGAAGTACCTCAAGATTGCGATCGAAGCGCTGGTAGATTCTCCAGCCGAGTGGCTGGAGTTCTCTCGCCGAGAGTAGTTAACCTCGCTGCGGACCTATCGTATCAGGCCCCTAGGCAGTGCAGTCTGCTCCACGCCCTGGCGAAGGCAATGATGTGCTCCTTCATCAGCCCTCCTCTCTAATGACGTGAGCCACGTCAGGCGCGTCAGAGACGTTCAGATGCGTCAGCTGAACGTCCTGCCGAGAAGGAGCCGCCCGGCAGACACGCTCTCCCCCTGTGCAGGGGTTCGGCCTGGGTGCGGAGTAAGGACTCCCCCCCAGCAGGCCGATAGAGGATGACAACGGTCGGTGTCATCCGTCCTGCCCCCACGCATGAATCGTGTCACGAACACAAACAGGTCCTGACTTCTAGCCCGTTCCGAATGGTGCGAGCGTGGCCGTCAGGGGCCTGATCAACCTTAGTCCACGTGACATGGTCACGTGACCTGAACCCACGAACTAGACCGAACTGGGCATTACCAATGCACTATAGGTATCATCATGATGCATCAATTAAGAACCTGACCAAGAACAGGTCAGCACCCAAGAAGACATCGATGACAACCCCTGGAAGTGCTTGAAGACGAACATCGCACCATCAAGTCGTCCTTCGTAATGACCGATGCAGGGCGACGCTGTGATTACAGCGCTAGGGAAGAGAATACCTCTCTGAGGACGTCGGCACCCTTGTTGAACCAGTCGCGTTCCTTGCCGCGCGCGCTAGGGCGACCTAGGTCATCACGTCCATCGGGTTGGTCACCGTCAGGATCGTCGATTGAGGCGCATACTTGGAGGCCTCCCTGCCACCAATTCGACGATGCCTGAATTCCTCGAAAGCTAATCCATTCGAGTCGTGCCAGACTTGAGGCCAAGACCCGCTGCGATTGTCACAAGGTCGGTTCCGCTCAAGGCAAACAAATCGGACGTGCCCCGGACATCGACGTCAACGCCTGCATCGGCCAGCCTGTGGCTGATGTCGAGTGCCTCGCCCTCGGCAAGACCTGGGATGGTGTCGACCAGATGTACGTCGTCCAAGCCGGTGGATGCCATCTCGAGCGCCGACTGAACATCTACCTTACTAGCTCCTGCGATGCCAATCACGTACGAGGTTCTCTACGGTATGGGTATGAACTGATTTCGGGCGCACGACTGCATAGACGGGTTGTTGAGGCGGTCCTCAGAGCCTCAGCCCGAAGGACTGAGCGAAATCCTCGAACTGGTGGTAGGCGACCAGGAACTGAATCCCCTTCTCGGAAATCATGTACTTCGAAATCTTCTCGGCGTTCAGTTCTAGAAGGAGACCTGAACCCACCAGTTCCGAGAGGAGCTTGGACATCCTGGAGTACGACATGTTCCCCTTGCGCAGTAGCGTCGTGACTCCCACGCCATTTCCCTCCGTGTTCATGTCCCTAGCGGTGCTAAGGACATCGGCGATTATCCTTACCTGCGTCCTATACTGCATCATCTAGACTCACTCCTCCAACAGCGAACCCTAGCACAGGCGTGAACAGGATAAGTAACCCGATTTCTTTCATAATAATCTGCAATAGTGAAAGAACATCAACGTTTAGGTACAATAGTGATAACCATTGGACGAAAGTCCCGACGCTGATCAGGGCCAATCCAACAGCTATGAGCAGAGTGTCAGGCCTTCTGGTTCTTGCATAGGAATAGACCGTCTCAACAACCCCGTACAGCACGAAATAGAATGACAGGATGCTTAGTATGTCGATCAGTTGCGTGCCTGAGAGGCTGATGATCGGAAAAATCAGCAGCGCGGCGCCCATCTTCTTGGATATCATGACATCTATTGCGTGGGAGAAAGCGAGGAAGAAGTACCCTACAGTCTCCAGAAAGAGACCTGCGACCACTGCCATCGTCGTGAACGGGAGAGCAGGTATGACCTGGCCGAGCCCCACGAACCCTTCCACAGTGAAGCCGAAGCCGAGGAAGATGAAGGCGGTAGTGAGCCTAAGCAAAGACGAACTGTGTGTTTGCCTAACTCCGCGGTAAGCCACGTAGGCAATCGAGAATGAAACGAAGACGCCTATGAACTGGAGCACGTCCCCGATCATCGCCATACTCGTAGGTGGGGCCAAGAGTACAAAACCCGAAAAGACGTTTCTAGTATAAAAGCGTGCCGCGGCCAGATTCTAGTTTTCGGTTCTGGATAGAGAAGATTACGAACCCGAATCCTAAAATAGCATTCACGGCGTTTCCGAACTCATGGGGAATTCTTGACAGCCATCAAGACCAGCGCATCGGGGTTTCTCAAGGGCCGTTTGTCGCCCAGGGACTTTGCCCGTCTCGAAGCGATCCGCAGCAACGACGTCTTGAACTTCGTTGCAGAGTATGTCGAGCTCTGCGACCCCGCCAGCGTCTACGTCTCCGCCAGCACGCGTGAAGACCTGGAGTTCGTCAGGGACGCGGCCGTCGCCGACGGGGAGGAGTTCCGACTTCCGATCGATGGTCATACAGCCCATTTCGAGAGCTACTATGACCAGGGGAGGGACCGCGAGCACACCCAGATACTGGTCCCGGGGGGCGCAAACCTAGGTCCCGGCATCCGGACCGGAGACAGGCTAGAGAGAATCAAGGAGATGCGGTCACTCCTCGGTGGTATCATGGCTGGTCGTTGCATGTTCGTCTCGTTTTACTGTCTTGGCCCCATCGGCTCGGTCTTCTCAATCCCCTGCGTCCAGTTGACCGATTCCAGCTATGTTACCCACAGCGAGAACATCCTCTACCGTCAGGGGTACGAGGAGTTTCTCCTTCAGGGAGCCGCCGCCAAGCCATTCAAATTCGTGCATTCAGAGGGAGAGCTCGACGAGCGCAAGACCTGCAAGAACCTAGACAAAAGGAGGATCTACATCGACCTCGATGGAGAAACTGTCTTCAGCGTCAACACACAATACGGAGGCAACTCCATCGGACTGAAGAAGCTCGCCATGAGGCTGGCCATCCTAAGGGCATCCAAGGAGGGATGGCTCACAGAGCACATGTTGCTGATGGGTGTCAACGGCCCTGGAGGGAGAAGGACCTACTTTACCGGCGCATTCCCGTCGATGTGTGGAAAGACTTCTACAGCTATGCTCGAAGGAGAGAGGATCGTCGGGGACGACATCGCCTACCTCCGCAGGGTGGACGGATGCGTGCGGGCCGTCAACGTCGAGAAAGGCGTGTTCGGCATCATCCAGGGGATCAATCCGAAGGACGACTCCATTCAGTGGAAGGTCCTCCACAGCCCGGGAGAGATCATATTTTCAAACGTACTCGTGACCCGCGATGGAGACGTCTTCTGGGACGGGAGTGGCGAAACACCGCCGCCCGCAGGGAAGAACTACAGTGGCGAATGGTGGCCGGGGAAGAAGGACGAGAAGGGGAAAGACATACCCGTTTCTCACTCGAACGCCCGCTTCACAGTCTCACTAGACCTGTTCAGCAACCTGGATCCGGTCATCGACGACGCCGCCGGCGTGCAGGTAGGCGCCATTGTCTATGGAGGACGCGACTCCGACACCTGTGTCCCTGTGGAAGAGTCGCTGGGATGGGACCACGGGATTGTCACCTTCGGCGCGTGCCTCGAATCCGAGACCACCGCCGCCACCTTGGGGAAGGAGGGGGTCCGGGAGTTCAACCCCATGTCCAACCTCGATTTCCTATCCATACCGGTGGGAAGATATGTTGAGGACAACATCAGATTCGGCCAGGGCCTCGAGTGGCCTCCGAGGATATTCGGAGTGAACTATTTCCTCAGAAGCAAGGAGGGGAAGTTCCTCAACGACAAGACGGACAAACGCGTCTGGTTCAAGTGGATGGAGCTCAGGACTCATGATGACGTGGACGTCATCGAAACGCCTACCGGGAGGATGCCCCTTTATTCCGACCTGAGGAGGCTTTTCGCCGATGTCCTCGGGAAGGACTACGCCTTGGAGGCCTACGAAGTGCAGTTCACGCTCAGGGTCGCGGAAAGGCTGGCGAAGCTGGACAGGATAGAGCGTACGTTCAGGGGCATGGATCATGTCCCCGCGAGACTCTACGGCATCATCGGGGAACAGCGCGCCAGGCTCCTCGACGCCCGCTCCAGGCATGGCGACTACGTCAAGCCCTCGCAGTTGTCCTGACGAGGGCCTGATCCAGGGCAGCGCAGCCCATGCTAGCCTTGCGTTTCCCGCTATCTGGTCACTATCGTCAGCACATCCTGGTCCATCAACCTGTGGTTCATCCCGACTCGCTGCCCGCCGAACCGGACGCTCTTGCCCCAGACCTGTGCGTACCTGAAGTCGCCCTTCATGTTCCTGTGGACCTTGTCGCAGACTTCCAGTATAGTGGTGCCGTTCTTGACTATCATCGGCTCCTCGAAATCAGTCTCCCCTGTCCGCCGTCGCATGTAGATTCTGACGAAATCGAGTCGCCCGTAGATCTCCTTCCTCACAGTCTCGAGGTTAAGGTCGGCCTCGGCCGAGATCGGGACGAACCTGTAGGGGAGCTTCCTGGTCAACTCGCTGGTGAAACCCGAGTTCACGAGGTCAATCTTGTTCATGACCGTGAGGGAGGGAACATAGGTCCTGTTCCCGGCCAGCACGTCGAGGAGCTGTTCGTCGTCAATATCATCCCTGACGAGCACCCTGCCGCTGTTGACATCATAGACTCTCAGGATGTCCTTGATCAGCGCCTCGCTAATCTTGGTGAGCTTCACCTGTGCCGACACGGCAAGGCCGCCTGAGCTCGTCCTTTCGATTACGACGTTGGGAGGTCTTGCGTCCACCCTGATCCCGGCGCCCCTGAGCTCCTTCTCCAGGATGCCCCGCGCCTCGGGCTGGAAGACATCGAGGATGAAGAGGACGAGGTCCGCGCTCCTGGCCACGGCGAGGACTCGCTTGCCAAGGCCCTTGCCCGAGGAGGCGCCCTTGACTATCCCAGGCAGGTCGAGGACCTGGATGCGCGCCCCGTTGTACTCCATCACCCCAGGTACGACCTCCAGAGTGGTGAACTGGTACGGAGCGACTTTTGACTTCGCATTGGTGAGCCTGTTGAGCAGGGTGGATTTGCCGACGCTCGGGAGCCCGATCAGCACCACTGTCGCGTCCCCTGACTTCTTGATGTCGTACCCGGTCCTGCTTCCTACGCGCCTGGACTGCTGCTCCTCCTGCTCGGCCTTCAGCCTAGAAAGCTTCGCCCTCAACAGACCGATGTGGTGCTCGGTCTTCTTGTTGACCTGCGTTCTGTGGATGTCATCCTCAATCTTCTTGATCTTCTCTGGCAGTCCCAATTATGGGATCCCTCTTCCCACGACGCGTAGCCCCTGGATTTTAACATAGAGTCCTGTTGCACGAATTGCAGCCGCATCGCATTCCAACAGAGTCGTAGAAGGGTCTGTCACGGTTGAGAGCCGCCCCCTTGGTCACCCGCGGACCCTGGTTCGCTTATATCCTCGGCCCGATGCGCCGTGTAGAGATAGCGAGTGAAGGCCGTCCTCTTGAGGAAGCCTAGGGCCCCAGGCGCAATCGGTGCCGATGTCTCGGAAGTTCCAGTTCCCGAAGTCGGCGCAGGCGAGCTCTTGGTCGAGATGAAGGCGTGTGGCCTCTGCGGAACCGACATCGAGAAAGCTCGGGGCGAGTATACCGCAGCCCTGCCGGTCCTCGGGCATGAGGCAGTCGGGATCGTGGCCTCCGTGGGTGAAGGCGTCGTGGGCATTCGGGAGGGAGACAGGGTCTTCGCCCACCACCATGTCCCGTGCTATGAGTGCTACTACTGCCTCCACGGGAACGAGACTGCATGCAAGGAATACAAGGGCAGCAACATCTACCCCGGTGGCTTCTCAGAGTTCTTCAGGGTTCCCAACTGGAACGTGAGCAAAGGGGGGATTCTCAGTCTGCCCTCCTTTCTCGGCTTCGAGGAAGCCAGCCTGATCGAGCCAGCTGGGTGCTGCGTCAGGGCCCTGGACAAGTGCAAAGTGAACGAAGGCGACAAGGTCCTGGTCGTGGGGGCTGGTCCAGTCGGGATCCTCCACTCCATCCTGCTCCGTTCGAGGGGCGCCAAGGTGATGATCAGCGATGTCAGCGAACCGAGACTGCGGTTTGCCGAGAAGTCCAAGGTCGAATGCGTCATCGACGCCGGAAGGCAGGACGTCGCCAGAGAGGTCAGGGAGAGAACGGCTAGCAGGGGCGCCGATGTCGCGATTGTCGCCTCGGGGAGCCCGAAGGCAGTCCTGCAGGCCCTGAAGTCCGTCAGAAAGGGCGGTCGACTCTGTCTCTTCGGAGTTCCCGCGAAGGGCTCGGTCCTCGACTACGATCTCAGCGACCTTTACAACTCTGAAATCTCAATGGTGCCCAGCTACGGCGCGACCGACACCGAAACTACAACGGCACTTGGCCTGATCGCGGCTGACAGAGAGAAGTTCAGGCGCGTCATCACCCACACCTTCCCGATAGTGGAGTTCGAAAGGGCAGTTGAAACGGCAACCTCCGGGGCGGGAATGAAGGTCGTCATTACTCCCTAGACGATGAAGACTCAGTCACACTTAAAATGCCGGCGCCGCGCTCGTTGGTCCCTAGGGTGAGGGGCTAACAGTGGACTGGGGCAAGGACAACAGGCTTTCCCGGATCATGAAATCTGGGAAGACCGTCATGCTGGCGGTCGACCACGGGTATTTCCAGGGGCCGACGACAGGGTTGGAGAATCCGAGAAAGACGATAACGCCACTCGTTCCCTATGCGGACTCGCTGATGCTGACCAGAGGAATCCTCAGGACCTCGGTCGACCCTGGACAAGACGTCCCAGTGATTCTGAGGGTTTCAGGAGGCGCGAGCATCCTGAAGGAGCTGTCGAACGAGGGAGTCACCACCTCCGTCGAGGAGGCAATCAGGCTCAACGCATCCGCGGTCGCGGTCTCCATATTCGTCGGTTCAGAACACGAGAAGGAGTCGCTGATGAACCTCTCTCATCTGGTCGACGAGGGCGAAAGGTTTGGGATGCCCGTGCTCGCAGTGACTGCCGTCGGGAGGGAGATGAACAGAGACGCCAGGTACCTCGGGCTGGCCTGCCGCATGGCCGCGGAGCTGGGCGCTCAGGTCGTAAAGACGTACTACTGCGAGGACTTCGAGAGGGTCGTCAACTCATGCCCGGTCCCCGTGGTCATTGCCGGAGGGAAGAAGCTGCCCGAAAGGGAGGCGCTGGAGCTCGCGTCGAAGGCGGTATCAAAGGGAGCCGCGGGGGTCGACATGGGAAGGAACATCTTCCAATCATCCAACCCGGTCGGGATGATCAGGGCCGTCCGCGCGGTCGTCCACGAAGGTGCCGCCGTCGATCAGGCATTCTCGATCTTCACCAGTCAGCCGGACAGGTAGGACAATCCGAAGAGGGCCGGATGGGTAGCGCATCAGCAACCAGGGCAGGAAGTCACTTCGGGATGCCCGGCACGTCCTCGCGGTTGAGGAATGCCTCATAGTTCGGGCAATGGAACTCGAAGGTCTGTATCTTAATCATGGGGAACCTGCAGGTATGGCAGTCTTCCTTCGAAATCGCCCTGCTCAGGGCCTTCTCGCCGAGACACCCCTAGCGAAGTTGGCATTCCATTGGAACGGTTTAAAGCCCCCGAAGGGGCGTCAATTACAGCGTGCAGCCTGAGAGCGATCCGGACGACGGCCGGCCGAGGCTTGTGAGGAGAAGCCCCTTGAAGCCCGCCCAGAAACTCTGCCCCCGCTGCCTTCATCCCGTCAGGAACGCGAGCAAGCTCGGAGGCTGGTTGATTCCCATGAACTACTACTGCGCGAACTGTGGATACACAGGAACTGCCTTTCTCGAGAAGACCTCGGACGAGAGTCATGGGGAACCGTAGGCTTGGAGCCTAGCGTGGAGCCAGCGAACAGGCTCCTCGGGTCGGTCCTCGCAGCGTTCTTCCTGCTTCTGCTTTCGCTGACCGCGCTCCTGGTCGTGCTCTCCTTCCCGGTCGGCGTGTACACTGTCTTCTTCACTCACCTGTCAAATTCGACCGCCAGCACCCTTGGGTTTCCGTTCCTTTGGCTCGGCCCGATCGCTGTCCTTGTGCCCATCCCGGTCATGTACGGGGTGGCGTTCATCGCCGTCATCATCATCTACGTGGCGATGTTCGTCCTGACCGTCTTCCAGGGAAGAAGCCTGCCCTCTGCCGTCGCTTCGGGACTCAGGAACGGCTACGGGGAGTTCCTGTCCAACCGGGCACTGCTGACGCTCGTGGCGATTGGGTTTCTGGTCTTCACAGCGGGGCTGATAGACGAGGTGGCCTCTGTCTTCGTTCCGATTGGGAATCCATTCATCAGCCAGGACGACCTGCATACCTTCGTCGGATTGGCCCTGGCGCCGCTCCGAGAGGAGTTCGGATTCAGAGTTCTGCTAATCGGAATCGCGGCGGTAATCGTCACCCTACCACGGCCAGGAACGTCGGCCTTGAGGACGTTGTGGCGCCCCTCCGTCGCCTATGAGGGCATCGACAACAACACAGTCACACTGGTTGTAATCTGGGCTGCCGGCGCCTTCAGCGCGGGGACCTTCGGCGCCTGCCACGTGGCATGCGGCGGTGGGGGCTGGGAAGTCGGGAAGCTGCCGGAAGCGGTCTACGGGGGCATCGTCCTCGCGTATCTCTACATCAGGTACGGGTTCCATGTCGCGGTCCTAGCACACTGGGGCATCGACTACCTCCCGAGCGTCTTCGCCTTCTACGGACAGGGGGCGTACGGCATCCACTGGACGTCTGCTCCGGGGTATCTCCTCGAACAGATTGTATCGGCGGACCTGTTCGGGGTCTTCGGAGCAGGATGCCTGCTCGCGGTCGCATTCATCGGGGAGACCAAGCTTTCGAAGCGATTGCGGGAGCCTCCCCCCATCCCCGCCTGAAGTTCATAAGCCCCTGGCCTAGGGGAATGATGCGATAAGCATGACAGTCCTCGGCGCTTCCGTACTGAATGGTCTCGTAACGAAGTACAAGGTGATCTATCCATCAGACCCTCGGGCCTTCGACGGCGACGGCTACGTACTGACCGTCAGGGAGGACAGGACGCTGAACTATCTGGAACACAGGAACATGATCTCCCGTGAAATCGTCTTCACTCCCCCTGACTGCGTCGCCCACCTCACCTCTAAGAGCAAGTTCGGGCGGCTCGGGCTCTCGTTCCTCAATTCGGTCAAGGTTCACAGCGGGTTCGTCGGGAGGTTGGCTCTCGAGCTGGTGAACCTGAGCAACGAGAGGGCCCCAATAACGATCAAGCAAGGGGACCCCCTGATCCACATCGAGTTCCTGCGCAGAGAGGGTGAGCCCTCTCCCTACACGGGCAAGTACATGTTCCAGTTCATGAGCGACGAGGAGACCGACACTTACGTCAAAATCCTGTCCGATAACTTTCCGGTCCAGTTCCCAAGGGAGAAACTGGAGCAGAAGAAGAAGGAAAGACTAGTCAGAGAAGACTGACGCCCTTCGACCATGGGGCCCCTGCAGAAGCAGCTGGCGACGGAGCTCGCCGTCGCGACCTTCGCGTTCGACCCCATCCAGAAGATCCGGCACATCTGCGAGGCAAGGTTTGACATTCTTCAAAAAAGAGGGAGGTCGCGGTGTTACGGGGACTACGCAACAGGGGAAAATCTGAGCACCACAGCCTCTCCGCCCTTTCTCATCCCTCTTCTATTGGAGAACCGTAAGCCAAGACAGAAGATGCTGTTCGGAAGAAGAATACCGGCGTTCAGGATGAAGTCGACGCCCTTCTGGCTCTCCATCGGAGAACTTCGTGGCCCAGGGCAGGTTAAGCATTAAGAAGCTAAGCTTGAATGCCCGCCCCAATACTTCTCGGTTCCGGCAACTTGCCTCATTCCACAACCTCACAATCAACGACCAGTCTATCGTAAAAGGCAACCAGTCTTCCAATCAGGCTTGCAACCAAACGCAGTTGAGACCGTGCAATTGCATCTCTTACAGTGACCCACATGCATACCCATGTCTGTTGGAATCTCCACTTCTTCCCCGCAGTGACATCTCATTGTGCCTGTGGCCTCCGTTCTTCTTTCCATTGCTGTGGTCTGGAGAGAGGTTCGAATTATAATCCATTGTGGATTTCAAATCCATTAGCCGTTAGACTGTTGTCATTCTGATCCCAACAGACCTCTGTGGGGGAAGCCTCTGGGCTCTCTTGGAAGAAGACCGGAAGAAGACCTTGTCGTCGGCCGCCTCCACAATGCAATTCACCCCTAGCAGCACATGTGTCTGTTGTTTCTCGAGAACTCAGACACGCGTTCAACTAGCGCCATTCTCTTCGCCGTCTCAGCAGTTCAATCATTGACCTGCCGCGCGAGAGATAAAAGCCAACTATCCCGAGTAAGAGCTCCGCTGTGATAACCGCCGCAGCATCTGCATTACTGAAAGCGACAAAACCCTGGTCAATCGCCCATCCTATGGAGACCAACGCCACCAAGCCTAGCGCAGACCCGCCGGAAAAGAGGGCTATGCTCCACTCCGCCAATCTCTGGGATATCTGGTCGTTTGCATGTTTCTTTGTGTACTTGCTTACGCCATAAGCTGCCAGGCCTAACAAGCCTAGGATTAGGATCATTCCTAGGTTCTCTATTACCGCATCGGTCATCTCAAAACCAATCGGACGGCTGGGCCGTATTTACAATTTTGGCCAAAATCTCTAGCACTTAGATATCCCTGCGAGGCCTAGAATGCCCTCGTTTCCTGCTTTCCAAGTCGCCAGAAACTGACAGCGCTCACAGTGCCAGCTAACAGAAAAATGGACCCCATGACCGCGCAAAGCCCTACGATGCTTTCGTCGGTGTTGGCGCGAGGAAAATAGCTGGTTGGCTGAGAGCCATAAGGAACTATTGCTGATTGGCAGATGGGGTCCTGCGCCTCCTGAACCATGAGATAACAATGTAATCTCACTCACACATCTATGATCTCACTCATATCTGTAATCTCACTTTTGTAATCTCACTCACGTATAGAAAATTCAGAAGATTTGAGCCGGAATGGGGAGAACCCCGACTTAGAAAGGCGCTACAGCGTTCGATTAGATGCCCAGAGCTGACCGGAGTCCCTTGTACCTGTTCCTTATCGTGACCTCGGTGACCCCTGCCGCTTCGGCCACGTCCTTCTGTGTCTTGTCTTCGCCTTCGAGCGTGCAAGCCACGTAGAGAGCTGCAGCCGCAAGGCCCATAGGGTCCTTGCCTGCGGAAATCCTGGTCTCCTCTGCCCTCTTCAGGATCTCCAAAGCCCTCCTCTTGGTCTTCTCGGAGAGGCCTGCCCTGGAGGCAATTCTCGAAACGCACTTTGTCGGGTCCACAACCGGCATCTTGATGTCCATCTCCTTCAGGAGCAGCCTGTAGCACCTCGCGATGTCCTTCTTCTTCACGTTGCTTACAGCTGCCAAGTCCTTCAGTGTTCTTGGCGTTTGGGTGTCCCTGCAGGCTGCATAGAGAGAAGCGGCAATGATGGCAGAGATCGACCTCCCCCTGACCAGCCCCCTTTCGAGCGCCTTCCTGTAGACGTACGCCGCCTTCTCAACGACGGCATCGGAGACCGAAAGCTTATCGGAAAGCCTGTCAAGCTCGCTGAAGGCCTGTCTCAGATTCCTGTCAACTGGCTCATGCACCTGGCTGCGGGAATCCCACGTCCTGAGTCTCTCCACAGTGGCCTTCATGGAAGCTGTAAGTGATTTCCCAGAGGCGTCCTTGTTTATCCCGCCGATAACGGTTGCAAGCCCCATATCATGCATCGCTATGGAAGTCGGAATACCTCCCCTACTCCTATCATCCTTCTCTTCCTTTGAGAACGCCCTCCACTCGGGGCCGGTCTCCTCAATCTTCTCCTTGACGACGTAGCCGCAGGCGCCGCAAAAGAGTTCCCCCCCTGCGGTGTCGACTATCATCGGCCCCTTACCGCAGCGGGGACACTTGTCAAGCGCTTTCTGTAGCTTCATCAGTCTCGAGAAGTCTTTATCGCCCAACATTTCTACCACTAGCGAAATCTTTACAAGGAACATCAGCGCCACCATGTATATATGCTTTTTGGGAGAGACTTGCATAGTTCAAGTTCACATGAAGGATTTGCAAGGATTCGGGCCCTTCAAACCATTTACAACCTGCTAACATATGGTTTCAATCCTGTCCTCTCAGGTCAGAGGTGCAAATGAAAACGCCATGAAAGAGGCTCAGCTACCAGCCGCGCAACTTCTCCGCCCGATTCTAGACACATACAGGAGCTCTGCCGTCGCCGTCGTCGGATGCCATGCCCGGGGGCTCGAGCGCCCCTCATGCGAACTTGACGTCATCGTGGTGTCAAACGAGAAGCGCCCCAATTCGACAGTCAGGATCGGCAACGTGTTCCTCGACCTCTTTTTCTCCTCAGAAAGGGAAATCCTGAAGCCCTCGAGCCCCGAGCACTCGGTCTCGCTGGCACACGCCATGACGGTCAGAGACGCGTCCCTGATCCTGTCCACCAGCCTGGCGTCAAACGTAGCCCTGCTCGCTAACTCAGCTCGGAGGAGCTCCAACCAGCGGCTCGCCTCAGCACTGAAGTCGCTCAGCAGAGCCGAAGAGGCGCTCTCCAGAGATTCGGCAATCGATGCAGACTATTGGCTGCTTTCTGCAGCTTACGACTACGCCTACTCGTGGCTCTACTCGAGGGAGGTCCCGCCCTCTCCGAGCCATCTCCTTCACCAGCTCAAGAGCCAGTCTAAGGGCACGCCGAAGAGCTTCGAGTCGTTCTCCAGAGGGGCGGGCCTGGAGAAGTCGTCCAGGGCGAGCTGTGAATCCCGGCTCGACGGCGTGGCTGTGCTGTACGACGTGCTTGGCGGGGGTCATGAGGGAGGCAGGGCAATCAGGTCGACCTGGTCGGCCACCCGGCTCGAGTGCGTCGGGTCGAAGACACGCGAGCTGAACCAGAGAATCGAGCACGCAGAATGCTATTCGTATCTGGGGATGGAGGCGCTCAACGCTTTTCGACAGCTGATTGCACGTGAGGGAGGAGCCACCAAGAGAGAGATAGGTCCGAGCGTCCTCACAACCGGGAAGAACCGGCTGCTCGGCGACCGGCTGCCGAGGGAACTGGGCCTTGTAAGAGAGCGCGACTCCCTGAAGGAAGCGCTGGAGCTAGTCCGGGCCCAGGTGTCGAGGCTGGCTAGGAAGACCTGAAAGCGAAGCAGAGGGCCCAGACTTCGTTCAAGATTCTCTTCTAAGTTACTCTCCTCTTCATAACCCTTTCAGCGCGCGCAGCACCAACTTTTAATAGGCATCCGGGCGGGAAGGGCACTATTCACATGCAGACACAGAGCAGAGGAATCAGCACGGTCTTAGCAATCGTAGTGGCCATCATAATCATCGCAGCGGCAGTCGGTGCCATCTACTTCGTCGCGGCCCCAGGGACTTCAGGCAGTTCCACGACTTCGACCACTTCCAGCTCGAGCAGCTCGCATTCATCGAGCTCGAGCAGCTCGCATTCGACGTCTTCTCAGTCTTCGAGCTCGACGGCGTCTTCGACAACCGGACAGAGCAGTTCGTCGACGTCATCGAGTTCAGCATCATCGTCAACCACAAGCACGACGTCCCACACCACTTCGAGCAGTCAAACCTCACTGCAGTTCGAATGCATTACAGCAACAGTTACCACTGCCATACCCCAGAGCACCTCAACTGAAGTAATTGAAGTAACAGCTACAACCTACACCGAGACAGCCACCACTAATACTCTGACCTTGACAGCTACAACCTACACCGTAGCCTGCCACACCTATACCGTGACAGGCACTACCTACACCTACACCGTGAACGCTACGACTTTCTCCTACACAGGCATCACCTATACCTTAGGCACTGTAACCATACCTGCAACCACGAGCACCTATACGACAACTATCCTCACAACTGTCAATGGTTAGCCCTTCGATTGGAAGGGAGAATCATCGCAGAATCCCTTGAACTCCTCTGTCCCGATGGTGAGTTTGTTAAAACATTCATACTAAACCCTCTCCTACATTTGAGCAGTTCTCTTGTAAGTGGCCGCTGCCCCTTCAACGCTGAGCAGAATGGAGTCCGCACCCCAGCTGCGAAGGCCACTGGATATCATATCCCGGGAGAACGAGTACATGGTGATCGCCAGCCTGCCGAAGAACAGCTCCTCGCTCGCAGTCAGGGCTGAAGAGGCTGGTGCCGACGCTGTGATGATGAACATCGAAGGCGACGAAGACTCCACGCAGAGCCACTACGGGAGCTACGACCTTCACGACGCATACATCAACGACGTCATCTCCACGGTCTCCGTCCCCTGCGGCCTTTTCGTCGGCGGAGGCAAGCACCTCACCGAGGAGTACTGGGAGAGGATAATGTCGAGTTCTTTCGGCTTCGTTGAGATGTACGCCCACCTGATGCCGCTCTTCGTGCTCTCCGACGCCAGGGTGAAGAAGATCTGCGCCATATCGACCGGCTACATTCTCGAGCAGGTCAGCCAGCTTTCCAGGATGGAAGGGGTCGAGGCCGTCGACGTCGCAACGGTGCCCCCGCAGGCAAGAGGGACCCCGTTCAGCGTCCTCGACTACGCAACACTCGGCGTGATCTCGAAACTCTCGACCAAGCCCGTGCTCCTTACAACTCAGAAGAGGCTCACCAAGTCGGACATCGGAAAGGTGGTAAAGCTGGGCGTGAAGGGCCTGGTCGTTGACCCCTGTATCTTCTCAGGAACCGATGAAGCGTATAAGGATGAGTTGGCCAGCCTGAGCCCAAGGCGACTGGTGGCTGAAGAACACTAAGATCCAGGCTGTGGTCTTGGCCGGGGGGCTCGGGACTCGGCTGAGACCGTATACATTCCTCCTCCCAAAGCCGATGCTCCCCGTCGGCCCGAAGCCGATACTCGAGCACATTCTGGAATGGTTGAAGCAGAACGGCATCACCGACGTAGTGGTATCTGTCGGGTACCTCGGGAAGATGATTCAGGATTACTTCAAGAGCGGGCGCGATTGGGGGGTGAAGATCGAGTACGTCACCTCCCCTCCATTGGGGACCGCGGGTCAGCTGAAGGCAGCCGAGGACAAAATAAGGGGAAGGTTTGTCTGTCTATACGGTGACGCCCTCCTAGAAATGAACCTCCGGGAGGTCCTTGACTTCCACATCAGGCACAAGGCCCTGGCCACAATGACCCTTATGCAATATAGCACGGAACTGAAGTACGGTTTCATGGAGACTAACAAGGAAGGTCTGCTGACCGGCTGGAGAGAGAAACCAACGGTGAGTGGTAAAATCAATGTGGGGTGTTTCGTCATGGAGAAGGGTTTCCTCGAGTACATCCCTCGCCGGAAGATGTTCGGGATGGACCAGGCCTTCGGGAAGGCGATGGAATCAGGCGCCAAGGTATACGGCATTCGGGTCGAGGGTCGCTTCATTGACATAGGAGACAGGAAGTCCTACAGAGACGCCAACGACGAATACCTGAAGAGGATGGGCAAGGTGCTGTAGCAGATTGGAACTCATCGTTTTCGAGGACGACGCCACCGTAGGCTTCGGTCCCCTGACGACGCTCAGGCACATGGGTCAGCTGAACAGGGGCACGAAGACCCTCCTTGAAGCGGTGCGCGAAAGCATCGCCGATTCCACCGACCTTGTCCTGTGGGGCCGGGACCACCTGAGGGACGTCTGTAGAGAGTCGCTGGGGAGGGGCTACAACGAGAGGGCTGACGGCCTGACAACCTTTGTCAACGCCAGAGCGAGACCAGGGAAGCTGCTCTTGGATATGACCTCCAGAAAGACCCCTTTCGTCGCAGTGGCGGAAAGTCAAGTGGTTGCAGCCAGGGTGAGGATGACAGATATGACGCCGGGCCCGATAAGCAGGAGAGACTCCGTCAGAATCGGCAAGAGCGTCGAGAAGCTGGAGGCCCCTGCCGATAGCCTCTTCACGGGATATTGGGACTTGGTTCAAAGCAACGGACTCGCGATCGCTGAGCAGGCGAGGCGCTTCGAGGACCCGCTTTCGTTACCGAGTGCAGTCGAGGTCAGAGGCCCACGTTCCAGCCTGAGGCTCAGCGGCAGGGCCGAGGTCGAGCTGCACGTCACGTTCGACACCAGGCTGGGACCGGTCGTGGTCGAGGAGGGAGCTTCGGTGGAGAGTTTCTCCAGAGTCATGGGCCCGTGCTACCTAGGCCCCAAGACCAAGCTCTACTCCGCAACAATAGGTGGGGGAACGTCTGTCTTCGACGGATGCAAGGTGGGTGGGCAGGTCGAGAATTCCATAATCATGGCTCACAGCAACAAGGCACATCACGGGTATGTGGGCGACTCGTATGTGGGTGAGTGGGTCAACCTTGGAGCAGGCAGTACCTTCAGCAATCTGAAGAACACCTACGGGAATGTCAGGCTCGACGTTGGCCGAAGGAGAATCGATTCTGGTATGCTCCAGCTAGGCCCGGTCATAGGCGACATGTCCAAGGTGTCCATCGGCACATTGGTCTACGCCGGCAGGCTGCTCGGGACCGGCTGCCAAGTCGGGGGTCTAGCCAGCAAGAACGTACCGAGCTTTACGTATTCCAACGGCTCCGGCCGCATGGTGGAGCTCCTGCTTGAATCAGTTTTGGAGACGCAGCGGAGGATGATGGAGAGACGTGGGAAGACCTTGACCAGGGCAGGGGAGGCCCTGATCCGGAAGGCCTTCAGAGACACCTCTGGGGAAAGGCGGAAGGCTGGCGTTAGGAAGGGACGCCTTTCGTGACAGCTTCCCTCGCGGCCAGGGCCTTCTCGAGACCGGACCTCCGATGCCCTTTCGCAGGAGTTCAGAGGCCAGGCCCGTTTGCGAGTCACGTCCTGCCTAAAGCTGAATCCGTCTGGGGCCAGTGCGGGCAACGCACAGCGTGAAACGAGTTGCGCGACCCTTTCTCGCTTAGCAGGATCCAGAGCATCGACCTGAGTAATGTCCACAAGACTTACGAGACGTGGCCGGGCATGGCCCGTTCGGGGTTCGAGGCTGAGTTCAACCTACAGCGTGCTGGGTTCCGGAAAGCGTGCATCTTGGGGATGGGCGGCTCCGCGGCCGGAGGCGACATCATTGCCAGCTGGCTCTCCGACAGGCCGAAGTTTGAGGTGGCGACGTTCAAGGGACAGCTGCCGAACAGGAACATGAGCGACTCACTCGCAATCGCCTGCAGCGCCTCTGGACAGACCAAGGAGACGATTGAGATGATGGAGATCGCGGTCCGGAGAGGTGCAACTACGGTTTCAATCTCCGCAGGCGGGAAGCTCCTGGAGGTCTCGAAGAGGCTCGGCGTTCCTCACATCATGATGCCGAAGGTCGTCGCACCTCGCTATATGCTTCCGTTCATCATCTTCTCGTGCCTCTCGGTCATCAACGAAGGGCTCGGACTCGACTGCGAAGACGAGGCTGAGAACGCCTTCAAGGAGATGGAAGTCGAGGGACGGGCGGTCAGGATCAATGTACCTGCGTCCAGAAACCCATCGAAGCAACTCGCGCTCTCGATTCTGGAAAAGACCCCCGCAATCTACGGCTCAAGGTCGACCCGCGGTGCAGGGATCAGGTTCAAGAACGTCCTCAACGAGAATGCGAAGAGGCACGCGATCTTCGACGAGCTGCCGGATACTTTCCACAACGAGATAGAGGCCTGGGATAACACAGAAATGGAATTCGTACCCGTCTTTCTCAGGCACCCCGCTGAGACTGAGCGCGACAAAGCAGGGGCCGATGCTATGGTGGAGATCCTCTCAGAACTGAAGGTGAACCCCGTGGAAGTCAGGGGGAGGGGAAGGTCGAGTCTCGCCCAGCTTGTCACAATGGTGTACAGGCTCGACATGAGCTCATACTACATCGCAATCGGGACTGGCAGGGACCCGTTCCCTACCAGACTGATAGACCGCCTCAAGGGAAGAGCGTAGCCGCTATTTTATTCCGATGAGTTGCGCCAGCTCCTTCCTTGAGCTCGCGCCCAGAACCTGTGCGGCTCCTTCGGGAGAGACATCACTGACGTAGATGCCACCACCCAGTTCGAGCCCTGACCAGGTGGTTCTTTTTGGGTACACTTCTATGTGCCAGTGAATCTGTTTGGTCGTCTTCTTCTCTGAGGAGCTGTGGAAGACCATGGTGAAGCTCGGGGCGTCGAGCGCCTTCGAGAGCCCGCCGAGAGTCGACCTGAGCATCAGGGCCAAGTCCATCATCTCCTTTTGCGACAACTTCAAGAGGCTGGTCATGTGCCTCCTGGGATAGATCCAGAACTCGAAGGAGTGCGTGGAGACCCAAGGGGCGAACGCGATGAAGAAATCTGTCGCTAGAATCTGGCGGGGGCCGCCCGTCTCTGTCCCCACGACCTGACACATCGGGCAGACGCCTAGGTCGTTCAAGGAGGTCTGGACGGTGTCGGCCTCCTCTTCTACCGCAGGGGGGACCCGGGGGGTAGTCACAATCTGGATGTTCGGGTGGACAATCGTTGAGCTCCCGTCCCTTTCTGAGTTGACGTAGACCAGTACGTAACTCACCCCCTTCTGCGAGTACAGCCATCTCACCTTGTCCTGCAGAGACGCTAGGATGTTCGTCCACTGCTCGATGTCGATCTTGGAGAAGGGCTGGTCGTGTCTGGGGGTGGCCACGAGAACGTAGTGATACCCTACGGCCGGCTCGCTGTAGTGCGGGGGCTCCCCATAGGACGGGGGGGCGTTGGGAGTCACGACCGGATTCTTCGCTGGGAAGATTCTCACGGACCAGTTCTTGATTGTGTCTCCCTCGGAATCCGTCTGCTTCAGAAGCGTATCGCCCCGCTTCACCAGCACCAGGTCGGCCGGGGGTGTCATCTCCTCGTTCCCCGGGCAATAGTTGCACTTCTCCGCTTTCTGCGGGATGACCTGTCCCGGCTTGAGCCCTCTGTCGGGGAGGATTACGGAGAGCTTTTCAGTGAAGTAGTCCTTCCTAATCTCAACCATCGGCGCGGGCGAAGAACGCCCACCCGATATTAGGCTTTGGAAGGGTTCGGAGGTTCTGGTAACTTGACGGCGGATTCGTTTCCCTGTTAACTTTCGTCGGGTCAGGGCCTCTCCTTCGCATAGGCCCTTCCAATCTCAATCGCGTCGCGAATTGCTTCTTCGAACTTGTCAGGCCAATCGCCTTCGTAAACACCTCTATTGGCTTTCGCTTGGGCAAGCCATCCGCACCACATCGACTCGAAGATTGCGCGGGCAAGCTCCAGATGCGCCCTGTCTGTCACGCCTCTTTGACCGTTCTTCTCCATCGGTAGGTCTTCCGCCAGCCTCTTTGTCAGCCTCGTGTAAGGGTCATCGGCAGTTGGAACGACTCGCTTGATGGCTTCTTCCATGAAGTCAATGATTTGCTTCTTGTTCGTGTCCAAGTACACTTTGAGTTCTTTCATGCCCCTTACTAATGGAGGCATTCTGTATTAGGGTTAACCACTTGTTCTGACCATGAACCCTGATGCCCGCATGGTCGGCAGGCGTATCTCCGTCCAACCCTTCATGTGGTCGAATGAAGTTGTGGTAAATCTGCATCCCCTTGAGGATGGGCGTGTCAGTTCGCTTCAGGCCCCGCATGACCTTCTCTCTGTCTCTTACCTCTCCGTTCATGCGCTCCATCTTGTTGTTGTGGACTTGCCCCTTCAGCGTAATCTCCTTGAGCGCGCGCGCGCTACATAGATGCGCGGAAGGTTACGCCTTGCTATAAAAAATCGTAGGCCACGAAGAGCAGGATTGCGCCGTCTATCGCTATCGCCACGGCTTCTCCGAGACTGATGCCCACCATTCGGCGTTCCTGTGGGAAGCGGGCTATTTGAAGCATGGCTGTTAACTCCCGAGGGAGGGGAGAAGTCGGTTTGCCCATTCCCTTCAGAAGTTACCAATTCCGGTTCGGACGCGAAAGGGTGATAACTCGACGTCCGGAAGACCGCGGCGCGCAGATGAAAATAGGATACGTCCTTCTCGACGGTTGTGCTGACAGGCCGAGCCCGCAGCTGAACTTCACCACACCGCTCGAGGCAGCGTACACGCCGAACCTGGACGAGGTCGCCCGAAGGTCCAACCTGGGCAGGGTGGTGACGGTGAAGCGGGGTGTGGCCCCAGAGTCCGATATCGCAGTCTTCAACATGCTTGGATACTCATTCGACAAGGGATACCCGGGTAGGGGCGTTATCGAAGCGGTCGGGTCGGGCCTCGAGGTTCGTCAAGGAGACCTCGCTCTCCGGGCAAACCTAGCCTCGGTGAAGAAGAGGCTGATCATCGACAGGCGGGCAGGCAGGAATCTCACCCAAGAGGAGGCGGTGAGGCTGGCCGAAGGTCTTAACAGAATCAGATTGAAGGGAGCAGAACTCGAGTTTCGTGCTACGATATCATACCGGGGAGTCCTGGTCATGAGGGCAGACCAGCCCCTGTCGGCCGAGATCTCGAACACAGACCCGGCCTACGCGAAGATAGGGGGATTCGGGGCTGCAAAACCTACTGCCAGCGGCGAGGCCGTGCTGGCTGCAAAGCCAGAGTCAGAGACCGCGGCGGCGAGGAGGGCGGCGGACCTTGTCAACGAGTTCACCGCCAAGAGCGCCAAGGTCCTGTCAGAGAGCCCTGTCAACAAGGAGCGCGTGAGGGAGGGGAAGCTTCCGGCCAATTTCGTGCTCCTGCGCGACGCTGGGGACCACGTGCCCGAGGTCGAATCCTTCGAGGAGAAGTACAGGATGAAGGGGACGGCCCTCGTCGAGATGCCCGCTGAGGTCGGTATCGCGAAGATTCTGCGGATGAAGATGGTGATGGTGAGGGACAGGAATGACATGAAGGAGAAGGCGATCCTCTTCACGCGAGAGCTACGCGAAGGAACGGCAGTCTACGTCCACATCAAAGGGCCGGATGAATTCGGCCATGACGGCGACGCCGTAGGCAAGAAGAGGGTGATAGAAGTAATCGATAGGGGCTTCTTCTCTGCCGTGGCCGACCGGGTCGGCGATGTGAAGGTCGGCGTCTCCTGCGACCATGCGACTCCGTGCAACATCAGGATGCATGCCAGCGATCCGGTCCCCCTTTTGGTCAGCACAGATTCGAAGGGTGACGGGATGCGGTTCACGGAGAAGGGCGCAAGGAAAGGCTCGCTCGGGACAATCAAAGGGAGGGACGTCCTTAGGTTGATCGTGACCGGTCGGGTCGGAGACCGGGTTTCCTGAAGCCCCGAAGCGCGTACTGCGAGTTCTATCGCGGTCTTACCACTCCTGGCTGTAAGTACATCCCAGGAGTGACCCGTTTCCTCAGGTCGACATACATGTGAATTTCGTCCAGGAGCCTCCCATGCCGTAGCATCTTGTCCGGCACGACTCCTGCCTTCTTGAAACCGAGCTTCTCATAGACGTGAATCGCGACCTCGTTAATCGCGAAGACGTCGAGCTCTACCAACCAGACTCCGCCGCGGAACGCTTCCTCCAGCGCCGTCTTGACCATCATTTGCCCGATGCCAATCCCGCGGTATCCGTCCAGGATCACGATGCCGAAGAGCCCGGTGTGCCTGATGTCTGTCAGTCTCCGTCTTGATATGTCGCAGTTGCCGACGACCTTTTCGCCAACGAACGCAGCGACGCTGATCACCTCCTTCCTCCTGATTCCGAGCAGGATTCTTTCGAGGAACTTCTTCTCATCTGACCTCCTCACTCTCTTGTCCAGAGAGACTATTCCCATCTCGAGGTTCGTTCTCCTCTCCTTGACAATGGCGTTCGCAAACTTCAAGAGTCCGTCGAGGTCGGTCCTCCGGAGGGCCCGCAGCACCACACGCCTCCCGCCTCTTGCAGTGAATGTGGCATAGACCCGTCCGCGCTTCATCGACCTGCGCGCCCTCCGCGCCTTCCTTGAAGATTTCTACCCTTGCCGGACTTGATCAGGTGGTCTTTGACTGCGCGCAGTCCTAGTTCGGGAGGCAGTCGCCTCCTTCATCCATGAAGGGGCTTTCCGCGTCAACTCCAGTCCGCCCCTCGGAAGTCTTCTAATCTGAGCTCAACGATCTGGCGGGCGTGGCACGCCACTTCGTCTACATGTTGGAGTGCTCCGACGGAACTCTATACACGGGTTACACCACCGACGTCGGCAGGCGTCTCCACCAACACAATTCGGGAAAGGGAGCAAGGTACACGCGGTCAAGGACACCGGTAAAGCTCGTATTCAGGGAGAGATTCCGCAGCAGGGGCGATGCTCTTAGGCGTGAGATTCAAGTAAAAAGAATGAGCAGGAGCTCAAAGCTCCTCCTCTGCGCTGGGCGTCCGCTGAAGCCAGGGCAGAGCCCAGGCTAGCGAATACGAGCCACCTGATGCTCCACTGGTGTCGCTGTTCTTACTTGCCGACGACTATTTCGATTGAGGAGATGTTTCTCTGTTCGGCGCCTTCGCCAACGACCTCAGTGTCGATGCCGATGTCCTTGACCTTGTAGATGCCGTTGCCGAGCCTCTTCGTGACGATTTCTGCCACGTCGACTGCTCTGCCGATTGCCATTCCCCTTGCCTTCACGACGATCTCACCGGCCTGAGTAAGCTGGATGAGCGCGCTCATCGCGTAGCTCATAACCGGCTTCTGGCCGACGAAGATATGGTTTTGGGGCGCAGACCTTTGCATTTGGCCGCTTGGTTGTTGAGTTATTTGGCCGCTTGGTTGTTGAGTTGCTGGTGTTGGCGTCTGTTCTTCAGAGTGTTCCTCTGATTCGTCTGAGTCGGTCTTTCTCTTTGGCATATGACTGACCTTGTTCGCCACGACTCTTGTGCCACGTATTTAATCCTATGGGGGTGTGGACCCGCTGTCGTAGGTTTCTGACTCTTGTACCGCTCAGGATGTATTGAGATCGTAGAGGTGTCTTGAGGTATCAAATCCCGGTGATTCTGGTCTCAGGGGCGGGGAGAGGGCAGGTATTCGGTCGGGTCCACTTTGTTGAATGCGTCGCCCGTTTCTAGGAACCTCCGGACGTTCTTTGCCGCTTCGACCATGGGATGCTCCAGTCTGTCTCCGAGGGGGGTTCCCGAGATGTGGAGCGTGCCCGAGAAGTTCGGCAGGTCCCAGGCTTCAGTGTCGAAGGTCTCTTTCCCATCCTTCTTCCAGAATACGTCTGTCGTGTATCGGCTCTCCGGCCTTTCGCGCAGCCACTTGATGAGCCCCTCCTCGGAGACGGTCTCGCCCCTCCCAATATTCACGACAGTGACAGATTCGTTAGCAAGCATCAGTGTGTCGTAGTCGATCAGCCTTGCAGTCCCCCTGGTCAGGGGAAGCGCGATAGCTATGGCGTCGGCAGCGCCGATAACCTTTCTGAGGTTTCCAGTCCCGTGCTTCTCGTCGAAGAGGTCAGGTACCTTGAATGACCTGGAGACTCCGACGGTGTTCATCCCCACCGACTTCGCCAGTCTGGCTATCTCAGAACCTATCGCTCCGCACCCGACGACAAGGAGCGTCCTTCCCCTCAGTCTCCTCGGCACCACCCTCTGCCTCCTTGCGTGCAGACCCTTGGCGGCACCCAGCAGCAGCCCCCACGCGTGTTCGGCGACCGATTCTGTGTAAGCGCCTGCATTGGAGTAGACCTGAGCGGCGGGTGGGAGAGAGGTGAAATCCAGTCCGTCGACCCCCGCCGACAGGGTCTGTACCATTCTAAGGCTCTTCATCTTTCTGAGGAGCTCATTGTTGGCCCGCCTGGGCCACACTATCAGGACCTCGCATTGGGCCAGCGTCGCGTCATCTGCCTCGCCTTCGAAAATTCCAAGGCCTTCAAGGACGCTTTTCGCTTGGCCAGGCAGCGTCGCAGTGACGAAGATCCCAGTCTTCAAGACAGAATTTTGCCCGCTATTTGGCGAGAGCCTTGATTGGTATGTCCTGAGTCGTCCCGTCGGGAAGCGACCTTCTGATTGAGATGGGAAGGGCGTCCTCCTCGAGCTCAGCCGTTGCGATTTCGATTGGTCCCCGGTAACCGCCCTCCGTCGAGATGAAAGGAGGCGCTCCCATCGCAATCTGAAGGGATCTGGCCCCGACTATCCTAGCCTTCTCGAACCTAGTAAGTTTGGGAGGTCCAATTCTGACCTCGAACGCTGTGAGTGAGGGCTGCCTAGCTTTCTTCTGTGTTTTCGTAGGTGACAACAGGAATCCTCGGAGATGCCTCGCTCTCCTGGGTCATCAAATAAGTCTTTACCGAAGGGTGCAAGAAAAGCGCTTAAGGGCGGCGACGACAGGGTCCGACGATTGCCCGCTGAACTTCCCGCTGGCTCGGTCTCCAAGGTCGATTGCGTAGCCTCTTTCGTGGGGGGCGGTCGGGCCAAGGTCTCCCTCTACCGGCACCTTTCTCCACTTTCCGTCAACGCCATCATGAGGATCCTCCCCGTCGACAGCAGGGTCAACGTTCAGCCGGGCATGCGCTGCCTCTTCACACCCCTCAAGGTCGGGGTCGAGAAGCCGCGTACTTCTTTCGTCAGAGGAGACGTCGCTCTTCTCGCGTCCGGAAGCCTGATCTGCATCTTCGTACAGGAGGCCAGAAGCGATCGCCCGCTCAACCCACTAGGGAAGGTTGACGAGGGTCTCGAACTGTTCGATGGGATGAGGCCGGGCGACACGGTGCGTCTCTCCCTCAGCGAGCCCCATGCGACGAGGTAATGCTGAGACCTTGGGCCCTTGCGAACGCTGGGAGAACAGGGTCCTCCAAACCGCGGAGTTCGTGGAATCGGCTTGTCTTCGTGCATCAGTTTCGGGACATCCACGTTATGATGAAAGGGCCGAAGTTACGGGACTCTCCAGACCACGTGTCCGCTGAAGCCGCCAACCTTCGAGATCATCTTCTTGCCTTCCAAGTCGCGGAGCAGCCCTGTCGCAATGGACGCGTTTACCCCGAGCGCCCTCGACGCGGTGTAGACGGTAATGGCCCTGAGCGGAGCGAGGCTCTTCATCATATCGTCTTCTGTCATCTTTGGGACGAGGAACGGAAGCCGCTTCTGCTGTTGTGGCGCCGCCTTCTGCTCCTTTTCCTTCTTCCCCTTCGGCGCCGCTCCGGCCTGCTGCTCTGTGTCCTTCGAATCCTGTTTCCTCTCCATCGAGGCCAGTGACTTCTTCTTGACTCCACCCAACTCGTTTCAGCAACGGCAAGGGTCGACCGGAGATAAGGCTTTTCCCCGACAGACGGGTAAAGGAGTTTAACCGCCTCCCTCACGAAGGGGAGGCCTTGGACTACTCTGTAGTGGCCGGCGCGTACGCGAAGTTGGAGTCCATTTCAGGAAGGAACGAGATGACTGAGGTCATGGCGGCGCTGCTGGCAGCGACCCCGAAGGGCGAGCTCAGGAAGCTGGTATATCTCACTCAGGGGAAGCTTCGCCCCGACTACGAAGGGGTCGAACTCGGGCTGGCCGAGAAGATGGCGCTCAGGGCCATCAGCACAGCGGCCGGGCTCTCTTCAAGCGTTGTTTACAACACGTACATCAAGGCCGGGGACATAGGCACTGCTGCTGAGCAACTGCTCCGCAAGAAGTCGCAGGGGACGCTCTACTCCGAGACCCTTACGCTGGAGCGGGTCTACTCAACCCTGCTAAGGATAGCAGGCCAGAGCGGCGCTGGTTCGGTGAAAGTCAAGCTGAAGGAGCTCGTCAGCCTGCTGAACGACGCGTCCCCCCAGGAGGCCAGGTTCATCATGAGAACGGTGACGGGCCAGCTCAGACTTGGCGCAGCCGACTACACGGTCCTCGACGCGGCGGCCGCGGCCTTCCTGGGAGGCAAGCAAGAGAGGGCGAAAGTCGAGCGTGCCTACAACGTCCACCCGGATCTCGGCTTCGTCGTCGAGGCAGTTGCGCTCAAGGGCCTTAAGGGGCTCGCGGCCGCGAAGGTGCAGGTCGGCGTCCCCATCAGGCCGATGCTAGCCGAGAGGCTCGAATCCGCCAATGCGATAGTCAAGAAGATGGGCGAAAAGGAAGTCGTCTCAGAATACAAGCTCGACGGGGAACGTCTCCAGATTCACAAGTCTGGAGACAAGGTCTGGCTGTTCTCTCGGAGGCTGGAGGTGATAACGAGCCACTATCCGGACGCCGTAGACCTGGTCCGCGAGCACGTCTTGGCAAAGAGCGCAATCCTCGAAGCCGAGGTGGTGGCGATCAACGAAGAGACTGGCGAGTACCTGCCGTTCCAAGAGCTGATGCACAGGAGAAGGAAGTACGGGATCGACCAAGCGGTGGTCGACTATCCTGTAGCTCTGAACTTCTTCGACCTCCTGCTGGCCGGACAGACCGACTTCACAAGAAGACCGTACTACGTGAGGCGGAAGAGGATGGAGGCAGTGGTGGAGACGACCGAGAGGACAAAGCTCGTACCCGCTCTCACATCATCCGACTCCAAGGTAATCGAGGGTTTCATGGAGGAGGCGATCCAGAACGGCTGCGAAGGCCTCGTCATCAAAGACCCGGAGTCGACCTACAGAGCCGGTGCCAGGGAGTTCGCCTGGATCAAGCTCAAGCGGGAGTACAGGAGCGAACTAACTGACACCATCGACCTACCCATCATAGGGGCCTTCCACGGCAAGGGAAGACGAGTGGGGAGATACGGGACCTACCTCCTGGGGGCCTACGACGACAAAAGGGGCCTCTTCACCAGCGTGGCCAAGGTCGGGACTGGGTTCTCGGACGAAGACCTGGAGAAGATCCCGAAGCTCCTGAAACCCTTTGAAACACATGTGAAACCCCAGAACGTCGAGTCGAAGATGGTGCCCGACGTCTGGTTCAGGCCGCACCTGGTAATTGAGACGATTGCGTCCGAGCTGACTCTGTCGCCCATCCACACAGCGGCGATGGGATCGATCAAGCCGGGGTCCGGAATCTCTTTGAGGTTCCCCAAATTCACGGGCAAGATCAGAGACGACAAGCGCCCCGAGGACGCCACTACTGTGCAGGAGATTGTGGAGATGTACACTAGCCAGATCAAGCGGATTCTGTGAACAAGCGTATTCTGTGAACAAGCGTTATACTCGACTTCGAATAGCCAGGAGATGAAGTGCTACAAGTTCTGAGCAGAGACAGGATTCGGTCAGACAAGCTGTGGCCGATGAGTGAATACATTGAAGGGGGACTGGCTCTGAAGATTTATCTGATATTCAACACTTGAAGCAAGGGTGGATAAGTGGGACTGGTGCGTCGTCTTGGGTTTCGTGTTGGTCATTCTATCCGTTACAGAGGGTCTCTTCAACAGGTTTTTTCTCAGCATGGGCCCTAGCTATTCGTATCTCGCTGATGCTGCATTTCTAGTTGGGGCTTTGTTCATGGTGTACGGTGCAGCGACAGCTCCGTTTAGTGAGAGCCCAACAGAACGTATCTCAGGGACTGCCTCAAAGGCGGGCCTCTCCGAGAAGACGAAGTGGAGGGTTTTGGTGATCCTGAAGAGAATCGTGTCCGGTGCCGCGAAAAGTCCATTTGCTGAAAGCCCGACAAAATGCATCTCAAAGATCGCCTCAAAGGCGGGCCTCTCCGAGAAGACGAAGGGGAGGGCTTTGGTGATCCTAAGAAGGGCCGAGGAGACCGGGATTTCCACAGGCAAGGACCCGATGGGCCTTGCGGCTGCAGCTCTCTATGTGGCTTGCATCCTAGAAGGTGAAGACAAGACACAGAAGGACCTGGCCGAAGCGGCAGGGGTCACCGAGGTCACGATAAGGAACAGGTTCAAGTGCCTCCGGGACGCCGTGGGTATCTAATCGAACGCGAAAGCGCCTTTCTAGCGCGCGCGTTGTGTGCATCTTGGCATCTGCGTTTCGGCAGTCTTCCCCTCGCCAGCGCCTCCGCGAGCAGGTTCCGTAGTGTTTATGTCAGACCAGCCGCGGGAGCCAAGATACTTTGAAGTCGCTGAGGCTTCTCCTCGTCGCTGCCCTCCTCGTGGCGCTTGCAGGCGCATTCGCGCCGGTTCACGCTGACAGCTGCGCATCCAAAACAGGGTACTATGTCGCTTCACTGAGCGCTGATATCGACCCCGGGGCAGCCAATTTCATGTCCACCACCGTAGCGAACGCCGAGGCCGCCTGCGACGGCCACGTCGTGTTCATCCTGTCCACCAACGGAGGAGACGGAGGAAGCATGGAGTCGATGATCGCTTCGATTTCCAGCTACCAGCAGTGGGGTGGGAATTTCACGACTCTGGTTGCCCCTCAGGGTGCATTCGCGTTCTCTGCAGGCAGCTACATAGCTGAAGCTTCAAACAAGATCTACATGACCCCGGGCACAACGATCGGGTCCGCGACACCCATCGTTTCCGGAATCCCAACCGGGGAGGAGAACACGACTCTGCGGAAGGATATCAATGCCTTCACGTCCTACATGGAGACCCTCACTACCGCAAACGGGAGGAACGCGACCTACACTGGCCTCATGGTCAGCCAAGGAGTCTCCTACTGCGCAGAGGGCACCCCCACCTGTCTCTCTGCAGCGCAGTACCATGTCGTTGATAAGGTACTATCCGCGACATCGGTTGAAGGGGCACTTTCTGCTCTGGGAGTCCCCGCTTCTACGCCTATCAACACGCCGGGAATCAGCTCAATCGTCATCTCAATCTTCAGCGACCCGAACGTGTCCAGCCTCCTCTTTCTGGTAGGCGTCTTCTTGATCCTTTTCGATATCTACCATCCGACACTCGTCCTCTCGTTCGTGGGCGTGAGCGTGATCGCCCTGGCGCTCTTCGGGCTGGGTGTCTTCGGCGCCTCCCCGTTGGCAATCGCGCTGATGATAATCGGAGCCGCCTTCATCTTCCTCGAGGTCAAAACGCAGCACGGCATCAGCGCGCTCATCGGAGTGGTAGTCTTCATCGTGGGGTTCCTGTTCATATTCCAATTCCCGCCGGCCTCGGCTTCAAACCCCTCGTTACCCGCGACCAACTTCTCGCACATCCCCGACATCACGTATGGTCTCCTCGTGGCTCTCGGGGCCGCGATAGTGATAGGGAGCCTCTACCTGAGAAGGATCAGGGCTGGGTTGATGGCTAGGCCTAAGGTCTACGATTCGTCCGCGACCATAGGCAAGATAGGCGAAATGAAGACCGACCTCGCCGCGGGCGGAAAGGGTGATGCCCGCGTCGGGGGGGAAGAGTGGAGCGTCACGTCTAATCGTGATCTGAAGCGTGGAGACTCGGTAAAGGTTATAGCAGTAGACGGTTTAGAGCTGATGGTAGAGAAACTGGAAAAATGAGCCTCCTCAGCTCAATTGCGCTGCAGACGACAGGCGACATCATCAACTACACGATTTACGCGCTCGTGATAGTCATAGTCATCGGGTTCATCGGCTACAGCGTCAAGATTGTCAGGGAGTACGAAAGGCTGGTCCAGTTCACTCTTGGCAGGCTGATCGGGGCGAGGGGGCCGGGGGTCGTCTTCGTCTTCCCGTTCATCAACCGCGTCAACAAGATAGACCTCCGCGAAAGGTACCTCGAAGTCCCCCACCAGACCTGCATCACGAAGGACAATGCGCCTACCGACATCGACTTCCTGATCTACTACAAGGTGACTGACGCCGCCCAGAGCGTCGTGCAGGTGCAACACTTCGAAGGGGCTTCGATAGGAATCGCGACGACCACGCTCAGGGCCGTCGTCGGAGACATCCCGCTCGACGAACTGCTCGCCAAGAGGGAGCAAATCAACCAAGTCCTCAGGACAAAGCTTGACGAGGTCACGGAGAGATGGGGGATTAAGGTGACCAACGTGGAGATTAGGGAAATCCGTCCGCCCAAGGACGTCCAGGAGGCGATGGTCAGGCAGATGTCCGCGGAGAGGACCAGGAGGGCCACAGTCACGGAAGCAGACGGAAGGAGAGAGGCTTCGATACTGGTCGCCGAGGGTGACAAGAAGTCCAACATACTCAGGGCAGAGGGCGATAAGCAGGCTTCAATCCTGAGGGCGGAAGGATACGCAGGAGCGCTGAACCAGATCTTCGCGGCTGCGAAGGGGATCGACTCCAAGACGATGGTGCTGCAGTACCTGGACACGTTGAAGGCTCTAGGCGCGAGCCCGTCGACGAAGTACATCTTCCCGATGGAGTTCACCAGCCTCATTTCGCCGCTTAGGGACTATGCAAAAGACATAGGCAAGTAGCGGCAAGATCGGATGAGCCGCGGCGAAGGCCCAGTCTTATATCCACACTTCCTCAAAGCCTGAAGCGAGCGCTTTCATGTCTGGTCCAGAGAACGAAATTCAAGCCAGACGGCGTACTGTAGTGGTTCTTCAGGACGAGATGAGGAGGGTACTGGACGCGACGAGGGTCCTTCTGGAGGAGTACGCCTCCCTCATCAAGGGAGACAAGATACAGGTGGCTTCGGCGCTCGAGAAGGTCAAGAAAGCGGAAGAGGACGTCGTGATGCTCAGGAGCGCCCTGATCAGGGAGCTCTCTCAGGTGGGGACCCTGATCGTGAACAGAGAGGACATGCTCAGGGCCGCCTTCTCAGTGGAGGACATCTTCGGGCACATAAACGGGGTCGCATTCAGGATGTCGCAGCTCCCGAGGGCGTCGACCAAGAACAGGAAGTACCGCGAGGCGATTACCGAACTGCTCGGCCTCCTGATCGACGGTATCTCGAAACTCAACGAGAGCGTCCGGGCTCTCTCGATAAACTCGGAACAATCTATCCTGATGGCCGCTCAGGTCCAGCAGATCGAGAGCTCGATTGACTCGAAATACAGGGTATACGTCGCCATGACGATGAGGACAGCGACCAACGTCAAGGAGTTGATCGCGGCCAAGGATGTCCTCGAATCGATCGAAGACTGCGCGGACGCCATGCTGAGCGCTGCAGACGCAAGCACAATCCTAGCGCTAGGGCTGTAGCCATGCCCAAGCAGAAGGCGAGGGGCAGGCTTTTCGAGAACAGGGTCGTGGTCTGGGACATCGACACGTCCAGGCGCCTCTTCAAGGACGGATATTACGGGAAGCCACTCGGCATACCAAAACCGAAGGACTTCGAGTTCGACGCCCCCCTAATCCTCGACCTGATGGAAGGCTACTACCTGACGATGAGGAAAGCGATTAGCATAGAAGACCAGTCGGGCAGAGAGTTGACCCCGAAGCAGCTCCAGGAGGTCTGTGAAGCCTCGTACTCCGACTTCAGGGAGAAGTTCATGGTCTACAAGAAGCTGAGGGAGGCCGGTTACGTTGTCACCCCTGGCATCAAGTTCGGCTCAGACTTCGCTGTCTACGAGCACGGGCCGGGGATTGACCATGCCCCCTACATCGTCCAGGTGATGGGGCCCAACTCAACCATGACCGCAACCTCGATGGTGAGGTCTGGGAGGCTCGCGACCACCGTGCGGAAGCAGTTCATCATAGCCATTCCCGACCACGGCAAGAAGACTGTCGAGTTCCTCAGGTACGACTGGTGGCGGGCGTAGAGGAGTGGGCCTCACGGAAGGGAACGCCAAGGCGACGGAGCAACAGGCCGAGACCATTACTGAGGACTCCTTGGTCCTTGTGTACAGGGACCGGAGGAGGAGATGGCTGGTCCGGCCGAAAGATACTCCGAAACTCCACACGCATCTCGGAATCCTCGACGTCTCCGCGCTTGTCGGCAGGGAGTATGGAATCACGGTGACCACGACGTTGGGCGACGCGCTGACAATCCTGAAGCCGACCATCGAAGATTTAGTCATGAAGATGACGAGGAAGACCCAGGTGGTCTATCCCAAGGACCTAGGCCTGATCGTCGTGAAGCTCGGTATCCACTCTGGCTCGCGTGTAATCGAAACCGGGACAGGCACAGGGGCGACGACTGCGTTGATGGCCTACCTTGTTCAACCTGGGGGCATGGTCTACACCTACGACATCAAGCCTGAGTTCCAGGAAGTGGCCAGAAAGAACGTCGAGAAGCTGGGCCTCTCAGAGTTCGTGACCTTCAGCGTGGGGGATTCCAGGCTGGGCTTCAAGGAAAGGGGCATGGACGCAGGGGTCCTGGATGTAGGAGACCCCTGGGACGTAGTCAGCAGCATGAGAGAGAGCCTGAAGCCGGCGGCACCGATGGCGGCAATCACTCCCACGACAAACCAGGCAGAGAAGCTTGTGGCGAAGATGGTCGAGAAAGGGTTTGTTTCCATCGAGACGGTGGAGATTCTCATGAGGCATCTGGAGGCCCGGGTCGGGATGACCAGGCCTTCCAGCATTATGGTTGGGCACACCGCCTATCTGACCTTCGGACGGAGTACCTCCAGCTCCTGACGGCTTCGCGACCGCCAGTAGCAAACCGCCTCCTTGATGCGGCATGGCCTGCTCCCCGGGAGTTCACTGTGTAGCGACAGAACAACAGTTTTAAGCCCTACCCGGTCGCGCAATCCGACCGATGAGCAAGAAGGTCTCTTCAGACGACGCATCCACCCTCCTCTACATGGTCCCGTTCATCGCGAGCGGAGTCTATGCACTGTACCTCTGGGTGGCCAGCGGGATCTCATCTGTCTTACCGAGTTCTGTCTATCTGACAGTCACCAGGGACCCGATTCTATTCTTGGTCGGGACGCTCAGCGTGATGCTGGGGGTCGTACTTGAGGTATCCTCCACTGGTCCCTCGGGGAGGCCCGCGAAGCTGGGCTCCTTGGGCAACACGCTCCAGACCATTGCTGTGGCTAGCTTCATACTTGCGTTCGTGTGCGCGTTTTACGCACATGGGTTTTCTGACGTTTCCGGAGCCGCGAGTGATTTCCTCGTGGGCAGGTTCAGCATCGTCTTTCCGGTCGTGATGGTCCTCTTCAGCTATCTAATCAGCGCGCGCTTCAACTTCACTTCCCTCAGGACACCGACCATCTTGGGAATCGTCGCGATGCTCCTTTCCCCCGCCTCTCTGTATGCGATAGGGAGAAGGAACCCGTCCTTGGGTCTTGTAGTGGCGTTGGTCTTCCTGTTGGCCGGTCTCGGCCTGTTCCTGATATCGAATAGGAAGGTCGCCGACCAAGAGAAGGGCACCGGCGCTGATTAATAGGTCCGCGGCGTGGCGCCCCTGCTTGCGGAGTCTCCACGCGTGGCGCATCCTCCAGCTCTCCAGGCCTGTTGACGGAAAGTCTTACCTGATTCGACTCGACGTACGGAGACAGAGCAAAGTTCAACGTTCAGCGGAGTCCCGCCGGTGATCGCCGATGGTCGACATCCCACTGACGACCTTCGCGGCGATAGCCTCTGCGTTGTTCGTGACCGAGCTGACCGATAAGGACGCCCTCCTGCTACTCACCCTGGCCGCGAAGACCCGTGCGGCGGTCGTCTTCCTTGCTGGCGCGACCGCCTTCGTCATGACTACGGCCATCTTCGTCACGGTCGGGACTCTGATCAGTGACGTCGTCCCGATTCTCTGGGTCAGGCTGGTCGGAGGGGCGTTCATGATCGGCTATGGGCTCTGGGAGGCACGGGGTGTCGTCAGCCAGGGGTTCGTCGAGAAGGAAGAGAGGAGCTTAGAACGGCGGTCCGACGGGTGGGCGGCCTTCTTCAGCATGGTTGCCGCACTGGCTCTGCTGGACATAGCGGGGGACGCGACCGAAGTACTGACCATAGTCCTTGTGGCCCACTACTCCAACCCCATCTTGGTCTTCTCAGCCGCCTGCGCTGGGCTGATAGCCGCTACAGCCTTCGAGACAGCCCTCGGGAACAGGCTGGGCAGAATGCTCACCCCGAAGAGGATGCGGTACGTCTCGATGGTCGTTTTCCTTGTCCTCGGCACCTACATCATCATCTCGAGCCTAGCCTAGGACACTCGGTGGCACTGGACACCCCTGAGGGCGGCGATCCATCTGGCCAGGCGGACCCTTTCAATGCTGACCGTGGGCGTATCTTCTTTAAGCAGAAGCGGCGGACGCCCGGCGTTACATGTCAGAGCCCGGAAAAGAAGGCATAACCGCAAAGAAGGCCGAAAACTTCGACGAGTGGTACACGCAGGTGATTCTGAAGGCGGAGATAGCTGACTACACCCCGGTCTCCGGCTGCCTGGCATACAGGCCTGCGGGATACGCCATCTGGGAGAACATCCAGAAGGCCACTGACGCCGAGTTCAAGAAGATTGGGATCATGAACACCTACTTCCCTCTGTTCATCCCGGAGCATTTGCTCAGGAAGGAGGCCGAGCACGTCGAAGGGTTCTCGCCCGAGGTGGCCTGGGTCACCCAAGCCGGAGACACACTATTGGACGAGAGGCTGGCCGTCAGGCCCACTTCAGAGACGGTGATGTACGAGGTGGTCTCGCGGTGGATCAGGTCTTGGCGTGACCTACCGCTCCGCCTCAACCAGTGGAACAATGTGGTCCGCTGGGAATTCAAACATCCTACGCCATTCCTCCGCTCCAGGGAGTTCCTTTGGAACGAGGGGCACACGCTCTTCGCGACGAAGGAGGAGGCCGACGCCGAGCGAGACCAGATCCTCGGCATCTACAGGATGATTACAGAGGAGTTCCTCGCCCTTCCCGGCTACACAGGCAAGAAGACGGACTCAGAAAAGTTCGCAGGGGCCGAGGCGACGTATAGTGTGGAGCACCTGCTCCCCGACGGGAAGGCGATACAAGGGCCCGACTTCCACTCCGACGGCCAGAGGTTCTCAAAGGTCTTCGAGATCGTCTTCATCGACCAAGACGGGAAGAAGCAGTTCGCCTGGCAGAACACATGGGCAGTCACCACGAGAGAGATCGGGGTGATGCTGGCAGTCCACAGCGATGACAAGGGTGCGGTCGTGCCTCCGAGGCTTGCAGGTATCCAGGTCGTGGTGGTGCCCATAGTCAACGACGAAAACAAGGCCATGATCCTAAGGGAGGCCGCGAAGATCGCCCAAGAGCTCTCTGGTACGTGGAGGATCAGGCTCGATGATAGGGACAACCTCACCCCTGGAAGGAAGTTCAACGAGTGGGAACTGAAGGGGGTTCCCCTAAGGGTCGAAGTCGGCCCGAGGGACCTGAAGTCGAGGCAGGCGGTCCTTGTTCGGAGGGACACCGGAGGGAAGAGGGTCGTACCCCTTGCCCACCTCAGCAGGGAGGTCGGGGCTGAGCTGAACTCGATTCAGAGGGACCTCCTGGAGAGGGCAAAGGGGTTCCTCAGGGCAAACACGTTCGAGGCCGGCTCGCTCGCACAGCTGAAGGAGATAATCAAGGAAAAGGGAGGAATCGTGAAGGTCGCCTGGTGCGGGAAGCGGAGTTGCGAGGACAAGCTGAAGGAGAAAGGGGGCGGCAAGATTGTAAACATCCCGCTCGAGCAGAGGCCCCCGCTGGGGGTCTGCGTTTCATGCGGGGAGAAAGCTGCGATGACTGTCAACTACGCGAAGTCCTACTAGTCTGCCAGGCCCGTGGGGCCGCCTCAGATTCCCGCGACGGGACTCGCGAGGGAGAAGAGCTTCATCGCGCTGTCGTCCACGCTCATCGGAAGGTCGACTTTTCCGAGCGCTATCATGTGGAGGGAGAGCGAAGAGGCTGCGACCCCGAAGCAAGCACTGCGCAAGAAGTCCCTCGTCTTCAGGTACCACCCAACTGTGGCTCCGCTGAGGATGTCCCCCGCCCCGGTGCTGTCGACGACCTGTGACCGGGGCACGAAGATCTCGTAAATGCGCGTCCCGTCGAGCACGAAGCAGGAGTCACCACCTTGGGTCACGATCGCCTTCCTGACACCGACGGACGCGATCTTCTGTAGGGCCTCTCTCGGGTTTGATTTGCCGGTCAGGGCCTCGGCCTCAGCCCGGTCCATCTTCAGGGCGTCCACCTTGGAGATGATTCCCTTGTCTTTCAGCGGCCCTGACGAGACCGTTCCGTCAGGAGCGAACCTCCGCACGAAACCCTGCGGGTCAAGGAAGGTGAAGTCAGACCTTGCAGAGATCTCTGTGAGCACCGAAGACGAGACCTCCCCAGCGACTGGGCTGATGAGAGATGCGTCGAACCTGACGCCCGGGGGTATCTGCGAGGCCGAGATGTCCTCGCACCTGCTGACGAGAACGAGCGACCTGTTGCCTGCGGAGTTGATTATCCGGAACCTGGTCGTCGGCTTCGAGACGCTCCTATCAGCCGCCCTCAGCATGATGCCGTTCCTCGCCAGCCACACTGCCTGCTCGTCCGGGAAGTCGTTGCCGACCTTCGTAAGTGCGGTGACCTCGAGTCCGAACCTCGAGCATACCAGCCCGGCGTAGCATGGAGATCCCCCAACAGACGTGACCTGACGGACAGGCAGCTGTATCGCATCGATTGTGATGAACCCAGCGACGATGACCCTCAAAGAACGCTCGGCTCCAGTACCCTTCACTTATGAAGGCTACTCCGTCCTCCGTCAGTTCTTCACGGGAGCCTGGAGTCTCCTGTCCACCATAGGTTTAAAGAGGAAAGGGCGAACTGGTCTCCAATCTGGTTTGACCAAGAAGAGGAAGAGCCGAGGACGCTCGAAGGGAGGGAAGGGAAGGAGCAGTACAATATACTGCAGCAACTGTGGAGCCGCTGTCCCGAGGGACAAGGCGAAGAAGGTGACAACGAGGATGTCGCTCGTCGAGCCGACACTCGCCCGCGAACTCAGGGCGGCGGGGGCATACATCGCGTCTCCGACGACTGTCCGCTACTACTGTGTGAGCTGTGCAGTTCATTACGGCATCGTAAAGGTGCGGGCCAGGTCCGAAAGGCACGGCTGGTAGCGACCGGCCGGAACGCTTCCAGGACGTCTAGCGGGTCGACAGTCTGGCGGAAGCCGCCGCGAGACTCCGAAGCTGACGAGGTGAAGCAAGGTTATTGACTTCAGGCTGTCTGACCACTGCGCTTGGCCCTAGAGCATCTTAGGACATCGCTAACGAAGGGGAACCTCTGGCTCTACATATTGTCCGAGCTCCAACTGGGCGACGCGACCCCTAGTGAGATCCGTTCCCGCGTCCTCGGCAAGAGGGGGTTTGCCCCTGCGGCAATCACCTTCTACTCGGTGATCTACAGGCTGAGGCGCGAAGGCCTGGTGAAGCGGTCGTCAGACTCTTTCCGCTCGGAATATGCAATCACCCCGAAGGGGAGGGACGAGTTCCTGAGAGCCATGTCTTATCTAGGCGAGGTCCAGAAGAACCTCGGTCAGGGCTGACTAAGGATTCTGGATGCCCTGTAGGTCCTTTCAAGGAAAGTGTATCCGGCCACAAATGCGACCAGGACAACTCCCCACCACGAGTAACCGGCTATCGAAGCGACCGCAAGAATGAGCAGGCGCTCGCTCCTCTCCCCTATCCCGACGCCCGAGAGCCTGATACCCAGCGCGTCTCCCTTGGCCCTTGTGTAGCTGACGAGGAAACTGAGAGACAGCGCTGAAAGGACGAGCATGGGAGGCGCCAGACCTCCAGCGAGTATCCCGAGAAAGATCGCCACTTCGGCCACCCTGTCGAGCGTCGAATCGAGGAAGGCACCCTGCTTCGAGACCTTCCCAGTCACTCTGGCGACCGCACCGTCCACTATGTCGAACCACCCCGCAGCAAGAATCAGGATGCCTCCAACCAACTGGCCCCCATAGCCAGCAAAGGAATACGCCGCGCCAGACAGGGCCGAAAAGGCGAGTCCCACAATGGTCCAGGCAGTCGGCGATGCCTCGATCCGTGAGAACCACTCTCCGACGAGCCCGAGGTACGCTTCGAGTCTCCCCCTGAGCCTGTCGAGCACAGCAACCTTCTCGGCCAAGATTATTTATAGGATGATAATAGGGGCGCACCATTGACCGTCGTCTGACCCTCCGCGGGGGTCTTGGATTGGTCTGTTGTTCTCGACAAGCAAAGTGCGTCCGGTAGCGGCTGGACTGTCTGCTGCGAAAGTGCGCGCACGCGGAAAACAGACTACGTGTTAGGGCCAAGCGAGGGAGCGACTGAAGAGCGACCGAGCGGACGGAGTTCTCTAGGTTGTGAAGGAAACAGATGACGAAATAGTCTGCCCCGTGGACGGGTCAACAGCGACAAGATAGCCTGTGCTATTTACTGTGATAGCGTTAGGGCTTACCGTCGTGTCGAAGTAGATTCCCAGACTAACAATCGTCGTTCCGTCGGCACTCACTGAAAGGAGACACGTGAGTTCTCCATTGCAGCCTATCAAGCGTCCTGTGGCATAACTCGTTTTGCCGTAGGTCGAGATTGTGACGTTCAAATTCTTCAGGGCTACACTGAATGAGATTTGCTGACTCACGCAGTTACTCCAAGTCGTCGACAAATAGACACTAGGAGCATGGATTGCTGTTCCCCATACAGCTGATTTGAGTGTCAATGGCGTCGAGGCCGAACAACTCGAAGAGGGCTTTGTCGCCGTCGAGTGAGTTGTCGACGAAAAGTGAGTTGCGGACATCTGGCTTGGGACAAGGTTGGTCGTCGCGAAGTAGTATCCTCCAGCGCCGACCAAGATTCCGACCACTAGCAACACTGCCGCGACCGCGTTTGACACTCCACTCCGCCGCATCGCAATTGTTTCCCTTCTCTATCTAATACGGTTAATGGGTTCAAACCCGGACGTGCATCTGGAACACAATCGCGGAGGTCGGCTTTCAGAACTTGGTCTTTGTCGCCACGGACGCGGTCGCTTACGTCGACATCGGACAGAGAGTGACAACCGACGAAGAGGCTCTTGGTCTGGCGAAGGTGGAGGTCAAGAGCAAGTCGTGCTTCGTGTTCGGCAACGGGCGCTACGTGTACTTCCACGCAAACGGCAAGCCGAACGAGGAGCACTACGGCAACCGCGGCATGTACTCGCTCTCGGCCAAGCGGATGTGGCAACTACTGAAGAATGCTCGCGGCGAGTCCTTCGTCTACACAAGCCCGAAGCGACCTGTCGGTTGGAGAGAGGCTGTCGACGACGGGCATCCGGAGAGGATAGGCAAGTTCGTGTCGCAAAAGAAAACCATCAGGCTCTCATCGAACATGCTCAAAGCCGAAGTCCCGATGCTAGGCTGCGACTTCGACTATCTCAAGCGCCACTCGGTGAGGCTGGCGATGAAAACCGTCTGTCGCCTTCCTGCTCTGAAACCCACTCCCTATGTCGGAGAGACGCGCAGCGGCAAGGTCATACCGTTGCCGTACGCCAGCAACACAGTCGAAGTCGTCCTCTTCTGGCGCAATGGTCGCTAGCGACTATTTCGTCCGCTAGTCAGTCGGGGCGCTAATGCGCAGCCTCACGACGAAATCGTTCAACCTAAGTAGACGGGACAATCCGGCCTAGGAGAGGCAGTCCCTTTGCCAGAATCCAACAAGGTTGAGCGCAAGTCCGTTATCAAGACATTCAGAATCTCAGAATCGTTGGTACGTTCTCTTCAGAAGGAAGCCGCCGATGAAGGCACGACCGTCAACGCACGTGTCAACTCAATCCTCAGTCGGCACCTCGACTATGACAAGAAGGTTGGGGAGTTTGGAATCGCTGGGCTTCCGAGGGTGATGCTCATGAGTTTACTTGAGGGGTGCGACGACGAGACGCTCGCTCGAGTAGGGCGAGAGTCAGTCCCCATGCAGAAGGAGATGGCGGAGTTCTTCGTTCAAGACTCCTCTCCGAAAGGGATACTGAACTTCTTGAAGTGGAGGTCTAGGTTCAATTCCAAGAACAAGATAGAAGTAACGCAAGAAGAGGACGAGTGTACAATCGTCATGCGCCATGACTTTGGTCCCAAGTGGAGCATCATTGACAAGAACTATCTCGAAGAGTTCGTGAAGCAGACGTTTCACGTCGAGCCGCGAATCAGTATGGGAGAGTCGGTGGTCACGGCCCGTTTCAAGGTGAATCCACGGGACTTTTCCACTACTCTCCCGTCACAGCCCTAGGCCGTTCGCGCTCACACTCGGTGTTAGATACATCTGATGTCAGACGTGGACGAACTCCACCTCCTGACTTACACTAGAAGAGCACCCTTCTCTTTCCGCATTAATCTAGGCGTGGCCCTTGCCAAACTGCTGGAACCGCGTATCTGGCGCTGAAAAGACGGGATACCGAGGGTGTGAGAACACACTGAAGGAAAAGACGCTCTACGAAGAGATTTGGGAATGCCGTTTCCCCAAGAGAAAAACGCTCGAAGAGGAATTGCTCACTCTTCAAGCCCTTGCGCCTGACATGATTGAAGACCTCCACTCCCTGTTCAAAGAGGCGGTAACTGATTCTCTTGCGAACATTCTGGGTCAGAAAGAAGCGAGAGCCTTGATGAGACGAATGGCTAGGATTGACTTTGAGAATCCACACATGGTCTTTGAGGCGCTAGATTCGATTCATCGTGATGGCTCTCAGATTCTCAAAGACGCCGTAGTCGAGGAGTTCCGCGCCAATGTGCACTTGTTGTTGGAGAAAGTGAAGTGGGGCTCGTTCACAGGCTCCGAGCAAAACAGAAGCCAGCGCGCGTCGTCTGACAGTTAGTCCAATTTTCTGAAACGCTCACTCCAGCAGCAGACAGTCCAGCCGCTACCGGACGCACTTTGCTTGTCGAGAACAACAGACCAATCCAAGACCCCCGCGGAGGGTCAGACGACGGTCAATGGTGCGCCCCTATTATCATCCAAGATTATTTATAGGATGATAAGGAGTTGAATCAGAGAAACCGAACGAGAAAGGGAAGAGGTTCGAAAAGACATGTCGAGCCTCGGAGTAAGTCCTTACGCTGCCGGCGGGTAGTTCCTAGATCTGGCTTCCATCCAACACATGGCTAGGTCCTGTCTAGGATGGTACAATCGAGGATAACGTAGGATAACCGAGTACAATGCGGAAGATACCCTGGACAACAGCGGAGGAGAGTGGGGGATAGTGCCGGGTAATAACGGAGAATAGTGGAGGACAACTGGGAAAATGATCAGCCGAGGGGTTACCCCTAATGGCGGTATATGTAGGCGGAAAGCAGGCGGCGGCAGCCTGTCAACAGCTAGACCTGTCGATGTCTGCTATGCTGACTTCCGGTGGCTAGAGCTACACCCCTGACTTCCCGCACTGTTCTGAGGCTATCCTTTCCATGTCCCCCGCCTATCCCTCACTATCCTCCGGTGTCATCGGGGTGTACTTTGGCAGTGCGTTGGTGTCAAGGGTAAATGGACAGAGTTATTCAGACTGTCCCTCGGTAGGACGAATTGGCCAGGCACAGGAAGAGAATCATAATCATCAGCGCAGGTAATTACGGCTTTTGTCATCTTCTCCTTCCTTCCCCTGTTCTCGCTTGGGTATCGCTCGACCAATTCGACATGCCCAGCGGAGGGATAACGTCGAAGCCGCTACTTATCATCCAAGATTATATATAGTCAGACTTGCTCGGAGGCTCGTCTTTGGGTAAGGTCGACAAAGGAGTCGGTTGCAGCGTGACCGGCTGCAGCAACAAGGCTGTCAGGTCGCTAAGCAGGTCTGAGATGGGCGGGAGCGGGCTCAGTGTGGGTGGAGAAGGCAGGCGGGCCTACCTCTGCCACGACCACTACAAGGCTTGGAAGAAGGCCACGAAGAAGTCAAAGTCTCTGGAAAGGTCGAGATGGTAAGCTGGGGCTGAGCCTGTACGAAGATACTCCAGATGCACGCCGACTTCATTGAGTACAGGCCGGTTAAGAAGGAGATTGCGGGCGCCGAGGAGATTCAGCCCAAGCCAGTGAAAGAGGAGGAGCTCGTCGTTCTCTTCACCGCATTCGAGAGAGGGGATGATGAAGGAATGGTCAAGAAGGCGGTCTCTGAGACCAACGAGTTCCTGTCGAAGCTTGGAACCAAGAGGGTCATGATCTACCCTTTCGCCCACATCAGCCAAGACCTCGCTCGCCCCTCAGAGGCGTTCTCTTTGTTGCTTGCGATGGAGAAGGAGGCTGCTGGGCAGGGGCTGGAGACCATGAGGGCCCCGTTCGGCTGGACGAAGGCGCTCCAGATCAAGGTCAAGGGGCACCCCCTCGCGGAGATGTCCCGCAGCTACTCTCGCAAGGTACAGACGGCACCCGCGCCTGCGAAACCGAGACGCGAGCCGTCAGAGCACGAGATGCTCGCAAGGGTCAGGAAGAGCGACTTCGGGCAGCTGCCGGATACGGACCACAGGAGCCTAGGGGAGAAGTTGGACCTCTTCAGCTTCCAGGAACCGTCCCCAGGGATGGTCTACTGGCACGACAAGGGCCTGAAGCTCAGGAACCTCCTCACCGATTTCATCCGGGCGGAACTTACGGGGCGTGGATACGTCGAAATCAGCACGCCAGCTCTCGCAAACACGATGCTTTGGAGGGTGAGTGGTCACTGGGACCACTACCGGGGCAACATGTTCCTCACCAGCCTCGGGGACGAGGAGATGGGCCTGAAGCCGATGAACTGCCCGTCCACGTTCCTAATCTACAAGTCACGTCGCTGGAGCTTCCGCGAACTGCCGGTCAGGTATGCGATCTTCGACCCACTGTATCGTAACGAATTGAGTGGCGTCGCGACGGGCCTCTTCAGGGTCAAGATTCTCACCCAAGACGATGCGCACATCATCGCTACCGAGGACCAGGCCGAGGCCGAGCTTTCGGACATGCTCGACCTGATGGAGAAGCTCTACGGCATTTTCGGTCTGAAATACAAGGTCAAGATCTCCACGCGGCCAGACGAGAGCATGGGGAGCGACGAGGAGTGGGAGAGGGCCACCAAGACGCTGATTCGTGTCGTCGAAACGAGAGGCCTCGCATACGAGGTCAAGGAGAAGGAGGGCAACTTCTACGCCCCGAAGATCGACGTCGACATCAGGGATTCCCTCGGAAGAGAGTGGCAGTGTGGAACCTTCCAGCTGGACCTCCAGATGCCGAAGCAGTTCGGCCTCTCGTACACGGGTTCGGACGGCAAGGAGCACACGCCCGTGGTCCTCCACCGCACGATCTTCGGGTCGCTGGAAAGGTTCATCGGGATAATTCTAGAGCATTACCAGGGGAAGCTCCCGTTGTGGCTCTCGCCGGTCCAGGCAAGGGTCCTCCCTCTCACCGACGATCAAGTCTCGTACGCAAAGCAGGTCCTGTCTTCGCTGCTCCGCGGCGGAGTAAGGGCCGAGGGCGACTTCGAGCACGCGACCCTGAACGCCAAAGTCAGAAACGCCCAGCTCCAGAAGATCCCCTACATCGTCGTGGTCGGAGGCAAAGAAGAAGCAGCCTCCACAATTGCCGTGAGGACGAGGGAAGGAAAGCAGCAGTTCGACGTGAAGCTCGAAGGATTCCTAGCTGAAGTGAAGTCACGGTCAGATAGGTTCGAGTGAAGATTCTACTGCGTCGTCGCGCAGAGAGCCGTCAACTCGTTCATGAATCGGGCGGCGGCGACCACGGTGGAGCCGTTGTCGTAGGGCGGGCTCACCTCCATGATGTCGAAAGCCGCGATTTTTCGCCCTTCGAGGGCGTACAGAAGGTCGAGAAGCGCAAGCGTCGTCAGCCCTCCCGCTTCCGGCGTCCCAGTCCCGGGCGCGAAGGCAGGGTCAAGGCCGTCGATGTCAATGCTGACATAGACGCTCTTGAAGCCAGAAAGAAAGCGGGAGAACCTCCTCAGCCCCGCGGGAGTGCCTGCCTCCTTGGGAGACAGGACTAGGCCCAAGCCCTTGGAGAGTCCCCATTCCTCCTTCGTCGCCGCCCTCCCCCCGATGTGCGCCACCACAAAAGGGTCGGCCTTCTCGGTTACTCTGCGCAGGTAACAGGCGTGAGAGAGCCTCGAGCCCTCCCACTCGTCTCTAAGGTCAAAGTGGGCATCGAAGACGACCAGTGCGGTTCCCTTGGGGGCGTTGGCGAAAGATCCGCCTGTCAGCGAGTGCTCGCCCCCGAGCATGCAGAACCTCTCGCCCGCCGAAAAGAGCTCCTTCGCGACCTTGGACACAGCTCCGACCATAGCTTCGGGGTCATTCTGCTTCGCCAAGTTGCCGGCGTCCCGGATGGGAAGTCGCTCCACGTCCACTCCCAACTTCTGCGAGTACGCTTCCACGTTGAGGAAGGCCTCCCTGATGGCGTTAGGGCCGAATCGGGTCCCGGGCCTGTATGATGTCGTTGCGTCATACGGCACCCCGAAGACCGTCAGCAGTGGCTCCTTGAGGTCCCTGGGACCGACCAGAGGGTTGACGCTCGAGAAGAGGTCCAAGTAGCTCAGCTGTTCCTCACCAGGCCGGGGCCATATGTGTGTGCAAATAGGACCTTTTCTCTTCTCTACCAGTTGCGCGCGAGGTCTCGACCCCCTTGAAACCAACCCACGACTTCAGTTCCATCATCGCGCCCGCCACCCCGCGTAGGGCGCATTCCTCTCCAACGATGCCACAACGATCTTGGGCGCGGTCTTGAACTTGACGGCGAGTACCAGCATATCCGGCTCGACCTCCATGCCCGCCTGAAGGATAATAAACTCGATGGCGGGCCTCCGATACGTTCTTCCTGAGCCTGATTCTTTCGCGGAGAGTGTCGCAATGACCGATTTTGCAGGAGGGGTTCTTCACAGCCTTTCGAGCTTGGTCAGCTCGCCCAGCTTGACATCGGTTCTGTCCGGTGAAGGGACTCTTCTGTTCACGGTCGTCGAGGTGGCAGTGGCGATCATCATCATCGCAATCTTTGGGACTCTCTTGGCTCGGGGGGTCGCCCGGATATCCCAGAGGGCCGGGGCGTCGAAAGGTGTTGCGAACTCAGTCAGGCAGTGGATTGCTGTCCTGATGATCCTGCTGGGCGTCGCAGCCGTTCTCGGCATCACAGGCATCTCCTCGCAGCTCATGACCATCGCCCTCTCTGGAATCGGGGGGCTCGCTGTGTCCCTGGCCCTTCAGAACACGTTCTCGAACTTCATAGCCGGGGTCCTTATGTTCCATGATGGTGTCCTGAGGCTCGGCGACGAAATCGAGTTCGGCGCGATCAGAGGGGAGGTGGTCAAGCTCTCCCTCAAGACAACTTGGATAAGGAAGAACGACGGGGTGATATCGGTCATCGGCAACAGCAACCTGGCCGCCGGACCGATCATCAACAGGACGGCGAAGGAGCGCCTCGAAAAGAAGCTCGAGTTCTAGGACGACCAGCGACGGTCCCACGCACCATGGAAGCAAGACTGAAGAAAGGTGAGAAGCTAGGTTAAATACCGTAATCTCCCCAAAGGACTGCGAGGAAAAACCGAATGGAAGTTCTTCGAACTCGAAAACTCCATGCCATTCTCGCGGCTGTCGTCGTAATCTCTGTGGCATCATTCACGCTACTGGGCGTTGTGGCCCTCTCCAATCCGCTGCCCGCCTCTCACAAATTTGTCTACAGTATCAAATTCATTTGCAATGCTCTGAACCCTTACGACGCGCAGGGGTTGGGGCTCGCTCCAGGCTTCTACTATACTGACATCAACGTTCACAACCCCAGCTTCGCGAAGCACAACGCTACTATTACGCAGAAACTGGTGGTGGCATTGCCTGACGCGTCCCCCAGTATCCCCTACGTAGGTGCTAGCCCGAATCCCTATCTCGTAATACCGGTGACACTGGGGACAGACGCTGCCATGCGCCTTGACTGCACCTACATCATGAGCCTGCTCCAGGTACCGCAGCCAAGTCTCACATACGCCAAGGGTTTCGTCATCCTGTACACTAACATCAAACTTGATGTCGTTGCAGAGTACACGGCCGGAGCACTAGTCGCCGGCCTCCCCAGCGTCGTTTCTTTGGACACGCAGTACATTCAACCACAGTCATTCACGCCATAAGACAGCCTCCCCCTTTTTTTAGCTCGATTTCAGTCGGTCATCTGCACCTGAGTATTGCCCTTGGCTCTCGACAAGGAATAGCGTCTATACTTGGTTGCTTCCTCAACTCCATTTGTGTTTGACGGGATTTGCTTTTCCCTCTGTGGCTTTGGCATCATCATGGTGCAAAGACTTCTCGCAAGTGCCGATTCAAGAGTTGGAAAGAAGGAGGATCTACTAGGTAGAGCGAAAGCAAACTTCAAGGATCGAGATGAGAAGACATGCTTTCTGGACGTCGCAAATCGGGTCTATCTCCGCAGGGGTGAAAAGCGCTCGATTCTGTTCGCCTAACCGGGACCGTTTGATTGGACCAGACGTGTTCTTCATATGCTCTCGCCTACTCCTTGTCCGGAGATGGGCTGAACATGGAGCCGTCTAGTGGCTCAATTGAGCTGTTCTTCAGTCATTTGCGGTCCAAACAGCTAGAACAGCCAAAACAGCCCAAGTAGAATCCCGCTCTCTCCTGACGCCTGCGCCCACGCCGAATTGTCTGATTCGGACGCTATTGGATTACAAGACTTGGAGAGTTCAATTCATCCAGGGGATCCCAGCTGGCATCAAGCATGATCGCTTGCAGAATGACGAGCCAGGAGCCCAATCACAAGCGATTCTAATCAGAGCCCGATTTCCGGCTACGGTACAAAAGTCACGTCGACCAGAAGAAGTCCAGGGTCGTCGCCCCGAGCATCTCGTCGAAGCTGAAGTCAAGGGCGTCCAGCATCTGGTCGAACATAGAGTGGGCGTATTCGATGTACTTGTCCGAGTCAATCTCGTCGACCTTGGCCAGTTCGACGGGCTTGACGTACGGCGGGCTCTTCGTCTTCACGTACGCGATTATCTCTCCGGCCTTGACCTCTCTCCCCCTCTCCTCGAGGAGCATGGCCGCCCTCACGTGCTGCGGGGTGGTCTCCCCGTACTTCTCCGTCGGCTTACCCATCATCACGTTGAATGCCAGTTGTTCGACCGGGACCTGGCGGTTCTTGAGCTGTGTGATCATCCGGGTGAGGAGCGCCTTAGTGTCCGCCCTCGCTTTCTCGAAGTCTGATTCGGTCTGGACTCTGCTGAGAATCCCCAGCGCTTCGTAGAAAGTCTGCTTGAGGAAGTCAGGTGTCTGCGACTTCTTGCCCGTCAGGCCTTTGATGTCTGCTGTCCCATCAGGCAGGACCCCGAAGTAGTTCTTCTTGCGGCTGCTGAATGCCACGTACCTGTAGGTCTTGTCCAGGTCGAGCTCCACGCCTAGCTCCCTTTCCGCCCAGCGGGTGACTGCGGAGACCTGCTCCTTCGAAGGGTTCTGAAGGAAGAGGCTGTCAGTGTCGCTGTACAGCACGCTTATTCCGAACTCGGCACACTTCTGGATGGTCTTGGTGATGGCGTCTCTTCCGAGGGCCGCGGTCGCCTCTGCCACTGGCAGGCAGTAGAACGCGAATGTCTCAAATCCCATGACCCCGTAGCTGGCATTGAGGAACACCTTGAGACCCTGCGTGACCACGGTGTACAGCTCTCTGTCCTCTTCTGATAGGGTCAGGTCCTTTGTCAGCGGCTTGTAGTGGCTGACCCTCAAGTCCCTGAGGGAGCCAGTGACGAGGCTCGTTATCCCCTTCCGCTTCCTGCAGACCCAGGACGCCGTGTCCGGGACTTTGTTGTCCTTGCATTCTTCATGAGGGCAGTTGACCGTCTCGTAGGACAGATTGTGGACCTTGATCAGGCTGGGATAGAGACTCGCGAAGTCCAGGACGGACACGTCGAAGAAGACGCCCGGCTTCGGCTCAATGACCAGACCTCCCTTGTACTTCTTGCCTTTGATTATCGCCTGCGACGAAGCCCCGCCCTTCTCGGCCAGCTCGTCCTGCCTCGGGATGAGTGCTCCCATCTTCCGGTGCTCGTAGAAGAGCATGCTGCGGATCCAGTTCGAGACTCCGAGCCTCGAGACGTCGTTGATCGGCATCTTTCCGATTCTGGAGATCACCAGCAAGAGTTTCATCACGACCGAACCGCCCATCGATGTCAGCTCGTAGGTCAGCTGAGAGTCGTTGAAGCAGTAGCTGGCCAGCTCCGGCAGGGGCAGCTCGCCTATCTCGCCGTCGAATTCGATCTTCGACTTGCCGAGGAGCGCCTCCGAGATGCCGTTGAGGGTGTGTTCCGTGTACCTGTTGCTGAAGGCGTAGACCTGTATGGACCGGTTCCTGAAGAACTGATAAAGGTCGATGTGGACGCCGTGCTTCAGGGACGCTGCAACCCTTTCCAGCTGGATGGGGTTCTCTTCCTCGGCAATCCCCCTCCTTTCAGCCCTGTGCCTCAGGTAGCGGAGGTCGAAGTCGTCCCCGTTGAACGTGACCAAGACTGGGTAGTCCAAGATCTTAGCCATGACCGCCCTCAAAAGGTCGGTCTCGTCGTCGAAGACTCGACAAGCGTAGGTCCCGCCTTCGAGCCCGGCCTGGTCCTTCCCGTTCCTGAGGAGATACACGACCTTCTCCTCCTCGTTGAAGAACGAGACGGCTATTACAGGCTGCTTGGGGTCCTCTGGGTCCGGAAGCCGGCCCGCCTCGTTGGCCACCTCTATGTCTAGTGCCACCCGCCGGAAGTCGCAGAGCGGCTCGCCGAGCAGTTCCGCCCATTCCTTGAGGTAGGGCGCGAACTCCGGGAGGTTCCTCTTCAGAATCTGGTCTAGCGAGCGGGCAACTCGCTCGGGGACCGGTTGCTCCACGGGCACGACCTCCCCCGCAGCAACGCGGTAATAGGTCCCCATCCGGAGGCCCCTGTCGTACGCATAGTTCTCATAGTACTTGATGTCGGCCTCCCAGGCCCTGATCTGGTCCCTTATGCTGCTGTTCCCTCCTCCTATGGCCAGCGGGTCAGTGGTGATGATCTTCCTCAGCTTGACTCTCGTGTCGTTGAGGAGGTCCAGTTTCTCTTCCTCGATGATATCGATGACGTCCTTCCTCGCCCTAACCTCGGTCAAATCTTCCTGTCCCAGGCGAGTGTAGCAGTATGGCTTGTGTCCAGTGTTATCCCGCCAGAGCCGGAACCTGCCTGCCTTCTGGTCATAGAACTTCAGGACGGCCAGCCTTAGGTCCCCGTCGTAGACTGCCGATGCGAGAAGCGACTCTCCGAGCTCCGTCACGGGCCTGGTCAGTTCGGCGAGCTTCGAAACGAGCTCCTTGGCCTGGGTGATCAGCTGGGTCGACAAACCTGGGTCGGTCTACACCAAGCCGGACTACAGATAAGCCTACCGCGCGAAATCGTGCCCGACAACACAATTTATAACGACAACCGCGGGCGGCTGCGGGGTTGCCGAAGTTCTCTGACATTCTAAAGTCGAATCTGGCGTATGAGTTCATGTTCGTAGGGGTCGTGTGGGCAGTCGTTGCAGCGGGGTTGGGCCTTGTCCTGGTCCTATGGCCGGCCCTTACATGCCTCGCCGCGGGGCTCTTGCTGAAGTTCCTGCCCTCAGGAAGAATCACGTGGGCCTGGGCGACTTCGTCTGCAGTTCTCGGGTTAATGGTTTCCGCGTATCAGGCCTACGTGGCCATCCCGCTCATCAGCAGCACCTTCTCCTTCGTCGCCACAGAGACGCTGGCCGGGTTCGCCCTCTTCGCGCTTGTCCACCTCGTACTGCTCTATTCCGGATATTCGCCGGCGGGCAAGCCGGCTAAATGATGTGTGAGCGATTCACGCGGCGCAGGAAATAGACGGAGTACCCGCTTATCACGAAGAGTGCTGAGAACACCCTGGTGGCGAAGACGAAACTCCATGGGACCGGGTAGCTGCTGTTCAGCAGGTCGGGGATCGACTTGCCCAGTTTAATCGCATCGACCGTGTACGTCGCACCCCAGAAGTTGAAGTTGTAGAGGACCTCATATGCTGAAGAGAAGGCGACGACGAATCCCACCAACTGCAGGAAGGAAATCAGGCCTGTCGGCCATTTCGCGATTCTAACCTCCCATAGCCTAAGCCCCGAGTAGAAGAGGGCGACGCAGGCCACCGAAAAGTAGGTCACAGGCTGGGCGAAGTAGGGCGGAAATGGCCAATAGACGTCAACCCACTGGGCCCCGATTGGCAGGTTCGACGTGCCGCGTGCCTCCAAGAAGCCGTAGGCAAGCAAGATTATCAGTATGATGAAGGAAGCCCAAGCTACGAGTGTGAAGACCCTCCTGGTACCCGGGTCAAGCGCCTCTACGGCCGCCAAACCATGCGTAGGCCACGCTTGGACGCTTTAAGGGTTCACGGCAGATGGCGTCGTCAGCCCTCTCGATGAAAGGAACCAGACCATCAGCGTCATGAGAGGTAACTCCAAGTACCACCAGGAGAAGTTGCCGGGAAGGACCAGAATCGCGATGATAAGAAAGAACGAGCCGTTCAGGAGGACCTTCTGCGGCGTGGAAGCCTTCCAGAGGAGGGGTGCGAGTACCGCCGCAATGATCCCGGCTTTCAGGGTCAGTGGGACCAACGCGCCAAAGAGGGTCATCGCGAATCCGCTGAGGGTAGGGTTTACGTTTACGCCGAAGACTTCAGGTGTCAGGAGTCCCTGGACGGGACGTCCGAATTCGAAGTAGATTGTATTGCTGATGAAGGTCGTAGGATTCCAGAGAAGGAAGGGGGCCACGGCGACGAGGGCGACGAGCAGACCCAGAACAGTCTCTTTGAAGCGCCGGGCCTTTAATTCTGCCAGAAGGACAAAAGGGTAGAAGAGCCAGACAAGCTGGCTCGAAGCGAGCGACAGCCCTGTGAAGACTGACGAGATCCCGTACCGACCACGCGAGCGGGTCGCAAACGCGAGCCCAAGAAAGGCCATCCCGACCAGGGTGTCGTTCGGATACCACGTGGAGAAGAGGATGCCCGTCGGCAGCAGCAGGTACACAGCGGCGGTCGGCGCTGCCCATCTGCCCTTCAGCGAGTAGAGCGCAAGGGCGACCAAGATGTCGCACGCCACCAAGCCCAGCCTGATATCTCCTGCTGCGCCGAAAGGGGTGAGAAACTCCACAACACCTGGGAGGTACGCGAAGACATTCCCGGCTCCTTGGGTGGTAAGGCCAGCCTGGATCGTGTAGTTGTGGCCGTAAGGATTCGAACCAGCGAGCAGAGCATGGGCGGCCTGAGCGTCATAGTAATAGACGTCTGGAACGTAAGAAAACGGCGTCGTAAGAAGCACAAGTCTGACGGCCACCGCGACTGCCGCAATGGTGACGAACGCTCGACGATTCACGGCCCGCAACCTGCTCCACCGGGGGGGATCCTGCATGAATCTCAAATACTCTCCCGACCTAGGGCAGTAGGGGCAATTGGACTTCATACCGATTAACCTGCCGCTGCTGGGGGACGAGGAGAAGAAGGCGGCGCTCTCTGTCATCGAGAGCGGAAGGCTGACCGACAGCTCCTACGAGGGGGGAAGGTGGGTGAAGAGCTTCGAGTCGAAGATGAGGGAACTGCTTGGAGTGAAGCATGTCGTAGCCGTGAACTCAGGGACGGCCGCCTTGCACTCGGTCCTGTTGGCACTCGGAATCAAGCCGGGCGACGAAGTCGTGCTGCCTTCATTCACCTTCGTAGCGACAGCCAACGTGGTCCTCGCCTGCGGGGCGAAACCGGTCTTCGTCGACACGAAGGCTGACTACAACATCGACCCTGTTCTCCTTCGGAAGGCCATCACCAGGCACACGAAGGCCGTGATGCCGGTCCATCTCTACGGCTATCCGGCCGACATGGACGAGATTCGCGAGGTCGCATCCGCGCGTTCGATTCACGTGATCGAGGACGCTGCAGAGTCGCTCGGTGCTGAATACAAGGGAAGGCAGACCGGGACGCTCTCTGTCGCAGGGTGCTTCAGCATGTACGCGACTAAGGTCGCCACCTCAGGGGAGGGCGGGGCGATTTCGACCGACAGCGACGAACTGGCCGACAAATTGAGGCTCATCAGAAACCACGGGATGGTTCACGGGTACGATTCACGGCGTCTCGGGTTCAACTACCGACTCCCTGAGCTCGCCGCCGCGATAGCCTCGGTCCAGATGGACAAGTTGGGAAGTTTCCTGGGGATTAGAGCCAAGAACGTCGCCCTACTGCAAGAAATGATCTCAGGAGTCAAAGGCGCGTCCTTCACCCAGGACGAGACGGATAGGACTCACACCCATTACCTGCACACCCTCTACCTGCAGAAGAACAGGGACAAGGTCCTGGGCAGGCTCAACGCCATGGGCGTTGGGGCCGCTGTCTACTTCAAGACGCCGGTCCACAAGACCCCGCTGTACGAGGAGCTTGGATACGGCCGCGTAACCCTGGAGAACACCGAAGAGGCCACACGCCACGTGATATCGCTGCCAGTCCACCCCAGGTTGGGCCCTGAGGAGATGGAGAGGGTTGCCCAGGGATTTCTGACCGCGGCAAGCGAGCTCCTCTAGGAGCCCGCACGTGTTACAGGCTCAGCGGAAACTCTGTGTGGTCGTTCCCACGTACAATGAAAGAGAGAACGTCGGAAGGCTGGTCGACGAGGTGCGAAGAGCGGCCATCCCGGGCCTCACTCTCCTTTTCGTCGACGACACAAGTCCCGACGGGACAGGCGACCTGATACGGGACATCGCCTCCCGCGACCCTTCAGTGAGGCTATTCGTCAGAGGCGCGAAGGCTGGGATTGGAAGCGCGTACCAGGACGGGTTCAGGGAAGCACTATCGTCGATTGCGCCCGACATCATCATCGAGATGGACGCGGACCTCCAGCACCCACCGTCTGCGATCGGGGAACTCGTCAGGGCAGTCCAGGCCGGGGCCGACGTGGCAGTCGGGTCGAGATACGTGGCCGGAGGAGGGGCCTCAGGCTGGAGCCTCTGGAGGAGGGCGGTCAGCAAAGGCGCGAACGCCTACGCAAGGACGATGCTCGGCATTAAGGTCAGGGACGCGACATCGGGCTTCCGTGCGTACACGCGGGCCAAGGCAGAGCAGGTCGCCGACGCGGCCCTGCCCGCAAGGGGGTTCGAGTTCCAGGTCGCATCTCTCCACCTGCTGAGGAAGGGGTCGCGCTTTGCGGAGGTCCCATACACATTTGCGGCCAGGACTGCAGGCAGGTCGAAGCTGGGGCTGGCTGACATGGCCCGTTTCTTCTTCTCTGTGATTAGGATCGCCCTTAGTTGAAGCAGATTCTCAGCCGCCTGCGCCCGGCCTGCTATCTGTGCTCCTCGACCACCAGCGTCATGGGAAAGCCAGAAATACGGGGAATCTCGGCGCAACGTTGGAATGACCGCCGAAGCGCCGAAGGAGCAGCCTGTGAAGGTCTTTGCGGGAGCTGTCTACGAGTGCGTGAGATGCGGTACCAGGACCACACAGGAGGAGCTTTCAAGACTGCCTGAGGTGAAGTGCATCTGCGGGTACCGTGTCTTTAGGAAGGCGAGACCGTCAGTAGTCAAGCAGATCAAAGCAGTCTAGGCATTCTGCGGTCGATGTATCAGGACCCAGCAACATCCGCGAAGCCTGAGTCCGCCTCCTCCGAGAAGGCAACATTGGTGTTCCGAGCCAGTCACCTCAGGCTGGGGCGGCCGAGGAGGTTCGACAAGAGACTAACTACAGCACCCCATATTGCGTAATCGTTTATGTAAGGGTGCGGTCCGGCTCGGGTAGCATCTAGATGCATCTCATGAAGAGCAGCAAGCCCTCTGCCATACTGGGCTACGGCGCCTACATCCCGCTCTACAGGATCCCCACGTCTGAAATCGCTAGGGTCTGGAAGGGAGGCGGTTCAGGCCCCAACGCCGAGAAGGCGGTAGCTTCGATGGACGAAGATACCGTGACGATGGCGATCGAAGCGGCCCGTCACGCGATGAAGATGGCTGGCACAACCGATCTTGGCGCGGTCTTCGTCGGCACAGAGTCGAAGCCCTACGCAGTGAAACCGACAAGCACCATAGTAGCGCAGGCGCTTGGACAACACTACACCCTCGCGGCCGACCTGGAGTTCGCCTGCAAGGCAGGAACCGAGGCAATCCAAGTAATAATGGGCCTGGTCGGCTCCGGAATGATTGACGCGGGGCTCGCCATAGGCATGGACACGGCCCAGGGGAGGCCCGGCGACGACCTGGAGTACGGTGCTGCCAGCGGGGGAGCAGCCTACGTCATCGGAAAGAACGGGAAGGACGCCATCGCTCTAATACACTGCAGCACATCATTTGTTACTGACACTGGAGACTTCTGGCGGAGGGCCCACGAAAAGTATCCCAGGCACCTCTCCAGGTTCACGGGTGAGCCTGCCTACTTTTATCACATCGAGAGTTCGGTGAAGACTCTCCTCAAGGAGACTGACTACAAGCCGAGCGACTTCGCCTATGCCGTCTTCCACCAGCCCAACCCTAGGTTCCCTGTCGAGGTCGCCACGAGGCTCGGGTTCACGATGGAACAGATCAAGACTGGTCTTCTTAATCCGATGATCGGGAACACGTATGCCGGAAGCTCACCCATCGGGCTCGCAGCTGTTCTGGACGAGGCGAAACCTGGTGACAAGATCCTGCTTGCGAGCTTCGGCTCGGGCGCTGGGTCAGACGCGTTCTGCATCGAAGTCCTTGACGGAATCAAGAAGACTAGAGGGGTCAACCCCACCGTGAAGTCGATGCTCCAACGCAGTCTGAGGATAGACTACTCCACCTACTCCAAGTTCAGGGACAAGCTGCACAAGTAGGGAAATCGATGTCAAGATCCAAGGTGTACATTGCTTCAGCGGGTTTCACCAGCATAGGTGACAATTGGGAGGAGTCGCTCCTTGACCTGGCGGTCAAGGCGGCTCGGGGGGCGATGAAGGATGCGCCCAAGGTCAGGCCGCAACAGATCTTTGTGGGGAACATGTTCAGCGCAATCGGCGCAGGACAGGAGCACCTCGGCGCTCTGGTGGCCAGCGCCCTGGGCCTCGTAGGGGTCCCGGCCGTCAAGGTGGAGTCGGCCTGCTCGTCAGGCGGTTCGGCCTTCAATATTGCGTACTCGCTTGTGAGATCAGGGGCGCTTGACTCTGCTCTAGTAGTCGGGGTCGAGAAGATGCGCGACGTGGAGTCCGAGGAGGTATCGCACGCGCTCGCAATGGCAGAGTCGGCTGAGTACACCCAGTTCGTGGGTGCCTCGTTTGCCGCGCTGAACGGACTCCTGGCAAGATACTACATGGAGCAGCTCGACGTCTCGAGGGACGAGCTCAGTTCAATCCCTGTCATAGACCATGCGAACGCTGTGACTGCCGAGCACGCCCAGTTCAGGAAGGCAATCACGCCCGACATGGTCAGCAGGTCGAGCATGGTCGCAGACCCGTTAAGGCTCTTCGATTGTGCTCCAATTGGAGACGGGGCGGCCGCGGTCCTCCTGGTCGGCGACAGGGCGGCTTCTGGGGGCAAGGGGAAGATGGCTGAGGTCCTGGGCGGGAGGATTGTGACGAACGAGTTCAGCGTATACGAGAGGGAAGACATGCTCGACTTCCGTGCGACACAGGAAGCGTTCAAGGGGGCCATGGCCCAGGCGGGGCTCTCCCCACGAAAGCTCGACTTCGCCGAAATCCATGACGCCTTCTCTGTGGTGGGGGCCCTAGCCCTCGAGGCGATGGGATTCTCGAAAAGAGGGCGAGGCTCGAAGGACGCGAGGGAGGGAAAGTACAGCAAAGGGTCGGAACTCCCGATCAACACGTTCGGAGGGCTGAAAGCGAGGGGACACCCTGTAGGCGCGACAGGCGTCTACCAGGTTGCGGAGGCCTTCCTGCAACTGACTGGCCGGGCCGGCAAGAACCAAGTCGAAGACTCCGACTACGCGATCACCCACAACGTTGGCGGGGTGGACACCACGAGCGTGGTTCACGTATTCGGGAGGGCTGCGTAGATGGCCATCCAAGCTTGGAGAGTTAAGGACCGGTACTACAGGCTGATTGGCAGCAGGTGCCAGGAGTGCGGTGCCGAGTTCTTCCCACCCGTCTATATGTGCAGGCGTTGTGGCTCCGAAAACATCGAGGACAAGGAAATGCCAAAGGAGGGGAAGATAATGACCTACACGCAACTCCATGAGCCGCTGCCCGGGTTCGAGACGCAGACCCCCTTCTACCTCGCGGTGGTGAGGCTCGACAACGGGGCGAGAGTCCTCAGCCAGCTGGTCGATTCTCCCGATGAGTCCGTCAAGACAGGAGCAAGGGTGAGAGCGACCGTGCGGAGAGCCAAGGTCGACGGTGATTCGGGGCAGATCCACTACGGGTATAAATTCATTGTAATCAGATAAGCTGACAAGCGGAGAGGCCAAGGGCACCCGACGCAACCGGTCCAGCGGGAGAACGCGGATAGCATATATCCCGACAGCTTCGAGCATTGCGCCGACGATGTCGTTCGACGACGTGGCCCGCTTGGCCCAGCAGAAGAGCTTCTTCTTTAAGTCGGCGGACAGCTACCCGAACTCTCCGGCCGGCTTCTGGGACTACGGGCCCCTCGGTGTATCGATGAGGAACAACCTCGTGGAGCTGTGGAGGCGGATGATAGTCAAGAGGGACGGGATGCTCGAGATCGACGGGTCGCAGATCCTGCCGAAGGCGGTCTTCGAGGCGTCTGGGCATCTTTCCAGCTTCACTGACCCCTTCGTCCGATGCTCAAAGTGCGGTTCCGTTTTCAGGCCTGACAAACTTGTGGAAGAGAAGACCCGCAAGCAGGTGCCCGAGAAGCTTCAAGACTCTGAATACGACTCTCTAATGACGAAGGCAGGGGTGAAGTGCCCTAAGTGCGGCTCGGCGCTCTCAGGGACGGGTCGCTTCAATATGATGTTCAAGGTCGGGATTGGCCCCATGCAGGAGGAGGCGTATCTCAGGCCTGAGACCTGCCAGAGCATCTTTGTGGACTTCCCGTTGCTGTTCAAGACGCAGAGGGTCAAGCTCCCGGTGGGGGTGGCACAAGTTGGGCGCAGCTTCAGGAACGAAATCGCTCCCAGGCAGGCACTCATCAGGCTGAGGGAACTCAACCAGGCCGAGGTGGAGGTCTTCTTCAACCCGAAGCGGACCGACGAGGAGAGGTTCGAACCGGCTCAGAGTGACGCGCTGACGCTGCTCAGCCCAGACGGAACTGCCGACAGGGTCACGGTCTCCGAAGCCATCGAGAAGGGGTTGGTGCCGAACAAGCTTATCGGCTACTACCTCGCCATACTGCTCAGGTTCTACTGCGCAGCGGGGTTGCCGGAGGAGAAGCTCCGGTTCAGGATTCTTTCCCAGGAGGACAGAGCCTTCTACTCGCAGGCTGCCTACGACTTGGAGGTGGACCTTTCGGTGGGATGGCTGGAGCTGGTCGCCTGTAACTACAGAAGTGATTACGACCTAGGACGCCACTCGAGCGCAAGCGGGACAGATTTCACTGTCGACGACGCGGGAGAGAAGGTCCTCCCACACGTCTTCGAGCTCTCTATGGGCATCGACAGACTCGTCTACGCGCTGCTCGAGGCGTCGTTGAGGTCCGAGGGGGAGAGGCGACTTCTGGCGCTCAAGCCGTACGTGGCACCCGTGAAGGCAGGGGTCTTTCCGCTGGTCAACAAAGACGGCCTCCAGGAAGCTGCATTGGAGGTATTCAGGGAGCTGCAGGAGACGCTCGACGTCTTCTACGACGAGTCGGGCTCGATAGGAAGGAGGTACGCCAGGGCAGACGAAGTGGGCGTCCCGTATTGTATCACCATAGATTATGACACCCTGAAGGATGATACGGTGACCCTGAGGAATCGTGACGACCGTGCCCAGCAAAGGGTCCTGGTTTCGTCCCTGACGGAAAGGCTGACCGCCGCGACCAGGTACCCTAGGCTGTCGGGATGAGGGCGCGGAAGACCGCGAAGGAGACCACAGCTCCTGCGACAGTCGCGAAGAGGTTGACCACATTATTCTCAATGTATGGAACGCCGCCAGCCACGTGCGTGCTTTCTCCGCAGTGTCTTAGCGCCTCCGTAGGCTTGTGGCAGATTACACAGTATCCTCTTCTCTGAACGGCAGCCCCCAGCACGCTGTCGAAACAGGCTCCGAAGACCCCGCCTATGACGCAAATGGGCACAACCGCGAGGCGCATCGACATCAAGCCAAGGAAGAACGCCATGGACCCAATGACAAGTGAAGCAAAGACTGCACCTAGGACGCCCAATAGAGTGACCCCTCCGGAAGTCCCCGGCGTGACGCTCCTGGCCAGGTTCGTGATCAGCCTTGGCTTGCTACGACTCAGAAGGCCCACCTCGGTCGCCACCGTGTCCGCGGCCGAGGCAGAGATGGCCCCCAGGAACAGGACAGAGAAAGCGAGGGTGGGCCCAGTGAAGTTGAGCACGGCTATCGCCGAGGCGACCCCGCCGTTTGCCAGGATGCTGGGCCAGCTGCGTGCACCACCCTTCTCCTGCGCGCTCCCGAGCGCCCTCTTGTATCCGTACTTGTAGAGGGTGAAGACCACCCCCAAAGTGAAGAAGACAGCGACAATGACGAACCAGGAGAGCCCTCCCCCGCAGATTATGGAGAAGCCGACAACCGTACTAGCGAGGAAGCCCCTTCCGTCGATGGTGTTGAGAAGGACCGCTGCCAGCGCGAACGCGACCACGATGAAGAACTCGACGGTAGCGGCAATTATCGTCAGCACAGCCTTTCTTCGCGCTTCTGGTTGGAGTAAAAAGGCTTGCAGGATTGCTCTTTATGGGATTCCAGTGTGTTCATCGTTATGTACGAAGGCCTCGGCCCGAACCTTTGAATACCAAGAGTGCTCTATGGCGTAGGCCCGATTAGACTGGAGCACGTGACGAAGAAGACCCGTAGCATGTGGGACAACACTAACGGCGGAAGTTCCGGCGAAATAGTCACCTAAACTGAGAAGCCGACTTCCTGCCTCCTCTTTTTGTCTTGTTACTGAATCCTCGGTGGCAGTTCAGGAAGCTCTAGATCACAGACGAGATGCGCTGGGGCAATCTCGCTTAGGTTCGGCGAAGGCCATCTCTCGACTACGTCTCTTTTCATTCTCCCGACGAGGGCGAGCACTTCTACCTTTTCCTTCCCCCCCTGGGGCCTTGTCCTTGTTACTCCCACCTTCTTGCGCGATCGCACTGATACCATGGCAAGTTGTTCTCCGCCAATCACGAATCCTGTTGAGTCCCTCGCGCGGGCAGGGGGGGGCTCAGTCCCCAGTGTAGCCCTTCGGCTCCCGCCTCACTTCGTCCTTCTCACGGACTTCCAGCCATTCGTGCCCGCAATGCTTGCATCTGTACGTGTATTGAAACGCCTCAGAATCGACAATCAATGGGGCATGTTCTTCCACTACTGATGGGGGCGTTGAGAAGCTGCCAAGGAGAGGCCCGCTGGATACGTTTGATACGGACTTCACGGACTTCTCTTTTTCATTGAAGCCTTCTGAGTCTATGGATTTCCTCTTCATAAGCCTAATCTCGAATCTGCGGCCGCATGATGGACAGTGGCGAAAGAAGGTCCTCACTTTTGACACACGCAGCCTTTTTGTCTGCCTTACTTAAGGGCTGAGCGCTTATCGTAATCCGCATTCAGCATCCCTTGATGTCCGTCTTTGTTCTCCGCTCCTATTCTTCCTGAGTGATTGCGCCCTTCTCCTCAATAGGCTCCGCCAGACTCGTCATCATGGTGTCAAGGATGTCAGGCTCGTCCTCCTTGACACTACTCTTCCTTGGCCTGTTTTCCGCCTTTGCTCATGTAGCCCTTCTCTTCCGCTTACGGACCAAGTAGAACGCAGTTCCAACGATTACGGCCAAGGCTGCAACGCCTGCCCCTGCAAGGAGAGTTGGAAAAGCAGCCGAGGTTCGAATCAGGTACGTGCCCGAGCTTCCTAAATTGTTCTGGTCGCCCGTGTAGGTCGCAGTGATGGCGAGCTTGGAAGAACCAGCCGCCGAAGGGACCATCGAAACGCTGCAATTTCCTGCTGACAATGTGCAGGTTGGCCCGGAAAACGAGACCGTCCCGTTACTGCTCCATGAGATTTGACCTGTCGGAGAGTACCCAGTAACCGACCCAGTGCACTCCGTAGAAGACCCAGCGGCTACAGACTGTGGAGTACAGACAACCGAGGTTGAGCTGGCTGCCACGGTCAGACTCACCTGGAATTGACTGGAACTCCTCTTGTTGTTTACGTCGCCTCGAAAGGTTGCCATAATCCGGACCGGTGAAGCTGGGAAGGGTGAGCTAGGCTGCCAACGGACTGTGCACACATCTCCCGATATCGTACAGGAAGCACCACTAGTCGAGACAAAGGATCCCACCCCGGTGCTGTCCCAAGTCACCTGGCCGCTAGGCGATGCGCCGACAATCAGGGCCGCGCATGCAACAGACTCGCCTATGCTGACAGAGGACGAGGAGCATACCACGTAAGTCTGAGAGGCCCGCTTTAGTCCAGCGACCACTGAGACGGAGTTCGAATCGATGTTCGCCGCGTAGACCACGTTGGTCAATGGGTTGACTGCGACGGCCGACGGGCTTTGCCCAACAGTCACATTTGCCACGACCACGTTTGTGGCGCCATCCATCATCGAGAGGCTGTCTTGGTAGTAGTTGACCACGTAAACTCCGTTGGTGACCTCATCGAGTGCTATTGCATCTGGACCTTGTCCTGTTGCAGTCACAGTGGTAACCAGACTGTAATCCGAGCCGTTTATCACTGAAACAGTCCAGTCATCGAAGTTGGTCACGTACACGAGTCCGGTGGCGGAATCAACGGCGACCCCCGTAGGACTGGCTCCGACGGGAACAGTTGCGATGACCTTATTCGTCGATCCATTGATAACAGATACTGTATCGTCATAGCTGTTCGCCACGTAGACAGTGTTGGCAGAGGAATCGACCGCCAGGGCATCTGGGTCACCTCCGACGGTCACGCTCTTGATGACCGCGTTCGTCGACCCGTTGATGACGGACACTGTGTTGTCGTCGGCGTTAGCGACGTAGACGATGTTCTTCGCCGCATCTAGCGCCAGAGCGTCAGGATAGCCCCCCACAGACACGTTCTTCACCACCCGGATGGTCGATTCGTCTATCACCGACACATTGTTGTCGTCAAGGTTCGCCACGTACACTGACCCCGTCGAAGGATTCACGGCAATCGCATCTGGGCCCCCTCCGACGGTCACGTTTTTGATGACCGCGTTAGTCGACCCGTTGATGACGGACACTGTGTTGTCGTCGGCGTTAGCGACGTAGATCAGGTTCCGAAATGGGTCGACGCCCACGGCATCCGGGGATTGGCCCACGGGGATGGTCCTCGTTGGAGTCGGGACCGCGCGTGCGCTGGGGATGCTTGGGCTCAGGACCAGAATTGCGGGGATGATTAGCAACAGCAATACAGACGCCGCGCCGAATCGATTCGACGTAATCGATTTCACGACCTTTACAAGCGCACGCCCAACCCTAATTAAGGGTGTAGATGTTTGTCATCTGTCTTGAAACAGTGTGCTTCCCAGAGCAGCTTCATGACGGCAGTATGCAGACCGTTGATGAGAACGCGACACCCCCTTCCCCGAAACCTTCGACAGAATGGCAGTCCCGATGAGCGAAGGGAGTACGCCGAACAACGTCGCTGCACAGGTGACTGGTGTGCCTGTGCTAAAGGACGGTTGGGCGTACGACTTGCCAGGGAAAGATGGAACGGAATTGCTTTGTGTGCTGACTGAGCTCGACTAATCGCATCATATCCAAATGCCAAATGCGGTCAATTGTGTGATTAACCAACTCACTTTGAGACGCGCCGCTGGAGTCACGTCCAGAAAGACACGCCAAGGACAAGGAAGAGCAGCATCAGGTACGGGCTGGTGATCTTGAAGAGGGTCCACGCTGTGCTCCGAGTCCGGTCGACTGCCAGCTTGGCGCTGTAGCCCAGCACTAGCCCTCCGAGGGCAAGGGCAGTGATGGTATAGAGTACGCTCACCCGAGTGAACAGGAAGATGAGGACTGAGAAGACTGTCAGCATGACACTTGTGGCGGCCACGCAGGCTGCCGCGACCCTGTCGCCGAAGACGACCGGGAGCACGGGCACCTTGGCAGCCTCGAAATCCTCTCTGCTGAAGATCGCCAGGCTCCAGATGTGAGCCGGGATCCAGACCATGACCAGCGCAGACATGTAGAGGGCAATCGGTGAGAAGGGGTTCCCGACGGCCGAATAGCCGACCAAGACAGGCATCCCTCCTGAGAAGCCTCCCAGGATAATGCTGAGCCAGCTCCGCCTCTTAAGGAGGAGGGAATAGACAACCACGTTGTCAAGCAGCCCCAGCAGCATGAAACCAGCAGACGCAGCGTTGATAAGGAAGAAGGGGATAGCGACCGAAAGAGCGGCCATCGAAAGGCCAAAGGTGAGCGCTGCCCCTGGCGATATGTCGCCTGCGGGTATCGGCCTCTTCATCGTGCGTTTCATCACGCTGTCGATGTCTCTGTCATGGTAGTTGGTGAGCACGTCGGCAGAGGCGCTCCCCAGGGTCAAGGCGATCCCTGTGACGAGCATCAGCATGGGGGACAGAGTCGACCCCGGCGTCTCGCGATATGCCACCACCATCGCCACAAGGCCGGTGAAGAGGAGCAGGCCCCAAATCCTGGGCTTGGTCAGGCGCCAGTAACTGATCACCGAACTGCCCACGGTCATCTTGGCAAGCTTTCACTGACAGCGATAAAACGTTATTGCGAAATTCGGGATACGCACGTTCCTACCTCTAGTCTAGCCTGGTCTCAGGCAGGGTCGAGGAATTGGAGGAATTGACGCAGACCTATCCAGTCTAGCCGCTGAAACCCTGCGGATTCAAGAATGTCAACCACCAGTTAGGAGAAGATGGGGAGAGGGCAGCTCCGCTGGCGTGCCACCCGCAGGTGGAGTTCGAGCCTACGGGCCGCCTTCGTGCAGCCAGATGGCGTTTTCGTCCGGGTCAGCGATCATGGCGAAGGTGCCCCACTCCTTCTTCGTGATGGGCGTCGTGAACTTGACCCCCTTCTTCTCGAGTGCCGCGGCCGTCTTCTCCAAGCTCTCGCAGTAGAGGCTGATTCCGGTGTTCCCGGGCTCCAGTTTTCCCTCACAGAGGTGGAACTTCGCGTTCGACCCCTTGGGCCAGACCGTAATCCAGTGCCCGGAACCCTCGGTTTCGAACCCGAGTTTCTCCTCGTACCACCTTGCGGACTTCTTCGCGTCAGTGACCATCAATGCGACGCTGATGCTCTTCGATACCATGTCTGAACCCTCCAGGCACTTCCTTTTCCGTGTTTCCATTCGCCCCCAAGGGATGGCCTCGGCGTCCTGCACGGTGGGCGGCAGGTTCGCTGCGCGACAGGCGCTGAGCGGGCTTGCCTGCAGGTGTTGCGGCGCTGGCCTCAGCGAAAAGGAGAGCTCTGTCTCATGCTGCAGGGCCCTTGTGGGACCGCTCCTTCTTGCCGCCTTCGAGCTTCCTCAGGGTTATCTCGTTCTCTGTCACGATCAGGAGTATCTGGTCCCTCCTCTTCCACCCAAAGCCCTCGACGACCGGGTTAGGGATCGTTATCCTGAGGCTGTTCCCGGTCTTGCCAAGAGTGACCCGGAAAATGACGGGCACGGGTGAACTGTAGTTCTAACGGTAATTTAACCTTAGTTTAGTGAACGGAACGCAAAGCATGGGTCAAGTTTGGCAATCCACAGCCGATATCAAGGAACGTTAGTACCTAGGTTCTAACATGGCCTCGCTCACTGAGCTCGCTGAGATGCACCGCTTGGTGCCAAAGAAGTTCCGATGGGAAGACCTGGGGTTCGAACTGGACAACATCGAGAAGGGGATGGATGACGAGTGGTCCTGATAGCCGAGACAGCTTCCAGAGGGTCTTGGACGAGCTCGTGGACGACGCGGTGACACTTCTGGAGGGACGCTTGGTCCGCGCAGCCGACGAGCCGGGGGCCCCGGGGCGGCGGGCATTCGACGACGAACTGATTGAGTCATCAACCCATGTCACCTTCATAATGCACGCCCCAGGCTATAGGAGCAGCCAGCTGAAGGTCTCGCTCCTCAGGGACGACATAGTAGTGGCCGCCCCCGACTTCACCCTGCGCAGACCCCTTCACGCCTCAGTCGACAGATCCAGTCTGGCAAGCGCCTACGTTAACGGCGTTCTGAGCGCCAAGCTCCACAAGACATTCTGAACGGCGAACTAGCCTCCTTATTCCTCCTCAGAGGGATTTATCTACCAGCGGCCGCAATTTGTGTAGAGTGAATCAATCCGGCAACAAGAGGATCCTCGCCTCAGCAGAAGGATTCGACGCAATCTTTGAGATGGTGAAGGCGGCGACCGAGGAAAGCCTCGGTATGCACAGGGCCGGTCTCACGCTGGTCTTGGGAGACATCCCCAACAACGTCGGAGCGTATCACCAGATGGGGTCGAACGCCATAGTGATGAACCGGAATCTCCTCAGGATAGTTCAGAAGCTCTCGAAGTCGAGGGCGAGGGTGAACTCGTACGTTTTCATGATCCTGCTTCACGAGTATCTGCACACGCTCGGATTCGAGAGCGACAAGCAGGTGAGAGACCTCAGTCGGCAGATATCGAGGAGGTTCTTTGGGGCAGGGCACCTCGCCGGTGACATGGCAGTCAAGCCCCTTGACCAGTTCTTCCCGGACCTGCCGAAGTTTGCAGCCTTTAGGGACAAGGGAGCCTACGAGACAGTGCGCAGGTTCGATTCGTCGAGCACCCCATACATCGGCTAACCCGAGAATCCGTAAATACGTCCGCGGCTCGACGCGCCCTTCGAGAGCTCACGGCCTCCTTCGAGTTTGGCCTGATAGCCATCGACATCGTCGCCTCATGGATCAGGATGATGTTCGCCCTCGGGCTGAGCGTCCTCTTCGCCCTCGCAGTCGGAATCTTCGCTGCAAGGAACAGAAGGGCCGAGGCTGTGATTCTGCCTCTCCTCGACATCTTTCAGTCGATCCCAATCCTGGGGTTCTTCCCGTTTGTCATCATAGGGATCTACGGGTTGATGCCGAACATGGTCGGCGCAAACCTGGCCGTCATCATTCTCATCTTCACCAGCATGTCCTGGAACATCGCCTTCGGAGTCTACGAGGCAGTCAAGGCGATACCGCAGGACTACGCCGACCTTCTAGACATGTCGAACGCCAGCGGGTGGCAGAGAACGAAGTCGCTGTACATACCGGCCTCGCTGAGCCGGATAGCGTACAACACGCAGACTTCCTGGGCGATCGGTCTCTTCTTCCTGGTGGCCAGCGAGATAATCGCCGTGGGGAAGACGAAGATCAACATCGCCTACGGCATAGGTATCGGTGCGACCAGCTTCTTCAGCGCCAATGACTTCGCCGACTACACCTTCCTAATCGTGGGCCTGATTCTCGCAGTGGTAGTGTGGAGGTTCCTCTTCCTGAGAGAGTTCGCGCTCTGGTCCGAGAAGTACAAGATGATGGAGGAGCCTAGGGAACAACATCGAGACCCGATAATGAAGTTCTATTCCTGGGTGAACCAGCGCGCCGTCTCAAAGCTCTTTCTCCTCACCCAGGGAAGGGGAGTCAACCGATTCACTTCTGTGATCTCGAGGTTCAGGAGGGGCATCAAATACGCCGTCCTGATCTTCGTCGGGTTCTTCCTCCTCCTGCCGCTCGGGACCCTGATCAGCACCGGCACCTTCAGCCTTGGACAACTGCCGCCCGTGTCGACGATCGGCTCGGTCGAGATCAGTGTCCTGTACGCCCTGGCAGCTTCGTTCGTCAGGGTCTGGTACGTCTACGCGATCTGCGTCCTGATCGGACTCCCCCTAGGAATCGTGATCTCCCTTAACTTCAGGCTCTATGACACAGTCTCCCCGATCCTTGAAGTGATATCGTCGATACCTGCGCCGATCCTCCTGCCTGCAATCGTCCTCATCCCCATCCTAGGGAATCTTCCAGAGGCTGTGGCGGCCATCGTCATAATGCTCGCGATAGTCTGGTACATCATATTCAACGTCATGGCGGGTGTCAGGACGCTGCCTTCCGAAATCAAGGAACTGCCGCGCGTCTTCAAGGTCGACAGACTGTCGGCGTGGAGGAACGTGTACATCCCGGGCGCCCTGACTGGATTCGTGACAGGCTCAGTCACTGCAATCGGGGGCGCCTGGAACGCTCTGATCATCGCCGAGTACTTCACTGTCACGAAGCCCGACGGCTCCACGACCCTCCTGACCCAGACAGGAGCGGGAATCGGCAAGACGATCGTCATAGCGACCAGTAGTGGCGACTACCTCAGGCTGACCTTGGCAGTCGTGTCGATGACGATTCTGATCGTCGCGTTCAACCTGACAGTCTGGAGAAGGGTCTATCACCACGTTACGAAGAGGTACACGTACAACCGATGATTTGTACAAGATACATGTGCAACCGATGATTTATGCATACAACCGCTGACATGAGCATACCGTTAAATTGTGTGCCTTCTCCCCTTGAGATGAAAATGACCAAATTCACGTATGATACATCATCACAAACCAAACTATTACGAACTCTGCCAGTCTTCTTCCTGTTCATTCTTCTCGCCACGGTAGTGGCGCCCGCGTTTGCAACTTCACGCACCATGACCGTCACTTGTACTCCTACCACCGGCACCGTCGGTGTATCTGAGCAATGCACCGGAACCGTCAGCGGCATAGGTAGCCCGGGCGGGACGATCAGCTTCTCCGGCGGCCCGTCGGACATGCCGGCTTCGTGTAGCCTGCCTACGGGCCGCTCTTGTAGCGTCACATGGACTCCCGCATCTAACGATGAAGCCACGTACACCATTACGGCTACGTGGTCAGGCGATGCCCAGACCACCAGCAATGTCGCTCTAACCATTCAGACCACCACTTTGACTTCGGTCTCCTGCTCGCCCTCTCCAGGCACCAACGGTGTCTCCGAGTCGTGCACTGCGACAGTCACCAACGGCGACTCCGGCTATAGCACAAAGGCCACCGGTACAATCACTTTCAGCGGC
>JBEKHX010000006.1:0-96974 GCA_050012055.1 Nitrososphaerales archaeon
GCGGCGGTCTTATCTCACATGAAGATGACTAGTAGTCTTCCTGACCCGGCTGAATTCCATAAGAAGCTACTTGCACTTTTCGGCGAGAAGGCAACACTGTCGCTGGAGAGGGCGATAGTTAAGGATCTTGTAAGGAGGCTCAAGTGGGCACTAGAACTCTTGAGCATAGAAGGTCCCTTCAATTTCAGCGCGACTATGCTCAAGATACAGAAAAGTGTGAAAGCATGACGACTAGAAGAAATCCCGGGTTGAGACCTCTTACTCAGGTGGATCGCCAAAGGAGTACGGCTGGTTCTGGAGCCGAAGATCTGGCAGAGACACGGATTGCTACGGTACTTGGTTTGAAACAATTCACACAGCGTCCCGTCAGAACCTTGCTCATCAAGGGGCTCGCAGGCACTGGCAAGACAATAGTCGCCCTTGAGATTCTCAAGGCAGCAGGCAAAGGGAAAGGCGCGTACATATCCTCAAGAGTTCCAAAAGAACTCCTTGAAGCGCACATACCGGCCATGAAGGAGACCCTAGACAATCAAGATTTCTTGGATATTAGGCTCGAGGACACGACATCAGTCTTGGATTTTGTCATGCAACTTACGGAGCCCAAGAAAGTCAGAACCATTGTGTTTGATAGTTGGGATGGTCTCGCGAAGGAATTGGACCAGAAAGAAAGGTTACGAGCCGAGAAGACCCTAATGGCCCTCGCAAACAATTCCGGCGCCCAACTCATCTTCGTCAGCGAGGAACCCGGCGCCACGACCATAGACTACCTCGTCGATGGGATCCTCGAGTTGCTGAGGGTTGAGGAACAAGACCGTGCGGTACGAGAATTCATCATACACAAACTGCGTGGGACAAAGATACCTCAGCATAAGTATCTCTTTACACTTCTAGAAGGAAAATTCACCTTCTTCGGACCTTATGCCGTCCCTGATTACTCGAAGATGGGCAAATTTGCTCAAAGGCCTGACATCGATGGATCCTATTCCTTCGGGAGTGGCGCTTTGGATAGACTGTTTGGAGGCATGATTCCTGGGAGCACTCTGGCCATCGAATATGACGAGAACGTTCCCTACTCCGCGCTCAGAACAATCGAGCTGCCTCCCATCATCAACTTTCTATCGATGGGAAGGAGTGCGATCCTTCTCCCATTGCCAGGCGCGAACGATGAGCGAACAGACTCAATCCTGACAAAGGCGCTTGGCGAAAGTGCTGTAGCTGACAGGCTCCGCATTCTCAACGTGGTGAGGACTAGCGACCTTGAGACAACGAACTTACCGAAAAGCGCTACGCCCAATGAAATCCATGAACTAGTCACTAGAGAGACGACAAGGCTGCGGGAGAGATCGAAGGATCGGTCCATGTTACTCGTAAAGTCCGTTAGCGCACTGGAGAATCTATTCGCCTCGGATCTGGATTCACTACTTGAGGTTACGTCTCAAGAGATAATCACTCTCGCGCAGTCGCACGACGCACACATTCTCTTCCTGCCAAAGGATTCGCCTATCCGGTCGCGCATCCTCTCGATGAGTTCCAGTTACGCAAGATTGTTCGTTAGGGATGGCACAGTTCTGATGTTTGGCGTGAAACCCCACACTGGGGTTTACGCGTTACAACACCTGGAGGATCCCACTTCTCCATCACTGACTCAACTCGTGTGAGCGCGCGTGCGCCTGGCTAACTTGGATTCTAGCGCGCGCTAGGTGTTTGCCAGTTGGCATTTGCACGTACAAGGGACCAAGTCCAAAGTAGACCAAATGCAACTCTCGCACATTCTGACATAACATTGCATGTCGCGCCGATATATTTCTTTCTCGTGTCAACGGAATTGAGTACCAAGTTGCGGCGCGCGCGCCCCCAATGTCCCCCACTTCGAACTACGAAGCCTTCACCCATTCGTATGTAGGGGCGCCTACCTGGAATGACAAGGCCTGGTCAGGGCGCCTCCTGCGAACGAGAGTGGCAGAGTCTTCTCAAGAACCGTACTATAAGTCCCTAAACAGGCGCACCTCAGTCCGAGCTGCGCCACTTTGACCAACTGTCCCGTACTTACGATCGAAATCCACTTTCAGACCCTGTTCAGGGGCTGGCCCCACCGGGCCCGCTGAATTCTCCGCGATCGTTATAGCGAGCGTCTAGAATCCTGCTGGGATGCCGTCTCCCCGCGAATCGCAGACCGCCTTGCGAGAGCGGCCGGAGGTTTCGACTGCCTGGCAGACGCCGGTCTTCCCTGGCATTGGGAGCCATTGAATGTCGAAGTCAGATAGTCCCTCTTTCTCGTATCCGTCTTCCACTAGGAGCGACTTTCCCCCGCCCCAGAGGAACCTCGGGTGCCCCACGACCTGCTCGAGGGGCATCGCGTAGTCGACAACGTTGGTGACGAAGAGGGCGTGCTGAAGTGGTCGGTAGTCGCCTCCGCTGGTGCCGATGGCTAGGTAAGGCCGTCCCTCGCGCTCCAAGAGCATCGATGACAGTGTGTGGAGGGGCCGCTTCTTGGGTTCGACCTTGTTGGGACCGTCAAGGCTGAAACCTGCGCCCCTGTTGTTCAGGAAGATACCACACTCGGGCACAAAGACGCGCGAGCCGAAGTGGTGGAAGAGGCTCTGAATCCCTGAGACCAGGTTCCCTTCTGAGTCGGCTATAGAGAAGGCAGTCGTGTCGCCTTTCCTCACCCTGGCTTGGCGGACTCCCAATCTTTTCCGCGTGTCCATGAACTTGTCGATGTCGATCTTCCCGAATCGAGGGTCGCCGAGCATCTCGTCCCTGCGCGCGTACGCCGTAAGGGCAGCTTCCATCGTGGTTTTGATTCTCTCTTTGGAGAGAGGCCCAGTCTTCGACAACCTGTAGCCGGAGAGCAGCTTCAGGATGAGAAGGCTAGTGGCACCCATGGTGTTGGGTGGCATCTCGTAGACCGTCGTCCCTCTGTAATCGCGCTTGAGGGGAGTGACCCATTCCGGGGCGAAGTCTCCGAAGTCGGCCCTCTCTGTCGGCACGCCCAACCGCTCGAGCGTCTCCCGGATCTTCTCAGCGGGCCAACCCGAATAGAAGGCCTCGGGTCCCCCTTCGGCCACCTCTGAAATAACTTTGCCGAGCCTTTCTTGCCTGATCCAGTCACCCGGAGCCGGGGGTCTACTGTTCGGTGCAAAGATCTTCTTGGCCCCTTCGGGAAGGTCGTTGTAGGCACTGGCTGTGGACCTGCAGATCCCCTCTCCAGCTGGGAACCCATTCGTAGCGTATTCGGCTGAGGCAGAGACCAGGTCTTTGAACTCGGAACCTCCGAGCTTCCTGTGCATCTCACAGACGCCTGCTACGTAGCCGGGGACGACACAGGTGAGAGGACCGTACAGCGGTATTCGCCCTCCTGCTGCGGACTTCACAAGATCAATGGTCAGGCCAGAGGGGGACCAGCCGCTGGCCATGAGGCAATGGACCTTTCCCGTCTTCGCCTCGTAGAACATCCCGAAAAAGTCGCCTCCGAGCCCTCCTGCGGGGTGAAAGGTGACGGCGAGCGCGAAGCTCGTCGCGACGGCCGCGTCGAACGCATTGCCGCCCTTTCTGAGCACATCATAGCCTGCGAGCGAGGCAAGCGGCTGTTCACTGGCGACAACCGCATGCTCGGCTACAATCGTTTTGCTGAAGGCCAACTAGTGGTTCGCCAATCCCCCAGTAAGGCCAAGAATCTATTTATAGAAGAATCGACAATTTACGCGTAACTGGATGACAACACTTGAGCCAAGCTGAGCTGGATTCCATGCTGGGGACGGTCGAGAACCCGATAAGGAGAAGGATTATCGCTAGGCTCAGTCAGAAGCCCAACTACCAGCTTCAGCTTTCGAGGGAACTGGACATCAGCCAGCAGCTCGTGGCAAAGCACCTGGGAAACATGGAAGACGCCGGGCTTGTGAGCACGGTCTTGGAGGACAGTCCCCGCGGACCGCAGAGGAAGGAGTACCTGCTCAAGAAGAGTTTCTCCATCACGATAGACCTTGCGCCGAGTCTGTTCAGGGCCAGGATGTTCTCATTCGGAGCAGTACCAGGGATGGACGCCGACGAGCAGGGTCAGATGACAGCGAAGGCCAGCGAAGCCCTCATGTTCCCTGATGAAGCATCAAGGATAAAGCCCCTTGCGCAGATCATCGCCGAAGTCGACAGGAAGCTCAACGAGATGGAGGAGCAGCGGGCTGTCCTCCTCTACCTGCGCGGTCTCGCCCTCAGGGAAGCGGCCAGGGTGACCATATTGCTCAGGAGTGCCGACAGGAAGAAGGTGCTGAAGTACATAATGAAGGAACAGAGGGACGGGATAGACGACATCTCGGCTTCGCTCGGCCTGCATCAGCGGGTCGTAGGAAACATCCTAGAAGAGATAGAGAAAGACCTAGCTACAGAATAAAAAAGGAAAGAGGAGGGTTGCTCCTCTACATTCCTATGTTAGGGAAACTTGCCTGAGGAACTCCAAGCTGGCCCTGGAGGGTCTTGATCCGGGTCGCGTACTCCTTCATGCGCGCGTTGTCGCCCTGGACCTTCGCGATCCTGTACCCCTTCCATGCCTTACGCAGGGCTCCCCAAATTTGCCCTTTTTCGTAATTGGTCATTGCTACGTGACCTCCGTCGTTTCATGGCTTTGCGGGTATTTTGCGGGCGGAGTCTATAGTAGTTGAGCCACTAATCAAAGCGGGCTACCCCCGCAAGCAGGAACTCACGTTAGACCATGGACCGGAGTAACAACAAGATGTTACTTGGGTGCTCTGTGATCCGTCTTCTTGAATAGGCAAACCACCGGTCACCGTATGGAAGGTACTCGGAGACCCGGTAGCCAGACTTCACCAAGTCGTCCTTCAGTTCGTCGCGAATCCCCTTCAGCATCTCGAACTCGAAGTCGACGTGTTTCGACTCTGCCAGCTTCCTCGCCTCCTCGACCAACGCCGAATCGTGAGTCGCGATAGCGAACCCGTCCCCTCTGTCGAAGAGCATCCCCATCAGCCTGCTGAAGCTTTCGGAGACCTCCTTCCTGCCTGGGTAGACCGCCTCGTGGCTCTCCCTGTATGCGCCCTTCACTAGGCGAACCTTGGCTCCGGCGTCCAGGAGCCTGGGGAGGTCGGACTCACTTCGCCTCATGTAGGCCTGCAGAACGATACCTAGGTTCCTGTGCTTGCTGAGAGCGGTGAGGTACATCGAAAGCGTTCTTTCGGTGAACGAAGACCCTTCCATGTCGATCCAGAGGGCCTGGTTGAACTTCTCTGAGTTGGCAGCAATCCTCTCAAACCTTTCGGCAGCCCCCGCATCGTCCGCGCCGAGGCCCAGCTGGGTCAGCTTCACCGAGGCGAACCCGCGAATCCCGTCCTCCGAAATGCGCTGCTGGAGCCTGAGGTACTCTGCCGTGTGCGATTCTGCGGTGGCCGGGTCCCTGATTTCCTCGCCGAGGAAGTTCACGACGACCCCCATGCCCCTCGAGTTGGCCTTCCTCGCGTCCGCGAGCGCGGAGTCGAGGTCGACGCCTGAGATCCAGCGCTTCGCCAGCCTGAGCAGCACCAGCTCTTTGAGCCCCATGGCGTCGCCCGCCGATTGGACAAGATAATAACGGTATGCTGCCCATCGATGGCGTGATGATTGACAAGACGGTCTGCGCAACTAGGCTGACGAGGCTCAGGAAGAGGCTAGAAGACGAGAAGCTCGATGGAGTCATTATCGTCCCGGGACCAAACATGCAGTACTTCACGGGGGTCGAATCGCTGCTGCTCGAGCGGCCCTTCATGCTTCTTTTCCCAGCTTCAGGAACCGCCCAACTGGTGGCGCCGGCCCTGGAGGCTGGGCCGTACAGGGATTCACCGATGCCGATGGTCATCCACTCCTGGACCGACTCTGAGGGCTCACCGGGTGCAATCAGCAGGGCGGTCCTTACAGCGAGAGCGCAGGGAAGATGGGGAGTCGAAGGAAAGGTCCCGTTCCTGTTCCTGCACAGGCTGATGAGATACGCCACGCCCGAGTTCGAGGACGCGGAGCCAGTCCTGCAGAGGCTAAGGGAGACGAAAGACGATACCGAGGTCAGGTTCTTGAAGAGGTCGGCAAAGATACTCAGCAAGTCGTTCTGCCAGTTCCCCGAGTTGGTGAGAGAGGGAACGACCGAGCTTGAGCTCGCCAAGGCAGCGACCGAGACTATTTACTCAAACGGCGCGACCAAGGTCGACGCCATGCTGGTCCAGTCGGGCGGAAGGGCCGCAGACCCACACTCTCTTCCGTCCTCCAAGAAAGTCAGGAGGGGCGAGAGCATCATCTTCGACGTGGGCTCTACGTTCGAGGGGTACTACGCGGACATGACGCGGACGTTCTGCATCGGGCGGTCCGAGGAGGTCGAAGATGTGTACCAGAAGGTGCTCGAGGCAGAGAGGGAGGGGATAGGAGCGTCTGCCCAAGGGGTCGAGGTCGGAAAGGTAGACGAAGCTGCGAGAGGAGTCCTCAGGAGGGCCAGCCTCGGGGAGTACTTTATCCACAGGACCGGGCACGGGCTCGGCCTCGAAGTGCACGAGGCGCCGTACATCGTTGAAGGCGGGAAGGAGAGGCTGGGGCCCAACATGTGCTTCACCGTCGAACCGGGCGTCTACATCAGGGGGAAACTCGGGGTCCGGATGGAGGACAACGTGATGATCGAGGGGAAGAAGGGTGTGGAGATCACGGACACGCCGAAGGAATTCGGTTGGTGGAGATAGCCCACTTCGACCTTGAGAAATACGACGTCATCGAGACAGTCTCCAGTATTCGCTAGGCATCTGTGATCCTACCCGTCTCGAGCCTGTAGACTTTCCCGTCGCTGGGAAATCGTCCCTTTCTGTGGGTCCACGACCCCCCGTTCCATGACCTCCGGTGGCCTCTGCGATGATAGACACCATCTGAACCCTGCCTGTCTTGGGCCGACTCGCGGCATTGCCTTTATGACTCGCGTCGTTCCAAACGACCGGGCTTGAGGAACTTGGAGGTCGCCGACCTTCTGGACAGACTGGGAGAGATGGTCGAGGCCAACGGCGAGGACAGATTCAAGGTGATCGCGTACCACCGCGCAGCGAATAGCATCAGAAACACGGAGGAGGACATCGAAGAGTTGTGGAAGGAGAAGAAGCTAGAGGAGATACAGTACGTAGGCGCGGGGATAGCGAAGAAGATCGACGAATACCTCAAGACGGGGAAGCTGCGCTTGCTGGACGACCTGCGGGCGAAGACCCCGCCGGGGGTTCCTTTGCTGATGAAGGTTCAGGGAATCGGGCCGCGTACCGCGTACAGGCTCGCGCACGAGCTCGGGGTAGGCAGCGTCGAGGACTTGAAAAAGGCGCTGGAGGCTGGGAAGCTTGACGATGAGTTTGGCCCGACCGTACGTAAGTCGTTCCTAGTCGGGATCACGAAACTGCAGAGCTTCGAGAAGAGGATGCTGCTCCCTGAAGCCGAGGGGGTCTTTCAGAAGCTTTCGGCCTACTTCGGCGCCCTCGGAATCGAGGTAAGGATGGCGGGGAGCCTGAGGAGGGGCAGGAACACGGTCGGAGACATCGACCTGCTCTCGACGAATAACAGGGCGATGAACGCGATGATGGGCTGTCCCGGCGTCGCCCAGGTGCTTGAGAGCGGCCCCAAACGGGCCAGCGTCAAGCTGGAAGAAGGCGTCCAAGTCGACGTCAGGGTCTTCGGCGAGGACGAATACGGCGCGGCTCTGGTGTATTTCACTGGCTCCAAGGACCACAACATAGCGCTGCGCAACCTGGCGATAGAACGCGGATGCAAGCTGAACGAGTACGGCCTCTTCGACGAGAATGGGTCGAGGCTGGCCGGAAAGACCGAGGACGATGTCTATGGAAAGCTGGGATTGCGATACATCCCTCCCGAGCTGAGAGAGGATAGAGGCGAGATAGAGGCTGCCAAGAATGGGAGACTCCCCAACTTGGTGAAGTTCGATGACATCAAGGGAGATCTCCAGATGCACACGACCTGGAGCGACGGTTCCGCCGAGTTGGAGCAGATGGCTAGGGCTGCGAAGGCGAGGGGTTACGAGTACATCGCGGTTACTGACCACTCGGTCTCGGTGAGGGTGGTCAATGGTCTCTCCGAGGAGAGGTTCAGAAGGCAGTGGAAGGAGATTGAGAGGCTCAACGACAGGCTGGTCCCGTTCCGGGTGCTGAAGGCCGTCGAGCTGGAGATCAAGGGCGACGGCACGCTCGATTTCGAGAGGAAGTTCCTGGAGGAATTCGACTTCGTCGGCGCGTCGCTTCATCAGAGCTTCAGGCAGGACGCTGAGAAGTTGACGAAGAGGGTAGTGAAGGCGCTTTCGCATCCTGCGGTGGATTTCCTCTGTCACCCCACAAACAGACTGATTGGGAGGAGAGAAGGAAACCCGATAGACCTGGTCAAGGTGATTAGGACGGCGAAGGACCACGGCAAGATGCTGGAGATAGATGGTGAACCGGACAGGCTGGACCTCGACGAAGTGTGGGCCAGGAGGGCGATGGAAGAGGGGGTTCCGCTGGTGATCAATTCGGACGCACATGCGGTCGGTGAGCTTGATAATGCGGCCTACGGGGTCACTGTTGCAAGGCGGGCATGGGTGGAGGCGAAGCACGTCGCCAACACGAAAAACCTCAAAGGCCTGATGAACTTGCGATCATGACTCTGCCCTCTTCTTCTCATCAGCGACGCGCATCAGATACGATACCATGGATGGCAGTCGAAATGCTTTTGATGAGATGCTAGGCTGAAACCGACGCGGGGGTTGCAGAGCCTGGTCAAATATGCTCTGGGCATTGGACGCGTGGGACTTAAGTCAGGACGAGGGTCTGCCTCGAGAAATCCCATCCCTTAGGGGTTCGTGGGTTCGAATCCCACCCCCCGCACTACCAAGTCCAAGGTCCCGTTGAATCCGTGAGCCTATCTGATGGCTTTCACCATAAACATGCGGTCGACTGTGAATCCTTTCTTCCTGTAGAGGCTGATTGCCGCTTCATTCTGAGCCGAAACCATCATAGTTCCGTGCGAGTACCCCATAGAACGCATCTGGTTCATCGCGAAGTCGAACAGAGCGCTGCCGATGCCTTGCCGACGGAACTCCGGAGAGACCCAGAAGTCGAGTATTCCACCCATCGGCAGACCCACGCTTGGGTTCATCATCTCCCCAACCGAGATGAAGCCGAGCGGTTGGTCTTCATCTCGGGCGGCCACGAAGACCGCGAGCTTGAATCGCTCGTCCTTGGACCAGCGGTCGAAGTCATCCATCGTGCGCTGGTCACACTCCTCGCGCTTGAGCAGCGTTCTCTGGTCGTCAGGTATATCCTGCCAGTTGGTTTCGCAGATCCCAGTTCGTATGAGAGGGAAGTCCCTTTCTTTCATTGGCCTGATGGTGAATTGCATCTTGGCTGACATGCTGCCGGACGACTGCTGAAGCGCGTCGTATAGTCCTTTTGGATGATTCAGTCACTTGTGCGTGGGACCAGTGAGATTCCCGCCCAGCAAGCTAGGCTGGACTCCCACCCCCCGCACCAAGTTTCGTCTAGGAACGCTAGAGGGCAGGAAGGATCATCAGGCCCTCCTCAGGGTCGCCGATGGCCCGGTATTCGCCGTTCGTGTACATGAGGCCCACCAATGCGGAGGTTACCGCGTCCAGCTCATCCCCGGTGAATCCGCCCTTCGGCTGCCCCAGCCCGATTCCATACCGCCGTAGGGCCCCCTCCAGTTCGCGCAGTCCTTTCTGCTTGCGCGGCATGCCAAGAAGGTCCTGTATGGCACCGGGGAAGCTTTCTATCACCTCATACCCGCGCGCCTCGAGGGCGGTCCTGAGTTTCATCCCGCGGACGGTCAGCATCCGCATCGGACCTAGTGAAATCGGGAAGAACCTGATGTGCATCCTTAGGAGTTCCTTGTCGCACTCCCGGAAATGGGGAGGCCCAGGCTTCTCAAGGCTCTCCCTCCCCTTCGGGAGAAAGAGCGGGGCATCGATGCTCACGACGCCTGGCCTGGCCTCGAATGTGAGGTGAAGAACCTCCTGGTCGGTGTGAAGCACTGTTGTCCTGCACCTCATGTGAGGGTCCATCACGCAGAATCCAGTTTCCCTTTTTTCGCTTCCAGCTAGGTCGATGCCCACGACTGGTAGACCGCTTCGCCGTGCCATCAGACCAAGGCAGGAAATGAGAGCTTTTATCGGCGTCGACCCGTGGCGGACTACATGGACTTCCCAGCCGAGGCCACGTCTGTCGAGAACGAGATGATCAGGACGAGGAGGGCGGTCCACCAGAAACCCGAACTGGCATACCATGAGGAAGAGACCGCCAAGTTGGTCGCGGAGAAGCTCGAGTCGTTCGGAATCGAGGTCAAAGTGGGCGTGGGAGGGACCGGAGTCCTCGGGATCCTCGAGGGCGGGAAGAAGGGGAAGATAGTCGCGCTGAGGGCAGACATGGACGCCCTCCCCGTCGAAGAGATGGCAGATGTCGAGTTCAAGTCAAAGGTCAAGGGAGTGATGCACGCATGTGGGCATGACGCACACGTGGCCATGCTGCTTGGAGCGGCTAGGCTTCTAGCAAACCACAAGAACGAGCTGCACGGCACAGTGAAGTTCCTGTTCCAGCCCGCAGAAGAGCACGGCGGAAGGGGCGGTGCGTTGCCCATGATCGAGGACGGAGTGATGAGGGACCCGAAGGTGGACTTCGTCTTCGGACTCCACATGGACAGCAACCGACGCTCGGGAGAGTTCGGAGTCAGGGAAGGGGCCATCATGGCGGCCCCCGACACCTTCAGGATGAGAATAATCGGAAGGGGCGGGCACGGGTCGGCGCCACACAGGACAGTCGATCCAATCTACGTAGCCGCCCAGGTCATACTCGCATTGCAGGGAGTCTCGTCAAGGATGATAGACCCGATGCGCCCATTTGTGATCTCCGTGGGAGCCGTTCACTCGGGGACAAAGGAGAACATCATCCCCGACGAAGCGCTGCTCGACGGGACGATAAGGACCCTCGATGAGGCGACGCGGAAGAGGGCGAAGGCCAAGGTCGCAGAAGTGGCGAAAGGCATCTGCAAGGCTTTCGGCGCCCGCGCTGAGGTGGAGTTCGAGAAGGACGCATATCCGGTGACAGTCAACGATGCGAACGCGACCGAGGATGCAGTCAGGGTCCTGAAGAAAATCCCAGGTACGAGAGTCAGGAAGATCGAAGCCCTCCTCGGAGGGGAAGACTTCTCCAGGTTTCTGCAGAAGGCGCCCGGCATGTTCTACTTCCTCGGCACCGTCAACCCGGCGAAAGGATGCGTCTACCCGATCCACAGCTCGAAGTTCAAGGTGGACGAGGACGTCCTGAAGTTCGGAGCAGCATCGCTCGCAATGCTAGCCTACGAGTTCGGGAACCCCAAAGGTCCATCATAGGTGCCTCGGATGTACGCAACCAAGGTCGCCGAGAGGGTCTACGTGCTGGACACATACGCCTTGGGACATTCCAACACGGTGGGCGCGTACGTCATAACGGGACCCAAGGTGACGCTGGTAGACTGTGGCTACGCTTCCTCGTATCAGAACGTCCTTGCGGGACTCGCCGAGCTGGGCGTCATGCCCTCCGATGTCAGGTACATCGTGCCGACCCACGTCCACCTGGACCATGCAGGGGCGGCAGGGCACCTCTCGAGAGAGATGCCGAATGCTAGGGTAGTCGCCCATGAGAGGAGCGTCCCCCACCTCGCAGACCCTACCAAGCTCATCGAAAGTGCGACCAGGGTCTTCGGTGAGGCCATTATGGGTCTCTACGGCTCGCCCGAGCCGGTGCCGCCGGACAGGCTGACTCCTGTGGGCAAGGAGCTGCAGATGGACCTGGGGGAGGGGCTGACGGCCACGCTGATACACTCTCCGGGACATGCCCCGCATCAGGTCTCCATGATGCTTGACGGTACGAAGAATCTCTTCACTGCCGATGCAGTCGGGATAGTCTACCCTGGAATGAAGACGCTTATCCCGACTACGCCGCCACCAAGCTTCGACCCGAACCAGCTCGTGTCCACAGTGCGCTCACTCAGACAGCTTGGCGCTACCAGGTTGCTCACCCCCCATTTCGGAGCTAGGACCGATGTTGACTACGTCTTCGACAGCACCGAGGAGAAGGTCGCCCGATGGGTGAGAGACGTGGGCGACATGAAGGGCAGAGGGGCGAGCCTCGACGAAGCGGCGGAGGCGATGCAGCTCAGGGTGGAACGGGAGGCCGGCGTCGGTGAACTCCCGATCTACGCGAAGGTCTCGATCCGGGTGTCTGTGATGGGGATAATGCACTACCTGAGCAGGAACGTTTGAATAACGAGAGGCTGCCTTAGCTGACGTGCCGCTAGTCTACGCTTGCATAGCGCCTCACGGCGGTGAGATCATTCCAGCGCTGGCCGGTGACAAGCTCTGGCTCTTCGCGCCGACCAGGCGGGGAATGAGGGTTCTCGCCAGACAGGTGAAGGAAGCGAGGCCAGACACGATCGTCATCGCAAGCCCTCACAACCTGAGGCTCCCCAAGCACATTGGGGTGGTGATTTCAGAGCACTCATCGGGGCAGGTGGTCGAGGGAACGAAGAAGGTCAGGCTCCGCGTCAAGTGCGACGTGGAAATGGGGAGGGCAGTAATAGACGAAGCCGAAGGGCGGGGCTTGCCGGTCGTCGGAGCGAACTACGGGGCCCTGGAGGGACCGATGTCCGACCTGGCGATGGACTGGGGGACTCTGATACCGCTCTGGTTCTTCCTCAGGGGGAATAGGCTGAAGAGCAGGGTGCTAATCGTGACCCCTTCGAGGGGGATTCCTCTCGAACAGAACCATGAGTTTGGGATGTGTATAGCCAAGGTCGCAGAAAGCAGCAGGAGGCGGGTCGTTTTCGTCGCAAGCTCGGACCAAGCGCACGCCCACAGGAAGGACGGCCCGTACGGGTTCGACGCGCACGCGAAGGTGTACGACAAGTACGTGCTTGAAGCGGTCGAGGGGAGCCGACTCTCGTCAGTGATGAGGATTGACCCGCACCTTGTCGAAGCGGCGAAGCCCGACAGCCTTTGGCAGATGACCATGCTCGCAGGAGCCCTGTCGGTCGTTCCAATGAGTGGAGAGCTCGTGTCTTACCAGGTCCCGACGTACTACGGGATGCTCTGCGCGGGTTTCACGAAGCGAGGCTAGAGGGTCCCTTCGGCCAGGAGATTGAAGTCCCGCCGAGGTCGAAGAAGACGGCCTTCTTGGCTTCAGACGCCTCGGGCTAACCCACCTGTCCCGCCGCAATCGGGTGGGTCAAAGGACCACCAGACCAGTCGTTATCACGGCCAGCACGAAGAGGGTAATCCCGACGTACTTCCAGTCTTTCTGCACCCCGTAGTAGATCACCCCGGCCACCACGCGCACGTAGGGTGTGAGCATCAGGGTCATTATCCCGAGGGACATGATGTTCAGGGGGCTGGGAGCGGCTCCGATGGCCGTGACAGTGGAAGTCGCGAAGTCGAAGAAGTTCCCACCTTTGAATTGCCAGACAGCAGACAGGTCGAGGGACTGATTTCCAGTCTGGATGCAATACAGGAGTACGCCCGCCGACTCTAGTGCCAGGCTTAGCGTCACGCCGACTCTCAAGATCCAGCTGATTCCCAGGGACAGAGAAGAGACTCTCACGCTCATTACGATGCCAGCCCCTTCCAGACCATGTCTATAATCAGCACCACCAAGACGACTAAGAAGATGCTCCGCACAGTCCTGTTCGTCAAGTTCGGGAGGACCCGGGCACCGATGAGCGAGCCTATTGTCGTGCCTATGGCCAGAGGTGCGGCGAGGTCTAGGAAGACGAACCCTGATGTGAAGTATATCGACGCGCCCGCGAGTGCCGTCATGCCTTGGATGAAGTTGGTGGTTGCCGTTGAGACCTTCGACGGCATCCCCATGATCATCTCTTGGACTGAGACCTTGAAGGCACCGCCACCGATTCCCAGCATTCCGGCAGCCACCCCAGCGAAGAACATCCCTGGACCTGCCAGCGCGGGCCTAGTCAGCTTGTAGTCGACCTCCTTCTTCGCCGGTTTGTCGTAGTACGACCCCTCGAGTTTGAGCCACTTCGCCAGGCTGTCCTGCTTGACCTCCGGAAGTTCCCGGTTTCTCATCTTCCCGAGGGCCAAGAAGGAGGTGGCCAAGAAAGCAGCGAAGATGAAGTATAGCAGCGCCTGTGCGTGGACGAGAACAATATAACCCGTCAATGAAGCACCAACGATGGCCCCAATGGCCGTGAACATCTCCATATAGAACGCTGCGCGAACGTTGGAGAGGCCGTCCCTCACGTAAGAAGAAGCAGCACCGCTGGACGTGGCGATTATCGCCACCATGCTGGCAGCGATAGCGTACTGGATAGGTATTCCGAAGTAGACAAGAATCGGGGTGAGGATCAACGCCCCGCCCAGCCCCAAGATGGAGCCGACGAAACCGGCGAAGATGGCGAAGAGTAGTGCCTCGAGGACTCCGATCAAGCGACAGCCGCCCTATCGCTTCGACACGACTATTTCAAATTGAACCCGCTCATGCCTTTTCGAGGGCTGCGACGATTCTCCTGTGCGAATCCGCGATCCCTTCTACGCCAGTGTTCAGAATGATTTAAAACACCTTCCGGTTCTCGATAATCAGTTAAGAAGAAGTGGACCTGCCTCGCGTTGTCCAGCTCGTTTGAAATGGTCCCCTGTTTCTCCCTGGGCCGGGCCCCGGGCAGGACCATGCACTCGCCCTTCTGAGGGAGGGGCCCACTACCGAGGGACGCGCTGCTCTCCGACTCTCGGAGGGCGCCTCACTTTAAGATGGCATCGGGTTCCAACCACGCGTGCCCTGATTGGAGGCCACACGTGGTTAATTAGCCGCGAGGGAAAGGAGGAGAAAGGCGCGAAATGTGATGAACAGAGTTCTGACCAAGTCAGTGCTTGTGGACGCGACAGCAGATGAAGTTTGGCAGGCGTGGACGACCTTAGAGGGAATCAAGAGGTTCTTTGCACCTGACGCTAGGTTGGATATCAGACCGCATGGAAAGTATGAGATCCTCTTCAATCCAGAGGAACCCGAGGGGCACAAGGGAGCGGAAGGATGCACCGTTCTAAGCTACGTGCCGCTGAAGATGTTCTCCTTCACTTGGGGCGCCCCGCCCAAGTTTCCCAGCGCCCGCAGGGAAATCGCCCAGTGGGTGGTCCTGCACTTTGACGAGGTGGGTCAGAACCGAACGCTCGTGAGATTCCAAGAATTCGGCTGGAAAGACGACAAGGAAGGCAAACAAGTCTACGACTACTTCGACCAAGCCTGGGAGGTGGTCCTGGCGAGGCTTGCGCACAGCTTCACTCACGGACCCTTGAATTGGAAGCACCCGTGGCGGCCGTCTAGAAGCTCTCGGAGTCAAGACACGTAGTCGGGTCCTTGGATCGGTGCCTCCATTCCTCTAGAAGCCTACCGTCGCGACCATTTTCTCGCTGAAGGTTCTTCGCCCATGGGTGGCTCCACTGTGCCACGAAGGCAGGGAACGCTAGAAGTCTTCGACTGCACTAATCCCGGTTGTCTCGTCCAGGAGTAGCGGTAGACAGTAGAGGCAACCACAGGCTAGCTGAGATTTGCCAAAGTACACCCGGAAGACATCCGAGGATAGCGAGGGATAATCCAGGGACATGGAAAGGATAACCCCCCCGGCGATTCAGGGAGTCAAGGGTGTAGCTCCAGCCAACGGAAGCCAGCACAGCAGACATCGACAGGTCTAGCTGTCGACAGGCTGTCGCCGCCTGCCTTCCGCCTGCATATGCCGCCATTAGGGGCCACCCCTAGGCGGACGATTTTTCCAGTTATCCTCCACTATTCTCCGTTATTACCCCGCACTATCCCCCACTATCCTCTGCTGTTGTCCAGGGTATCCTCCCGCATTGTGCTCCGGCTATCCTCCGTTATCCTCGATTGTACCATCCGAAAGAGGGCCCTGAGGTTGATCTCCGCAGAGATGACGCTCACTTTCTTCATGTTGCTGTACCACCGGTGCACGTTCGGATCCCGCAACAGACTGCTGCACTTCTTCTCCGGCAAGCTTGCCTCTCAGGAGTTTGCGACTGCATACCTGGATTTGTACCTAGAATAGGTGTGCCCCGGCCGGGATTCGAGTATGGGAAACAGGGTTTTGTGCTTGTCGAGCCTCGCCGTCGGTATCACGAGGCAAGGATTCAATCCCCTCGCCTGGGGGTGGGACTTCAACCCAGCATGCTGGGCGGAAGTTCAGCCTTCGACTCAACATATACGACAAGTCAAAGTAGGACTTGCACAAATACTTCGATTTGTAGAAGCGCGCGCACACGCGTGTACCGGCAATCGCACAGAACAAAAAATAGAAATACATACGCTTCCGGAAAAACTAGGGTCGGGTGTGATGGCGCAAATTCCCAAGCAATTTCAGCGAGATTATTTCGATTGGTCTGAGGAAGAGTTCAGAGATAGGTTCGTTGAAAAAGTTTCTGCCGGGCGGCTCAAACAAGACCAAACCTTCGTTGACTTGAAATTGGAGAGGAAGTCGTTAGAGCAAGAATTGGAAGCGGCTTACCGCGACGCCATAAATCTGCCGAATCTCGTGAGGATGCTTCCCGGACTTGTTGCCAACCCCAGGCCTGCGGATTACGTTGAATCCATCCATAACTTCATAAAAGACAACAGAGGTCGCGACCTTTTCCACTGGTGGAGGCAACTGAGAAAAGGGACCAAAGCTCCGCTCTTCGGGTCCGCTGACATAATTAACGTCTGCAATCTCAAGTGCGTGCATTGTTACTGGTGGACTACCAGAGAACCAACGGCTGGAGAGTTGACTCCAGAACAGTGGAGAATCGTAATTCGGAACTCCTTCAAGAAGATGAAGATCGCGAACGTTACAGTCGTCGGTGGTGAGCCAATGTTGAGAAAGGATGTCGTCCAAGTCTTCTCAGAGGAAATGAGGAACAGAATGAGCGTAGTTACAAACGGCATGTTCCCGTTGATTAAAATCAACGGACTTTACTTCGTATCAATCGATGGGACTGAAGAGACTCACGATAGCATCCGCGGTCCAAACACCTATGCGAGGATAAAAGGAAATGTGAAAAATCTTGTTGATGCAGGTGGAAGAGTTATCGTCAACTTGACCCTGAACAGTTTGAATTACAAGACTGCGATGGACGTCATTCGCGAATGGGATGACATCGCAGGGAGGATCAGTATTCAGTTCCATACCCCCTTCGTCGATGACGACCCCCTGTGGCTGCCGTTCGGGGAAGAAAGAAACAAGCTCATCGACAGTATCCTCGAATATGGCAGCAAGGAGAATAGGCACTTTGTGGTAAATCCGAAAGAGCAACTTGAACTTTTGCGCGGCAACTGGGGATACAAATGCCCCAACTGGATGATTCTGCCCCTAGACTATAGAGGGAACGTCAAGCTGCCCTGCTGCATGGGGAGCGCAAACGCGGATGCGCTCCAGCCAAAATGCGACAAGTGTGGGATCGCTCCCTATTCCGGCCTCCTTGCCACGATTTTTCCAGGTGAAAGCGCAATGGCGATGTGATCGCTTCCTAGTTTCTTATGTTCATCTTCCGTGAGTATGCACCTTCTGTACCTTTTAGGGCTGCACCGACACAACTCTGAGCTGCAGAACATCTTGAACTCAGAATGTAGCGCGGGGGGTGGAATTTCCGCCCAAGGTTCCGTCTCGAAAGGCTGGCCCCTGTCAAAAGAGTCCGAATCTGGCTCCGATTAACAAAAAAAGCTTGTAATTGCCCCGGCCGGGATTCGAACCCGGGTCGCCGACTCGAAAGGCCGGCATACTCTCGGCTTGCTCGCGTGGAGTTGACCGGGCTGTACGCGCACAGCTCTATACTACCGGGGCAGAATTTTCTCGTTGCCTCGCTGAAAGGCAACGCCATTCACCCAGGCTGTCGAACAGTTCGGCCTGTCTTGTTCTTGGCGGTACTCGGGCGGGATCGACCAATAGGACCCCTTCCTTGGGGAGACAGGAATTCAAGAATCGACCGCAGACCCCTTCTGAGCGAGTCTCGCCGCAAGCGCCTCCAGCTGCCCCCTGCTCAGTTCGTGGAGCAAGCTGTAGAAGACCCCCGAAGCCGCGTTTCATAAATGGCAGGCTCGAGCAACGCACTTTCAGGTCGAAGAAACATTATATAGAATATGCAGGGGCGAAAATTCCAAGTCTTTCAAATGGACGGTCGCAGGGCTGTCTCACTGGAATCGATAGAAGTCAGGATGAGGTCCTACGCTGACAGGGTCGACAAGGCCCTTACACAAGAGCTCGCGCTATACAAACATTCAAGGTTTCACGACCCGCTTGTCTATGCAGTCGAAGGCGGCAAGCGCGTCAGACCGGTTGTGCTGATGCTTTCGGCTGAAGCCCTGGGGTGTACCGACGATTCGGTGCTCGGGGCCTCGGTCGCCGTCGAGCTCCTGCACACCGAGTCAATTATCCATGACGACATCATCGACGAGGAAACGGCAAGAAGGGCGAAGATGACATTCCATGTCAAGTACGGGTACAGCGCTTCCCTGCTGACCGCAGACTTCGTGTTCGCGATGATCTTGGCGATTGCGGCCAGATATAGGGACAGGCGCGTCGCTGAGGAGATCAGCAGTGCTTCCCTGCTAATGGCTGAAGGGGAGTACTCGGAACTCACGATCGACCCGCAGGTGTACAACCTGACCTGGGACGAGTATCTCAAGATAATAGGCGACAAGACCGCTGCCCTCTTCGAGACCTCGGCGAAGTTAGGGGCGCTGATCGCGGGAGGAAGCGAGAAGGAAGTTGCGGCTCTTGCTGAGTATGGAAGGAGCTTGGGAACGGCATACCAACTGAGAGACGACCTGCTCGACTGGAGGTCGCAGGACAAGATAGCGCTGGGCCTCCTGAAGAACCACAGTGAAAGCGAAGTCGTAGGCAGGATGACAGCGCTTTCCCAGACCTATGCAGAGGAAGCCAAGAGGCAGCTGATACAGCTCCCCATGAGCAGCGCCCTTGAATTCCTGGAAGATTTGACCGGTTTTACCGTACAGAGAGAGCGCTGAAGGAAGAATGGCGGCTTCCTTGTGGCAGAGGGTCCGAATCTAACCCGTCTGGCCGAGGATGATGATGGCCATCACGAAACCATATATGGCAATCGCTTCTGCGAGCGCGACGAAGACCAAAGCGCTTGTCCTTATCTCTGGCTTCTCCACTACCGCGGCGATTGCGGCCGCGCCGGACTGACCAAGCGCGTATCCCGCCCCCGCGGCAGCCACCCCGAAGGCCAAACTGGCGGCGAAGAACTTGCTGGCACTGTCAGTAGTCGTGGTGCCTGCTTGTGCTACCGCGACGGGCGCCGACAAGCCGACCAGCGTGAAAGCGACGGCGCCCAGCAGCAAGAGAGGAAGTTTGTTCATGACTGGGCGAGCAAGACACGCTTGTGTACAACTTATAAGCATTGCAAGCAAAATCGAAAATCTAATCAAATCAGGGCGGAACGTCTTTCAGGCTTAGCCTACGGATGATATCCTTCGGAGACATCTGGGCCTCGACTCCGACCGCTATTGCGGCCAAGTTGTTGACCTCGAATTCAAGGAGCTTTATCAGAGCGAGCGCGTAAACCGGGCCGAGCTTCTGCCAAGCGAACGTCTTGGTCAAGGTTGCTTTCATTCTATTTGTGAACGCCTCTTCTACAGCATCGATGAGTTCCTCGTCATTTGTCTGCCCCTCCCCCTTGGTGGGGTAGACGTGCTCAATCTGCTTCACAGCATCGGACACAGACTCGGAGCCAATCATTCTCATGAGGACTGATACGGGCACCCTGAATGCCGGGGTGACGAGGAGGTTTCGGACCTCCTGACTTGGCAGACCCCATAGCTTCGCGCGGAGAACACTTACCACGTTGTAGGCATCGACGTCGATAGCTACGATTTCACCTATGCCGGCCACGTCTACGGCTCTCGAAGAAGAATACAGCCTGGACTCCGACGAGTAAGCTTCGGATATTCCAGTCAAGACGGCATGGTCCACATAGATGTCAAAGAACCTCACCTCGCCATTGGCGGAGAAAAATGCGACTGCTTTCTCGATGTCGGCATGGAACTCTGTTCCTGAGAGAAGCGCGACCGCATCTTGGACGTCACTCGCGGAAAGGACCTTCACCATTAGGTCTCTTCTTCCAACGAGCTCTTCTGCTTTCATGTCGAGATACTCGATCGACTCCTCGTAAGACTTACCCAGCGCCTTGGACTTTAAGACAGACTTCAGGTCCCAGGCAATGTGTTTGAGATAGTAGAGCTGAATCAGCCTGTACTCGCCAGCGGCTTTCATGAGGTCGTAATGGGTCTTGTCGAGTCTTCTCCTCAGGGCCAGCTCGAGCTTTCTGGCCGTGAGTGGTGGGACGAGATCGGAGAGCGCGCCAGAATACGGCGTGGCCTTGAGTCTGTTGAGCAGCTCCTCCAAAGTGGCCGACTCTGCCAGCTTTTCGATTGATGCCTTGACGAGAAGGGTCCCACGCTGAGCTGAGGCTCTTGTCCCGACATATGCCCTGCCCGGCATGGTTCAAGTCACGACGGTGCGCTTCTGTCGCATTTGGCTCGCTCACTCTATGACCGTTATAATGCTTAATAGCGTAATCCGACTCGCGACTTTGCTGAAAGTGAGGGATTCTTCTGGGCGTAACTCCTCTTTCTAAGGTCACTGTCATAGCGCCGAGGAGCGATTACGAAGAGGTTACCAGGGCACTCGCCCAATTCGAGCAGTTCCATTCGATGACAGATAGAGAATCAGGTTTTGACCCTCTCGTCCAAGAACTCGACGTAAGAGCCGTCAGGCTCTTCGCACTGGCAGACCAGACTGTGAAGGACCTTGAAGTACCGCTGGTGCCTGGCACCATAGATGTTGTATTCCGGGGAGTGAAGATACCGAGCAGCGAGTTCGAAGCAAGGAACTGGGACGACTTGCTGAGGAAGGCAGAGGCCATGCTGAGCCCCATCGTGGACGAAACAAGGAAGCAGATGTCGGCTCTGCAACAGGCTGCGAATGCACAGACGACTACTCAGACCCTTCGAGACGCGATGAAGGTTGTCTCGGGTTTCTCCGCGGATTTGAGCGACGTTGACGCCTTACGTCGGTTCAAAGTCAGCCTGGCTGTCGTGGAGAACCAGACGTTGCCCGAATTCAGCAGATCGCTCTCGGACCTGACTGTGGTTACACAGTCTCTCTCACAGAGTCATAGCCTTGTGCTCGTAGCATTACCCTTGTCCGAAGCGGGCCGCGTGGACAAGGTCATGAAAGCTTTCGGAGTGGAGCCGTTCGCGATTCCTGCCGACCTTCCGCAGAATCCGGCCGAAGCGTACAGCAAGCTCACCCAAGAAAGCGAGGCTGCCTCGAAGGAAAGGGAAGCGGTGAAGTCCGAAATCGCCCAGCTGAGGGCCAGGTCCGAGACCGCACTACTTGCAATCAGGGAACTTGTGGGAGTCGCGAGGGACATGCTAGATGACGTGAGGATGGCCGGCGGTATGAAGAGGTTCGCCATCATATCCGGTTACGTCCCCACTAGGAGAGATGAGGAGTTCGAGGACAGGTTCGCGAAGTGGATGGTCTATGGGGAACCGGTTGGCCATGAAAAGACAGACGCAGGCGTCCCAACACTGATGGAGAATGCGAGTTTCATGGCACCCTTCCAGATAATCACTGAGGAGCAGGGGACCCCGGGAGGACACGAGGTCGACCCCACGCCCCTAATCTCGTTCGTGTTTCCGATCTTCTTCGGAATGATGTTCGGTGACCTCGGGCACGGCGTTATGCTGACGCTGTTCGCCCTGCTGATAAGACAGAGAAGCATCGGGAACCTGAGGAAGTGGGGCAACATCTTCCTTTCGGCGGGAATATCTGCGAGCGTCTTCGGGGTCGTCTTCGGCGAAGTCTTCGGGTTCCCGCTCCACCGTTACGTTCCGATTCCGCCCCTGATCGAGATAGTCCAAAGACCTCTGGGGGCCAATCCTACTCTCGACCCAGGAGGCGTTGAAGCCGTGCTTGTCATTTCCATACTTATTGGCATAGCGCACATGACCACAGCCCTTGGACTCGACGCGTACCAGTCAATCAAGGGCCGCGAGACTGTGAAGCTGACTACCGAAAAGCTTCCGACACTCGCGATGTACATCTCGGGAATCGGGTTCGGTCTCGCGTTCATTGGGGCAGGTTACAGTTTCAACGTGTTGAAGACCTCCAGTCCAGCCCCCCTCTTGGGATTACCGAACGACCTCCTTGGTGGCGCTTCGCTCGCCGTCGTGTTCGTGTCTATGATCATCCTGATGACTGGCAAGGGAATAGTGATAATGGCAGGGAAGTTACAAGGTGAATCAGCTGGAAGCGCTTTCGCGAACGGCGGCATCGAGGTCTTCGAGAAGATTTCCAAGTTCCTCGCAAACACGATAAGCTACGTTCGGCTCGCGATAATGTTGCTCGTACACGCGTCGCTACTCTTGGTGACTAACATGTTGCTCGCATACCCGCTATACATTTCCGCTGTGCCAATCGTAATCTTCAACATACTCATCGTCGTCTTCGAGGTCCTAATTGTCTACATACAAGACCTTAGGTTGCACATCTATGAGTTCTTCTCGAAGTTCTACCAAGGGACGGGCACCCCCTTCAGGAAGATCTTCCCCGACAGGGCCAGAGTCAGGGTAAACTGGCTGTAGGACTTCCTCAGACAGATGCCCGGCATGGCTCCCGACGTGAAGCGGGGTGGGGACGGTGGTGATGAATCGATTCCGAATGCGAGGACGACTGCGAGGGAGAGGATTATACCGGGCAACCAAGCAATCGAACGGTCACCTAACCTGGGAAGATGTTCTTGACAGCACTTGAAGCGAAGTTGATCACGATCTGAGGGAAGAGCCCTAACCCTATTATCAAACCAACGGCGACTGCGAACACGATGATGAATGCAAAAGGTTCGTTAGCCTTTTCGGCGCTTTCAGGTTCGTCAATGTAGAGTCTTTTTATTATCCACGCGTAGTAGCCGAGGCTGAAGGCGCTGTTTAGGATGCCGGCGACGGCGAGCCACGCAAATGGGCCGTTTATCACTGAGAGGAAGAGCAGGAGCTTGCTCCAGAACCCGCTGAGTGGAGGCACGCCCGCGAGAGCGAGGAAAGCGATGGTCATGGTGAAAGCAGTGATGGGCATCCTCTTCCCCAGCCCGTTGTAGGCTTGCAGGTCGCCTCTCTTGAGTTCGAGCAGAACAACTGCGGCGGCGAGGAAAGCGACACCCTTCATGATCGCGTTGTTCAGAATGTGGAAGAGCGAGCCTGTCATCCCGATTGTGGCCTCTGCGGAGAGCGAGTTCGTCTGTCGGCTGTATGCATACGCAACGAAACCCACGAGGATGTACCCAGCTTGTGCGATGCTGGAGTAGGCAAGTAGCCTCATCATGCTCTTCTGGGTGAGTGCAGCGACGTTCCCGAGCGTCATCGTCAGGAGTGCCAGAACTGCTATGATGTTGGCCGGCGTGAACAGTGGGTTCTGAGTCAAGACGTAGAGTGTAGCGAATGCAAGGATGACCCTGATTGCCGCAATGAAACCAGCACTCTTTGTCGCGGCTGCGAGGAGAGTGCTGACGGTGGTCGGCGCACCCTCGTAGACGTCTGGAATCCACATATGGAATGGGACGATAGACATCTTGAAACCGAAGCCTGCAACGAACAGGACGAATGCTACGCCCGCCAGTGGGTTGAAGGGCTGCGAGATAAGGGCCTTGACCGCAGGGATGATCTGGGTCGTACCCGTCAACCCGTAGGTCAGACTGATCGCGTAGAGTATTACTGCCGAGGACATCGCACCGATTATGGCGTACTTCACCGACGCCTCGTTCGACTGAACTCGCTTCTTGTCGTAGCCGGCAAGGGCATAGGTCGGCAGGCTCATGAGCTCCCACGAGACGAAGAGCATCAGCAGGTCCTGGGCGTACGAAAGAAGGAGCATTCCAAGCGCAGTATAGGAGAGGAGGCCATAGTAGATCGGTGAATTGGCATTGCGTATGTAGCTACTTGAGGCAACCACGACCATTAGCGTCATCCCGATCATGACGAGGGCGAAGAAGCCGCCAAGCGAGTCAGAGCCGAGCAGACCGCCAAAGGAGGAGTCTGTCGTGGGCCAGACACTGTCGGCCCCGATTAGAAGGAGGGATACCGTGAGGACAGCAATCAGGATGTAGGCGGAAATCCTCGACTTCTTGTCGTCGAGGAGCTGAAGGAATGGGATGCCGAGCGACGAGGCGGCCAATATGACAATCGTGACAGAGAGCAGATTCATCTCAACCACTCCTCAACCTAGCCAGGTTGGCCAGAAACTGCGCGACGGGTGCACTGGGCGCGATTATCAGATACGAGAAGATCAGGAGTATGACGAGAGGTACAAAGTAAGACGCGATGGCAAGCGCGTCGGGCTTAGGAATATCCCGCTGCGTCGCGCTTCCCTCAGGAGACGAGAGAATTGACCTCTTGATCATCCAGAGGAAGTATCCGCTCGTGATCACCGGAACTAGTATCGTCACCCCTAGGACAGAGTAGGCGGAGATGCCCGCGGCAATTACCATGAACTCGGCAAGGAAGTTCGCGAATGGGGGCAGCCCCATCGCCGCGCCACTCCCCAGGACCAGAAGCACGGCTGTCCTGGGCATAGTGACCTTCAATCCCTTCAGTAGTGGTATCTCTCTCGTCCCGGCCTGCTCATGAACGTATCCTGAGAGCATGAAGAGTGCGCCAATCGCCAAGCCGTGAGTGAACATTTGGAAGATTGCGCCTTCGACGCCGAGTGGGCTGCCAGAGACTACGGTGGCGTATGCCCCTAGGAGGACGAAGCCCATGTGGTTTATGCTCGTCAGCGCTATCATCCTCTTGAGGTCTGTAGCCAAGAGAGCGACGATTGCGCCATAGAACATCGTCACTGCCCCTACAACGAGGAAGACCCATGCATATTGGTGCGAGGCCTGTGGGAAGAGACCGATGCTGATTCTGAGAAAGCCATACCCGCCCATCTTTAACAGGACACCTGCGAGGAGGACGCTTATCGGGGCGGGAGCCTCGACGTGAGCGTCGGGCAGCCACGTGTGGAAAGGAACGACAGGGAGCTTGACACCGAACCCGACAAACGACGCGAGCAAAGGCAGGTACTGAAGTGCCACCGGCACCTTCCCGACGAGGTCGGGGATGTCGAAGGTTGGGGTGGGCATCCCGAGGTAAACCGCAAGGAAGCCCAGGAGCATTATCGTGCTGCCGGTGAACGTAAAGAGAATGAACTTCAACGCCGCATACTTCCGTCTCGGCCCGCCCCAGACTCCGATGAAGAAGAACATGGGGATGAGGACGAGTTCCCAGAAAATGTAGAAAATGATCAGGTTGAGCGAGGTGAAGACCCCCATTATCGACCCTTCGAAGAGGAGGAGGAGGGAGTAGTACTCGGCCTCGTGATGATCGATCAGCCTCCGCGAGCCAATGATCACGAATATTGAGAGGAGGCTCGAGAGGGTCACGAGCGGTGCGCTGAGACCGTCGAGCCCGAGCAGGTAGTCCAGACCGATGAACCGAAAGTTGAACCATGTGTACTTCTCCATGAGCGCGTACTGGCCTGGAGCGGGAGGGTGAACGTAGACCAGCCAGTAGGAGTAGAGGGCTAGCAGAAATGTGATTGCCGACAGACCCAACGCGAGATATATTCCGGCGTGCTTGTTCCGCCTGCCTGTGAGGTAGACGAATGGTGTCCCGACCAGTGGTATGAAGATAAGCAGAGAGAGGAGATAACTCATGGCCTAATCCCCAATGCAAAAACCAGAGCCACGATTAGGAGTGATAAGCCAAGGGCGAAGACGAAGATGTACTGCTCGGTTATTCCTGTCTGTATCCTTCTGGCCGCCCTTGACAAATCCTGGCCTAGGGTCGAGATGCCGTTCGCGACGCCGTCGATCACCTTGGAATCTATCCAGTTACCGGCGGCCGAGAAGCTGAGACCGATGTAGGCGCCGGCGTTGTTCATCCTGTCCAGCCCGTTGATCTCGATATTTGCGAGCAACCACTTCGAGGCTCTGAGCGGCGGGTCGACGAAGACCCTGTAGTAGATTGCGTTGATGTACCACCTCTTCTCAAGGAAGGTGTAGACGGCGTGCATGAAGCCAGTATCTCCGACGAACTTGGTCGGGGGATACCTTCTTGCGAGATAAAGCAAAGCGGCAACCCCGAACCCGACGACCACGAAGGCGAATGCTATCAGGGCGGACTCCACGTTGAACCCGACAGAAGCGACCACTGGTGCGGTGAAGTGTGGGGAGAGCGTGACCAAGTAGGCGTTGGACGCCCACTCGAGGAAGTTCTCCACGCCAAGCGGAGCTGAGACGAGCCCAATGAAGAGCGTGCCGATTGCGAGGACCATGTAAGGAGCCCACAGCAGTGGACTGACCTCCCGAACGGGGTGCTCTCCATCCCCCCGCTCCTCCAAGTTCGTGCTTTCTTTCCCGAAGAAGACGATTCCGAGCATCCTGAAGGAGTAGAACGCTGTCAAACCTGCGGTCACTGCACCCACTAGGAACAGCCATGTCTGCCCCGAATCCCATGCCGTCGCCAGGACGGCATCCTTGCTCCAGAAGCCGCTGAATGGTGGAATGCCCGCGAGCGAAGCTGCGGCTATGAGGAAAGCGATGAACGTCATCTTCATCTTCTTCCTCAACCCGCCCATTTCGTTGATGTACTTCGATCCGGAGACGTGGATGAGCGCTCCTGCTGCCATGAAGAGGCACGCCTTGAAGATCGCGTGACTCATCAGCTGGTAGAGCCCCGCGGAGAGCCCCTGGGCGAAGTCGCTTGAGAAGGCAGTCAGCCCGAGCGCCATCATCATGTACCCAATCTGGGAAATCGTCGAATAGGCGAGTATCTTCTTCAACTCAAACCCAACGAGTGCCTGGGTGCCAGCCAGGAAGGCTGTGAACGCGCCAATCCAGGCCACTGTTAGGAAGAACGGTTGAATCAATGAGGGGTTGGAAACCAGCGCGAAGTAGAAGATCGGACCGGCCCTAGCAACGAGCACGACACCCGCGTTGACCATCGTCGCCGCGTGTATGAGCGCGGAGACTGGGGCCGGACCGGCCATCGCGTCCGGGAGCCATTCGTGGAGCGGGAACTGTGCAGATTTCCCGACCGCACCTCCAAAGATCAGTAGAGCGGCAGGGATGAGCAGCCCCGACTGGGCCAGTCCCGTCGCCCATCCTGTGTTCTGACCGAGCTGAGTGAAGCTGAAGGTGTGAGGGACCGAATAGATGAAGACGAGCATGATTCCGGCCAGGAAGGCAATGTCGCCTATCCTTGTCATCACGAAAGCCTTCATTCCTGCGTGCGATGGTGGGTAGGCCTGCGCTTCTCCGAGAGCCGTCTGACCGATTGTCCCGACCCACTTGTCCTTCTCATCGGTGAACCAGAATCCAATCAGGGCGAAACTGCAAAGTCCGACGCCTTCCCATCCGACGAACATGGAGAGGAAGTTGTCCGAGAGGACGATTAGTTGCATGCTCCCGATGAAGAAATTCATGAGGAACCAGTACCGGGTCAATCCGCTATCCCCTTTCATGTACTCGAGACTGTATACCATGATCAGCAGACTCACCCACGCGACGAGATTCGAGATGATTATGGTGAATGGGTCGTAAAGGACGCCGATGTTGACGTTAAGTGTCGAGATCCATGTAATGCTGGTTGGGCCGGAGGGGGTGACCGTCTTCCCCTGCAGCGTCGGAATAAGAAGCTGGAGAGCGAAGAGCGCGGAAACTAGGGAGAAGAGGACGGCGACGTAGTCCCTGACCCTCGACGCCTTGTGGTACAGCGCGATGGCCAAGGCGCCAATGAATGGGACCACGAAGATCATCCAGATGTAATAGGCTGAGACTGTTGCACTCATCTACCCGATTCCTCCTTTAATCGGAAGTCCGGATGTGAATGATGAAAGGAACTTCATGATCAGTTCTGGGTAGATGCCGACCAGAAGCATGATCGCGGCCAGCACGAAGAGTGGGACCAGCATTGTAAGTGGCGCCTCCTTCACTTCTTGGAGCTCTGTGGGGAGCGGTCCGAAGAAGATCTTACGGAGGGGCCAGAAAGTGTAAGCGACCGTCAGGATTGTCCCTATGATTGCGGCGAACGCCACGACCATGTTGGCGGCGGTCCCCAATGTTCCCTGGGTGAAGATCCCGACAAACAGAATCCACTCCGCCTGGAAGCCGCTCATGGGTGGGACGGCGGAGAGAATCAGTGTGCCGAGAACGCAGAGAGTCGCCGTCAGCGGCATCATCGTGGCGAGCCCGCCCATCTTCCTTATGTCTCTGGTTCCTGTCTGCGCGAGGAGGATCCCGGCGACCGAGAATAGGATGCACTTCCCGACGATATGGCTCAGGAAGTAGAAGACCCCTCCAGAGACACCAAGAGCAGTGAGACTACCAATACCGAGGAGCGAGTAGGCGTTCTGGCTTATCGTAGACCACGAGTAGAGGTACTTGGTGTCGGTCTGAACGAGGGTAACGGCGCCTGCATAGACCATAGTTATGAGCGCCCAGACCATCAGAGGAAAACCGAACGGCTTGAAGACGGTCGGCATCTCCTCGACGAGCAGCCTGGCCAATACGTAGTTTCCGACACCGACTATCGTTGCCATTATCGGAGCGAAAGAGGTCGGATGTTCCGCGTGAGCATATGGGAGCCACGTGTGCAGACCGAAGATCGCCATCTTGACGAGCCAGCCGACGAGAATCAGACCGACAATCCAGTATCCAACCGTGTTTGGTTGGAGCGATGCGAGTGCCGTCACTTCAAAGCTCCCCGTCACGATGTAGGCGAGGACGATCCCGGCGAGGAAGAGGAATGCCCCGAGATGGTTCCAGATGAAATACATCACCGCGATTCTCTCTCTGTCGACGTAACCGAAGAGACTCATGAGGAAGAATGAAGGTATGAGCAGCAACTCGAGGAACATGTAGAGCTCGATCAGGTTCGTCGAGAGCGAGAGACCGACCAGGCCTACCGCAAGGAGCAGGAAATTGACGTAATAGAGGCCATACTGCGACTTTCTCTCCTCACCATACATATCCTCAAGCCGATGCTTCATGTACGGCATCGAGTAGACAGAGGTGGCCGTGCAGACAATGCTCATGATCAAGGCCACCGGGAGGCTAAGGCCGTCAGCGAGGAATCCGAACGTCAACCCGATGGACGGTGCCCACGGGTAGAGCTCCCTGATGGCACCCCCGTTGTAGATGCCCAGACCTACCAATAACAAGAGGAACGTGGTGTAGAGGAGCACGGCGAAGGCCACCCAACCGACATTCTTCCCCAACCTTCGGCTGAGAGGATAGACAGCACCAGCCGCTACGAGAGGAAGGATAATAGTTTGTAAGAGAGTGTAGGGTATACCCATCTAATCACCGTTCTACCTAACGGCACCCACGGAAGGTTTTCGCCGCATTTTGCTAACCCTTCAATGTCTTGAGTTCGCTCACGTCGGTGTCTTTGTGTAATCTGTAAGCTACTACGACTATTGCGAGTATTACTGCCGCCTCTCCGGCCGCGAGCGCTATGGAGAAGAGTACGAAGGTCTGCCCGACCGCGTTATTCCAGAGGAATTGGTTGAAAGCTACGAAATTCAGGTTGGCCGCGTTAATCATTATCTCGACGGCGAAGACCATCCTGAGTGCACTTCTCTTTACTATCAAGCCGTAGACACCGATAGCAAACAGCATCGTGGACACGAGGACGAAGTCCGCGAGCGTGTTCACTGTTTCTTTTCCTCCTTCTCGACCTTGGCCAGAAAGAGGGCGCTGACGATGGAGGCGGCAAGTACCAAGGCCAGAACCTCGAGCACAATGGAGAAGTTCGTGGAGATTAGTTGCCCTATTTGGAGGAAGCCCGTCGCGTTCAGCAGTGAATTGGACTGGGAGAGTTCTGAACCGACCACGGCGAGCCCGAGCGCCAACGCCATCACTAGTCCGGTGAGGATTCCCCCGAGCCTGGTCAGCGACCTGGGCGATGCCTCCTTCGCCCAACTCTCTTGCCTGACGAGCATAACCGTGAAGAGGATCAGGACGGCTACGGCTCCGATGTAGACAGTGATCTGGAAGACGGCGACGTAGGGCGCGTTGAGCAGGAAGAAGAGCGCGGCGACCCCAAAGAAGCTGCCTGCGAGCGCGACGGCACCGTAGATTATCTCGTCTGCTTCGAGGGCCACGATCGCGCCCCCTACCGTCACGACCGTCATCGCGACGAACGTAAGGTCAGCCATGGGCGGTCGTCCCCTTCTCCGTGTCGATTTTGACCTTATAGGTCATGCCTTCAAGCTTGGGAGGAACGGCGAGCATGTCGGGGGTGTACTTGAGGCTCATCTTGTCGTAGGCAGAGAGCTCGTAGTCGTTGGTCATGCGGAGGGCGTCGAACGGGCAGGCGTCAACGCAGAGGCCGCAAAAGACGCACCTGCCGTAGTCTACTGCCGGCCAGATGTCCTTCTTGTTCTGCGGCTTACCTTTCTGGACCTTTTGCATGTCAATCGCGATCGCCACCCCGTCGCACGCTATCGCGCAAAGCTGGCATCCTGTGCACTTGTCGAGAAACAGGATGTGGCGCCCCTTGAATCCGGGAAGGCCCACGCCCTGCCGTGCGTCGTATTTGTAACCAGTCCCCTCAAGGTAGAGCTTTTGCTCGGGATACCGCAGGGTCATCCTTGGGTGGGAGAGATGTCGGATACCACTCCAGGTAGCTATGAAGACGCCTTTGATGTAGGAGAGCGTGCTCAACTAGACCACCCCAAGGTAGACTATGATCATGGCGAGAAAGATGTTCAGGAAGGAGAGAGCCAGGAGCCGGACCCATCCCGCCCTCAGAAGAAGGTCGATCCTGATTCTGGGTAGTATGCTGCGAGGCAGCATCATAGCGAGCATCATTGCAGTGGTCTTGAGTATGAACCAGACTTCGGGCGGGACAGGGGCGGGACCGAGCCAGCCGCCCAGGAAGAAGGTCGTGAACAGGCCCGCGAGAACGTACATCCTGGTGAAGTTGGCCAGCTGGAAGGTGCCAAAGAACATACTGGTATACTCGGTCTGCCAGCCAGCCACGATTTCGCTGTCAGCCTCGGGGAGGTCGAATGGAATCCTCTCGAGCTCAGCGAGGGCGCCTATGTAGAAGACGATGGCGCCAAGGGGCTGCAGGACTATGAACCAGACCTTGCTCTGGGCGGTCACGATGCTGGGGCCTCCGGGGCTCAGCGGCGCAAGATTCAGGGCACCGGCGAGGAGTACCGTCCCGACCAGCGAGAGAACCAGGGGGATTTCGTATGCCACCATCTGGTGAAGCGCTCTCAAGCCTCCCAGGAAGGAGTACTTGCTGTTGCTCGCCCATCCTGCAAGGAGGACTATGAGAGGCGAGAAACCGAGTATCGCGAATGCGAGTATCGCCCCGACAGATGGGTTGGCGATGTAGGTTGTGGGTGAAAGAGGAAGGAGGGCGACAAGAGCCCCGGCGATGGCCATCAGGGCGAAGGGAATCGCCACAAAGGTCGCCTTGTCGACGCCGTTGGGGATTATCATCTCCTTGAAGAAGAGCTTGAAGAAGTCTGCGATGTTCTGGAGTATACCCTCAACCTTGCCCGCGTACATGGGGCCCGTCCTGAGCTGGATTTTCGCAGTGAACTTCCTTTCGACCCAGCCCATAAAAATCGTGCCATAGACGGCTACAAAGCTGAATCCAGGGAAAACGGTCAGGGCGAAGAGCGTCTTGTAGGGCTCGGTAGAGAGGAGTCTTTGCAGGGACGCCGAGAAGTCGAGGGGCTTCGCCGTCGCCAGGGCGAACAGGTCAATCGGGAGGTGGAAGACCACATCTAGCAGGTAGTATATCGGGACACCTATCAGAAGGGCCAGCAGGACGACCCAGAAGACGACCTTCAGGATTCTCTTGATGAAGTCCTCGAAGGTGACGATGGGCTTCGACATTGCGACTCTTCAGGCCTTCCAGCGAGCGCCTCCTGATACCGGTTATAAACGTGAGCGGCAAACGGAGTTGAGAAGGGCCGGAAGGCCCTCTTACAAGACTTCTATCGAACTCTCGGAGAACCCGTGCAGCACGAGCATCTTGGCCGCTGACTCCCTGTGGTCGCCCTGGAGTATCATGATTCCGTCCTTGACGGTCCCGCCCGTGGCTAGGGAGCGCTTCATCTTCGAGCTGAGCTCGCGCATGTCCTTGTCGCTCATCTTTAGGCCCTCAATGACGGTCGTGGGTTTCCCGAAACGGCGCATTTCCATCCGTATCTTGACGCGGGCCTCTTCACGATCTAGTTCGGCGAGAATATCCTGGAATCCTTCGTCTAGGTCCTTGCTCACTGCTTACGAGCGGCATTGGTTTTGGGGTCTAATTAGGCTTTGGTCGCTACTGCTTAAAGCCAGCGGGTTTCGAACCAATGAAAGGTGGGCCCGTAGCTCAGTTCGGTCAGAGCGACCGGCTCATACGGGAACCCGAAGACACCGGTCGGTCGAGCGTTCAAATCGCTCCGGGCCCACATCCAAGGTGACTCTACCTGCTGGGCTGAGACGCCTTCCACTCTGGAAAGTGGCTCAGGTGTTCGTGAGCGATTTTCCAGCCGTCCTTGGTCTTTGTAAGGACCACCGTGACGCGTGCCCTCGAGCCGACAGGGGACCCTTCGAAGGAGTAGTCGTTGACGAACACCCCATTGTAGGCGGGATAGAAGGTACACACCGCAGCCTCGCCGATGAGGTCGATGCGGAGTTCGTCAATCTCGTGGGTGTGGTCTGATGTGTTCGCGAAGGCCGCCTGCTCGTAGACGAATGCCTCCTCCGAGCTCTGCCTGGTATAGGGAGGATTCTCGCCGAACCTGGTGAACGACTGCGCGGGCGAATGGAAGCCACCCATTGCCGACAGATCCTTGTTCTTCCCGGCTTCAGAGAACCCGAGGATTACCGATGCGACCTATTTCTTCTCCTAGTCCGACTGCCACTGCGCCAATGATCTTCGCGGGCCGACTTTGAGATTTAAACTCACTAACAACGTTTTTGAGCCTATCCCGGAACCGACCGCGTGCGGCGCTGTAGCTCAGCGTGGTAGAGCAGCAGGCTGTTAGCCCGCTGGCAGACACCTGTAGGTGGAAAACTACCGGGGAATGGTCGTCGGTTCGAGTCCGACCAGCGCCGTCGAAAAATAACCTTAGAATAAGCTCCGTTTGGCGAGATTAACCCGATTCGGGGTTTTTCGCCGAATGAATGTCTAGCGGGTTCGAGTCCCACCGGGCCCGTTCAAGAATAAGCTCAGAGTGAGCTCCTTTCAGTCAGTTCAGTTCGCTTGGGTCCCCTTTTCGCACTAGCCGTGGATCGTTACACCGAGCGTGTTTGGCCGTCTCGCAGGCTCGTCAGGGCAAAGGACGAGATGCAAGCACCTCAGTGACGTTGATGTTCCAGGTTCCGGTGGCAGTGACACTCGTTGGTGCGCCAAGCGTTGTGAAGCATCCGAATCCGGGAGGACTAGCGAAAGTTGGGTTAAACCCGATTGCTAGAGGAATCGCGTCGCAACTTCCTATGAAGAACCAGAATAGCCCGGGTACGTTGGTTTCCGTCCTGACTGTGTACGCGACAGTTATGTTCTGACTCGTAAGGTGGTTGATTGAAGGCTGGGAAGGCGTGATGCTTAGGCCGGAGCAGTCGGCAACAACAGTGGTTCCGTCCTTAACTCCGCAGGCAGTCCAAGAAGAGCCACTTGAACCGACTTGGGGGCCATAATCCGTCGGGCTGAACGAGTAAGAACCGTTACCCTGGAATTCGTACCTGACGCAGATGACGCCAATCGATTCGGGTGCGATCTGGTAGACCTCAGTAGTTCCGGTCGCATTGATGCGAGCAACCGGAGTGGTGCAAACGCTGCTCGGGAGTGTAATTGGCTTGGCAGTTGTGGTTGCACTTCGACTCGTGAATGTTGCTGCTAGGTACCCCGCGGCGGCGCTGACGATGACCAAGCCGATTACAGTCAGTGCGAGTACCTCCTTCTTCATCTCGCCGTCTCTCTTGGTTCGTTAGCCATAAGCCTACTGACCAGAACACACTCCGTTCCCTTACGTTGAAACGAATGAACGGTCGGCGGGATTCCTACCCAAGTTCTGGCTTGTTCGGGGCCTTGCATAGAATGACCATTCCCGGCCAGGGCACCACTCAACACCGTGAAGAGATTCGAACCCATATGGGTTCACCCTGTAGCCGGGCTATCGAAATAAGTTGGAATGGAGCCTCGTTAGGTTATCTGGGCGAGAACCAAGGTATTCCAGAGGCACCTCATTGCTTCGAATCCAGGCGGGTACCATTTCTCAAGAATTGAGGAAGAACATGACACAGTAGCGTGCGCGGCGCCTAATCGCGCGCTCTTGAATGCCATTGGGATGAAGTCTCGCTGATTAAAATAGCGGCGAATGCCTGACCGCCAACGATCCCAAGGTGAGATGATGAAAAGAACAGACCCCGAAACTGGGATGTCCGCATCTCAAAAGATAAGCAGGCGAATCGCCGAGCTCGGAGACTGGAGAGGCAAGCTTCTCGCCCGACTGCGCAAACTCATCAGGGAGGCTGACCCTGACATCGTCGAGGAGTGGAAGTGGATGGGGACACCTGTGTGGTACCACAGTGGGCCTGTGTGCACGGGCGAGGTGTACAAGGAGTACGTGAAGATGACTTTCTTCAAAGGCGCTGCACTGAAGGATCCCGCAGGGCTCTTCAATGCGAGTCTTGAAGGCAACGCTAGACGAGCCATCGATACTCACGAGGGTGACAAACTTGACGAATCCGCCCTGAAGGATCTCATTCGGGCAGCAATCAGGCAGAATGTCCTAGGCGGTAGGAAACCCCGACCTTCATAGTCATGATGAACGTTTGATCTTGCAGTCCCGCGCGGTGAAACCATCTTGCGCGGGGGAGTGGATTCGAACCCATATGGGTGCAGCCCCAGGCCGGGCTATTCGAGTCCTCATTCGAATGCGGATTTGATACGAGTCCGACCAGCGCCGTCGAAAACAAACTCAGAATAGGCTTTGTTTGTCCAGATTAGCTAGACTAGTGCTGTTGGCTAGGACTGTCCCGGGTCGGAGTCTGCAGGTGCCTGCTAAGGTTCATTGACTTTAGCGTGAAGATACCGAAGCCCACCAACGAGAGGGACAGGAACCACACGCCGTCCAATAGCACCATCGCCGCGAGAGCTATCGCCGCCAAGGCTAGGACTCCTTCGACAATGGCATTCCTGTCGTTCGTCAGGTGCCCGAAGTAGGACTTCTTCGTCGCCTCGCCAGAACCGCTGTGGGGCGTCCTATAGGAGAAGAACCCCGTCCTGTCGAAGACCCCGTAGAAGAAGGCTACCGACCCCAAACTGAGCATGGCGCCCGTGGCATAGCCAAGAAACGGGATCAATATGACGTTGCGAGCTGTCATCAGGCCCTGCACCCACAGGGCCCAGACTCCAGACGCTAGCGAGATTGCGAAGGGAACCGCGACCATGCCTATGTAGAATGGGTTGTTGAATATCGAATTTGCAGGCTGAACGACGCCCGATATCACCGCGAAAGCGGATAGGAAGGTGACCATGATCCAACTGAACCCAGAGAAGGGACCGAGGAGCATCAACAGGAGCCCTGCCTTCGTTTTCATACTGATATCTGGCGCGCGGATGATGCTCCTCCAGTACTTTGCGATGCATCTCCACCATCCTTGCGAAGTCCTCGCCACCTGCTTCTTCCAAGCCTCCAAGGTGGAGGGGTCCTCGCTCATTATCTTGACATTGCTGAGATATATGCCACGCTTTCCCGCGAGGTACATCTTTATCGAGACATCGCCGTCGTCGGCTATCCGCTCGTTGGACCACTGTCCCACGCCCCTCAGGTCCTTCGTCCTCACCAGAGCGAACCCGCCTTGGAAAGAGAACGGAGCATCGATGCGGTAAGCTCCCATCTTCGACAGGGTGTCCCCGATGTCCTGATAGAGAGCGAACAACCTGGTTGTCAAATTGTAGTTCCTGTTATAGTGCCCATACCGGAAAGAGACGAAGGACGCACGCGGATGGCTCTCCATGGCGTCTATCCCCTTACTCAGAACATCCGGAGGCACTACGGAGTCAGCGTCGAGCAAGAGCACGAAATCTCCCACGACCTGTTTCATCGCTTTGTTCAGGGCGCCGCACTTGAAGTGCTCCCGGCTTGGACGCCTGGAGACGATGGTCGTTATGCCTGACTCGTTGAGTTCTCGAACCTTCTCGTCAACTATATCTACAGTCTGGTCGTTGGAGTCGTCTGCGATTACCACCTGGAGCTTGTCCTTCGGATACTCGAGGTTCTTCATGGCCTCCAGCGACCTCTCGATTACATACTTCTCGTTGAATGAGGCGATGAGTATCGAGACCGTCGGATGGCTCGTCAGTCGGACATCGCGGCGCTCAAGGTCCCTGGGGTACTTTGTTGAGGTCCCGAGTAGGACCAACCAGTAGTACTCGAGCCCCAACACCGGGACGGTGATGGCCAGGGTAATTATCTCAACGAGAAACCAGATTGGGATTACCATGCTAGTCCCCGAATAGACATGTGTAGAGTGTCCCCCCTCCTTATCTAAGTCTTTGCCAGAAGACTTTGAATGACTCCGGCCGGGACTGGACCCTTGCTGTACTGATTGGGTCTGGATCTAGCACGATAAACCATTCAGGTCCGACCAGCGCCGCTTCGACCTCAAGGCGATTCCTCTGCGGCTCTCAAGGCTGAACGAGAAACAGGCCTTCAACTTCCTTTCCGAACTGGCTTCCTGAGCAGAGCTACGCGCTCTAGGGAGTGCTATGTTCCATTCCATACCTCAGTTTCATGGTCAACAGCAGAATCAGAAGGACGTCATTTGCGCTGTTCCAAAGGATTACGGATGTCAATCCTAGGAATAGGCCGTAGGCTAGCCAAAGTGTCGTTCCGATTAGAAACAATAGGTTGAATGATAGGCTTATTTCTTGGGCACTCTTGAGTTTCCAGACACGCAGAATCTGGGGTACCAGTCCGAACGCCACGAACATTCCTGCAACTAAACCAAGTATCTCGATTTGCGACATTTTCCTGTCGAAAAAGAGGGTCCCTCAAAAAACCTTGGGGTTGCTGCCTAGCCCACTCGACAAAGGACCAGCCTTCGTCAAGCAGTTCGAAACGAATCTCGGCCCTTGGCGTGATCGTGGTTGTCTTTTTGGAAACTCAACCTCGCCGATTATCGTTGGTTCCGCTATGTAATTGGCTCGTACGCTACCGCGTGAGGCTTCCTGCCTCAGCTGACACTTCGTTCCCCGACTCAGCCCTGACTGCGCGCCGAATAGAGAATCATTGCAGCCACGGCGAATGGGACTACTGAAACCGAGAACGGAGCAGCGGGCGAGAGCTCTGAATACAGGCAGCCCGCTGCTAACTGAGACAGTAGGGAAACTAGCGCAGGAAGCAGACTGAGAATCGAAAGGATTCTTCCCCTGTCTGTGGGTGGAAGCGTTTGATGCTGGATGGATGATCCACTTTCACTGTCTTCGACGCCTCCCAGATAGCTTGCAATACTATCGACCTTGCAATCACTTCACACGGGCCGGCTTGTAGACGAATGCTTCTACGAGCTGTCGGACGTCTTTGCCTTCCTTTCTTGATTGCTTCCAGAGTTCCTCTCTTCTCCCGGGGGCCATCTTGTTCCAGTACCTCGCCACTTCGTCTGCGACCTCGAACACGTAGTACTCGCCCTGCTTGAACGGCGATTCGCGACCCTTCCCCACGATTGGTGTCGAACCGTCATCCTTTACTCTGATTGAGGCCATGCGACTGCTCCTGAAACCCTCCCGTTAAAAGAGCTAGGTTCGGCTTCAGGGCTCGCACAGGCACTATCTTCCACTCCCTCTGTGGAGTCCCACGGTGATGATTCCGCATCGATTTGCTATCAATCTGGGAAGGTTTTGGGAAATCAAGTAAATACCTCCGGCGAAATCGTATCCAACGAAGATGGAAACCCAAGGACAATCGCGGGTGGGCAGGACCGCCACAGTCTTCGCAGTCCTCGCAGTCATGTGCCTCGCTTTGGGCGCGACAGTGGTCTACTACAATTCCGTCCTCAACCAGCACGCCGCGGATTCGAACTCTGCAACATCAACGACAACATCGACTGTAATCACAACATCAACAGCAATTACAACATCAACAGCAATTACAACCGCAGCATTAACAACACCAATCGACGGTACTGCCCTAGCCATATACAGCAACACCTCGAAGAGCGTCGTCACGATAGTGGGGGTTGTCGCGACGACTCTCTACACTTGGTATGGACAACCTTACCTAAGCTACTCTAAGGTCGAAGGTTCCGGCTTTGTCACCGACTATAATAGCACCCCCTACATTATCACCAACTTCCACGTCGTCGACGGAACCTCCAACATGACGGTCACATTCTCCAATGGAGACGCTTATCTTGGGAGGGTCGCCGGCAGTGATGTCTACGCAGACCTGGCTGTCGTTTCCGTCAGTGCCCCTTCCTCTGAGTTCTTTCCCCTGGCAATCGTCGAATCGTCGGGCCTGCAAGTGGGGCAGTCGGTCTACGCCATAGGGGCGCCTTTCGGACTTTCGGGCACCTTCACATCGGGTCTGATCAGCCAGCTTGGAAGGACGATCCAGGAAGCGACGACAGGTAACTACTCCATTTCCGGCATAATCCAGTTCACTGCCCCGATCAACCCGGGGAACTCTGGAGGGCCGCTCCTCGACTCGAACGGCGGGGTCATCGGCATCACAACGGCGACCATAACCGGCTCGGTGGGCCTGGGGTTCGCGATTCCCTCCCAAACGATAATCCGCGAACTGCCGTCCCTCATAACCGCAGGAAGCTACACGGACCATTCGTATCTGGGAATCAATGGAATAGACATGGACTATCAGCTGGCACAGGCATCGAAGACAAGCGTCACGTACGGGGTCCTCGTCGAACGGGTCACTAGTGGAAGCCCGGCGGAAAAGGCCGACATCAAGGGCGGAACCAAGCAAGTCGTCATCAGCGGCACTCAGTATCTAATCGGAGGAGACATCATCGCTTCGGCAAACGGGATAAGGCTAGTCAATATGAACGCGCTCTCAAGTTACCTCGAAGAGAACACAGTCGCTGGACAGACTGTGAATCTTGGAATTGTGAGGGGTGGGGTTATGATGAATGTGACCGTGACCCTCGGGGCAAGGCCCTAGGGTTAGGAGGGCTGGCACAGTCCGTTGAAGCCAGGAGGCCTGACAGGACGTTTTAGCGCAAAGGGAGAACTCGGTCTGTCGCGTTCAATACAATTATTGGAGGGGATTCAGAGACCCCTCGGCATGGACGCCTTCGACCGCCTCCTGTGGTGGCTCTTCGCAGGGAGTGTCGGGGCTCGGTCTAGGACCCTCATACTCTTCGCGCTGAAGGAGCACCCATTGAACGCTCAACAACTCGCTGAACAGCTCAAGCTGGACTACACTACCGTGAGGCATCACCTTTCCGTGCTCGAGAAGAATCGTATACTAATCACGGAGGGCGAGAAGTACGGAAAGGTTTACTTCGTCACCGATATCATGGAGTCGCATTGGGCCAATCTGGAGGCCATCCTAGAGAAGACGAACCTCTCGAAGAGGAGGATTGACCGATGAGTGGAGCCGCGGCGGAGCCAGGTCAGGCAGCCGAACAGCCTTCGGAGAAGGGGACACAAATCAGCAAGGTTTGGGTTCCGGTCATTCTGGTCCTTGCCGTCCTGCTCGGACTAGTGCTGGCGGAGACGATCCCATCGCCTGTGTGCCCCCCCGGTTATTACTGTCCCTTTGGGTATTTCTACCTGCTATCCGTCCGGGGGGCGCTCATGTTGCACGTGATACTCTCGACCATCGAGACTGTGTTGCTCGTATCGCTCGTCACGGTCTACATCAAGGTGTACGCAGAAACGAGGGCGAACTTCTCCCTCGGGTTGATTATCGTGCTCGGTGCCTTGTTAGTCCATTCGTTCCTATCGTACCCACTAGTGGTGAACGAAATCGAACCCGTACTCTACGGTTCGCTCTTCTTCCCGTACACTGACCTCCTCACGATAATCGCGTATTCTGTGTTCCTCTACCTGAGCATTGAATAGGATGAGAACGCTGTGAAGAATTCCACGGTCAGGCGGAATCACGATAGAACCCACTTACGGAATCAGATGACGACCTTTATCGTCCAGAAGTCGTTTGAAAGGTCTTCCTTCAGAAGGTAATCATAGGGCATCGTGAAGTAACCCTTCCTCCCGAACCTCGGACCCCAGGAGTTCCTCACTGTGAATCTCCGCTCGGGGTCTTCATAGCCCACGGCCATTACAGCGTGTTGACCCAGGAGTCTTTCGCCCGGCAACGGCACCTCTAGGCGTCCGGTCTTCCTTACCACGTCGTGGAAATTCCGGTGGGCTAAGAATCCGAAGACGAAGGGAGACCCAGAGGCGAGACATGAGCGGAAGTCGTCCAGACTCCTGTGGATCCTCTGGTACTCAACGGCCCTGTACCTCAGAGCCTTACTGTAACACTTCTGCGGGGGCCTAATCCGAAACTTGTGCTCGACGTAGGGCCAAAGACTCTCGGGGCAGTCACCCTGGTGAGCTACTGACTTGACGGCGTCTCGTATTGAGACACCAACATTTGACCTCACGGTCCCCTCAATCTGCCTGGTGTTGTAGTAGAGGAAAAGGCGGGAGGGGAATATGACCCGCTCTCCCCCTTCCCTCATCAAGTCGAATTCAACCGCCGCCGCGACAGCGTTCGCTGAGCAACTGTTCAATCCCTTCTGGTCGTACGCAGGAGGACACCCGTTCCTCAGGTCCTTTCGCTTCGGGAGCCTTTCGAGCACCGCGCGAGAGGCGATGTAGGCATGGTCCCTGCTGTCAGGGGAGTCTGAAACCCATCCGAGCCCGCGCATGGAAGGTGGGCGAGCCCCAGGAGTCAGGGGTTCTCACCTGAGGTAAAGAGCAGAGAACTTCGCGATGGCTTCGTCGAAGTGCATTGGCTTTGGAGGGGACTTGAAGCCATAGGCACAGATCTCGTTTACTGTGCCCAGCTTCCCGGTCTTCATCGCGCGGTACGTCGCCCTGAGAACATCGAGAAGGATGTTCCCTGCGTTGGCCCCGTCTGAGGAGCGCAGGTACACATCGACCGAGACGCCCGAGTTCATGAAGCCACTGCCTTCCAACCAGAAGTAGCTGGTCCTGTCGTTGCCCATGTAGTCCACGAAGTCAGTCGTGCCGGCAATTGTCTCGAACGGGTATGGGACCTCGCTCGCGATTGACGAGGTCTTCAGATTACGCTTTGCCATCCTAATCGTTTCATCGATCGTGTTGAGAGTCTCTGACCCTCCTCCGACGTCGAGCTGGTAGCTCTTGGAGACCCTGATTCCCCGCCTGACCATCAGGCCCAGTAGCCCTTTGTGGAAGAAGGTGCCTCCGAACTGGCTCATCAAGTCGTCGCCGATCAGGGGAAGCCTGCGCTTCAGGAAACCTGCGGCCAGCCTGTTGTTCTTGGTGACCAGGGATGGAGTGCAGTTCACGAATGCACAACCTGCGTGGAGGGCGGCGCCTGCGTACTCCTCCGACGACGCATCCGAACCCGACGAAATCAGGTTGACTAAGACATCAGCACTGGAGTCCCGGAGCACCTTCGCAACCTGGTCCGGATTGGACTTCTCAATCCTCGTGCCTCTGAGACTTGGAGCCAGGTCGCCCTTGCTGATTCCAGGGCTGACCTTTACTGAAGTCCGAAGCGGGTTTTGGTACTTTTTTGCAACGTTGGGGAGAGCAAAGGCGGCCTTCGAGAGACTCAGGCCTACCTTTCGTGGGTCGATGTCGAAGGCGGCGACGACCAACAGGTCCCTGGGTTTCAGGCCTGCGACAGTTGGATGCCAAAGCCCTTTCGCACTATGATCGGAGTAGAAGGCTAGACCCTGCAGGAAGACGGCGGCGCAGTTCCCCATACCGGCCAGGGCTATCTTTGCGGCCATGCCGGTCACTTGAATTTCGCGAAAGCCGCGAAGAGCCCGACCATCAGGAGGAGGAGCCCCAGAGCGTAGTTGATTGTCACTATCTCAGGAGCCACGCCGGAGACGCTAGAGTAGGTGAAATAGAGCCACATTGCTCCGAAGATGATAACGATCAACCCTACAAGTCTGATGAGGGCGTCGACCCTCGACTGTTGAGCGGTGAAGGTCAATGTCGTCTGTTCCGGGCAGAGTCCGATGGGTATTTAGAAGTTCTCGGGTTCAGAGTTACTCATGGAAGCCCGCGAGATCATTGCAGAGCTGCGTTCGATGGGGAATCCTGTTGCCAGAGAGGAGATGTCCCGCTTCGGGATCGTCACAGGCAGGGCGCTAGGAGTCTCCATGCCAGTCCTTAGGAATCTGGCCAAGAATGTGGGGAGAAACCACCTGCTCGCAGAGGAGCTCTGGAAGTCAGGGATTCATGAAGCGAGAATCCTTGCCGCAATGGTAGACGAGCCTTCAGCAGTGACCGAGCGGCAGATGGAGAACTGGGTCGCGGACTTCGATTCTTGGGATATCTGCGACGGCTGCTGTGGTTCCCTCTTCGACAAGACGCCCTTCGCGTATGCGAAGGCGCTCGAATGGTCCGAGAGAGGGGAGGAGTTCGTGAAGAGGGCCGGCTACGTGCTGATGGCCGAGCTGGCCGTCCATGACAAGTGGGCGAGTGACGCGGACTTCCTGGGGTTCTTCCCGGCCATCTTGAAAGGGTCATCAGACGGGCGGAATTTCGTGAAGAAGGCAGTCAACTGGGCCCTGCGTCAGATTGGCAAACGGAATAGGAAACTGAACCGCGAAGCGGTCAAGCTCGCAGGGCGAATCGCCAGGCTGGAGTCGAGCAGCGCGAGGTGGGTCGCAGCCGACGCCAAGCGGGAGTTGCTCAGCGATCAGGTGAGGAAGAGATTGGGGATCTCCCAAAGGGCCTCGGGTTCGTCCTCCTGAAGTACTTCGAAATCAATTAGGAGAAAGGAAGACGGCACGAATTCCTGGTCTTGACGGGCGAGATGCGCTTGACCTTGCGAGGAGTCAACGCCGAGACCGAGAGGGTTCCCAGCGAGCAAGCTGCCATAAGCATCTTACACAGGCTCTTCGATCTATTGTCAGGAGGCTCGAGATTGCCACTCACTAAGCAGCCAGCTAGCTGCTCTTCATCAGCTCGAGCTTCTCTGGTAGGTAGGTGTCAACGATGTAGCTCAGTCCGTACCGCGCGAAAGCCTCCTGCTCGCTCTTCTTCTTGATCTTCAGGAAGGTGTCCAACTCGTTGTGCCACATCTTGTCGGTGTAACGCGGGTCGGCCTTCAACTCGTAGATCCTCTTGACATCGATCTCCGTCAGTTTGTCAGATGGGAGTTTGTACTTCACGATGTCAGACGCCCAGACTCCCAGCCAGACAGCGTCCGGTGTCGTCAGTTCCCTGAGATGGGCGGCATTGGCCGATCCGCTCTTGCAGACCATCGCGATGTGGGCTCCCCAAGGGTCTGCGTCGCAGAGTATGCCCACCGGCAGACCCAGTTCTTGATTCAGCCGCCTAAGAAGAAAACGCGTCGAACGGGGAGGCTGTCCTGCAGTGTTGATCAGGATCGCCTTGTACTTCTTGTGAACTCTCTCTTCGACAAACCTCGTAAAGAGACCGCCCTTCTCGATTGCGAGGACCATCTCGGCGTCCGTGTCAACGAACTCGGCGGTGGTGAGGGCGGGACCTATCATGACGCCGTCAGGGTTGGCCGACATGTCTGCCTTCTTCCCTTCGTAGCCCGGGACCGTGTACTCAATCGTGAGGTTCCCGAAGATGGCGCTCCTCTCCTCAGGATAGATGTTCATCCCCTCCCTTGCCGTCTGCATCACCACCTCCAGGTCCGTGATCAGCTCGTCCGACTCGGCCTGATCGGCGAACTCCACGTCGAACGCCTGCGCTGAATAGAAGACATCCCTGAGGGTGGACGTCCGCTTCTCGTCGACTAGCTTCTTTGCGAAGTAGGCGAGCCAGAGCAGCTGCGTGAACGGTCTGATGTGCTTGATGTTACCCGAAGACCTCTTTACGGTCGTAGGACCCAGCACGAACTGTTGCAGCTTCTTGTCATAGACGATGTTGCGGACGGACCTGCTGGCAAAGGTGAGACTGGGAAACCTCCCTTCGTCTAGGTCGGAGTAGACGCTTCCGCCCAGGTCTTTCAGGAGCGCCTGGACGCTACTCTTCCTAGCTTCCACCGTATTCATCGATTTTCTTTTGCTCAATCTCCATCTCTGCCTGGTTCGGGGGGCCTATGACCACTCGCTCCTGTATGACACCCGCCTCTTCTTCGGGCCGTCCATCATGGACCTGACTAGGCGAAGTACCCTCGCCTTCGCCGATGAGCTTGCGGTACCTCGGCAGCCTCTTCTCGCCTGCGAGTTCCGTCGAGAACTTCGCGATTAGTGGAAGGTACTTGCCGTAGATGTTCATCTTCCTCTGGACCGCCTCCATGCCTCCCTTCCTCGACAGGAAGATGCCGAGCCTCCGCAGCGCCTCCCTAGCAGCGTTCTTGATCTCCCTCTCAATCTCGGGTCTATCCGCGATGTACTCCTTGCCGACGGTCTTGTAGGGGATTCTGGTGCTACAGATGTGGGTGATCACCCCGACCGGTGCGTCCTGTGGGACGTGGTACCTCCTCCAGTCCACCTGTTCGTTCAAGACCTCGAAGCTGACATCGCTGCCTTCGTCATAGAGCAGCGGGATCCGGTTTGCGAACCTGAAGAGCCTCATGCCGGGCTGGAGGACCTTGCCGCCATAGGCGACAGCGACTTCCACGAGGAAGGGGAAGCCGGAGTAGGACGAGGGGGGCCTCGTGACGACGGTCGAGAATTCGGGTCGGAGCTCCTTGTTGACGCCGGCGAGAAGGATCTCCTCCCCGACAGGGGATAGGACTGTCGCGTCGGGCTGAAGGAAGTCAGGAAAGCGCTGAAGCGCGTCGACGATCGAGACTATCTGGTCGTTGCTCAGGCGCTTCGGAGGGAGTCGGGCGCTGACCCCTGCAAACTCCAGAAACTTCGTCGCGATTTTCTCCCCGACCCTGTGAAAGTGTGTAACCATGAAGGACTTCATGTCGTGCTCCTCAGACAGCTTGACGATTCGCTTGAAGGCCTCGACATCGATACCGTAGGGATGAGGAAGCGTCTCCTTCGGCGCCGGGGGCATGGAGGTGGTCGCGCGCTCGTAGAAAGTGACCTGACCGGTTGGGTCGACGAAGGTCAGGTTGGCGTAGCTGGCTACGAGTGCGGTCTGTTTGAAGTAGTCGGCGATCTTCTGAGACGCACGGAGGTAGTCCCCTTCGAGCGTCATGTCGACCCTGGTGCCAGTCGTCCCGTTCGCGTCGCTCGCGAAGCGCTTGAGGACCATTGGCCTATTCTCGCCGATGTCAATCATCATCTGGAATGTGTACTTGCGACGGCCGTCTGGAGAGGTGGTCACCGTCACAGGTCTGTTGGTGGTGATCTGGCCGTAGAGTATGGCCATAGTTCCTCCGAGGCCGAACATGCCTCGCGACTGGCGCAGGACGTATTTGGAACCGTAGAAGACTTTCCCGAAGGCGCTGGGAACATGCTGGGGGGCCACGCCTGGGCCATTGTCAACCACAGTCAGCCTGTAGGACTTCGGGTCTGGGAGCTCTGGGTTGGTGCTCTCAGGAATGATTCTGACGTACACGTCAGGGGGGGTCCCCGCCAGCTCGGCCGCATCCATCGAGTTCTCTACGAGCTCGCGGACGGCCATGTAGAGGGCGCGCGCAGGATTGGTGAAACCAGCCAGGTCGCGGTTACGATAGAAGAATTCTGAGGGCGAGATTTCGGCAAATGAAGCCTTGCTACTCAGATACTACCACCCCCCTTTGCATCAACGAGCCAGTGTTTTCAGTTTCTTCAATGTCGCATCTGGTTACCGACCACAATGACAATTCATCAATCTTCGAGCAGAAATTCCCGCATCATGGGTATCGCGGGAATTGGATATATGCTAGTCCTCCATTTTCCGGAGCTTCTCGGCAATCGCCTCCGGCGACGAGCCCTCCCAGAGAATCATCCTCTCCATCTTGTGCTTAGTCCTCGCCTTCTGAAGCTCATTGTACACAGTCTTATGCTGGCTCCCCGACGCCAACTTCCTGACGGCCTCTGACGCAAGCTGGACTTCCGAGGCTTCCCCTATAATCGCGACCGTCCTTCCGTAGACCGAGAGGTGGCATTGGGTCAGCTCCTCAATCACACGCCTGGACTTACCCTTCAGCCCGATGACGCGCCCCCTAATCCTGTCGAGTGAGTTCGCGCTCCGCCCCGCGAAGTCCCTTAGGTCAATCACCTCGAACGCAACCCCCTCCTCAAGCAGGCGTCTTGCACGCTGAGGCGAGAATCCACGCCCGATGGCTTCGATGACCCTCACGGCGATGAACGGGTCGCCTTGATCGACAGACTCCGACTTGATGGTGACCAACCCTTCTCTGCTGTCCACACCGAGCTTGACGCCGAGGTCTGCCTCAAGCGACCGCTTCGTGGCCCCTTCCCTTCCAATGACTGCGCCTATCCTCTCCAAGGGCACCCTGACCGTCTGTTCGAAGCTCATCTAAGGTCCTCCAACCAAGAATCCGTGTCTCTCTTGAAAATACCTCGCTTCCTAAAGAACCTCACCATGTTCGAGACGTCCCGCTTCAGAAACTCCTCGGCCTGAGGGTGAGACAGAAGGACTGCGGACCCCATGTCGAAGAGGACCCTCTCAGACCCTGACTTGAAGATGTTGTACTCGGACAGGTCTGCGTGGACGAGCTTGGCCCCCCGGCGCAGACGGGCAATCGTCTCGAAAGTCCAGTCGTAGTCCTGTTCATCGACGTCTGATTCGGCGAAGGTGGGTGCGCGTCCTGGCGGGGTGCCGATGTACTCCATCACGATGATGTTCCGATAGAAGGCGAGTGGTTTTGGGACTCTTATGCCTGCAGTCTCGGCCAGCTGGAGGTTCTTGAACTCCTTGCGGGTCCAGAGGTAGATGACCCCTCTGGAGTTCGAAGGTATGTTGGCGAACCTTCTGTCCCCGGCGATGTAGCCTAGACGCTTTCTGAATTCAGAGGTCGCGGTCATGTAGATCTTCACGGCGACGGGACGGCCGTCGACCCCCACCCCGCAGTAGACCCTCGCTTCCTTCCCCGAGTTTACGACGCCTCTGAGGTCGCCCAGGTCCTTCCTCGAGATCAACTCCTCAACTGCCAGCAGAGTCACGCGGTCAAAGACCTCCTCCATCACCTTGCGCTGATCAGCGTCCTTCCTCACGTGCCTGCCTTCGCGCTCGAACCTCTGGAGCCTCTCCGTAGTCTTCCTGGGCTCATCCTCTTGGGCCATATCTTGCTCATCCGTTTGGGCCATATCTTGCTCATCCGACTCTGCTCCATCCTGAGGGTGGCTCAACCGGGCGCTTCACCCAGGGTTGTGATTATACGCGCGGACGTTCCTTGTGGTCAATCTCGACCCCATGACGGCAGGAGGTGCTTCTTGCATCTATAAGACCAGATGGGGTCGGGTTCGGGGATCACTCATGTCACACCGGGGGGAGGTAATCGGCCCCACCACCCCGCTAATCTAGAATCGCCCATTCTGGTGAAAACTTATAGATTGGAGACGGCGTATACGGGAACAGCTCGGGAATCGGAGGGTGTTGTTGGTTTGTCGGAAGTAGACGATGATCTTTCTGGAAAGGAAGACATCCAGGATAGAGAGGGCGTCCTGAAGGCACAGATAGCGGGGGAGAAGGGGAGCGACATGGAACTCCTGAACCGCCTGAAGTACATGCAGGCTGACTTCGAGAACTACAGGAAAAGGACCGAGAAGGAGATGAGAGAAATCGAAGAGAACTCATCGAAGGACCTCGTGGTCAGGCTGCTCAGTGTGCTGGACGAGCTGGACCTCGCCGTGAAGCACGCGAAGGACGACGCCGGCAGGACAGAGCTTCAGGAAGGGATCGAGATGGTGCGGAAGAACATGTATTCGGCACTGGAATCTGCCGGGCTGCGGAAAATCGACTCGGTGGGGAAGTCGTTTGACCCGTCCAAGCATGAGGCGGTCGCGAAGGTCCAGGGGTCCTCGCCCGGCTCTGATATCGTGGTGGAAGAGCTGCGGACTGGCTACACTTTCAGGGGGCATGTGATTAGGCCGAGCATGGTAAAGGTTGAATTGGGGACAAAGGAGCGGGTGGAGGAGGGGAAGACAGATGAGTAGCGCGAGAGAGAAGATTCTGGGCATCGACCTTGGTACAACGAATTCGGCTGCGGCGGTCATAGAGGCCGGCAGACCGGTCGTGATACCCAGCGCCGAGGGAGCCACGCCAGCAGGGAAGATGTTCCCCTCTGTGGTCGCGTTCACCCAAGACGGGCAGCTCCTCGTCGGCGACCCGGCGAGGCGCCAGGTTGTCACCAACCCCGAAGGCACGGTCTTTGAGATAAAGCGGAAGATGGGAACGGACTACAAGGTCAGCGTCTTTGGGAAACAGTACTCGCCCGAACAGGTCAGCTCGTACATCCTTCAGAAGATAAAGCACGACGCCGAAGTCTTCCTCGGGTATCCGGTGAAGAAGGCGGTCATCACCGTCCCCGCGCACTTTAACGACAACCAGCGCCAGTCGACCAAGGACGCCGGCGAGATAGCGGGGCTGGAGGTCGTCAGGATCATCAACGAACCGACGGCCGCGTCCCTGGCCTACGGACTGGACAAGACGGAGAAGGAGATGAAGATCCTCGTCTTCAGCTTCGGGGGAGGCACCCACGACGCGACCATAATGGAGTTCGGCCAAGGGGTCTTCCAGGTTCTCGCAACGTCTGGGGACACCCAGACCGGGGGCGCCGACGTGGACAACTCGGTCATCGAAGTCCTCCTCCAAGACTTCCGTTCTAAGACCGGAATTGACCTGAGGAACGACCGGACGGCCATGGCCAGGCTCAAGGAGGCCGCCGAAAAGGCGAAGATTGAGCTATCGAACCTCACCTCGACCGACATCGACCTGCCGTTCATCGCGAGCGACTCGACCGGGCCCAAGAACCTGCACTTCACGCTGACTAGGACGAAGCTTGAGGAGGTAGCGAGGCCTATCGTGAGCCGGACGGAAGAGACGATGAGAAGAGTGATGAACGACGCGAAGCTTTCACCGACCCAGATAGACAAGGTAATCCTGATAGGCGGGATGACCAGGATGCCCCTCGTCAGGAAGTTCGTCGAGGATGTGGCTGGCAAACCGGCGGAGAGGGGGGTCGACCCGATGGAGGCGGTCGCGATAGGTGCAGCAATTCAAGGGGCGGTCCTCGCCGGAGAGATCAAGGACATACTGCTCCTCGACGTCACCCCGCTTTCGCTCGGCGTCGAGACGCTCGGAGGGATAACGGAGCACCTAATCGAGAAGAACGCGACCATCCCCACGAAGAGGAGCAAAGTCTTCACGACTGCGGCCGACTTCCAGACTGCTGTGACGATTCATGTGGTCCAGGGAGAGAGGGCCATGGCCTCGGACAACGTCTCGCTCGGGATGTTCAACCTAGCCGGGATACCGCCCTCACCGAGGGGGGTCCCCCAGATTGAGGTGACCTTCGACATCGACGCGAATGGCCTCCTGATAGTCTCAGCCAAGGACATGGGAACGGGCAAGGAGGCGAAGATCACGATTACGGCTTCAACGAAGCTCTCGAAGGAGGAGAAGGAGAGGCTGATGAAGGATGCAGAGTCGTTCGCCGAACAGGACAAGAAAAAGAAGGAGGAGGCCGAGCTGAGGAACGAAGCTGACTCGATTCTGTACACGGCCGAGAGGACAAAGCGCGACCTCGAGGGGAAGGTCGACAAGCAGAACCTCGACCGGATCGACGCCGCAGCCAAGGAACTAAGGACCGCCCTCGAAGGGAAGGACTCTGCCCAGATCAGGGAGAAGAACGAGGCCCTCAAGCGGGTGCTTCAGGAGGTCGGGACAGCAGTATACCAGCAGGCGCAGAGCCATAGCGCCGCCCCAGGCGGACCGGCCGAGGGCTCCAAAGTGAGCGACGCAGACTACAAGGTTGTCGACGAAGGGAAGTAGGGGCTGCGCGGGATGGCGGGAAGAGACTACTACGAGGTGCTGGGCGTCCAAAGAGGGGCCACTAAGGAGCAGATCAAGAGCGCCTATAGGAAGCTGGCGCTAGAGTTCCATCCGGACAGGAACAAGTCTCCCGAAGCAGAAGAGCGGTTCAAGGAGGTCTCCGAGGCCTACGCTGTCCTGTCGGATGATGAGAAGAGGAGCCAATACGACATGCACGGAAGAGAAGGAGTCTATCAGAAGTACAGCCAGGAGGATATCTTCAGGGGGGTCGACTTCGGTGAATTCTTCCGCGGCGTGGGGTTTGGTGGGTTCGACGACATCTTCGCTCAGTTCTTCGGCGGAGGGCCGGGCCAGCGGGCAGACCGGGGCGAGGACCTGACCTACCACCTCCAGGTCAACCTAGAGGACATCGCGGAGGAGTCAAGCAGGGAAATCGAGGTTCCGAGGGACGAGGTCTGTGCAACCTGCAATGGGAGCGGCGCCAAGCCCGGCACCTCTCCGCAGAGCTGCGCCACCTGTGGCGGGACCGGGCAGGTCCAGAAGGTTCAGTCGACAGGGTTCACAAGGCTCGTGAGAGTGATGGCGTGCGGCAGGTGCGGGGGCAGAGGATACATCATCGAATCTCCATGCAAGGATTGTCGCGGGAGAGGGTCAGTCGAGAGGACCCGCAAAATCCGAGTCGTCATACCTGCGGGGGTCGAGGACGGGCTCACCTTGCGGCTGAGAGGCGAGGGCAACGCGGGTGAGAACGGCGTCCCGCCGGGCGACCTGTATGTCGCGCTGAACGTGGCTCAACACAGGCTCTTCACCCGCCGTGAGAACGACATCTACCTTGAGACCAAGGTCGGGGTCGTCGAGGCGATGCTGGGGACCGAGCTGACGGTTCCGACTCTCTACGGGAATGTGAAGATGAGCATCCCGCACGGCACCCAGCCCGGCACGGTGTTCAGAGTGAAAGGAAAGGGCCTTCCCAGGTATGGGAGCTGGGGCAAGGGGGACGAGTACGTCAGGGTCGGAGTGGAGATACCGAAGGACCTCAGCAACGCGCAGAAGGAACTGCTGAAGAGGTTCCGAGAAACAGGCTAGCCCGAGAACTTGTAGATCATCAGGAACGGTACTTCCTCGATCTCGCGGATGGCCTCCCGAGCACCTACCTCGTTGTCCACTGCGAGTGAGACCGACCTCTCGCCGGCGAGGTTGACGATCGAGCAGGTCCTGATGAGCCTGAGCGCCTCTCCTTTATCAACAACCTCGCCGGAGTAGAACTCCTTCGAGAGATGGACTTTCAGCTTGCCTTCTGCTACAGTCCTGCCCACGAGCTCTTCGTCGCAGACGTTGACCAAGACGCTCCCCCTGTATTCGGTCGTCTTGACCGCGAACCCCCTGGCTTTCACTCTAGGCCACCTTGGCGACAGACCGTGCGCCGCATGCCTCGCAGACCATGAACCACATCCTCTTCTCCTTCTCAAGGTGGGTGTCCGGGCTGCCGCAGACTGGGCAGAGGACGCCGTCCTTCACGTAGCGCTGGAGCAACTGAGAGAACGAATCGCGGTCCTTGCGCCCGATGAATATCGCCCTCTCGCCGTCAATCGAGGCCGCGGTCGCGAGCTCCTTCGCCAGGTACATGAGGATCCTTGCGGAGTCCCTCCTGATCAGCTTCGGGAACTCGGCGTAGTTGCGGAATATCGTCTTGTTACCGACCCAGATGACGTCGGGCTCGGGGAGCTCGAGGCGGAGGGCTCCCGACTTCTTTGCCTCCTTGTCGGCGCCTGACCTGGCCCTTGAAAGGAGTTCGTCGTAAGAACGGGGCATCGGGCAAATCCTTCGTCTTGGGTATTTCAACCCTTCTAGGTTTTGTCATCGAAACAGAACGCCAAGGTATCTGCAGCTCATCAGTAACGCCTTGTCAGACCAAAGGTCTCCCACACCAATGAAGATGCAACCCAGCGACCCGCAGACGGGCAGCCTCACGCAGCGGAGGCCGGGGAACATGGTTGCTGTGCACGGGTCGGCTAGGCCGACGCCCCAGATAGAAACGGGAGCGAGGAGGAAGAAGGCGATTCCCCCAATAATGAGAATGCAACCACCAGCCCTCCGGTCCATTGGTCTTGCGCGGGACCTGCGAGGTGATAGCTCTGAGTGCGAGAAAATCGCTGCGCCGTCAAAGAATTAATACTGAATTCGTTGTGGCTGGAAACGTGAAGCCGAGGGCGGAAATCGGCGTCTTTGGCGGGTCTGGATTCTACAGCTTCCTCAAGGACTCGGGCAGGACGATTGCGATGCGCACACCTTACGGGCTCCCCAGCGGTGAGGTCACGATTTCGTCTGTCGGCGGGAAGCAGCTCGCCTTCCTGCCGAGACACGGAGTCCACCACGAATACCCCCCGCACGCCGTCCCCTACAAGGCCAACGTCCACGCTTTCAAGCAGCTCGGAGTCACGAGGATCATAGCTCCGAACGCGGTCGGAAGCCTCAGGGCCGAGGTCGGGCCAGGGGACCTCGTCTTCTGCGACCAGTTTGTGAACTTCACCACGGGGAGGGATGATACATTCTACGATGGGCCCGAGACGACGCACGTGAGTACGGCCGAACCCTACTGCCCCCAGATGAGGAAGGTCGCTGTGGAAGCGGCAAAGAAGCTGGGTGTAAAGTTCCACGGTACAGGTACCGTAGTCGTAATCCAAGGACCCAGGTTCTCGACGAAGGCCGAGAGCAGGTTCTTCAGGGGACAGGGGTGGGACGTCATCAACATGACCCAGTACCCTGAGGTCGTCCTCGCAAGGGAGCAGGAGCTCTGCTACCTGAACGTCTCCGTGGTGACGGACTACGACGCCGGCCTCGAAGGCGACCCAAAGGTGAATCCGGTCTCTCACCTTGAGGTGATCAGAGTCTTTGAGAGGAACATGGAGAGGCTCAGGAGCCTGATAGTCGAGATTGCCGAAAGGCTCCCGCGGGAGCGCACCTGCCGCTGCGGCTCTGCGCTGGAAAACGCGAGTCTGAGCGCCTGATGGTCACCCTCGAACAGGAGATAAAACGAAACATCAGGACGATCCAGGACTACCCGAAGAAGGGGATCACTTTCAAGGACCTGACGACACTTTGGAAGAACGGCCTACTGGCCAAGAAGGTGACGAATACCTTCGTTTCAGAGTGGAAGGACAGGAAGGTCGACAAGATAGTGGGAATCGAAGCCAGGGGCTTCATCGTAGGCGCACCGATCGCCGACAGGCTCGGAATCGGGTTCGTGCCAGCCAGGAAATTGGGAAAGCTCCCGGGAAAGAAGCTGGGCGTGAACTACGAGCTCGAATACGGGAGGCAGGGTCTGGAGATCCACTCGGACGCAATCTCGAAAGGAGACAGAGTCCTGATCGTCGACGACCTCCTAGCGACAGGGGGCACCGCAAGGGCAGCGGGGGCACTGGTCGAGAAGTCCGGGGGGAAGGTCCTGGGATTCGCCTTCGTCGCCGAGCTCAACTACCTCAAAGGGAGGGAGAGGCTGACCGGGTACGAAATCCAATCCCTCGCAAAGTACGACTCCGAATAGAAGCCCCAGTTTCGCAGCGACAATGGGGAACTGGTCGGCAGGGAAACAGGCAGAAACGTGTGGGGATGACGAGAAGATCAGGTTTGTGCTGGCCTGCGAAACAGAGATGAAGCGTGCCTCGGTCGCGGTCGCAACCGACTGAATGGCGGGGTTGCATCAGGGCGTCGCAAGGAGGTTCTGCGCGTGACAGTGCTGGAGTCAGGGCAAGGGAGATGAGGCAACAATAAAACGCCGTGAGTAGCGGGTAGGGCTCGGACATGACCAAGATCACGGACCCGGGCCTGAGCGGCGTTGGCGAGAGGAACTTCCTGTGGGCGAAGGCGCACATGGGCGCACTCACGATGCTAGCCGGAAAGTACTCCAAAGCCCGCCCGCTCGAAGGAGTGAAGCTGGGTGTCTGCCTACACGTGACGAAGGAGACCTCAGTTCTGATAGATGCACTGCTGGAAGCGGGTGCCGAAGTCAAGCTAGCCGGCGCCAACCCTCTGTCGGCCCAGGATGACATCGCCGCGTACCTCTCGACAAGGACCGACGTGTGGGCCTGGAGAGGACAGACCTCCAAGGAATACGACTGGGCCCTCGAAGAGGTGCTCAAGACAAAACCGGACCAGCTGATCGATGATGGGGCAGACCTGCATGTGGCCGCCCACAACTCTCGCTCAAAGGAGATAGTGGGAGGGTCAGAGGAGACGACGACGGGCGTCGTCAGGTTGAAGGCTCTCGAGTCTGAGGGTAAGCTTCGCTATCCGGTGATAGCGGTCAACAACGCCCAGACGAAGTTCCTCTTCGACAACAGGTACGGGACCGGGCAGAGCAGCCTTGACGGAATCATGAGGGCAACGGCCCTCCTGCTCGCAGGTATGCGCGTGGTGGTGGTGGGCTACGGCTGGGTGGGGAAGGGGGTCGCGATGAGGGCGAGGGGGATGGGCTCGAATGTGACCGTGGTCGAGGTGGACCCGATCAAGGCTGTAGAAGCGCACCTAGACGGTTTCGAAGTCTCTAGCATCTCCGGCGCAGCGCCGATCGGACAGCTCTTCATAACGGCGACCGGCCAGAAGAACGTCGTACCCTACGAGGCGGTCGAGAAGATGAGAGACGGGGCGATATTGGCCAACGCCGGTCATTTCGACGTGGAAATCGATGTGAAGACGCTGCTGTTGAAGGCCAAGAACGTGAAGGAAGTGAGGACCAACGTGGACGAGGTTACCCTCAGGAACGGAAAGAAAGTGTACCTCATCGGGAAGGGAAGGATAGTCAACCTTGTGGCGGCAGAGGGGCACCCTCCGGAAGTGATGCAGATGTCGTTCGCGAACCAGTTCATGGCTGCCATAAACCTGCACAAGAACCACGCGAAGATGGAGCCGAAAGTGTACGGCGTGTCGGTCGAAACGGAGAACGAGGTGGCAAGGGCGGCGTTGAAGTCGATGGGGATAACCATCGGGGCACAGACCGAAGAGCAGAAGAAATACGCCAAGAGCTGGGAACTCTAGGACTCAGAAAGGTTAAATCCGCGGGACAGCGGATTCGGCTCGGTGGATGAACTCAGCGATAAGAACGTGATAATTACTGCTGCGCTGCCGTACGCATATGACGACCTCCACCTCGGGCACGTTGCGAGCACTCATCTTCCGCCTGACATTCTGTACAGGTACCTAAAACTGAGCGGTGCCAAGGTCATCCAGGTCTGCGCGTCCGACGACTTCGGGACACCGATCCTGATCGCGGCAGAGAAGAAGGGCAAGAAACCATCAGAATACGTCGCAGAGTGGAACAGGAGATTCAAGGAAGACCTAGAGAAGCTAGGGATTATCTATGACGTCTTTGACAGGACTAGCTCTCCCGAGAACATAGAGCTCGTGCAGAGGTTCTTCACGAAACTCAATGAAAACGGGTTCATTTTCGTCTCCGAGGTCGACCAGTTCTTTTGTGAATACGACAAGAAATTCCTCCCAGATAGATATGTCAAGGGGAAGTGCCCCTACTGTGGCGCGGAGGACCAGTACTCGGACGCGTGTGACAACTGCGGGAGAACACTACAGCCCGGCCAGATTCTGAGTCCGCACTGCTCGATCTGCGGAAAGCCCCCGGCGATGAGAAAGAGCACCCACTACTTCTTCAAGCTGTCAGCCTTCTCAGAGAAGCTCGAAGAATGGCTGAGGGAGAACGAGGGGCTTCAACCTGACGCCAAGAACTATGTGCTCAACTGGATCAAGGACGGTCTGCAAGACTGGGACATCACGCGGGACATCCCCTGGGGGATTCCCGTCCCGCTAGAGGAGGCCGAGGGCAAGGTCTTCTACGGATGGTTCGACAACCATCTCTGCTACATCACCGCGGCCCTAAAGGCCGCAGACAAGAGCGGCGCCGCCGGTAGAAAGTACTGGAACGATGCGAAGGTCTACCACTTCATCGGAAAGGACATCGTGTACCACCACTACCTGTTCCTCCCCAGCATGAGGATGGGCGAAGGGGAGTACAAACTCCCCGACCAGATCCCGACAAGAGGACACCTGCTCCTGTTGGGGAAGAAGATATCGAGGAGCAAGCACTGGATGATCACAATCAGAGACTTCCTAGAGAGATTCCCGCCCGACTACCTGAGGTTCTATCTGACCAGGATAGTGCCCTACAACCAATCGGACGCCAACTTCGAACTCCAGGAGTTCGCTGACAAGATCAACAACGAGCTGGTCGCGAGCATCGGCAACTTCGTCTACAGAGCCTTGGTCTTCGTGAAGAACAAGCATGACGGGGTCGTCCCGGAGCCGGGCAGAGTGGGCAAGGAGGAGGAGGCGGTCTTGGGGGAACTCGAAGAAGCGGTCAGGGAGACCGGCCGGCTGATAGAGGAGGGACACTATGACAGAGCACTCAAGAGGGTCCTCGACTTCTCAGGAAGCTGCAACCGTTACTTCCAACACAAGGCGCCTTGGGAGAACGCCAGAGAAGAACCTACAACGGTGTACTACTCCTGCAACCTTGTGGCCGGGCTCGCCACCCTGCTGAACCCATTTCTGCCGTTCAGTTCGGAGGAAGTCTGGGCCCAGCTGGGCTTCGACAGGCCGCTCGGGGAGGACGGGTGGGCTTCGGCCTCCGGATTGAGGGTCGAGGCAGGACAGAAGATAGGCGACCCGAAACCAGTCTTCAGGAAAATCGAAGAGAAGGACCTCAGCAAGGTCCGGATTATGCTCGGCTAGTCGCAGGACTGCAGGGACTCCAGGCCGAGCAAAAGGGCGGAGTCCATTTCGTCGTCGATTGTCCTTCCTGCGAGGACCACGCCGAGGGGGTCATACTCATCGTACTTCGTCGATGTGAACCCGGACACCAGGAGGCTGACCTGCAGCTGGACCGTTCCTGAATAGTTCACACCGTACTCTACGTCGACCATTTGGTTGTCTATCATCGAGCCGAGCCTCTTCACTACTAGGCCGACTTCCTGGCCGGACAGCGAGGCATCGCCGCGGAGCATCACCACCGCACGGCTGACCTCTTTGGCTTCTGCGAGCTTGCTTATCGAAACGACGGCCCCAGCTAGTGCCTCCTCGGCCTTGTCAACCGACCCGCTGCTCGAAACGCCCAACAACGAGTATCCATCCTGCAGGACGGTCCCCAATAACTTGTTCAGGCCGACCGAGACCGAAGTCTCGGAAGACTTCGAGAAGAGGGAGCTCAGAGCGTTGACCGCCTCTCTGTTGGCCAAGTCGTGCAGGCTGGTCAGGGTGGAATCCTCCGGAGAGGACCTCATCAGCGTGTCGTTGTCGATGACTATCACTCCTCTCGAAGCCGCGCGGAGGTGCTTCAGCGAGATGCCAGCATAGAACTTCAGCTTGTTTTCGAACTCGAAGGGCATCACGACGACTCCCACCGTGGTAGCGCCAGCGTCCCTTGCTATCGCGGCTACGAGCGGCGAAAGGCCGCTCCCGGTGGCGCCTCCCAGCCCAGCAACGACGAAGGCCACCTTGGACCCCTCGACGGCGTCCCTAATCCTCGAGCGAGACCCGAGGGCAAGGCCCCGGACCATCGCCGGCGTCAGCTTCTGGTCGACGGGCGACTCGATGAAGATCTTCTCGCCGGTCCCGGCGTTCGAGAGGTCGTCCTTGTCGCATGAAACGTACGCGAACCTGTCGACGAGCAGGGACTGCCTGCTCAGTAGGGAGACAATCTTGCTGCCCGCACTCCCTATTCCAACGGCAGTGATTTCAGCAGGATCATTCGTGAACATCTCCGGGGCGCAGGCGCTATGTGAGTCAGTCGATTAACAAACCCATGAGTCAATATAGTTGACCCTTAATCCAACTTTGTTTTACTCCGCCCTGTTACACGGCGATAGCCCTACTTCGTGGCCTTCGGTTTGATTTCGTCCTTGTTGACAATCCTGTTGACGAGCTCGTCCATCATGTGCCCGCCGCACTCCACGCGCACGGTCTTGACCCCTTCCACGGCAAGCGTCGCGTCCCTGATGCTCCTGCCCGTGTCGACGGCGAGAGGGCTGTAGGCGGAAAGCGGTTGGAACCTGACCCTCACTGACCCCGTGGCAATCTCAGAAACTTCGGTTACGATGTTGAGCTCGCCGAGCTTCCTCGTCGTCTCCTCATCGACTAGGTCTTTCAGGCGCTCTGAAACGCGCTTCTCCAGGTCGCTGTCCACGGTGGCGCCTCGCGAGCTACGGCAGGATATATGACCTTTGGCCTTACCAACGGACCTTTAGCGTCAGCGGATGCGATGCTTTGACCTCGTCCACCTTGCCGACGCTGGTATTCTTCGGCACTTGACCGAGGGTTCCGTCCTTCAGCGACCTGTAAATCCTGTTCATCGACTCTGCGTATTCGTCCAGTATCTCTATCGGCTCGGACTCTGTCGGCTCGATCATCAACGCCTCGCTGACGATCAGTGGGAAGTAGACAGTCGGCGCGTGCATGCCGTAGTCAAGGATCGCCTTCGCCACCTTGAGTGCACTCCCCGAATGTTCACTCTTAACAGAGACGACCGCTTCGTGCTTCCTGCGAAGGCCCGCCCCGTGTGAAACTTGGAATGCATCTGGGTCGAGACTCTTCCAGAGATAATTCGCGGCGAGAACGGCGAGAGAGGAGACGTTGAAGAGGCCTGAAGCCCCCAGAAGGCGGATGTACACGTAAGCCCGGAGCAGGATGGCGGAGTTCCCCACGAAGCCCTTGAGCGGACCAATCGAATGCTTCAGACCGTAGTCGAGCGAATACATGCCTGCCTCGTGCGACATGACGGGGACCGGGAGATACTCTGCGAGCTTCTCGGTCGCGCCTACCGGACCGGCGCCTGGGCCCCCACCCCCGTGAGGAGTCCCGAAGGTCTTGTGCAGGTTCAGATGAACCACATCGAAACCCATGTCGCCCGGTCGCGCCTTACCAAGAAGGGCGTTCATGTTGGCGCCGTCATAGTACATCAGGCCTCCCGCGTCGTGAACGGCCTCAGACACCTCGGCCACCTCACTCTCGAAGAGACCGAGCGTGTTGGGAACGGTGAGCATCATGCCCGCGGTCCTTTCGGAGACCAGCTGTTGGACCGCCTTCGCCCGGACCTGCCCACTGGAGTCTGACGGAACCTTGACCACCTTGAACCCGGCCATCGCGGCGCTCGCAGGGTTGGTGCCGTGGGCTGAATCGGGCACGATGATTTCATCCCTGCGTCCTCCACCGTGCTCTCGCAGGTACTTCCTGATCATCAGGACGCCCGCGAACTCACCCTGCGCCCCTGCAGCCGTTGAGAGTGAGAACCTCGACATCCCGGTAATCTCGCTGAGGATGCGTTCCAGGTCGTACAGTATCGAAAGGAGGCCCTGGACCGTCTCCTGCGGCTGGAGCGGATGGGCCTGCTTCATCGAGTCGGCAGAAGCGAGCATCTCCGAGACCTTCGGGTTGTACTTCATCGTGCAGCTTCCGAGGGGATACATCCCAAGCTCAACTGAGAAGTTCATCTGGGAAAGACGGTTGAAGTGCCTCAGGACCTGCAACTCGGAGAGCTCCGGAAGCTTGACAGATTCGCGCCTAACAGAAGCCGGGACGAGGCTGGCCGGGTCCGGGACTTCCCTCTCGATGCTCGGGTCTGAGGGCGGGAGCATCCCTATCCTCCCGGGCCTACTCAGCTCGTTCAAGAGGGGCTCGTTCCAGCGAGCTTGTCGGAAGCCCTCCGGCATGTCAGAGGGCCTCCTCCAGGGCGGCCGCGAGGCGCTCAATGTCGGCTCGGGTGTGGACTTCGGTCACACAGAACGATGCGGCCTCGGCGCCGAGTCCGAAGCTTCCGTCAATCGGGTATCCGCCCAGCACGTCAGATTTCGCCATTCGCTGGAAGACCGACGTTGCCTTCGCTTTGCTGTAAGAGACGACGAACTCCTTGAAGAATGAGCCGGAGAAATGGGGCGACGAGATTCCCTTGACCCTTGAAAGCCTCTTGGCGGCAAAGTGGGAGTTCGATATTACCGTCTCCCCCAGCCTGCGAAACCCATCCTTGCCCAGGAGCGAAAGATAGCTCGCGGCGGCTACCGCCATCAAGGCCTGGTTGGTGCAGACGTTCGAGGTCGCGGCTTCCCGTCGGATGTGCTGCTCCCTCGCCTGAAGGACCATTGCGAAGGCCCTCTGGTCAGGATCTCCGACTGAGGTGGTGATTCCGATCAGCCGTCCAGGCATACTCCTTGCTAGTTTCATGTCTCTGACCGCGAAGATACCAAGGTGGGGTCCGCCGTAGTTCATCGGAATACCGAGCGGCTGCCCCTCGCCCACCACGATGTCGGCGCCGTAGGCCCCTGGTTCCTTGACCAGAGAGAGGGAGATGGGGTCGACCCCCGCCACCGCCAGCGCCCCGGCCTCATGAATCGAGGAGACGAGTTCGTCCACCCCTTCTTCGATGACGCCGAAGTAGTTCGGGTTCTCAAGGTAGAGGCAGGCCACCCCGTCGGAGGCCTTGGCTCTGAGGTCTGCGGCGTCCAAGGTTCCCTTCGACATGTCGAACTTCACCGACTCGAGTTCAATTCCTGCGGGCTCGACGTAGGTCTGGATGACCGCACGTCTCTGCGGGCCGATGTTTGCTCCGATCAGGGCCTTGCTCCTGCCGGTCACCCTTACCGCCATCCTGACCGCCTCGCCCGCAGCTGAGGCCCAGTCGTACAGCGAGCTGTTGCACGCCTCCATCCCGAGGAGGTCGCACATCATGCTCTGGTATTCGAAGAGCGCCTGCAGCATCCCCTGGCTGATTTCGGCCTGGTACGGTGTGTAGCTTGTGTAGAACTCTTGTCTTGCCATGATTGATTCAACGACCGCGGGCACGTAGTGGGGCCAGACACCGCCGCCCAGAAAGCAGAGCGCCCCTGGCGGTGTCCGGTTCGTGGCGAGCCTGTTCTGGATTTCGCGCCGAACGTCATACTCGGTGCCGCCCTCGGGTATTCTCAGCTTCCGGTTGAGCCTAATCTTCGGAGGTATGTCGGAAAAGAGCTCGTCTATGGAACCTGCCCCAACCTTGGCTAGCATCTCGGATAGGAGGGCATCGTCGAGATTGGGGAGTAGCGGATGGCGTGAGCGAGTTCTTTGCACTCGGGCTACCCGAAAAACGCTTAAAATAAGAACATAGCGGCGTGGGGGCATTCGCTTGAAGCGATTAGCTTCTGCTACCCTCTTCATCCTGCTGCTGGTGTTGGTTGTGCCGGTGCAGCCGGTGGCGCACGCCCAGGCAAGCCCCCAAGTGCAGGTGACCAGCCAGTACATTCTCAGCAGGTACGGGTATGCGATTGTCAACGAGACCGTCAGGTTCACCAACAACGAGACTGTCGCGGTCATGGTGCCGGGCGTCTCCCTCGGACTCGGCAACCTCTCTTCCAAAGTGGTTTCGTACAACCTTACGGGCGGCGGTTTCAGACTTGGTTTCGGAATCACTGTGGGAGGTCCGTACACCGTCCTCGGCGGGCAGTCGCTTGCTGCAGGGGCCAATGTCAGCTTCATGCTGAGGGTGTTGCTCAACGGTGTGGTCTCGACGGCCACCAACGGGAGCCTGCAAGTCCAGGTGCTTGTCAGGCCCTCTGTGAACTTGACTGTCGGCAGCCTCAATGAAGCCGTCAAGATGCCTGCCTCGACCCAGTTCGGAACGCCCCCGACTGGTCTCACCGCAGGGGTCACGGGGACCAAGACCATCTATTCGGCCACGCTGAAAGACGTCACAGCACAGGCCGCCGTGACGCCGCTGAAGCTGATCAAACAGGCCTCAGGGCAGGATTTCCATCCGCTAGTGGTTTATCAGGCGAAGAGGATGATATCGGTCGACTCGAACATGAACCCAGTGGTCACCGATCAGATATCGTTCGAGAACCTCGGGACGACCGCGTTGACAACGCTGTACATCTCACCGCTGACGTCAGCCAGTGGGACAATCACAGTGTTGCCTCCAGCGGAACCCCACCTGCTGAATCCGGCAAGCGTCACACTCAACAACTACGGTATCGCGCTTTCCGCAGCCGCAATAGGGGTGTCGGTGAATCCGAAAACGAATTACACTTTGGTCTACCAGTATCATCTGCCTCAGAAGTACTATAGCGCTTCAGGGGGTCAGATCACATTGAACCTGCCGACGACCTCCCCCATAGCCGCATTCGTGAACCTGTACGTCGTTGGATTCTCTCTGCCGGTCAGCGTCAAGGTCGTCCAGGGACCTCCCTCGGCCTTCTCGAATGTTGAACCCGCCCCCTGGGAGACGGGGAGTTTCACCATGACCTACGGCCTGTCGGCGGGTTGGGCGGTGGGCCAGGGCATACCGGCAGCTTCCGCGATATTCGTTCTCCTTCTGATAGGACTCTATGTCTCAAGGACCGGCATGACCGAAGAGGAAGAGACAGAGGAGGAGTCGTCGACCGAGAGGGCATCCGCCATGATCAAGGCATTCGACGAAAAGACGAGTCTGATAAACGGGTTCTGGCCCGAAGTGGCCGCGGCGGACCCCAACGAGCTCGACAGAGCGTACTTCGATGAACTTAGAGGACGTCTCGACACCTTCAGGAGCAGGGCCCTTCAGAGGCTCAACGAGGTCAAGCAGAAGTCGACAACCCAGAAGTTCTTCGACCTGCTGAACCAAATCCACACGACCGAGAGAGAGGTGGACAGAGCCACCAAGGACAAACTCAACCTCTACGAGCAGTACTACACTAAGGGGATGAGAAAGGAAGTCTTCGACAGGCTCCTGCCCCAGTACTCGAAGAGGCTTGAGAGGGCGCTCAACCAGCTCTCTGACGAGCTGCACGTGGTCCAGAGAGAAGCAAAGCTGTTGTAGTCGACGTGCTCTACGCGGAGGCAAATTTATGAGGCAGAGATGCGGCATGAGGTTCAGAGATGAATGCAGACATCAAGAAGCTCGTAATCATCGGCTCAGGTCCTGCTGGGCTCACGGCTGCCATCTACGGTTGCAGGGCTGACCTGGACCCAGTAGTGTACATGGGAACGAAGTACGGCGGTCAGCTGATGCTGACGAGCGATGTAGAGAACTTCCCGGGATTCCCGGACCCAGTGATGGGGCCTGACCTGATAATGAAGATGAAGTCCCAGGCTGAGAGGCTGGGGGCCAAGCTAATCCAGGAGGATGTTCTGAAAGTCAACTTCGGCGTCCATCCATTCGAGATACAGACCGACAGCGGGGTCGCCCGGGCCCTGTCAGTGATAATCGCCACCGGGGCGAATCCAAGGCGGCTCAACCTCGAATCCGAGATGCGGTTGATGGGCAAGGGAGTCTCCAACTGTGCGGTTTGCGACGGCTTCTTCTTCAGGGGGAAGAAGGTCGCGGTGGTGGGCGGAGGCGACACAGCGATGGAGGAAGCAACGTTCCTGGCGAAGTTCGCGAGTTCGGTACAGGTGGTTCACAGAAGGGACGAACTGAGGGCGAGCGCAGCGCTGAAGAAGGAGGCGTTCTCTAACCCCAAAATCAGTTTCGTTTGGGACACAGTCGTGACCGACGTGCTTGGAGAGAAGCGCGTGCAGGGGGTTAGGACGAAGAACCTGAAGACGGGGCAGGATGGAGTGTTGGAGGTCGACGGCCTCTTCGTCGCGATAGGCTACGACCCAAACACGGAGATCTTCAGGGGGCATGTCGAGCTTGACGAGAAAGGGTACATAACAGCCAGGAACGGGACTGAGAGCAGCGTCCCCGGGGTCTTCGTGGCAGGAGATGTCCATGACTTCCGTTATAGGCAGGCGATAACGGCGGCTGCCGACGGCTGCAAGGCGCTCCTGGACGCGGAGAAGTTCGTCAAGCAAAGGCTTGAGGCGCAGATGGTCAGCTGATCACAGAGACGAACCTGTCTTCCCTATACGACGGGCTCAAGGGACCGACGATGGGCGTCTTGCAACCGCAGGTGTTGCACCTGCTCCTTTCGTCCAGGTTATACTCGAGGATTTCGTAGCCGTACCGTTTGATCAGGACCTTCCCGCAACCGGGGCAGTAGGTGCTCTCGGCCGGGTGGCCCGAGACGTTTCCGATGTAGACGTAGTTGAGGCCGGCCTTTTTCCCTATCATGTGATGCTTCTCGAGGACCTTCACCGGCGTCGGGGGAAAGTCTATCATCTTGTAGTCAGGGTGGAACCGCAGGAAGTGGACCGGGGTATCCGGACCGAGGTTGTCGTAGACCCATCTGCAGAGCTTCTCCGCCGCCTCGAGCGATTCTCCCACGCGCGGAACGATCAAGTCGGTTATCTCGATGCGCACCTTGGTGCGGTTCTTGATCTCGAGCAGGCTCTGGAAGACTGGGTCTGCGTTCGGGACTGCGATGTACTTTCTCGCGAAGCTGGTCTCGCCGCTTCCTTTGAAGTCGACTGTCACACAGTCCAAGAACTCTCTCATCAGCCCGACCGTCTCCGGTGTATCATATCCGTTGGAGACGAAGATGTTGAAGAGGCCCTTTGACCTCGCCAGCACCCCGACGTCACGCGCGTACTCCATGAATATCGTGGGCTGGTTGTATGTGTAGGCGATCCCCTCGCAGCCGTGGGCGACCGCGTTCTCGACGATCTCGTCAGGCGCAGCTTCAATGCCCTCGATCTTCCGTAGCTGGCTGATGTCGCTGTTCTGGCAGTAGGAGCAGGCCCATGAGCAACCACTCGTTGCAATAGAGAAGACCTTTGAACCTGGTCTGTAGTGGACGACCGGTTTCTTTTCGATTGGGTCGATGTGCCCTGCAATCACCTTGCCGTAGACTAAGAGGTACAGCCTTCCCCCGACGACCCCTCTAACACCGCAGAAGCCCACCTGGCCTTCCCCAATCTGGCATTTCCTCGCGCACGCAGTGCATTGAACTCTGCCGCTCGGCAGATTGCAATAGAGCTCCGCCTCTTTGCCTGACGGCTTCGTGAGCCTCGCCGAGAGGGACATCTCTACGGGCAAGACAGCCTCGGTTGCCATTAAGGATTCCTGAGAGAGCGAGCGTCGGAGCCGGAACCGCGCTCAAGAAGGCCTAGCGCAGGGAGGGTCCGCGTGTCGGCGCGGAACCCGCCGCGAGAACAGTGAAGCCCGCCCCCGTGAATCCCAAAGATAGTCATACAGCTCCTGCGAACGCAGCGCCACACACGTGTCCTAGAGAAATCACACCGGGTCAGGTTGAGTTTCGTTGTGACAACGCTTCAGTGACTTTCGGGCACATAAAGCTGGCTCGTCATCTGCGATAGCTTCTCCAGGTGCCTGTAGTTTCCCTCTACATCCTTCTTGAGAGCCTCCAGCTCGAAGGCGTTCTGAGGGAGGAACAGATGTGAGTACCGGCCCTGCGCTTTCAGGTACTCCTCGACAGGCTTAGGACTCGTCACTGGCACAGTGATCTTGTAGACTCCTTCCTCGACCTCGTATAGGGGGAAAAACCGTGTCTCGACCGCCAGTTTCGACATCTTGATGGTCTTGGCTGAGTCGAACCGCCAGCCTCTGGTACAGGGGGCCATAACGTGCATGAAGGTCGGCCCGTCCTTCGAAAGCGCCTTTCTGACCTTGTTCATCAGGTCTCGCCAGTGGGAAACTGAGGCTGTCGCAGCGTAGGGGACGCGGTGGGCCACAACTATCGACATAAGGTCCTTCTTGGCCTCCACCTTCCCTGCCCGGGCTGAACCCACCTGGGTGGTGGTCGTCCATGCCCCCCTTGGGGTCCCTCCCGATCGCTGAATACCCGTGTTCATGTAGGCCTCGTTGTCGTAGCACACGTACAGGAACCTGTGACCCCTTTCAATCGCGCCGGAAAGCGCCTGGAGGCCTATGTCGTAGGTTCCGCCGTCGCCTCCGAAGACCACGATGGGGTGTTCCTTGGCTTCTCCCCGCGCCGCCAGAGCCTTGAATCCCGACGCGACCCCTGACGCCACGGCTGCGGCGTTCTCAAAAGCCGAATGAATCCAAGGCCTGTTCCAAGCCGAGTACGGGTAAAGGGCCGTAGACACTTCAAGACAGCCGGTCGCATTGGCAACTATGGTATCCTTTGGAGCCGCGAGAAGCACCTGCCTCACCACGAGAGAGGCCCCGCAGCCAGGGCACAGCCGGTGGCCTGGAGCGAGAGGCTCGTCCGTTGTCAGCTCCTTCAGACCCTTGACCTGCTCATACAACTAGCCCTTCACCCCATACATCACCGAGCCTTCGCCAAATGAAGTCCTATCCTTGGCGAGACCGAATACCTTCTTCGCGTCCTCGACGGTTACGTCTCTTCCGCCGATCCCGTAGACCAGGCTCATTACCGGCTGGCTCATCCCTGCGCCCTTCAGGGCAGACTTCACGTCCTCCGCAATAGGGCCTGAGGGGGCTCCCAGACTGATGCTCCTGTCCATGGCCACAACCGATTTCGAGCCTCTCAGGTGGGATGTGATCTCCTCTGCCGGAAATGGCCTGTAGAGCTTAATCGCAAGCACCCCCACGTTCTCGCCAGCGGCGTTTAGGGCTCTGGCCGCCGCCCTCATAGTCCCAGCTGTGCAACCGTTCACGACCACTACGCGGTCGGCTCCATCGGTGTTGTAGGCATCGACCGCTCCGTACCTCCTCCCGCTGAAAGCCTCGAACTCCTTCTCCGTCTGTTGAAAGACCACCAGGGCGTTCTTCATCGCCTCGGCCTGCTGCATCCTGAACTCGTAGTAGGTGTCAGGGGTCGCGATGGCGCCGAAGGTGAACGGCTCCTTGGGATCCAGACGGTGTTTCGTAGTCGGCCTCCCCAGAAAGCTCCTGATGGGTTCATCCTCCAGAAGACTCACCCTCTCCTTATCGTGCGACAGGATGAACCCCTCGAAGTTTATCGCAGACGGTAGCATCACCCGCGGGTCCTCGGACAGCCTGAACAGCTGTATCGTTCTGTCGTAGATTTCCTCCACGTTCTCCGCGTAGACCTGTATCCATCCCGAGTCCCTGGAGCCCATCATGTCCCCGTGGTCGGCGTTCAGGACCAGTGGGGCGCTCAGCGCCCTGTTGGCAACGGCCATCACAATCGGGAGCCTCATCCCTGACGCATTGTATAGCATCTCGTGCATGTACGCCAAGCCCTGGCTGGACGTAGCTGTGAAGACGCGAGCTCCTGTCGCCGCAGCGCCCACGCATGCCGAGAGAGCACTGTGCTCTGATTCGACTGGAACGAACTCGCCCTTGAACCTGCCGTCCGCCACGTACTCGGCGAGCTTCTCTACGATAATCGTCTGAGGCGTTATCGGATAGGCAGCGACAACGTCTACGTCGCACTGCCGAACGGCCTCGGCGACAGCCTCGTCACCCTGCAGTGCGGCCACCCTGATGGTCTCTGCCCGGGTCACTGCTCCCGCACCATGGTAATCGCCTTCAGGGGACACTCGGCCTCGCAGATTCCGCACCCCTTGCAGTGGTCGTAGTCGATTGTGACCTTCGCTCCCTCATGCCTTAGAATGGCCGGCTCGGGGCAGTAGATCCAGCAGATTAGGCAGTTCGTGCACTTCGCCTCGTCGATCACCGGTCGCTTCACCCTCCAGCCTGACACGACGTAGGCCGAGGAGGTGCCCCCCTTCACTACCGCGGCCTCTTCGAGATCCTTCCAGCTCATTTGGCCTTCACTCCTTCGTACCCCAGCTTCAGGGCCTCCTCGTTTCCCGCCCGGACGCTGCCCTTGAACCTCTCCCCGAGCACCTTTGCGAGGGACTCGAAGCCTACAAGGTTGGTGGCCTTCACGAGGGCCCCCAGCATAGGCGTGTTTGGGAAGTCTCTCCCCAAGCACTTCATTGCGATTCCCGTCGCATCGAGCGCGATGACTCGCACGGACGGATCGAGGCCCAGCTTGGAGCGGAGCTCTTGTGAAGTGCCGTCGAAATTAGAGATGAAGTACCCGCCGGCTGCAAGGCCGGAGGTCGTGCTCTTGAAGTACGCCATCGACTTGTCGACAACTACCACAACGTCGGGGTTCCGGATGAAGGAGTGTATCTCGATCGGCCCATCGCTTAAGCGGGCGTAGGCTGCGATTGGCGCCCCCGACCGCTCGGCACCGAACTCAGGAAAGGCCTGGACGTACTTTCCTTCAGCGACCGCGGCGTCCGCTATCATCTGTGCAGCGGATACCACACCCTGGCCGCCTCTCCCGTGGAGTCGCACCTCTGTCATCATGAAATACCACTTCCTGGAAGTCGCCGAATGTTCATTCTTGATACATCTTGTGCCTAACCTGTTAGCGCCTCCGACGAGTTCCAAACTGCGATCTCGCTTCCAGAAGGTGACACGGTCGAACACGGTCCGGTCATCGAGAACCGCCCCTGTCGACGACTGTGGTGATTCCCTGTCCGATCCAAGCGGCCAGTACCTGTGAGGAGGTCTGCCCTGGTACCAGCCAACGAACAGAAGGAAACCCTGGGGCTGCGGAATCCCGCGCTCTCGGACTGTCCCTGAATAGAGGTAGCCCGGCCTGGATTCGAACCAGGGTCGCCGGCTCCAAAGGCCAGCATGCTTGACCACTACACCACCGGGCTATGTTCGCGTGTGGCTCTTCTAAGGTGATTTAGCCTTGTTCGATTGTTCTCAGGATGTAGCCTGAGATCCTGACCACGGGGTCCTCCATCGAATCGAGGACTTGCCTGGCCTTTTTTCCGATCTTCTCTTTGAAATTGCCGTCGAGGAAGAGTCGCGCTTTACTTAGAAGGGCGTCCGGCCCGCTGACCTTTGCAAGGAGTCCGGCCTTCTGCAGGTATGCGTCGGTATAGAGCGAGCCCTGGAATGCTGAGATGGCGGGCACCCCCATCAGGGCCGCTTCGGCGTTCATCGTCCCGCCCATACCTATGAAGACGTCGGTAGCAGACAGAAGCCCGCGCCCATCGATGATTTCTTCGGGGATGATGTACCTTGAGCCGAATGTTTTCTTCACCTCCTCGACTTGGTAGCCGTACCGGCAGAGTGCGACCAGATTACACTCGGCGAAGGTCTCCGCGATCCTCTCTAGTAAAAGGGAAATCCATTCCCGGTCCTTTCCGGCGAGGTACGGAGCGTCGCTTTCCTGCACCCTGACTGTGATTGTCTTCTTCCTGGGGTTGAGCTTCGGGACGGGGCCGCCATAGGCCTTCCTCTTGAGCCAAGCCGCCGGGTCGAGGGCATGATACCTCGTGACCTGCCGTCGGCCGATGCCGAACGGCGACCAAGCGTCGAACGGGATTACCCACGGACACATCAGGTGATGGCTCAGAGGCAACGAGAGCCTTCCGGCTATTGTTGAATGGGGAGAATCGTTGACTGCAATGTGCTTCGCGCCCAGCCCAAAGGCGACGCGGGCGCAGACCGCGGATGCGACAGAGACGGCCACCTGGGGCGCGAATTCCTTAACCATTGGTATGATCTCGGCCTGTCGACTCGTGGCAGCCTGGAGCTGCTCGACAGGGTCCTTGCCTCCCCGTACGCCCACGTAACGCAAGTCAAGCCCGACCCTTTCTGCGAGAGGCACGACCTCTCTGTATTTCCTCGACGTGGCGAGGACTTCTACGCCTTCGCCTCGAAGCTCGTCAATCAGAGGATTGAAGAACAATACCTGCTTCGGAGTGAGGACGTCCACCCATACCCTGCCGTTGACCATCGATTGTCCCAGATGGTTTTCGAGTGCTTCTTCGAAGTTATTTAACCGATGTTCCGCATAATCTAACCTAGTCTGCATTTAGAAGCACTCTGTTGTCATCGGCACGACTGGAAGGGGACGCGGCGTCTACGTCGGGAAAGGGCGGCCTGCTTAGCCTTGCAACGACCACTCTGACCGGACGAGACGGTGGAAGACTTATCCGAGAAGGGTTGGCCTGAACCATTCGACCCGCATGGCAGGCGACGCCTATTCCTCTTACTTGGAAGCTGTCGAGTACATAGAATCGTTTCTTCCGGCCTCAGGCTCCGAGAGGTGGAGGCTCGTATTGAACCGGTTCGGAAACCCCCACGAAAAGTTCCGATCGGTCCACGTGGCTGGGACTTCGGGCAAGGGCTCGGTTGCTATGATGACTGGCGAGATACTGCGCGCCTCGGGCTTGCGGATAGGGGTGCATGTCAAACCCTATGTTCAGTCAGCGACGGAGAATATCATCCTAGACGGCAGATACATCAGCTGCGGGGACTACGCTGGGCTGATCGAGAAGGTGAAGCCGGTCTTCGCAGGTCTGACGCCTGAGGAATACTCACGATTCGGGCCTGTCACGTGGAGCGAGGTAACGAAGCTCCTCCCTCTCCTCAGCTTTGCGGAGAGGAAGGTCGACTACGGAGTCGTGGAAGCAGGGGTGGGAGGGCGCGAGGACCTGACGAACGTGCTCACGCCCGAAGTCTCCGTGATAACGAGTGTGGGGATGGACCATTCCGACCTGCTCGGCGGAACCATCGACCTCATAGCGCACCAGAAGGCGGGGGTCATAAAGCAGGGCGTGCCGTCAGTCACCGCGGTCAGGCAGAGAGACGCGCTCGAGGCCATTTCAGCCGAGGCTAAACAGAAGGGTTCCAGGCTCTCCATCCTGGGGCGCGACTTCAGGGTCAGGGTCACGAAGGTCGGCCTAGGCGGGACAGAGTTCGACTACCGGTCTGAAGGCAGGCGGCTCAAGAAGGTGAGCCTGAGGATGGTAGGCAGGCATCAAGCAATAAACGCCGCTGTGGCAATCACGGCAACCGACGCGATGAGAAGGACCGGCGGGAAGGTCGACGAACGCGCGATCCGGGCGGGGCTGGCGGGCGCGCGCCTGCCGGGGCGATTCGAGCTAGTCCAGGAGAGGCCGCCTGTGATACTGGATGTGGCGCACAACGTCCAGAAAGTCGGAGTCCTCCTCAATGTCCTCGAGGATGTCTTCGGAAGGACGAAAGTGACCTTCGTCCTCGGGTTCCTAGAAGGGAAGGACGCGCGAAGGATGGTCGGGCTCATGGCCCACAAGGCCCGGCACTTCGTGTTCACCAACCCTAGTGTTAGGGGCAAGAAACCGATCGACTTGGGATTGCTGAAGAACCTCGCCGGAAAACTGACAGGTGTCCCCTCCCTGATCGACTCTGACCCGATGTCAGCGATCGAGAAGGCTTTGGGCCTCGCAGGAGACAAGGGGATCGTGTGCGTGACAGGTTCGTTGTACCTCGTCGGCAAGGTCAGAGGAAAGTGGTTTGACGTGAGGGAAGTCGCCGAGAGTCGAAGCTCCTATCCCGGCTGAGAACGCGTCGGGAAACCTGTCCGCGCCTACCCTCGGGCCGGCATTGGCCCCTTCGAAGTTTAATTATGGTCGAACGAGCAGCCATAGTCCAGCCTTTGCCAAAGATCAAGGTCGCCATGTACGGGCTCACCAGCGAGGGCTACCGACTCGCAGCCGAGCTGGTGGACAAGGCGCAGGTCACCATAGTAGACGAGACGCTACAGATGGCCATGGAGGTCGACCCCGCATTCCTGAGGAAGAACCCGAAGCTCGACGTGCTGATGGCCGGAGAGCCGTTGCTGAACCTGAAGCCGCTCGGGCAGGTGCTCGTGGAGGCCCAGGTGATCTTCTTCACCCCCAAGCTCCGCCGGCCTTCAGACGAGTCTCTGATCGAAGCGAACTCCAAGCTGAGGGATCTATCGAAGTACCTTACGAAGGGCGTGACTCTGGCAAACGTTCTCCCGACAGGACCGGGTGGCAACTCTGAGAATATCATGCTGGTCGAGAAGCAGACAGGGCTGAAGGTTGGGTCGACGCTGACGTACGCATATATGCCACTGAGGCCGCGAGACACGAAGCCGGCGGTGGTCTCGACCGCGGGGTCGTCCGAGAAGGGCCAACTCCAAGCACTCGGGTTCGTCGAGAACTCGCAGAACGTCTTCTCAGCAGAGCTGGAGTACGCTGCCTCCGTCCTCGAAGTTGCGATCGCCTCCGTGACGGAGATTGAGCTAGCGAGGAGGGCCAGGGAAGCCAAGGTCTCCCTCCAAAAGGTGTCCGATGTCTACATCGACGATTTCACCAAGTACATCTACGAGCTGAAGGCAATCCAGGCCAGTGAAGAGACCGGAGAGTCAATCTCCTACCTTGCAGGGGCCACGCTGAAGGGCCTGGAGAACTACATTAGATACTTGGTAGACGAGACCAGAGAGCTGCTCAAGGAGAAAGAACTGAAGGCGAGCAGGACCAAGATCGACCTAGTGTGGAGCCTTGACAGGTACGAGATGCGCGGCGAGAGGCAGCAGGTGGCCGAAAACATCCAGCAGAGACTCAGAGATTACGTCACAGACGTCAACATAATCCCCGGCTCGGAATTGAAAGGAGGCTCGGAAGTCGTAGATCCGCTGAAGCACAACGTCCTGATAGCCTGCTCGAAGGAGGACCAGGAAGCCGCGAAGCAGACGAAGAAGGGACACAGAAACATAGAGATGACTCTGGTCTCCGCCACTCCGACACTGAGGAGAGAATGAATCGAATAACTCTATATCGCGCTGCGCGGAGGAGCCGTAAGGAATGATCAAGATTGGAGTCGTGGGAACGGGCGGCTGGGGGAAGAACCACCTCAGGGTTCTCAGCGAGCTGGGATGCCTCGCCACAATCTGCGACCTCGACAAGGATAGGCTGGCTGAGTTCTCAAAGAAATACGGGGTGCCCGGATACACCTCGCTGGAGGAGATGCTCAAGAAGGAACGGCTTGACGCGGCGAACATCTGCACCCCTGCGTCCACACACTTCTCCATAGCCTCCAAGACGCTCGCCGCTGGCCTTCACACTTTCGTGGAAAAGCCGATGACGACGACCTCCAGTGAGGGAGAGAAACTGCTCGATGCGGCAAGATCCTCTAACAGGACGCTGACGGTCGGGTTCATAGAGAGGTTTAATCCCCCCATCAGTGAGCTCAAGAAGACGATTTCAGACAAGAGCATGGGAGATCCAATCCTGCTGGAGTTCCACAGGGAGAACAGGAGGGGCGAGGGGATAAGCGATGTAGGGATAGTAAAGGACGCTTCCGTACACGACATAGACACGGCAAGGTGGCTCTTCGCGGAGGAGCCGAAGGTCGTCTTCGCCAGGGTGGGGGCCTTCTATCCCCCTCTCCAACACGAGGACTTCGCGACCATACTGCTGGGGTTCTCGGGCAGGAAGACGGCGTTCCTAGTGACCAACTGGATAACCCCCAACAGGGTCAGGACCCTGGCCGCAGTCTTTTCCGGGGCTGTCATCGATGTCGACTTTGTGACCCAGCAGACCAGCGTACACGAGAGGAACATGACCACGGTTCCGAGCAGGCCATTCCGGGAGCCGCTGACGCTCGAGCTCAAAGAATGGGTGGCAGCGCTGACTGAAGGCCGGAAGGCGCTCGTGACCGGGGAGGACGGACTAAAGACGACGAGGGTCGCCGAGGCGGTCCTTGCTTCGAGCTCTACGGGGACGCCAATCTACCTGAGTTGAGAATATGAAGAAACCGGTCAACACAGTCGCTCCCGACGCCAAGATCGGTAGGAACGTCAAGATCTGGAACTACGCGTACGTCGGTTCGAAGACGGTCATCGGCGACGGCGTGAAGATAGGGTCGCTCACGCACGTGGACTACGACGTGAGGATTGGCAGCGGGACGAAAATCGAAGGGAGCGCCTACATCCCTCCGATGTCGAGGATTGGGAAGAACGTTTTCATCGGACCAGCCGCCGTTCTCACAAACGACCCGTACCCTCCAAGCAAGAGGATGATTGGGGTCACGATCGAGGACGGCGCGGTAATCGGCGCGAGGGCGGTAATCAAGGCGGGAGTCAGAATCGGGAAGAGGGCTGTCGTCGCAATGGGGGCGGTCGTGACGAAGGACGTGCCTAGCGGGAAAGTGGTGATGGGGGTCCCTGCGAGGGTGGTCTATACGAGGAAGGAGTTCGACGTCAAGATGAAGGAGTGGGAGTCAGGGTCCTGAGCTTGGACCTGACATAGAAACGGGTCAGCAAAACCATCACGGCCAGCCAGAGGACGCCCAGTCCAAACGTGAGGCCCACCTTGAGCAGCGTAATCGCAGTGTACACGGCAAGGTCGTGAGGGACGGGGCCCAGCGGGACAATCGCCATAAAGAACAGATACGTCTCACCGACTATCAAGAGAAAGGCGACCACCTCGATTCCGATGAGAGGAGCGAGTTTCATTTCACTACACCCAGGTCAGGATGGATATCGCGCCCGACAGGAGGCAGGCCACTGCAGTGAGGATGAGGATGCTTTTCACCAGGCCCCATTCGTCCAGTGGTCCGGACAGCAGAATCAGCCTGACGAGGGTGTTAGGTGAGGAAGGCTCCAAAGAGGCGTGCATCTTGCCATCCTCACCGAGATGGGTGGGCCTCACCGCCATCCTCCTCCTCTCCACAAAGCCTCGAGCGCTGGAAAGCGTGTAGAACGAGTTGAGGATCGCCGGGACGATGGCTATCATCGCTGCGATTTCCACGCCTCCCGTTATCGCCAGGGAGGCGAACATAGTCCCGAGCATCAGGCTCCCGCTGTCCCCATCGAAGGCCTTGGACGGATACCTGTTGAAGACGAAGAAACCTGCTGACACCGCAGTGAGGGGGAGCACGGAGGCCACCCGAGCGAGCGAAAAGCCAGGATCGGCGATTGCGTGTAGAACGACCCCGAAGAGCAGCGCCAGGGAGGTCAGCAGGGTGAACCCCGATATCTGGCCGTTGAAGGAATCCATCATGTTGAACGCGTTTGCAACGACGGGGAAGGCGACGATGACCAAAAGGATGTAGATGGTGAAGTGCTCTCCGATGTGCCCCAGGAGCGGAAAGGTCAGGTTGGATTCATAGAGGTCCTTTTGAAACATCGCCGAGACCACCAGGGGGACCGACGCGAGAAGAAGGAGCAGGGGTTTCGTCTTCCCGCCGAGGACGAACAGGTCATCGGCAAGGCCTATCGCGAAGGCGACCGCCGCACCCCCGATTACTGCAAGCGGGACGAGCGAACCGAATGCAAGGTACGCGAAGATCTCGCCAGCGAGAGCGCCGAGAAATAGCAGGGGGCCGACCGGGAAGGGAACCTTGGTCGGGGGGTGCTTGTGGACGTCATCCACGATCCTGCCCGACCTCACGAGGTACGCGAGGAACCTCGGCATCGCCAGGATCACGAGCAGAAGGGGTATGATGAACGAAAGCAGGAGTCCGACATCTGCAAAGCCAGGTTGCATTCCTAGCGACCCGCGAGAGCTTTCTGATTAAACGGTTTCGAGGGATGGTCAAGACGCTTCAATGTTATATATGGCCCTCGGCCGACCAAGGACATACATGAACGTAAAGGACCTGCGCGACGGCATGAGAAGGGTCGACGCCGAAGGCGAGATAGCCGAGATGGCCGACCCCCGCACGGTGAACCTTAGGACCGGGGACCAGGCCAGAGTGGCTGACTGCATGTTGAAGGATGAAAGCGGGCAGATCAAGCTGTCTCTGTGGGACGATCAGATCGACATGGTCAAGCAAGGTTCGAAGGTCAGGGTCACCAACGGCTACACGAACAGCTTCAGGGGCGAGCTCCGGCTCAACGTGGGTAAGTACGGGAAGCTCGAAGTCCTCGAGAGCTGAAGGTCTCAGTTCCGTCCTGTTCGAATCGACACAGTGATGAGTCTTGGGTACCGGAGGGCTCTTCCTCAGGAAGCTCAGGGCGAGAGTCTCCGACCAGCCGACTGGGTTCGTGTGGGTCGAGCAGGGCAAGCTCGCGGGCTCAGGATACCCAGCCTCAAGAAGCCAGCTGGAATGGCTTCGCAGCCAAGGGATCAAGGCTATACTGACGCTCACCGAAAACCCACTTCCGGGTCAGTGGCTCGACGGGCTTTCCTTCGAGGTCCATCACATCCCGATGAGGGACCACCAGGCCCCTGACGCAGCCAGCCTCGAGGAGGCGGCCACCTTCGTCCGGGACAAGGTCAAAGATGGCAAGACGACATTAGTCCACTGCCTTGCAGGAGAGGGAAGAACAGGGTGCGTCCTCGCGGCGTATCTGATCAAGGACAAAGGGATCGCCGCAGACGAAGCAATCAAGGTCTTAAGGCGGATCAAGCCCGGCTTTGTGGAAAGGGATCAAGAGAAGGCCGTCCTCGACTACGAACGAATGGCACGGCCGTAAGCTGATTGGCCTTGTCGGAAACGCGTTTGTGCCCGCATCTAGGTACGATTCCAATTGCGTTCTTCATGTTGAGAGAATTGTTTTAACCAGAACCTTGGGCGGTCTCCCCGTTCAGCTTGGCGCGCTCTGATCGTCGATTGGCGGCGATAATGTTCACCGACATAGTGGGATACACGGCACTCAGCCAGCGTGACGAAACACTTTCCCTCAAGCTTCTAAAGAAACAATGGGAACTCGTCAGGCCGATCTTCGGACGTTATGGAGGCCATGAAATCAAGACAATGGGCGACGCTTTCCTTGTCGAGTTCGCCAGTGCACTTAACGCAATTGAGTGTGGAATAGAGATCCAGAGAATTCTCCACAATTACAACAAGCGGGCCACTCGAAAACTGTTGGTGAGGATCGGGATACACATCGGCGACGTGATCCATCAGAAGGGCGACGTGTATGGAGACGCCGTGAACATTGCCTCCAGAATCGAACCTCTTGCTGAAGGCGGTGAGGTGTGCATCTCGGAACAGGTGTACGACCAAGTCAGAAACAAGATTGCATACGGAATGGTCAGGCTCGATTCGCAGAATCTCAAGAACGTGACATTCCCTATTGATGTTTACAAGGTACAGATGCCTTGGGATGAAAAAAGCAGAGCCGGGACCTCGGATGACGGGCCGAACATCAGCCTAGTCAAGAGGTACTCTCCCCAAGAGAAAATCGGCAACCACGAATCCATGACGAAACTCGTTCTGAAACTGACTCTGAAGAACAAGATCGTCGTCGTAGCCCTCGCCAACGACCCAAAGATCCCGCGCGCCCTGGCGAGATTCTCGGCACAGGTAGACTACTCGAGAGGCGAGACCCTTCACATAGTCTCAGGTATCGAAACGGTGAAGGTCGTTACCGACTACAAGAATCTGGGGAAATTGACGGCGATAGTCCCGAAGAAGCGCATCCTAAGTATAACGACCGACCTCGCAGAGATAGTCATCTCCTTGTCAGACTCAGTCATCAACATCCCGGGTGTAGTTGCAACAATTAGTACCCATCTGGCAAGGAGTGGGGTCAACCTCATCGAATATATCACCTGCAGCCCGCATGCGATTGTTGTAGTCGAGGAGAAGGATGCATTGAGGAGCTACAAGCTGCTCGAGGACCTTGCGACTGGCCAGAAGGAATTGACAGTCTAGACCATCTAACCCTCCTGTCTCAGAGGCCAATTGACATGCCCGGACCGCGGGACGGAGCTTGGTGCGGGGGTGCGCACTGAACCTTAGGTTCATATCCCGTCCGGCTTCGTGATTTGCATGCACTTCCGCAGGGACGTCTCGGCTCTCTCTCCGCAGGGCGGTCTGTACTATCCTCCCACGCTCCTGGCCGACGTGCACAGCGACATGGAGATAGCGTGAGAAGAGATTTTTGGGCCCGTGCTGTCAGTCATGGAATTCGAGACCGAATCCGAGGCTGTCGAGCTTGCCAATCGCACGGACTATGGCCTTGCCGCTGGTGTCTGGACGACCGACTTGGACAAGGCCAAGAGGGTGGCTTCACAGACTGAAGCAGGGACCGTGTGGATAAACGAATACCATCTGCTCTCTGCTGCGGCCCCGAGGGGCGGGTTCAAGGACAGCGGGATAGGGAAGGAGTTGGGACTGGACGGTGTCCTCGAATGCACGCAGACACGCCGCATATTCGTGAACAGGGAGCACACAGACATGGACGACGTCGCGTACGATCTCATACTCCCATAGTCGAAGTGATAATCAAGGACAGCAGAAAAGGAGGCAAAGCGGTAACAGTTGTGGTCAGGGGTAGGGTTCTTGGAATGGAATCTGCTTGGAACCCAATTGGGTCAACTTCTCCACTTGCTCGACCTTCAAAGAAATGGCAATGAAGCTGAGGTTCATTCGTCTTATATAGTACGGACGACGCAAAGACGATGCTCGATTGAGCGAAGGTTGTCAAGGATGGCACGCGCCGTGAGAGGTGTCTGGAATCTTCGAGCAGGGACCTAGGATCTCAATCTTGCAGTTTGGAATTCTGGGTGAATACCTCGCTGCGATGAGGTCGTACCGGTTATCTCGAAGCGAGCTCAAGAGGTTACAGGACAGGCGGTTCCACGAGCTCGTCTCCTTCGCATACGACCGCGTCCCCTACTATCACTGCCTCCTGAAGGACCAGGGACTGAGACCGAGCGATTTCAGCCACGCCGAAGACGTCCAGAAGCTCCCGACCCTTTCCAAGGAGATAATACTGAGGAATTTTCCGGACGGGATACTGGCCCGTGGTGCAAGGATAATGTCGACGCGTCTCACTTCCGGTACGACCGGACCGCCAACAACATTCTGCAGGGGCCCTGTCACAGAAAGAAGAATTCTTGCCATCAGGCTGAGGAGAATGCACCTTACAGGGGTGCACTGGTGGGAGAAAGCTGTCTACCTGCCATACTGGAGGGATAGTGTCTCTGGGCGAGCGGCGTTGCATGGACCGAGACTGCCCGCCCTGGCGAAACAGGTTTCTTCAATGCCACGAAGAGCGAGGGACTTGGTCTTGGGATACAGGGTGCTGCCCCTGGCCCCCGGGAACACGAAGGCGGTCTCGGTGATGTTGGCCCAGTACAAACCAAGCATCCTCAGAGCCCGCCCATCATATCTTCGGAGAGTGGCAAGAATCGTGAAGGAACTCGACCCGTCCTTCAGCGTCAAGAAGATTTTCACCGAAGGGGAGATCCTGACCCGTGGAACCAGAGAAGACCTGTGCTCCTCCTACGGTGCAGAGGTCTTCGACGAGTACGGTTGCGTCGAATTCAGCGGGCTGGGATGCGAGTGCAAATCGCACCGAGGGATACACCTCAATTCTGACTACTTCATCTTCGAGTTCCTCGGAAAGGACGGGTACCCTGCGGGGGAAGGGGAGAGAGCTGAGCTCATCGTAACCGGCCTGATGGATGACGCGATGCCCCTAATCAGGTACCGAATCGGGGATTACGTGGTCAGAGATACCGAGGAGTTCTGTGACTGCGGCTCTTGCCTTCCTCGACTGAAACTCATCGATGGCAGGACCTTCGACGGATTGGTCGCAGCGAGCGGCGAGCTCATCGCGGGTGGTTCGATCATCGAGCACCTTGAGACGGTCCTCGGGCTCAGAGGGTTCCAGCTGGTGCAGGAGGGGGGCAAAGAGCTTCTGCTCAAGATGAGCCGAAAAGACCTAGAAAGCGGAACGGTCGGGGCTGTCCGGGAATACCTGAGCTCCGTCTTGGGCACTGATATCTTGCTCCGCACCGAGCTGTGGAAGGATGATGAGATGCCGATGAAGTTCAGGCCGGTGGCCAGGGCCCCCAACTTCAGCGATCCGGCCGGGAAGGTCGCATTGTGACGACGCCAACGCAGACCCTGCTACGGGGTAAGACAGCTGACCTTCGAAAGGTAACCCTGGCGGCCTCCCTCGGGTCCATCGCCGAGTTTTTCGACTGGGGGGTTGCTGCGTCAGTCTCCGCCCTGGTTTGGCCGAGCATCTTCTTTCCGCAGTTGACACCGACGGGGGCGATTGCGGCCTCATTGGCCACCTTTGGCGTCGTTTACCTTGTGAGGCCAGTAGGCGCTTTCATCTTCGGTCGTTTCGGCGACCGCCGCGGCCGACGAGCCGGGCTGATGTGGACCCTTGTCCTGATGGGTGCGGGATCCTTGGGTCTTGGTCTGGCGCCGGGGTACGCGGCGATAGGACTGGCTGCTCCACTGCTCCTGATCAGTCTGCGGGTGCTTCAGGGGCTCGGCCACGGAGGGGAGTGGGGAGGAGCGACCACCTGGGTGTCGGAGCTGGCTGCGGATTCCAAGCGAAGGGCATTCTGGACTGGCTGGGTGACCTTCGCGGCGCCTGCGGGTAACCTGCTGGCCGCCCTGTCCTTCTTCTTGCTCTCCTCAACCATGTCCAAGGGCGCCTTCACTTCCTACGGTTGGAGGCTGCTCTTTGTTACCGGAGCGGCGGTTGCGGTTGCCGGCCTCCTAATTCGGTGGAGGTTCGTCGAAAGTCCTCTGTTCGAGGCTCAATCTCAGAATCCTCAGACGGAGGTTGCCAATGAGAGCTTCATAAAGACTGAATGGAGGAAGATAACCACCCTGACGCTTTCGTTTGTCTGTTTGACTGTCGTCGTCGGTATACTGACCTCCACCTACGGGCTCAACTACCTGACCAAGCTCGGCGCGAGCAGCTCCACTGCAGTGTTCTACGCCTGGCTCGCCAGGGTACCGGGGCTCGTGGCATTCGTCGGGGGCGCAGTACTGGCTGACATCAAGGGTCGGCTTCTGCCCCTCAGGGTAGGGGTAATTCTCCTGATTCCCTCTGTGCTCCTGTATTTCCCCCTGGTTAACTCGAATACATTCACGGCAATCCTGTTAGCATTCATCCTCATCGAGGTCCCGGTCGACTTCGCCAGCGGGAGCATCGGGGCTCTGTTCACCGAATCGTTTCCGACGAGAATCAGGAACAGGGGAGCCGGCCTATCGTATCATTCGGGCGCCTTGATTAACGGTCTGATCCTCACTCTCCTGCTTCCGACCATAATTTCGTATTACGGCGGTGTGCTGAATGCGGCGACGCCAGTCATGATAACGTTGCTTGCGGTCGTCGTCGTTTCACTGTTGGCCTCTCTCAGGGTCCGTGAAACGAAATCGGTGGGGCTGACGGACGGTGACATCGGGTCTGCTGTGGGGGTTCCGAGCGCCACAAAGCGTCAGCTTCCGGCCCCGGATGAATGCACTGGAGTTCGGTAGCCGGTTCTGGCACTTCCTATACGACGGTGTCGCCGCGCCGCATCCCAGACTGACGTGTGCTGGAGGCCCGAAGTCACAGGTTCGACTCCGCGCGCGCCGTTTCACGCTAGCTTGGTGCGGGGGGTGGGATTCGAACCCACGAACCCCTAAGGGATGGGAGCCTCAGTCCCACGCCGTTGACCATGCTGGGCGACCCCCGCACGGTTCTGACGCCGCATTCGGGAATTCTAAAAACCCTTGTGCTCGGGAAAATGGCTTTAACGGCTGACGGCGCGGGTAGAGATTGTGCCGGCGTAGCTCAGTCCAGCAGAGCACTCCTTTCAGGGCTTAGGCGCCTCGTAAGCGCGGGGTCGAGGGAGCAAAGCCCTCCGCCGGCTTCCACACCAACTGTTCCTGCTCTCGCGCTCTACCAACGTTCGTAATGAACGACTTGGTCGGAAGGCCGCCTGCCTCTCTTCAGTGAAGGAGATTTCTTGTCCTTGGCTGGATGTCCGATGGATATGACACCGACGGGATGGAAATTTCTAGGAATCCCAACCAACCTCCTCATTCTTGACGGGTCGGTCACCCCAGAGAATGCGGCCGCGAGCCCAGCGTCGACAGCGGCTAGAAGTACAATCATGCAGCCGGCCCCAATGTCGAAGAACCAGTACGGCGTGGGCCAATCGATCTCCTTTCCGTTCTCAAGCTTGTCAGGCTCATTGTAGCGGTCGTGGTAGAGCTTTTCGCTGACACAGGCGATGATGTCGACAGGTGCTTCCGAAATCCATCCGTGGAAACCCGCTCCGGTATATTCAGACTCTCCCTGCAGCTGGGCAACCTTCTTCTTCATTTCTGACTGGGTCACGACGACGTACGCACTCCCTTGACTGAAACCTGCACTCGGGGCATGCTGGGCGAGCTCCAGAATCTTGGAAATGGAATCGGTGGAGACGGGCTGGCTAGTGAAGGCCCTGACCATTCGTCTTTTGCGGACGACCTTTTCGAATTCCAACGCCGGGGGTGCGACAGACTGCTCTTACTAGCTTTTCCCAGAAACCTCTAATGAATGAACAGGTTCTGCGCAGAAGTTCTGCCAGACTCTGGGTCGGCCTTGAAGCACAAAAAGACAAGGTCTTCTTCGAGAACCCCAGCCCTCGCAACCGAGCCTTCAGGCAGAGACGAGGAGCGGCAGACGGTGTGCCAGTCGTTGTAGGCTAACGGATTGCGGACTTTTCCTGTCGAATCTATTGCTACTCTGGTGGTAGTTCCTTGTACGCCAGAGAGATATCAATACCGCGCTTCTTGTTGTACCAGCTCGAGCCGAAGTAGATCAGTGCCCCGGCGACGGCTGTGAGAATGATGAAGTAGTACGTAAGCGGCTTCAACGACCAAACGTCAGGGTAGCTTAGGAACTGGTAGGATAGGAAGCCAAATATGAAGACGTTCAGAATCCCCGCCAAGACCAGTATGACTTTCGTGATCCCCACTTCCTTCTTCATACCGTGGATTGCCGCCGCAAGGCCCACGAAGATGAAGTAGATCATCGAAGCGAGTACCGCTCCAAACAGTGCGTCGGCGCCTCCGATTCCTCCCTGAATGCTGTAAGCGAAGGCCGCGAACCCGACGAGCCCGAGAGTGATGACGAGGTCGACGAGGTGTGCGGTGATCGGCGAGCCGAACCGTGAGCTGACGTTGGAGATTCTCGCGGGTAGGAACCTGTCGAACGACTGTGCAAGGAGATACCTAGAAATCACGATTATCCCGTAGGCAAGGACGCTCATGTTGGCGACGATCCAGCCGATTCCGATCAGCCAAGCGATTACCGCGTTCCCCGAGACCCCCATTGCCAGGGTGAAGAAGTTGAATGACGTCGCAGCTGGATAGAGGCCATAGACTAATGTCGGGCTGGTGTAGGCGGCATTCGTGAAGGCCTGCCCGGCGGTCCAGTACATCACACCGATGGAGCTAGTGACGAAGGCGAAGACGAGGACCGCTGATATCGGGACGTTCCACTTCAGCGCCGTCTTTCCCTTGATCTCTGCCGCCACTGCAGGTGAAGCATTGAGCCACGGGTAGACGAAGGCTGCCAACAGTGGGAGCAGGAAGATCGTCGGACCCCAGCTGAACCATCCTCCAGGATACTGGGACGAAACGATGTTGTAGGTGCTCGAACCGTTGATTGCGAAGGCTCCTCCCTGGCTGTTGATGTAGTTCTGTACTCCCGTCGAGCCGGCGTTCAGAAGAACACCCATGCCGAGAAGGATCGCGAAGAAGCCGAAGATCGTCAGCGTCGAGACCAGCTTGAAGCCCGCCTTCGGCTTCAGAATGTTGATTGCAATCAGTACAGTGAAGAGGGTCGCGCCCACCAGGAACTGATTGGTCGGGTTCGCCGGACCTTCGCCGCTAGGAACAGCAAGACCCAGAAGGTTCGAGTTGAAGGTGAAGAAGAGTCCGACCGAGCCTATCGCAAACACTGTGGAAAGAACGATCAGTGCGAGGTAGGCCGTCGTCTCCATCGTGTAGCCCATAAACGAGAGTACGCTTCCCGCCGGTCCTCCGAAGATTCTGGACACGTACACGTAATCGCCTCCACTTCGGGGGTATCGCCGCGACATTATCGTGTAGACAACAATCTGAGGGAAAGATAAGATGAACGCAATAACGGAAAGCAGGACCAAGTTAACGCCGTGCATGTCCTGGTTGGCGAAGAACATGGGCGCCAAGCCTGAGATGCCGATGACGCCGAGGAGGGCGCCGACTGACATGTTGCTCATGTTCATCGCGATGCTGTCGAAGAATGAAACGTTCTTCACCAGACCTGTGCTTTCCCTGACGAAGACCTTCGGCTGTACCGGCTGAGCTTTCGTCTGCTCAGAGCTGGACAACGGTTGTGTTGAGAGGTTCAGGATATTTAATCGTGTATTAGCATGTTTGTGAGAAAATCATCAAAGTATGTAGAGACTAGTACCCGATTTCCGAGCTTGGTCGCAGGTGGCGCATCGACTTGACCCTGCCGCACCGCTTGCACTTGTAGAGCCCTCTGCCCCGAGGGTTGTAGTCTCTCGAGTCTCCGACAACCTCGTGTTCCGTCCGCATCATGCACTTCTCGCACCAGCGGTATTCTGCCAAAAGAGCCCGCAGGCGCTCGACGGTTTCTCTGCCAAAAGCCTTTATCGCTTGCTGGAGTGTTCGGGACAATGGTCGACGTCACCCTTGTCGGAACCCTGCTGCTCATCGCAGGGTTTGCCGTGGTGGCGTTCTCAGTCCTCTCCGCCTCAGGGAAAGCGAAGGGCGAAGTCAAGGGAGCAGGGGTCGTCATGATAGGCCCCATACCAATCGTCTTCGGTTCGGACGCCAAGTGGGTGGGAATCGTAATCGGATTGGTGATTGTCCTGATGATCCTCAGCCTGTCGCTGCCAAAGGTGTGACGGTTGCAGAGGCTTCTGGGTTTGGGACTTGCGCTCGTCGTGGTTGGCTTTGTTCTCGTCGCGATTGGCTGTGCCGGCGGCGGCGCCATCTCCGTCGGAGGAGTGGTGTTCATCGGACCCATTCCATTCGTCTTCGGGTCCGGACCAGCGGGAGACCGGCTCGCCCTCGTCTCTGTCGTCGTCGGAGCGACTATGATGATGGTCCTGCTGACGTGGGCCTGGCGACTATTCTCCTCGAGACGTGCGTGAAGGTCCCATGCCTCCTTCTGGCGTCAGAGAATGAAATCCATCATGTCTCTCCGCTAAGGCTTAAGAACACAGGGGCTCGGCGCCGAACTCATGAAGTACGTGGAAGGCTCGAAGAGGGTGTTTCTGAGCACGGGCACGCGTTTCCCGCGAGAGGTAATCTGGGCCGTGGGAGCAATCAAGTTCTCTGCCGCGAAGTCAAACGTCGCCTTGGGACTGCTCGACAGGGGGGTGGGGCAGGTGATTCAGGCCAAGGCCGAGGAACTGATGAAGGGAGACCACGACGCGATGGTCTCGGTGGACGTCTACCAGACAGGGTCCGGGACTGGCCTTAACATGAACGCCAACGAGCTTCTGGCCGAGCTCGCGACCGCAGAGCTGGACAAGAACGTGCACCCCAACGATCACGTCAACATGAGCCAGTCGTCCAACGACGTCGGACCGACCGCGGTCAGAATTGCGGCCGCCTACGCCGTCAGTCGGGACCTGTTGCCGGCCTTGGAGACAATGACGAAGAGCCTGACCGCCCTTTCGAGGAAGACTTCATCGGTCTACAAGTCCGGCAGGACGCACCTTCGCGACGCCCTGCCGGTGACAATGGGACAGGAGTTCGGCGCCTATGCCGACGCCTTCAGGCGAGACGCTGACCTGGTCGAGAAGACCATGCGGTACCTGCTGGAGCTCCCCATAGGAGGAACGGCAGTCGGCACTGGTCTGAACGCCGACCCCAAGTTCGGCGGGATGGTCGCCAAGGAGATAGCGGCGCTGAGCGGGCTGGGCTTCACGAGTGCCAAGGACAAGTTCAGGCCTACGAGGCTTCTCACTGACGTTTCGTCCCTGAGCGGGACGCTCAGGAGCGTCAGCATCGACCTGTACAGGCTGTGCCAGGACCTGAGGCTGATGTTCTCGGGGCCCCTGACCGGACTGGGGGAGATCGACATCCCGACGCAGGAGGAGGTCGCAGGGAGCAGCATAATGCCTGGCAAGACCAACCCCGTCACCCTCGAGAGCGCCCTGCTGGCCTGCGCGGAAGTCGTCGGGCTCGACGGCGCGAACACCATCGCTGCCTCCTTGGGAGAGTTCGAACTGACGATGGGAGTACCCTTGATGGGCTACAACATCGTCCTGCAGTCCAAGCTGCTCGCCGAGGCCCTGAGGAAAGTCTCCTCACTGGTGATAGACGGCGTCGTCCCGAATCGAGAGAGGGCAAGGAAGTACGCCGAGAGCAGCCCTGCCCTGATCACCGTGATCTCCCCGAAGATCGGGTACGACAAGGCGGCCGTGCTGGGCAAGGAGCTGGCCAAGGGTGTCTCGATCAGGTCGGCCCTGAAGCAGCTCGGCTACGGAGACAAGGAGATTGACGCGATTCTCAACATGAAGGACCTGGTCAGACCGGGAATCCCGGCCAAGAAACTCTAAAGGCGTTTACGTCAGAAAATGAGCGTCTTCAGCGCCGGGCTTTCACGCCGATCCTATCCATCAGCTTGCCGAGCTCTGAGTCGTCGGCAGCGTCCATCCTGAGGTACCGGAGGATCTCGCCCTCGTCCAGGCCGACCCTCCTGGCCTCGGCCACTGTATACCTGTAAGCCTCAAGCTCCGTTGGCCGCTCGACGTACTCGAAGGCCTGATCGTACAGGTCCCTGCCCTCGAGGAACTGGCAGACGTGCACGAGAACGTGTATCACGTCCAGGTAGAGGAAGTTGGCCTTCGCCCCCCTGAGATGCTTGGACCCGACGCAGATTGTGCTGGTGTCCCTGTCAAACCAGAGCCCAGAATCGTTGGGCTCAACCCGCAGCTTGAGGTGCTTTATGATTTTGGCCATCTGGGACTTGGACCCGAAGACCTTCATCAGGGAAAAAGAAGATTCAAGGCCCGCGAAGACGTCGGACAGCCGGTACTCACCGATCTCTGTGTTCCTCCTGACACTGAACCCTTTGACCCGCAACTCCTTTCTTTCGGGGGACTCCGCTCAACAAAAGAACCAAGCTCAAGAATCGATACCGACGCGGTAAAGATTGGTTCACACTTTTATTGATGGAATGACACAAGGGCCTCAGAGCAGGACAAGCCAACAGCTGAAAAACGAGAGGGAGGTCCGGAAGTATCAGGACGAGCTGGGTAACTCCGAGGCTGTGGCGAGGCTGATCGACAGATACGGGAAGGTGAGCACAAGGAGAGTGTACCTGGTCTCCCTTGTCCTCTACTTCAGATGGTTGAAGAGCCTGGGGGTCGTCATGTCCCCGGACGAGCTCGTCACTGACAACCTCACCTGCGTCTTTCACTCGGACCCGGCCGACGTGAGGACGAAGAGGAAGCACACGGACTGGCTCAGCAGATACGTCAACCAATGGATGGTCGATCAGGGTTACAGCGAGTCGATGAGGGAAGTGACCACGGCTGCCGTTCAGCAATTCTACAAGAAGAACGACTCCCCCCTCTTCGGCGATTTCGGGGTCTCGAGGTCGTCCCCCGAGCCCGCCACGGATCCGCTGGAACCTGTCGACGTCAGGAAGGTCCTGATGGCGCTACCGCTCCAGCACAGGTTGCCCCTCCTGATCATGTGGCAGAGCGGGATAGAGATCGGCCGGGTGCTGGGACTGCGCTGGCAGGACGTTGAAGGGATCGAAAGGGGAATCAGGGAAGGAACTACGAGATAGATACCCCGAGAAGCACTTCTCTTGAGCCGGCCGAGGTAAGAGGGCGACTGAATGACCTGGGAAAGCGTTGGCACAGCCTTGTTCGTCTTAACGATGGCAAACCCGGTCAGTACAGGTTGACGCTCGAGACCTTCTCCGAGTTTGTTCACAACGAATTGTGGCGAGCGAGGCCTAATTGAGCGCATGCGTGAACAGCAGTAGCGGCGCGCGCGCAGAGCGATCCAACAGGGTATCTTAGTACTGCTCGGTCAATTCGCTCCAATCAAACCACAGACCTACAGATTTCAGAAAGCCAGGTTTCGGTTTGTAGATACTTCCATGTCTCTGAAGGTCTTGAATCACAGCCTCTGCCTCCTCCTTCGATCTTCCGTACTTCTTGAGGAATTCTATCGCGCCGACTCGAGTCATCCCCTTGGACTCTTGGAGCGTCAGCATCAGATTGACAATCGGGTCCTTTGCCTTCTGTCTGAGCCGCTCAGCCTCGGCTTCCCATGCCGCTTCCGACAGGAAGAGTTGACCCATGTCGGATTTCCATTTCGCCTCCCTCAAGAACTGCTCACCGATAGATTTGGCCACCTTCGGATGTGATCTGATGGCTGCGAGTACTTCATACCTGGTGTGAGGATGCTTTGGCAAGCGCGCGCGCGCTACTCCAGTCCCAGTCTCTTCAGCAGGTTGATGTACCTCGGATCAGTGCGGACGCCGTCCAGCTCCGGCTCAAGCTTCATGAAGATGAGGTCTGCTTCCTTCATGTGATATGAACGCTCCAGCCATTCGAATCCTTTGTCGTTCTCGCCTAGACCGAAGTGGAACACAGCGATATCGTGCATGTTGATGCCAGCGTCCTGAAAGTGCGTCTCCAATTGTGGCAGAATCCTCTGGATTTCAGGTCTGTTACCTTCCAAGTGTGCAGTCCACGCATCAGCAATCATCTTCATAGCGGGAACGGAGTCTTGAAGGAGTTCAACGAGGATCGCAGCCTCACGTCTCATGTCGTCGTAGGCTCTCATCCTTCCATAGGCAATAGCCAGGTCGCCGTGTGCGCTCTTCATCCCCAGCTCCACTGCCCTCCGGTACGGCTCAATCGACTTGTCGTCGTCCCTCCTCCATGTGAAATAGGAACCCTTGTTGTCGTTGATGATTGGTGACAATGGGTCGAGTTCCAGGGCCTTGCTGATCTGCTCAAGGGCTTCGTCCCACCTCAACTGAGCAGCGAGAATCCAAGCGTACCACTGGTGGGCCGTGGCATAGCTTGGCTTCAGCCCTATGGCCTCCTTGAACTCCGCCTCCGCCTGCTGCAAGTTGTGTTCCTCCAGTCGGACAAACCCCATCGTAGCGTGGGCTTCCGCCAAGCCGGGGTCGAATTCCAGGGCCTTCGCCAGCATCGCCTCAGTCTTCACCCAATTGGCTTCGCGGTCAATCCCCCAGTTGTTGCGAAGCGTAAGGCAGCAGTCTGCTTGTCCAGCATATCCCAATGCGAAGTGTTCGTCTTCGTGTACCGCAAGTTCAAAGTACTCCATCGCCTTCTTTGTGTCTTCAACTCCTCTCTTGTTCCAATGATACCTGCCCTTCAGATAAAGCTCGTAGGCCGCCGTGCTCTCTGTTGGCTTTCTGTCAATTCGTTGAACCTCTCGGGACAATATCCTGACTCGGAGCGAATCTGCTACCTGTTGTGCAATCTCGCTCTGGAGAGCGAAGATGTTCTTCAGCTCTCTGTCATAGGTCTGGGACCACAGATGCCTGTCATTGTTGACATCAATGAGCTGCGCAGTTACCCTCACACGGCTGTCCGCCTTCCTGACGCTGCCCTCCAGAAGGGTCCCGACCTTCAGCTCTTGGCCTATCTCGGTGGCAGTCTTCCCGCCGCCCTTGAACTTCATTGCGGACGTCCGGGAGATGACACTAAGCTCACCGATGTTGGAGATTGAGGAAATCAGTTCTTCTGTCATTCCATCGACGAAGTATTCATCAGCTGGATCAGGGCTCATGCTGACGAAAGGCAGCACAGCAATTCTCCTGGTATCGAGCGGAGTTGTAACACCCCTCTGGTCCTTCTCCCAGGGCATGACAGTTCTGTATACCTCGATTGGTGCGTTAACGTTCTTGAGTGCTTTCAGCCCAAGACTCGCAAGTGGAAGCTCGAACTTGTTCTGAACGTGGTCGTAGACCTGTCGCGTAAGACACACACCACCGTCCTCAGCCAGTGGCTCTATCCTCGATGCGACGTTCACTGCGTCGCCCGATATGTCACCCTGGGACTCCACTACGTCCCCCAGGTGCAGGCCCACCCTGAGGTGGATTCTCTTGTCCGTGGGGAGGGAGATGTTGAACTCCCTGGTCGCCCTCTGGATGTCGTAGGCGCATCTCACGGCGTCCAAGGCGCTGGGGAACTCGACGAGGAAGGCGTCCCCCATCGTCTTGACTTCTCTCCCGCTGTGCCTGTTGAAGATCGGCCTCAGCAGCTTCCTCTGTTCATCAACCAGGGCGAGAGACAGGGACTCGTTCCTTTGCCCCAGGGCGGTATAACCGACCATGTCCGTGAACATTATCGCCGCGAGTCTACGCTCGCTTTGGGACATGGATTCCTTTGGCCAAGGATAGAGTCGCATGATAAAGCCGTTATGGGGTGACCGAGCGTGGAAATGCCCAAACTTCGACGCCCCAAAAGTGTGGTGAAAGCGGGAGGATTCTTTCGAGTTCAGGGGGGGTCTTGCCCGCCGTGGGGAGAGCGCGCGCGCGTTGTCCTATTGACCACACCCACATCTATTTGCCTTGATGCTACCCTCGGAGTCGATCCCGCGCGCGTGCGCTTCAAGACGGGAGCGTTAGCGATAATAGAAAGCCTCGAAGCCCAACCAGACGGACATGGCACAATTGCAGAAGGGAGCGGTACGTGGCGTTGTAATCCTGTTGGTCATGATTTTCGTCATCACGGCGTTTTTCTATTTTCCAGTCGTCCGGACTGCCTACTCCCCCGGGGAGCCGGGTTTCTGCAGCCCCCAAAATACCATTGGTTGCCCCGAATGTAGTTATTCGGATTCACTCTCGGCATGGCTGTTTGGGATAGGCTATCACGCAATAGCCGATTGCATCTCCCCGCCATGACAAAAGACTAAACAGAATCTACCAGACCACGTGACTTGTTTCTAGTCAGAATCTGGCAAGAGTCGAATAGTCCAATGTAGCGCTAGGGGTGCGCGCGCGCTCAGCGCTTCCCCGACTTCGGCTTCGATGACGCCTTGTAAACCGCAGTTCTTATGACCGGGGCGGGCCTGCGTCTGTACGTCCTAGTCGGCATAGAGATGGATGGCGCTCCGAATGATGCGATTGATGGCGCGGCGTAATGAACTGGGGCAGGAGTAGGCTGCACAGTCTCGTAGATCGCCTGGACCGAGGAGGGAGCAGGCTCTACCACAGTCGTTGCCACCGCAGCGGGACCCCCTACTGGCTGCTCCTCCAGCGGAGTGTAGGATTCAACTGACGCTGCCGAATCGATGAATCCTTTTCTCTTCGGGTGCCCGAAGTAGCCCTTTGATACAAAATAGAGCACGGCCAAGACGTCAATGCAGGCGTCAAGCATTACGACCGCCAATTTCAATTCAGGGACCATTACTGACGTTGATACGAAGTCAGGGGTTCTTTTCAGCCAGAGTCAAGTTTGGTAAAGGAGACAGTGAAAAATGACACTGCAGCGCGCGACAGGAATCCATTTTCAGAACCTATTTGGGTACGAGCCCCACCGGGCCCGAACCTTCTTACAGGCTGAAATGGATTCGAACCCATATGAGTGTAGCCCCAGGCCGGGCTACCAAGACTTTCAAGTCCGGAAAGCAGTCTCTCCCACTCTCCCGGAAAGCAGTTTCTCCCACTCTTTCCCAGGAATTCACGAATTTACCTACAGGTATAATTACATCAAGAATCGTTTACCTTATGTTGGGCTTTGCCTAACAACGTGGGCGAACGAGTTGATAGCCTCGCTGAGCGGGATAAGGGGCATCCTCAACGTCGACCTGACTCTTGAGGATGTTGCGCATTTCGCAGGCAATTTCGCCCGAGCAGCGGGGTCGAATGAAATCCTCATCGCGAGGGACACGCGGAGTACGGGACCGACGATCAGCAGGGTGGTCGCCGCTGCTGCCATGTCGAGGGGGGTCAAGGTCCTAGACTACGGTGTCATTTCAACGCCCGCGCTGTTCCGAGAGAGCCGGGTCAGCGGGAGGCCTGCAGTGATGGTCACCGCTTCTCACAACGAGCCAGAATTCAACGGATTGAAGTTCATCTTAAAGGGCAAGGGGATCACGAAGCAGGTGTTCGATAAGGTGACGGGTCCTGACACCGGGCAACCGGAAGGGTTTGGGGCCGGGACGGTTAGACGCACGCTGAAACCGACCTACGTCGAAGACCTGATCAAGAGATTTGGCACAGGCTCGTGCGAGGGAATCAGGGTCGCGCTCGATCTGGGCGGAGGAGCCGCGATATCACACGCCACGAAGTTGCTGAGAAAGCTGGGTTGCGAAGTGTGTTCGGTCAACGACGCGGCAGGCGTCTTCAGCAGGAGGGTCGACCCGGTCGCGGACGAACTCACCGTGCTAAAGAGGCTGGTAGAGGAGAAGGGCTGCGACATCGGCCTCGGTTTCGATTGCGACGGTGACAGGCTAGTGATCGTCGACGCCGCCGGGCGGAAGAGGAGCGGCGACTTCATGCTGACACTCGCGATCTCCGAGCTTCTCGAGGAGACGGGAGAAACGAGGGTCGTGGTTTCTCTGGACACGACGCAGGCTATCGACGACGTCGTAGGGAGGACCGAAGGGCACGTCTTCAGGTCGAAAGTGGGGGAGGCGAACGTGGTCGGGGTGATGGGCGAGACCGGGGCAAGGCTGGGGGGAGAGGGGAGCAGCGGCGGCCTCATCGATGGGGAGTTCAATTACTGCAGGGACTCGATGCTGGCTGCAGTCGTGATCATCAGGGCGCTCAGACGGAAGGGGCGCAGGGCGTACGATTCAGTGCCCGTCTACCATCAGGAAAGGGTGGCGGTCTCGGTCTCCAAGTCGAAGGCGCAGAAGGCCTTCAGGTCGCTGGCCGCCAAGTACGACGACGCCGACACGACGGACGGAATCAAAATCAGGCTTTCCAGACGCTCCTGGGTCCTCATGAGGGCCTCGGGAACGGAGGACCTGGTCCGGGTGTCAGCCGAGGCGGAGACGGCGCGGGAGGCCCTCCGGAACGCCAAGACCTTCGCCGCAAGACTGGCGGAGCTGAGCAGGTAGCACGCCGGACGAGAGGCGAATCATCGAGTCCATCGTGGGCGCCGCGAGAAAGGTACCCGCAGGGTACGTCAGGATAGGCGATGATGTGGCAGTAGTCCCTGCCCGCGGGAAGAAGGTCGTGCTCAAGGTCGACATGCTGGTCGAGAACACGGACGTCCCGCCAGGGATGGGCTACAGACAGGCGGCCCGGAAGGCAGTCGCGATGTGCGTGAGCGACTTTGCGGCCAAGGGCGTGAGGCCTGATTCGTTCATGATCTCGCTCGGGCTCCGTAGAGCGACAACACAGGAGCAAGTCGATCAACTCGGGAGGGGTTTCAGAGACGCCGAAAGGGAGTGGGGCGTCCGGATGGTTGGCGGAGACACGAATGAAGCAGACCAGCTTGTGATCGACTGCACGATGGTCGGGTTCGCGAAAAAGGTCGTTGAGAGGAGAGGGGCCAGGCCGGGGGACACACTCGTGGTGACGGGCCCTTTCGGATACCCGCCCGCCGGGCTGAAGATAATGATTGACGGCGCGAAGGCAGAGAGGAGCTTCAGAGGAACAGCGACCAGAAGTGTCACGAAGCCGACCCCCGACCTCGAAGTGGGCATCGCGCTTGGCGACTGCCTGACCTCGGCGATGGATTCCAGCGACGGGCTGGCTAGGAGCATTCACACCCTGGCTGAGGAGAGCGGAGTAGGTTTCGAGCTTGACAAGATGCCGGCGGGTGAAGGGGTTGCAGAGTTTGCCAAAGACAACGGCCTGTCGCTCCAAGACCTCGTGATGGCAGGGGGCGAAGAATACGTCATCGTGGGAACGGTCAACCCGAGGAAGCTCGCCTCGGCCAGAGAGGCGGCGAGATCAGCTGGGGGCCAGATTACGGCGATAGGGAAGGCGACTCGAGAGAAGGGCAAAGTCTTCCTGGGAACAGGGCGTTCAAGGAAGCGGATCCCAGACGAAGGTTGGACGCACCTACGCTGAGGCCGTCTTCACTACCTTCGCGAACTTCTTGACGAGGAGGTCTGCCCGTTCTTGGCTGTCCGACTCTGCGAAGACCCTGATCAGCGGTTCTGTCCCGCTCGGCCTGGCCAGCACCCACGAATGCTCGTCTGTCCACACCTTGACTCCGTCGATGCGTTCCGTCTCCCCCTTCGCCTGGCGCTCGACGGCCCTCATTACGGAGTCGACCTTCTTCCTGTCTACCTCGATTTTGGTCTTCGCCTGGAAGAACCTCGGGACCGAGAACGCGAGTACCCTCGAGAAGGCCATGCCTCTCGAAGCGAGACACTCGAGCATCAGCGCGGTGGTCATCCCGCCGTCGCGGACCGGAATGTGGGGCATGTACATGCACCCGCCGTTCTCTTCGAACCCGAAGACCGCCCTTCTTTCAATCATGGTGCGCGAGACGTCGACGCTTCCGACCCTCGTCCTGAAGACCTTGCCGTTGCGCTTTTTTGCGACGACTTCGACCGCCTGACTGGAGCTGACTGAGGTCACTACCGTGCCCCCAGGATGCTTCTGCAATACGTAGTCGGCGACGAGGCACCCGGTCTGGTCTCCCCACAGAATCCTTCCTTCCTCGTCGCAGAAGATCGAACGGTCGCCGTCGCCGTCGTAAGCCACGCCGAGGTCCGCTCCTACCGATTTCACGGCTGTCGACATGTCCTTCAGCGTTTCAGGAGTCGGCTCCGGACCCCTCCCCGGGAAGGTTCCATCTACAACTGAATTGAGGGTGATTAGCTTGCATCCGAGCGCCTCGACCAAGTACGGAGCGGCGACACACTGGGCGCCGTTTCCGGCGTCCATGACGACTGTGAACTTCCTCCCCGAGACCAGCTTGGAGTTGACCTTCGATAGAATCCCCGCGATGTAGTTCCTGACGACTGATGGCTCAGGCCTTGATATTCCGACGGTCTTCCAGTCGGCCTTTGTCTGGGACCGGTCGAAGAAGATCTTCTCGATTCGTTGCTCGTCGAGCCTCGGTACTTCCACACCATCCGAGCCTGCGACCTTCAGGCCATTGTACTGCGCCGGGTTGTGAGAAGCGGTTACCATCACACCACCCTTGAAGCCCATCGTCTTCACGGCGTACTGCAGGGCGGGGGTCGGGACCAGCCCCGCCTCTGCGACATCCCGCCCAGAGCTCATCAACCCTGAGATGGCGGCGTCGGCAAGGGCAGGACTTGACACCCTTCCGTCCTGGCCGACGAGGAGCTCCCCGTCCCCAAAATAGGTCCCGATGGCCTCCCCAAGGTTGATCGCAAAATCGAGGTCGTGGGAGACGCCTGGCACGAACCTGACACCGTTGGTGCCGAAGAGCCGCTGCTGGGCTACGGCCAAGGCGTCGGTTTCCGTTCGCATGAGAAAAAAACCTTCCGAATCAGGAGGGCTTCAGGATTCAGCGAGACGACCCGTGCGGCAAAAGCTTATGTCGAAACCCGGGCGACGCCATTCGGGCCCGTAGCGCAGATCCATGCTGTGAGCGAAGTACGGATAGCGTGGCAGCCTTCTAAGCTGTAGAGAGCCAAGGCTCGCAGAGGTCGTGGGTTCAAATCCCACCGGGCCCGCACGCAAATACGAACACAGGCTTCGTGAGTTCTTCGAGTTCTCCAAGATATCAGGTAATACCTCGTTCAGGTTTATTAGTTCACACGGAGTTTCCAGGGATGCTGTGTCGGACAAAGATCTCCTGAGCTGGCAATGGTCGACGATTCGATGGCAGCAACTCAACCCCGATGGAACGAAATACGCGCTGCTTCAGGGGAGCAGGGAAGCTGCAGGCAAGCAGTTCACGTATGCCATCTTGTTCCCTCCCGGGTTCGTCGGGCGGGCCCACCGTCATTCGGGAGACCTGCGGATCGCGGTGGTACGCGGTGAGTTGTTCCTTGGCATGGGATTGAAGGTGTCTAGGCGCAAGATGAAGCGCTTCTCCAAGGGTTCCTATCTCCTGGTACCCGCAGGCGCCCCGCACTACGAAGCCACAAAGAAGACTACAGTTGTGGTCTCAACAGCCATCGGCCCATGGGTCACGACGCAAGAACCCGCGTAACACTCCTTCGGGCCGTTTCCTCTTTAGAGGCCATGAACAGCAGTCTTGGTAGATAGTTGACTGCCCAAGGTTTCTCCTTGCTACAGGAAAGCAGCATTGGGCTGGTTTGCGGTGAGGTTTCAAGGTTGAGAATCGCCGACACATCTATAGTTTGTAGAGCTAGCGAGGTCCCTGGTGCCAAAGGGTCGACCTCTATCCCCTTCCTGCTCAACGTGTATCAGCGAGGAGGGGCATTGTGGCGAACACCTTTGTGTCGGAAATCAGATTCGCGATTCGTGAGTACTCGTTGGGTTCGTGCGCTACCTCGTCAATGGTGCTCCACACCACGGTCGGAATCCCCCTTCCCCTGAAGAGGTTCCCGACTGTCTGACCCCCGATTCCAACGAACTTCGGCTGTTTCCCCGTCATACGGGTAATCGCCTTCCCCACGAGTCTCGCAATCTCGCTCGTAGGAGAGGTCGCGGGACCGGCGTCGTCTCGCTGGATGATTTCGAGAGACACGTCTGCACCGTGCTCCGACGTGAAAGCGTGCAATTGCGCGTTTATGTCTGACAGAACCGAGTCGAGAGAGTACTCAGGCAGGACCCTGCAATCAAAGTAGAACGCATCGACGCCGGGAATCGTGTTCACGTTCGGAACGTTTGGGTCCACTTTCGTAGGCTCAAACGTCGAGGACGGGTCATCGAAGAGGTCGTTGCGCTTGGGGTACTGCCGATGCAGGCTCTCGTCAAGGGCAAGCGCGAGCTTCATGCCAAGCCTGTGAGCATTCTTGCCCTTCGCGGGAAGGCTTGCGTGCACCTGCTTTCCTCTGGTCGTGATTTTGAACCACAGTAGGTTCTTTTCAGCTATCTCGACGTCTGTCCCGTTCGGGCTTCCGGAGTCGGGGACGACGATGAGGTCGCCCGCATCAAAGGAAGAGTGCTCCAGGAGATACTTCACGCCGTAGTTGCTCCCGAACTCTTCATCGGCAACAAACCAAGCGCCCACATTGAAAGGAAGCCTTTCGCCGAGCAGCTTCAGTTCTCTGAGAGCGAAGAGGCTTGAAACGAGCGACTGGCCGTTGTCCTCTGCGCCCCTCGCGAAGACCTTACCGTCTTCGATCTTAGGCTCAAACGGGTCGCTGTTCCACAGTTCCGCGCTTCCTTCAGGAACGGTGTCCATGTGGGCAAGGAACCAGAGCGTCTTGCTCTTGTTCAGTCCTTCGAGCTTGGTGCAGATGTTCGGCCTGACTCCGCGTTTGCATCCGCTGTCAGGTACATCGACCCTTGACACTTCGAATCCCTCGCCTTCAAGAAAAGACTGGATGAAATTCGCTCTGTCGATCTCGCCTGGTCCGCCCATTCTGGGGTTGACCGCATTTATCCTCAGCATCCTCACAAAGAAGTCCTGGACCTT
>JBEKHX010000007.1:0-94368 GCA_050012055.1 Nitrososphaerales archaeon
AGGTTCTTTATGCTGGCATAGGAACTCAGATTCACGCCGATTGTGGCCAGATTCTCCTTTCCACCCTCGAGCCTGTCGACGAGCACGGCGGCATCCGTAACCCTGTAGCCCTTCTTGCGGAGTGCGCCAGCTGCGGACACGATACTCGTGCCCGTTGAAACCAAGTCGTCGATTATCAGAACTCTCGAGCCCGGCGCTGAGATGCCTTCCAACAGCCCGTCCTGGCCGCGACCCTCTCCCTGTTTTCTGACGTACATCATCGGTTTCTTCAGCATGATGGCTAAGGGTGAAGATATGGTCACCCCTGCAGTAGCGACCCCCGCAATTGTGTCGAATTTGCTCGCCCCCACGCCCTCGACCAGTTCTACGAAGGCGGCCAGCACGGTAGTGTAGGTGTCCGGGTAGCTAGGGATCAGCCTAAGGTCGATGTCGTAGAAGCTCCGCCTGCCGTTCTGCAATGTGAAATCTCCTAACCGTAGTGCCCCCATTTCGAGAAGCGCCTTCGCGAGGGAATTGAAGTTCACCCTCTCAGTCTGTAGGTTACCACTGCTAGCTTGTGTCTTTGCTGGCAGACCGGCTCACTTCACCCCTATGCGAGGAGGTATGTATAAGACTCCGCCACAGAGCTAGGTTTCAGACTCGGCGAGCGCGCTCACATGTCGAAATTCGATGCTCTTGTCGAACTCCACTGACCGGGTCTGATTAATGCTAACGTATGGCCCGACGTGTCAGATGAGGAATCCACCGAGTCGAAATCAGAGCCGCGCTCCCGCCAGTCTGGCAGGAGTCAAGTGAAGGAGAAAAACACTTGGCTGGGGCTTGGCAGTGTCCCAATCACGGTTCTCCATCCAGGCACAGTTTCGAAGTCGTCTTCGTGCAAGTCGCGCCGGGCGTCGTCGAGCGCCGTTGTTCACTGTGCAACAGCGTCTTGAGTCGCTGACCTGATCGCCCCAAGTTTGCCCTCGGACGGCCCGCGGAGACAGTTGTCCTTCGCAATCTACTTTGGGCATGAATCGCCCAACATGGACTACTACTCTACTACGCTTAAATAAATTCCAGGCCTTCTTTCTAATCGTGACGAGGATTACAGTTGATGTCGAGGACGATTGTCGAGGATGTGGGGGGAGCGGTCGGGTTCGCGACCCTTCGGGAATGCCCTGGATGTCTGACCGGACATGCCCCAGGTGCGAAGGTAGAGGTCGGGAACCTAGAATAGACTACCACAGCCTCAACGATGAACTCACGGGCAGACGGCCCTAGGAACCGCGCGCGCTACTCCCTCCCTCGCTCGCCGGGTGACCACCGCGTCCTGAACGTCGGCAATAGATAAATCAACGCAAGCTCCGAATGATGCCTGTGGACCCCAACCCTCTCGTCGGCACATGGAGGCTGAGATCGTTCGAAATGAGGGCATCTGATGGGTCCGTAATCTATCCTTTGGGAAGAGAAGCCGTTGGATATGCCATCTTCAGTCTCGAGGGATACGTCTTCTCTGCAATGATGGACGCCAATCGCAAGAGGTTCCAGACCGAAGACATGAGGGGAGGGAGCTTGGAAGAAAAGGCGGGTGCCGCTGATTCGTTCGTTTCCTATGGTGGTCCCTGCGAGATTGAGAAAGACAAGCTTCGAGTGAAGGTGGAAGTGAGTCTCTTCCCCAACTGGGTGGGGGGATACCAGGAGCGCTACTTCAAGATTGACGGAAGAACGCTCTCAATATCGTCCACTCCATTGCTTGTCGGTGGAAGGGAAGTGATCGGCCATCTGACCTTCGAACGCGTATGAGATCAATCTAGCGCGCGCTCCGCTCCCGGGAATTCCCATCGGCCAATCCCTGACGAGGACGGCCCACTCGTGGACCCCTGCAGCTGCTGGTGTCGGAATGCCTACCCGCCTCGCAACGTTCTTGAGTGGTATCCTTTCGTGCCCCGTCGGCTGAGAGAGAGTTGGGGAGTCTGGTATTCAAAGGGCAGGCGTTCGACGGTGAGGCGCTGTGCCGGAGCGGGGTGCTAGTCCTACACTGTCACGCTCTCTGAGCACGCTCGTTCGTGGATCAGAGAGGCTTTGAGCCCGAAACACCCGAAGCGCCCAGGAATTCCCCTGTATCTTCGACTTCCTCCTCGACGCCCTTCTTCTCGCGCGTGCTGAGAGGTCTGAACGGCTCGAGCTCGACGTCGACCTTCTTCCCTCGCTTCCTCAGGCCCCATGTGCCGGCGGCAGCGCCGTCCACCATTATCACTGGATAGTTCCACCCGGCGGGCCGGAATATCTTGGCACGGTCGGCATCGGAGACAAACAGCTCCCTCGGGGAGTAGAGCATGACATAGCAGTCGAAGCTCGGGAGTAGCCGCACGACGTGAGCGGGGGCGAGTCCGCTGGCCGTTTCTGCATCCTGTTTCAGCATCAGTCCCCTCCTGCCGTCCAACTCGACCTCCTCCAGGCCGTTCTGGCTGCTCCTGAGCGTTGACCTGTCTCCGTCGCCGAGGCTGCCCCACCAGTGGGTGAAGTCCCCTATCGTGGCTGGACCGTAGCTTCTCAGGAACCGATGGAAGAGCTCGAGCAGGGCATCGCTGGTCGACCATTCCACTGGCTGCAGGCCTCGCAGGTCCGGCCTGACGAAGGTCACGCACGGACCGATGCTCTTACCGAAGGCAAGCATTCCTTGGTAGGCAGCAGGACGGAGAAGGACTCCCCAGGCTGACCTCAGGTACCTCCTTGTCCTCGGACTCAGGTTCGCTGCGCCCTCTACTGTCACGGACAGCTGCTCCCTTGTCAACTCGCGGATCGCGAGGGCTTTTCCTATCTCGTTGGTGATGGCTTCGATTTCCTGCTGCGTGGCCCTGCCGTCCTTCTGAAGCCAGCGCGTCGACTCGGCCAGCCTGGTCTTCAGCGCAGCGACGTAAAGTGGGAGGTCAGAGCGCGCGATTACGTGGACAGAGCCTCGCATGCACCAAGTCTTCAGGAGTGTGTGGTCTTTCCAGAGGGCGTCACGGACATCCTGCTGGCGCACCCCCTCGACCCTTGCCCTGACCGCAAGTTCGGCGGCCGAGAGGACCTGGGCCTGGATGCCGCACACGTCCGAGACCACAGCCGCCATCTTTCCCCTGGCTGCCCTATCGGTCAGATGATGCCTTGCCAGCCGCCACGCATTCACCTGCGCACGGGTGAGCTTGACTGCCAACGAGCCGACTCCTCCTTCGGCGGCCTTCTGGCTCTCTCCTGCCTAAAAGGTGTCACGATACTGCCGCCGCGACGTAGCGCGCGATATCGTTCTCGTTGCAGCGCTCAAGCCGATTCAACCCGCATCGTCGGGAGTTCCTCAAGGAAGTCGCATAAGCAAAGCGCGGGCTGTGCTTCCGGGCTGTAGCTCCCCGCCAGGAAGGGTTTTCTGCCACAGCGAAGACGCGCTGATGGCTTGAGGGTCGAAGTGAGAGAGGCCCGGCCGGGCAACAAGGCGCCGCTGATGAGCTTCATCAGAGCCATGTGGGGAGGACACGACTACATTCCCTATGTCTGGGACTCGTGGTTGAGGGACAGGGGCTCGAAGATGCTCGTCGTCCTCGCAGACGGCAGGCCAGTCGGGATGAACAGAGTCTGCTTCTTGGAAGACGGGTCGGCATGGCTGGAGGGGGCCAGGATCCATCCCGACTACTGGGGGAGGGGCCTCGCCACAGCATTGGCAGAGGAATCCATGAGACTGGCCAGGAGGAGGGGGATCCGCGTTTTCAGGCTCGCCAGTGGCTCGAGGAACCATCGCGCCCACAGGCATATAGCGAGAATCGGTTTCAAGGAAATCTCGCGGATCAGCGTCTACGTGCCGTCGAAGGCTTCGAGACCTGGCCCCGCCCGCGAGGTGAGACAGGCAGAGAAGGGTGGCGAGGAGGCCATAACGCGGATGATCAGACGCTCGCGAGAGTTCAGGCTCGGTTCAGGGGTGATGTGGGACTCCTTCACGGCAGTGGCGCTTAATGAGGACACCATTGGCCGCGCCCTGGCTGCGGGCGAGGTCTACACGATGGGGAAGGCCGTTGCCATAGCCAAGCCCAGCGGGGAGGGAACCGAGCGCTGGAGGCAGGTCTGCTTCGTAGCGGGAGAGGGCGCGAGCGTATTGCAGCTGGTAAGGTACGTGTTCGGCCGGAGAGAGGAGTTCAGAACGAGCTGGAGGCTGGTCTACGTCCCCGAGGGGTCGCGCCTCATCGGAGTCCTAAGGGAAGCAGGGATGGTTAGGGACCGCTCCTACGCTCTGTTCGAGCGACGCGCGCGCGGTGGTCGCTCCCTGGGTCCTCGCAAGTCCACGCTTCCGACCGTTCGCTAGGCAGTCATGCACTGTCTGTCTTGCCAGAACTCTGAGAAGGGTCCGACTTGTGCTCGGTCGTACTCTGAGCTGCAGTGCCCGCCTCACGATTCGACCTGTCCAAAATCTTCTCCAGTATCATATTGGAAATCCGAGTCTTTTCTTCGCTGATTCCCCTCTCCACTCCTGCATCTCGTGCCTCATTCATTGCTTTGATTATTGCTACTGTAGCTTCGCTGTAATCAATCAAGGATGAGATTGGAGCTGACTTAATGGTTGCCATTGTCGCCGGAATCATCTCCTCCATCGGCAGGAGGCGCGTGGCCCCCCAGAAGCGAAGCAAGTAGAGGACTTGATTCATTTCATCCACCTTTAGATTGGAGAGCTCGATGAGTTGAGGCCAGATTATCGCCGTGTTCAACGGCTTCGGTTGGGTTTCCTTCGGGGAGCTTTCCAATTTGCGGATATCTACCTCAGTAGTGATCAACTCCTTCTTTGTCCTCTGCCGCTCAAGCTCGATTCTATCAGAGCGCAGTTGTCTCAACTTTAGTTCCTCCAACTGTTCGGCAATGTCCTTAGGTTGTTTCTTGGTCTTCTCTGGCATCCGTGCGAATCAAGTGACTGTTACACTATTTAGCTTTCGTACAAGGTTACATCTAGCTGTAACTTTATGAGGACCTGTACCCGAAGTCGGGAAAGGAGCCATTTTGCCTCGAGATGACAGAGTGAAGAAGTACAGATTCCCCGCCTTCAAAGCCACTCAGTCTGGCGCTGTCAAGATGCGCTTCCTCGAGCACTTCGTGTCCACCCCCGGGGCGCACTCCGCCAGGGACGTCAGCAGCGACCCCCAGGCCTCGGATGGAAGGCCTGGCTCATCGGCGAGGACGAGCGCGAAGGTCCAGCTGCTCCGCTACTACCGGGCGGGCCTGCTCGAGAGAGAACGCAGAGGAAGAGCATACTTCTACACGATAACCACGCGAGGCGAAAAGAGGCTCATTCACATGTGGAGGGCAAGGGGGCTCCTGAATCCCGACGGGGCGGAGACTGACCTGGAGAGGTTGCAGGTGGAGAACCGGCTTCGGAGGACAGAGGAATTGCTTCAGAAGCGTCTCGGAGAACTCGATGATATGGAAGCACGGGCAACGGAGGAATACTTCTGAGCGATGAGGAGATTCCAACCTTGGGCGAGAAGGACTGACCATCCTATGTGTCGCTCGATTGGGCTCTCGAATCGACACTCGCCCCGAGGCTAACATGACTTACCTAGGATTTCGGGAAGCAGCCCTCAAGACAATAGACCGTGAGCTTCCCCTCGACGGGACACCTAGCGCCCAGGTCGCAAGTAGGACAGAGGTCTGTCGGGACGGCGCCGAGAGTTCCCCGGGCTTCGTGAAGAGAGTGGAGGAGCTTCAGGTACTTCCCCTCGGCTATCCTCGGCAGCTCGTTCCTGCTCTCCAGGCCGTACCATTCGTAGAGCCTCTTGCTCCCCTTTCTCGAGTTGCAGCCCTCGCAGGCCCAGACTGCGTTCTCTGGGGCGTCGGGGCCGCCGCGCGCCCTGGGGAGCATGTGCTCGAGCGTCAGGCCCCCGCCCGAGCCGCAGTAGACGCAGGTCCCTGCCTCCTCGTGCTCCTTCACGTACTCCCTGATCGACGACGACCATTGAATCTCGCCGGACCGGAGTTTCTCGAACCTGTCCATGATGAAGCCGTAGTTACTCTTGCCCTCGCCCGCGGAGCTGGAGATGATCTTGGCGTACTGCCAGTACAGGAGGTCACTTACGGTTCTGACGGCCGAAGGGGGCAATTCCGAGAGGATCGAGGTGGTCGATTGGATTTAAGGCTCTGCCCGAGCGGGTTCCGAGGGAGTTAGCGGCGACTGCTGTCATTCAATACGGTCACTCTTCTCTAGATTGTGGCGAACACACAACAACTGAATGTTCTTTGCATCAAGGGAGGTACCGCCCTTCGAGTAAGGAATCACGTGGTCAAAGTGGAGGTTGTCTCTGCTGCCACATTTGATGCACTTACCACCATCTCTCTTCCAGACCTCGAGCTTCACGAATGATGGAATCAACCTTGCGTGCCGCGGGTCTTCCCTTCCGATCGGGGTAACGTTGTCGTCCCCCATCAGTCTTAGGCGGAATTTGAAGACTTCTCGTCCATCTGACTGTTCAAGCCAAGCGTCAAGGAGTGAAAATAGTCCGTTGTAGACCCATATCCCGGTTTTGATCTTCTCGTACACCTTGACAACTTCGGGCTGCGGGCCTCCGTTCTTGTATGCGAGTGCAGCATTATAGAACATCCCATTCTGGGTAAGACTTCCATCAGGGTTCCTAGGGACCTGGTCGACCTCCTTGGGCATTCTACCATCAGGAGGCCTTGGGTTATCGTGTCCTTCGTATATCAGGACTCTGCCATCTTCTTCAACCCGGTCCTTGTACGGGGCACCTGGTCTAGTGCTCATCAGTATCACCGTCCTTCTGCCTCTGAGCCGAAAATTCATTCCCCGTCTCAGACTTGTTCCTTCTTCAGCACACATGTCGAAGTATCCTATCACGTCTCCAGGGTTGGGTGCCTTCCTCACACCGACAGAGTAAGATGATTCTTACTGAAAACTTCGTGCCATCAGAAGGCTGCTGTATTAGTTGAGGAGAACGGTTACCAACGAGAGGAAACTAATGACCCGTGCGAATATCCAGTAGATTACTGATCGTAATCATCGGAAGTGTAACCTACTTCGATTCTAGGTCGAGGCAAGTCAGAAGGCAACCAATCCACATGATTTCTTTGATCTCTTAATTGGTGGTTGTCTGGCCGTCAAGTATCAACGTGAGCACGGAGTTTATGAATTCGCCGAAATTGACTTCGGGACATGAATAATGATTCTGGTACCGATATTAACCAATTGAAACTGTTGGTAAAGAAATTCTCTGACGATAGAGATTGGGACAGGTATCACAATGCGAAGGACTTGGCGATTGGAATCGTTACCGAGAGTTCAGAGTTGCTTCAATGGTTCAGGTTCAAGTCAGACAATGAAGTCGAGTTGCTCATGAAATCCCGGGAGATGAGACGACAAGTCGGCGAGGAACTCGCAGATACCATTTATTTCGTTCTCAGGCTTGCTCAACGCTACAACTTTGATTTGACCGCCGAGCTGCGAAAGAAGATCAAGAAGAACGAAACGAGATACCCGGTCAAGACCGCAAAAGGATCAAATAAGAAGTACAACGAATTGCCCGCGTGAAGCTCTATGCAGGGACCACCCAACAGTTCGTTCAGGACATTCTTGAGAACAGGCTTGCTGACGAACTGAAGAAGGCCTACGAGAGCTACTACTACAGGCTGCCGAACCCCTCGGAGGTTGTGTCCTGGACCAATTCCCTTCAGTTCGTAAAGAACGCGATGGAGCTCGCGTCGTTGAATGACAACATGGTTGTGGTCGAATACGAGTTGCCGTACTCCAACCGCAGAATAGACTGCATGCTCTTTGGAAGAGGGGACAGTGGAGAGGGCAACGTCGTCCTCTTGGAACTGAAACAGTGGACGAGAGTCCAGGATTGTGACTTGGAGAACAATGTGATCACGTTCGTGGGAGGCACCAATAGAATCGAGGCCCACCCATCCTTTCAGGTCGGAGGATACCACTCCTATCTGAAAGACTTCGTCGAAGTCTTCGATGAGACACCTCCGCTCAACCTCTCGTCAGCATGCTACTGTCACAACTACTCTCGCAGTGCGGACGTGCTGTTCAGCCCCAAGTTCAAGCCCATTCTGGACCAGTTTCCTCTTTTCTCCAAGGAGGATGTCTCCAAGCTGGCCGAGTACCTGAGGATCAGGCTCGCCAGGGGGGCAGGATCGGAGGTATTCAATAGATTCACCAGCAGCAGAGTCGGACCATCAAAGAAGCTCCTCGAGCACGCCCGCGGAATGATTGACGGACAACGCGCGTTCAACCTCATAGAGGATCAGATTGCGGCCTACAATACAATCCTGGACAGGGCCAAGAAGTCGGCCAGACTGCCGAAGAAGTCTGTGATTATAGTGAAAGGAGGGCCGGGGACCGGGAAGTCTGTAATCGCCCTGAATGTGATTTCTGAGCTGCTTTCGAAGGACCTCACGGTGTTTCACGCGACCGGATCCGCCGCATTCACCACGACGCTGAGGAAGATCGTGGGTAACAGGGCTGCTGCTCTGTTCAAGTACTTCAACAGCTTCACCGCTTACAGCGAGAACCAGATCGACGTCCTTGTGTGCGATGAGGCCCACCGGATAAGGAAGAACAGCAACAACAGGTACACGAAGAAGGAATCCCGCAGTGAAAGGCCTCAGGTTGAGGAGTTGATCGGAGCTGCCAAGGTCTCCATCTTCTTCATAGACGACTACCAGGTTGTCCGGCCTGAGGAGATAGGCAGTTCCGACCTCATCCGGGAAACGGCGAAGAAGTTCACTGACGAGATTTTCGAGTTCGAACTGCAGACGCAATTTAGGTGCAACGGTTCCGACGGCTACCTGAGTTGGATCGATAACACGCTGGGGATCAGGGAGACGGCCAACTTGATGCTTACGACGAAGGAGAAGATGGACTTCAGGATTCTCGACAGCCCCCAATCGTTGTACGCGGAGGTGATGAAGAAGAATGCAGAGAAGGCAAACTCTGCGAGGATGGTGGCGGGGTTCTGCTGGCCCTGGAGCGATCCGAACCCTGACGGGACATTGAAGGAGGACGTTGCAATTGGAGACTTCAGGATGACTTGGGAAGCAAAGAATGAGGCGGCGAGACTGGCCCCTGGGATACCTAGAGCGGCGCTATGGGCATACGACCCGAATGGGGTGAGCCAGATGGGCAGCATCTACACGATTCAAGGCTTCGAGTTTGATTACGTCGGCGTCGTGTTCGGGAAAGACCTGGTCTACGACTCTAAGGCCAAGGCCTGGGTTGGCAAGCCTGAGAATTCAGCAGACAACACCGTGAAGCGGGACCGCCAGAGGTTCCTTCAGAACGTCAAGAACGCCTACCGCGTCCTCTTGACACGAGGGATGAAAGGGTGTTACCTGTACTTCATGGACAAAGAGACTGAGGACTACTTCAGGTCTAGAATCGAGTCGCCTGTGGATTCCACAACCCGGGATTCACCTGGCAATTAGCTCCCCGGTCAGCATAGAGTCCGGTGCCAAATCTCACTTCACATAAGAGCAGATCTGACCCGCGGGTGTCGCGAACTCACGTCTGATAAAACGTCCAAACTGTGGAGCCCCTGAAGTGGCGTCTGGGCATGGGGCTTCTTTCAAGTTTAGGCATGGTCCAAGGCGTTACCCGTTACCATGTGGTCACCGTGGGATCATCGAGCTGTGTGCCCAAACCAGCCGGAGTTGGAATCTGGGTTCGAATCCCACCGGGCCCGCTACCATCTGGTGTGTACATTGAGCCCCTCACATCTCCGCCACTGACCCGCTCACCAAAGGGTTCAGGCTTATCTATCAACTCTAGCGTATCTTCAGCATGCAAGGGAACTACTCCGTCATCGCAACAATCGCCGTGGGCGTAATCATCATCGGTGCCGTCGCCTACGGAATCTACTCGACCAATTCCAGTCTCTCCGCTCTGTCTGGACAGAATACGAGCCTGAAAGGTCAGATAGGAAGTCTGAACCAACAACTTTCAAGTGCCAACCAACAACTCTCGAGCGTTAACCAACAGGTCTCGACTCTGAATCAACAGGTCTCCGTCCTCGAACAGCGAACAATTACCGTGGTGACGGTGAGCAACACAGTTGTTACTCTTGAAGTGAGTACGTCCGTCAGCACGGCGACTAGTTTCGTCACGAATACCCTCACATCGACAGTCACAACGACGAGCAACGTCTACCCTCCTTCCAATTCGACATATACCCTCACATATGTTGACGGAAACGCCACGAACCACGAACCCAGTTGTGGGAGTTTCGTCCTGTCAGTGTTCATCACTTACGAACTCCACAAGCCTCTTCCGTCTAATCTCGTCGTTTGGGCGAAGTTCGACAATGGAGTACTCTATCAGCCATCGTCGCAACAGGTCTACGTCAACCAGGCCTATGTTACAGTCTACGCGTCCTACTCCTATTCTAGTGGCTATTGTGGCGTTGGGATTCCCGGCAGTGTGACAAGTTGGGTGACAGACTCGAGGAATCAGGTTCTGGGTCCATTTGAGACGTTCGTCGTCATCAAGAAGTAGGCTCTTCCATAGCGCGCGCACGGCTCGCTCGCCGGTTCGACCGGTAGCGGCCTTTTGTCTGGCAGCGAAAATGCGCGGTTCAGAGAAACGGACCGAGTGCGCGGCTGGAGCGAGGGAGCGACTGAAGAGCGACCGAGCGGAGGCGAGGCTGGATTTGAACCAGCGATTTTGATGGTGCTGGAAAAACTAGAACAGTCCTCTTAGCCGCATCCGAATATAGCCTGAAGCCAGCCCTGTGTGCAAGTCCTGGTTGAAGTGTTCGTCAGAGTAGTCGTGTAGGTCAAGTAACTCATGACGGTGAGCGTTTGAGTCGTGGTGTAATACATTACCCCAGTGACCGTCTGGGTAACGTAGTAGTTCACAGTCTGCGTATAGGTTGCCGTTCCAGTTAGAGAGTTTATCGTTACCTTCTCACCGCCGATGCAGAAGAGTCCACCATGAGGATTCCAGACGACCACGTAATACGTGCCTGAGACCGCGACGTTGAATCCGAGTGTCCCACCTGCCTCTCCTGAGAGACTTGTTTCGTAGCCGCTCGTTGTTCCTCCACTGTAGGATGCGTATTGGCTCGAACTCATAAGATACACATCTACGGTATCCCCTGTGCTGAATGTCACCTGAAGGTTGTCTCCGGTATTAAGGTAAGCAGTCTGATAGAACCAGTTACCGCAATTTATCGTGAAAGCACTCACGGAGTAAACCTGTTGTGAGGCCGTGCTAACTGACTGCTCGGTGAGAGTATTCGTCGTGACCGTTGGCGAAAGCAATGTCTGGACTTAATTTGCATAGTTCGTGTATGTCGACGTGGCGGCTGCGGGATACGGTGTTTCGACAACATGTAATGCGGTTAGGTATGGGACGAATCCAGAGATGATTATCAGGATGATTACTACAGTGACGGCAATTCCTGCGTTCCTTCCAGCGTGTGACGCCTTTGCTGGTGCTGCCACGTGTCAGGCTTCGGTAAGATTGTTATGTAAGGATTGACTTCAAATCCGAGTACGACGCGTTTGTGTCAGCGCGCGGGAACAAGAGACGCCTGTCTTCCTGACGATGCGAGGCAGAACGGAAAACGGACTACGTGTGGGAGCGTGACAAGCGTGACAGGAACGTGACAACCCGGCGTGACAGCGACGTGGCAGTGTAGTCTCAAATCATCAAACCCATCTGTAGACCTTGTGAAAGCGCTGCGATAATCTGGCGGCTAATGGATTTGGAATCCATAATGGATTAAAGGCGACTGTACTACTTCGTAGTCTATGGCTTTCTGCTCCCGTTGCGGAAAGGAAGTCTCACAAGACGTCGCATTCTGCCCTTCTTGTGGATTCGACATGCGAACGCCTGTTGCTCAGCCTAGAACGGCCACGACCGCTCCCGCAAGTCCCTCCATACCCCCAACAGCGCCTGCGAGGGGAGGGTCTCACGTGATGAGGAATATCGGGACTGCAGTCTTGGCTGTAGTAGTCGTTCTTGTCGTGCTTGCGGCGCTAGGGGTATGGGGCGGTGGCGGGATACTTCCGCAGCAGCAAACGGTAAACATCATCAATGGGCTGATAACTGTGGGGGCAAACAGTTACGACGACTATCAGTTCAGCGTCCCGGCAGGGGCGAGCGGCGCGAGCATCCAAGGCACGTTCACTGCGTCAGGAGGTTTCGGGAATGACATCGTAGTCTTGGTTATGGATTCGACTGACTTCACCAACTGGGCCAACAGCCATCAAGCGAGCGCCTACTACAACAGCGGTCAGGAGACGACTGGCACAATTAGTGCGTCACTAACAGCAGGTGAAACGTACTACTTGGTTTACAACAACCAGTTCTCCATATTCTCTTCAAAGAACGTCGACACAACGGTCAATCTGACCTATACGAGTTGAGAGAGAAGGCCGCAAGGTCACTTAACTGGACTGTTTCTTGGTAGCGTAACGTACCCGCCTACAACTAGAGTAATGTACCCGCCTAGAATCAGAGCAAGAATCCCGATGGCTACAAGCGCATAGACGGCTGGAAGATAAGACGCAACGCAAGCAGCATTTGCATTGCTCCCGGGGTAGTAATCCTGGTTGCAGGAATTCGCAGCAGAGTAATAGGCAATTGCGGAGCCAACTAGTAGAATGAGCCCAACGACCAGAACGATAACTCCCATCTTGCTGGCATGTCCTTTGGCTTGTGTGGGAACTGAGGCAAGAGGTCTTGACGAGGGCGACGAAACTGTCGTTTCCTGCGATGGTTTGGGTACACTTGCCGAGGCTCTAAGATTGAATCCGCAGTTCGCGCAGAACGAAGTTTCTGCCGCGACTTCCTTCCCGCATTTTGGACAAAACAATTCGTCTTGGCTGTCATATTAGGCCTATTACGCGTTTCACACCTCTATCTGGCACCCCTAGCGCGCGCTGAGATGGTGATGGAATATCACGAGTTGAAAGAATGAAGGTCGAGTGAATCAGCGCCCAGCGTTCCAGAACTGGATGACGCTGACGGTGTTACTAGCGTAAGGGAGCGCTCTTACTCTGCCGTCTTGCGTCTCTCCGATGTAGGGAGTGGGTGCGCGCGCGGTGGTCGGGGCAGAAACGGAGGCCACAGTATTTGCACGTGAACGGAAGCCAAGTTTCAAGCATTCATTCAGAGTCAGATAACATCCCGCATCACCCGAAATGAAGCACCCATTCAAATCACCCGAAGACGAAGCAGAACCGCGCGTTGGGATTGAAAGGCTTAATACTTGTAGACTCCTTTCCTGCCATTGATGGAGGCTTCACGAAGGGGCTTCCGCGCGGGCGTTCTCCTCGTACTGTTCGTGATAGCGCTTTGCCTCCCCCTGGTGAAGAATTCCTCTGCCTCTCAAACCACTCAGGTCGTTCTTCACCCAAGTGATGACGCATATGTGGACTCTGGCAACTCCAACTCGAACTACGGGAGTTCTGCCATACTTGCTACTGAAGCTTACAACCTCTACGGGCTGTGGACGAGATACATGAATGGTTGGCTGATGTTTAGTCTTTCTAGCATCCCCCCCTCAGCCACCATAACCAGTGCAGTGCTCAGCGTGACTGGAGCTTATTCCGATTACTATGCAATTGTAGGTGCTTATGGGTCTACAAGTAATTCTTGGAGCGAGAATACCATAACTTGGAACAACCAGCCGTCTCAGGGCCCCACTCCAACAGACACCCAATACGTCACGAACAGCACGTCACTCTATTACTGGAGTGTTACGTCTCTCGTTGCAAACTCGCTGAGTAATGGAGCGGTTTCTGTTGTTTTGAAACCTACTTCTTCTCAGAGCTCGAACGGCAATGGTTACTCGGTCTATTACTCGAAGGAGGCGGGCGGTTCGTTAACACCTTCGCTCACGATTACGTATTCTTATGTCTCATCAACGGTTTCTGTCCCATCCACGGTGCAGTACGGCAATGGGGTCACGGTAACTGGAAACACAGACCCCGTCCAATCGGGGGGGACGACCGTCCTGCAGTACTCAAGCGATCAGGTGATTTGGAACAGCATCGCTTCAGGATCAGGTGGTACGTATTCTTACAGTTGGACTCCCCCATCAGTAGGGACCTTCTATGTTCGATCATCTTGGACGGTCACGTGGTCAGGGGGGTCATACACCGCGAATAGCGCCCCGTCTCAACTCAGCGTATCGCCACCGCCCACATCGTTGACGCTAAGTGCACCCACGAGTTCCAGCCTCGACCAGTCGATCGTCGTCATTGCAACACTCAAGGATAGTAAGGGTAACCCCGTCTCTAATGCCGGTATCAGATTCACCATCGGTTCTACGGTCATCGGTAATGCTGTCACGAATCCCTCTGGTTCAGCGTCAATAACATACACGCTTACCCAGGCAGCTGGTTCCTACGCCATAACGGCTACTTACGGTGGTTCCAGCACTTACCTCGGCTCGTCCGCGGAGTCTGCTCTCGTGATAGACCCCTGGACGCTGACAATCACGAGTGGGGTGTCATCAGTTCCACTGGTGAACTTTAACGGGGTCAATTACACTACGGACATCTCAAACAAGGTTCTGATACACGTCAGTTCCTCAGGGAACTACCTTCTGCGCGTGAACAGCCCCCTGTTGACTGCAGAAGGAACAAGGGCTGTATTTGTTTCATGGGGAGATGGGACCACCTCATCGACGAGGACAGTGAACATCGACTCTGACACTTCACTTTCAATTTCAACCAAGCTCCAATACCGTCTGACGATTGTCTCAACATATGGGAGACCGGCTGGCAAGGGATGGTACGATTCCGGATCTGTTGCTAATTTCTCGATACAATCCGCGGTCGATCAGGGTAATTCAACTCAACGGGTCCTTACCGGATGGTCCAAGAACGGATCCCCCTTCTTGGGGGCTTCGAACGGCACTCTCGTTATGAATGGGCCGACCAGTTTGTCTGCTGCGTGGCAGAAGCAATTCTATCTGACTCTGGTGTCCCCGTATGGAAGTCCGTCCGGTGGTGGGTGGCATGATGCAGGGTCGCAAGCTGCCGTGTCTTTGCAATCGCCCGTGAAGCTAACCAATGTGACAAGGTACGTAGTGTCTGGCTTCAATGGAACCGGTGCCGCGCCGCTGTCTGGGTCCGGAACAAGTGTATCATTCGCCCTCACCTCGCCAAGCACACTAAGCTTCCAATGGAAAACACAATACTTGGTGCAGGTCTCCACACCTTACGGAAGCCCCAGTGGCGAGGGATGGTATGACAGCGGCAGCCAGGCCGAGATATCTGTCTCTCCAACTCAGGTTGCAACTGGCCTGCTGACGTCTAAGGTGTTTCATGGGTGGACTGGAAACGCTACTGGCACTTCGCAGTCACTCTCGTTCACCGTTGACGGGCCAATGAGCATAACCGCGACGTGGGTTGACAACTACACAGAGTTGTACGTTGTTGGAGGTGTTGTCGCAATTGCAGCGGTGGCAGGAGGAGTATACCTCTTGAGAAGGTCAGCTGCAGCCAAGAAGTAGCTGCCACTATCTAAGGACCCAATCGAATCAGGCGCGTCTAATCCAGGACGAGCTGCCACCCCTGCGACAATCGAACCAGGGGCTCGATAGCGTGACCGGGCTATTCGGAATGCAATGAAGCGGAGGGAAAGTCAGGGCAAGCTATGGGCTGTCCTCTTTTCTCACCCACGGGCCATGTTTCAGTTTTACCTGCTTTTGCAGGAAAACTGTAGAACTTGCGGATTATGTCAGAATATGCGTAAATAACCCGAAACGGGGTAAGTTTGTTCGACGACGTACGTGAGAGAGGGTTAAGGAAAAACGCTTTTCTCAGAATTAATGATTTGCCTTGCAGCCCGCCCGGGGGCACTCTAGGTTGTCGCTAACCGAATGATGCAGCTGTAATCAACGAGATCGCGGCCAAAACTAAGAAGGCATAGCCTGCAAGCACGCTGTTCGAAAAGATCATTACGATCAATCCCCCAAGGAAACCCGTGAGACCCGAGACTATCCCCGGAGTGCCATACTCCGTTATGCTTTGAATCGTTCTCATCCCTTGGTAGATGCCGTAGAGGCCGAATCCTATTCCGATGATGATCTCGACAACCAGGGCGACCCATGACCCTAGAATGCTAGCGAATGCTTCAGCAATTGCTCCCAACACGTATTGGACGATTCCTTCGGGAGAGACGTCAAACCCCGTTAGTATGATTATCCCAAAAATCATCCCGGTGATAATCGAGAACAGGGAGACCTTCATCAGCGTGTCAAGTCGGTTTAGGTCCTCCCATTCTTCCAACACAGTGGGTTGGCCGGGCATCGGCCTTCGGTTCAGCCACTATTATTTGAGCGCTGGTGCTTTCGACTAGTCAGTCTTATTCCCGCCTGGGGCATGCTAGTCTGGAATCCACTTTTCGGACCTGTTTGGGGGCGAGGCGAAAGTGCGGGGAACTCGGCGACTGGAGCCGTGGCGGGTCCGGTGGGATTCTGACCCAGGCGCTGATTGCGCTGGTTTGGGCACAAAGCCCCCTGGTCCCACGGTGACCCCGTGGTAGCGGGTACTGCCTTGGACCGTGCCTAAACTCGAAAGAATCCCCATGCCCAAGTGGCACTATTGCGCTGCCAGGGTTTGGGCAATACGGTTAGGAGAAGACGCAACTAAAGACTGGGTCTCCTATCGCGGGGCCCTTCCTATGCTAAGCTGCTTTCTAAGATCACCGACCATAGATTCGTATATGCTCATCATTTGACACAGTTGGACTTTGCCCAAGGCAACTCTCCTGGTGGCGTCAGGTCTTCCCTTGACATAGGCGTAAGAGAAGATTAATTCGTCACCTCTGCCGAACGAGAATCCAAAGGCTTGGCCCAATCCGCCGGAGATGACGTGGTTGTCCAAGTGCTCGAGAAAGCCCCTTGCCCGCGAGGCATTCTCTAGTAGAGTTCTAACTGGCCTCCGGGCCCTGCCTACTTCCGGTATTCTTGACAACACTTCAAGCTTCTTGAAGTGTTTCTGAACCTTGTCCCAACAGATGATGTAGAAGTGCACCTCTAGTGTCAGGAGCTTGGAGATCTTCTCCAAATTCTTGGCACTCTCGGCGCTTCTACCTCCCGTCATGGATCCTGCGAGGTTGGTCTCAAGAAGTTTGGACTGACGCGAGATTCGATTCCATTGGCGGATAAGCCCATTTAGGTACCTCTCCAAGTTGATGAGTGCAGCAGCTGCATCGTCATTATTGGAGTGATAGAAGATAACTGATGCGGATTTTGCTTCGTCGTAATACTTGCTGATTAGCCTGTTGTCCGGAAAGCTATGCACACCGCCACAATGCTGAATGCTGAATCTGATAAGAAGGTGATGCTCACTTTCTGCACTGGTACCTTGTTTTCCGTTGCTCTTGAATTACAGAAAGAAAGGAGCGCACAACCCTTTCAGGGTGTGCACCTGACGGTCTAACCATCTTTTAGCGCGCACGAGCGACAAGACTTGTCTTTTGTCTATCAGAGAAGTATGTCGAATGAGGATAACCAACGGGAAGTGCGTTTCACATCCCTCAAGCTGATGGCTGAGGTCAGGAACAAGCTTAGGATGCTCAAGAAGGAGCTCGGTTTCGCGACCTACAACGCCCTCCTCAACTACATGGCCCTCGAGCTGACCAAGGGAGAGGCTATCCCTCCTGCTTCATACGCCCAGGTCTTCAGAGACAACAGACCCGTCGTGCTCACGGGACAGTCTGGAGCGGGGAAGACCACCACGGTGAAGGAGCTCCTCAGCGGGTGGAAAGGCAACGTGTTCATGATGGACGTACGAGATGAATACAAAGAGCTCAGCCAGATAGACCTGGGGAAGTTCTTCTCATTGAAATGGGAGCGGGAGAACCAGAGGGTCCGATTCGTCCCCAGCCCAAATCGTGAAGCGAGTCGGGGCGAGGGGACTGCCATCTTCGCTCACCTGATCTTCGTAATGGGCTCCGGGGTCCTCAAGGACTGGACGGTGATCATTGAGGAGGGGCATCGCTTCGAGGGAGACGCCAACCTCAGGGGCCTTCTAATTGAGGCAAGGAAGTTCGTGCGGAAGATGATAGTGGTGACGACAGATTGGAGGGTGTACGGGGATATCTCCAAGGTCTTCAAGCCGATACCTTGGGACACTACATAGAGGGCTATCCTGGCCCCATCTCACTCAAACCACTCTAGGTGAAACCCCGATTCCTGGGAGCGAGAACCTGTTGGGGATTTGTCTTTCTCGCACTGACACGGATTAGAGCAAAGGAGAGCAAAACATTGGCAATGGTCAGGAAGAACAAGTGAGGATAGAATTCAACCCCCGTTGCAATGTCGTTCCCAAAACCCCAGGCGGTACCGAGATTCCACCTTTGAAGCCAAAGGACAGTAAGGACGTATCCCAACCCAACGGAGATTATGGTGACAAACGAAAGAATCCTAAGAGGGCCAGACCGGGTATGCTTCTTGTTCACCTCGAACGATACCTGATACACGGAGATTCCCCCGCCGAGGAGGTAGAAACCTAACAAGGCGTAAGCGACTTCACTAGGTACGAAGCTGGTTTGAGGACGCCACTCGGCAGATTCGAAACCGGGTTTCTCAGCGACAAACTTCACGTTGCCAAGAGCCGGTGCATATTGCACGCTCACTTGTCCTCTGACTACAGGATAGGAGAAATTGCCGTCGGTGGTGACCATCAAGAGCGTTGAATTGGCCGCCTGTGTCCAGGGCTGAGATGGGTACGTGTGTTGCCAAACCTGAACGCTCCAACTTTCACCTGCTACTGGATACCCCGGTGGAAGAATGGTGACTCTCAGGACGGGGATTGGAGCTGGAACTCCGCTCCATGGTATGAACCCAGTGACAGCCGTAAGAGCCATCAAGAGCACGACGAGGGAAGTAAGTATGATTCGGGGATTTCTCTCCGCCCACCGGCGCGCCCCTTGGAGCCTTTCCTGTAACCTGTGTACGCTTGACCTTTGCTTGGCCGTACCAGTCTCAGGGACGACACTCAGTAAGAACGTGCCCTCCGATCGAGGATGTGTAACCATTCCCTTCTCGTATTCATCAAGATCCGATTGAGGGACATAGGCACCCAAAAGCTTCTTGAGTCCAAGTGCTGGGAAATAGGAGATTCCGAGACCAGTTGCGATTAGTGCGATCACAGGTAAATCTGCTTCGAATCCCTTTCCGACCGAAGACAAGGACTGTCCAAGCATCTGGGAGACAATTGTGAGACCTCCGATGACGCCTGCTCCTCCGAGTATCTTCCCTATCGTCCTGGCAATGGTTTCGGCTAGAGTGCCTCTTGAAGGATTCTTCTCAACGGGTTTTCGCGTTTTCGAGAACCACGGATGGGTCCTGATTAGGTGTTCAGACTCATCGTGAAGCAGTTCCAGGTTGGGCGAGTCTCCACCAAACACCTTGTCTGTGAAGGCTATCAACGCATCATAATCTATCTGAATTCCTGTTTCCCATGCCAAGTCCAAGAATGATATTACATCATCCAAGGGTTCTGAAACGCGACCTACACTCTCCAAAAGGCTCCGCGATGCTTCGAGGGATTTCCTCAAGTAGAGAATGCCTCTCTCGGTTCGTTGGTTCAGCAGAGATCTAGCAATGGAGGACGTTTCCCAGACAATCGTTGAAGGCTTGTCCAGCTGATAGGAGAATCTATGGTCTAGCAGACTGAGATATGCATCTCTGAACGTGAATGATCCTAGATATGTGATCGGAAGGAAGATTGCCATTAGGTAGAGAGAGACTGTCTGAGTGAGGTCTGAATGGCTAGAAAGCTCGAAGAAGAACAAGACCAGAAGCAGGTCGAGGATTGCGAGGAGAGCATAGATGCTCTCCATGCGAATCCAACGCGGGTCCACGTGTCCTCTTGGGACTCTTGTCGATTGCCTTTCCTTTGAGAGTAACTTGCGACCAATGAGAAATATCGTCAGGCCAATTGCTATGAGCAGCTCTGCCGCCAAAGAAACAACAAGGTAGCTGACAAAGCTGGTCCAGATCAGACCGACCCCAACGAGGATCGTAACTGCAGTGGGGAAAAGCAGGCCGAGTGCACGGACACGGAATCCTCTCCTGCTCAGCTTCTCCATCTGCTTGTTGGCCGCTCCGAATGAGACAGCCTGTGATTAAGTCTATGCTAACTTAATCAGCGTGATGTTGCGAAGGCAAGTGCTCAGCGGGCTCATGTAGATGCGGGGCCCCCAATATGTGCTCCTCATCCCCTCAGGCCTAGCGCTGAAGACGTTTACCCTCAAACCAGGTCGCCTTCCTTGCGATCACGCTCAATTCCGGAAGGAGGATGCTTTCGTTTGGTGACGGCGAATTAGAAGAACTTCTTATAGCATAGCCGGGCTTCCAACTCAAGACAGTCCTGCGGCTACTGACCCTTGAACAGGCTCTTCGGGCAGACCGAATTGTACTCGCAGGCTCTGCACTTGCCTACGCTCGTGCTGGAGGTGGGCTCTCTCCCCGAGCCAGTATCCCCGCTTCTCCATCACGCTCGCCTCCGCCGCTGACCTTGTCTGAGAATCGGCATACCCTCCATTACCCAGCTGGTCTACGTCGGTGGGACGATCGGAGATGGTTGGCTGGCGGTGCCCGGCTTGCCGTCGTCGATGTTCCCGTTCGTGGGCGACGAAAAGGCTCTCTCTGAATACGCCGTTTGACGGTACACTGGTTTCGGTCTCTTCCGAGCGAAGTTGACTCATGTCTTGTCTTTCTTTAAGTTCAGATTGCACATCCTGACGAGGCGGGGTAGAGCTCAAAAGGCGAGGCAACTTTGAACCAGGGTGACGACATGCCCATCCGACTGATCAATGGTTTCGTCTTCCATCACCCCGAGGAGAGAATAAGGGAGTACTGCGACATAGAGATCTACAGAGACATCGCGTACAGAGGCGGATACGACGACCATCACAACATAACAGACGTCGTGACAGAGGATGACCTTGAAGCCGCCAACAACCTGTACGCGCACATGAACTCGGAAGACCGCAGGAAGATACGCGGCAATCCCGAGATTCCCTCGAAGCTGGCGTTGGTGAGAGACGCTGAACTGGGCGAGGTGTCAGATGAAGAATGGGAGCAAATCAAGGCGGTTGTCCGACCGCTTCTCGCCGAGTTCCTGTCCATTCCCAACGTGAAGCTCGCGAAGACCATGAAGGTCCTCCATCTGAAGCGGCCCCACCTCTTCCCGATACTCGATTCTTTCGTCATCAAATTCCTGACCGGAAACGACCTGGAGGAAAACCGGTTCTCCGAAGATGAGCTGCTTCAGATCGGAATCGCATCGTTGGAGACGGCGCAGGCCGACATCGTCGCCAACCGGGCCGCGTTTCACGAGCTGGAGACCCGGCTTTCAGACCTGCCCTCTCCGTTGACGGCGGTCCGGATCTACGACATCCTCTGCTGGACCCAGGAGAAGTGGGTCAACCGTAAGGATACCAGCGCACCATTCGGCACGGCCAGCCTTTCTCTGGCTCAGGGGCCGAGCTCCGAAGCTGAGTCGCCGTCGAACCCTCCCCCGACCGAAGACTCGGTCAAAGACCTCGCGAAGCCTCAGCCTCAGGGAGAGATCGCCACGCTGAAAGAGTTCCGACGGATCGTCTCCGGGGCCGAAGGCGTGATTGTAATCACTGGGACCTCGCCACCGAAAGCACACTGGCCACTCTGCGACCTGCTCACCGACGACCGCTTCAATCTGAACGTCGTGCTCAACGAGGGCAAGAGCGGGAGGTACTACTGGAAAGGCAGCCTCATGGAGGCCCGCAAGGAGTTCGGAGCCGTGCCCTGCAAAAAGTGCAGAGCTGGGGGATCGACGCGATCCTCTCCCAGATGGTAAGGCCTAGAACAGCCTGTCCAACACCTACAAAATCGCTGGTCAGGATTCATCGGCTCTTGGCCTCTTCCTTCCCCTGTTCTATGTCGGAATCGGGCGGTGAAAATACCAAAGCCCCCCGATTCCTTGTGAGTGAACTCTTGTTTTACCAGCAGCCAGTGGGCGTCTGGGTTGGATTTACGGGATATGGAGTACGAATCTATGCCATTCCCACTGCGCGCGCGTATGCTGGAACCAGAAGTTCCTCAACCGGAATCGGCTTCCCTTGACATCTCGATGGCGTCGTTCCCATTCGGATAATACCCTCTGACTACGCGACCTGTCTCTGAGAAGCGAGACTTGTGATACAGGCGAATTGCGGCTTCGTTGCTCGCATCGACAAGCAAGGAGATTCTCCCGTGCTTCTCGGACAGGTGTTCGATGACCGACTCCATCAGTCTCGCTCCCACCCCTCTTCTTCTGAGGCTCGGAGTCACGGCCACTGACTGAATCATCCCCTCTCCCCCTGCGCTTGCTCCGGCCACGTATCCCACGACCGAATCGCCCGAACATGCGACAATGAAGCCCCTCCCAGCGAGCACCAGGAGGTTGGCGAACACGATTGGAGGGTAGGGACCTTCCGGAAAAGATTCCTGTTCGATGGCATATACCTGACCGAGGTCGGCATAGGTGCACGGCCTGAGCGAAATGCCACGATCATTGCCCCCGCGGACGAACAACAAGCCCTCCTTTCCCATCCTTTCTTGCTCGTCCTAGGCCTTGGTCGCTGTCCGTCCGAAAAGGATCTGTGTTCCATGCCGAGTGAACCCTGCCCTTCTGAGAGCCGCGATTATCCTTGAGCCTTGTGGGATCCAGACCATCCGCCTTGCGGTTTCAGCGGCTTCTTTCAGTCCAAAGACGTGCCTGACGAGTTTCATAGGTTCGTCCCCCGTGCCAGCAAGAAAGCCGACCTGCCTCCATGTCCTGTCCCTCGCTCCACCCAGGGCGGCGACGCCAACTGATTCGCCTGAAGTCCAGACCGCCCCCTCGCTGACCAGCTTCTTGATGACAGGGGGGCTGAGAGACGTTGCTTCGTAGGAGTCCCAGTAGACGCCCGAGCCGAGCCTGAACTCTCTCGACCCCGTTATCAGTCTCGTGACCCGCGAAAGCTCGGTCATTTCTGCGCGCCTCACACCCTCCTGGGGCGCGAACTTGGATCTCTCCCCGGGTTCGTAGACGTTGACTCTTGACAATTCCTTGAAGTTCATCCTGGCAATCTGCCTGTGTGCCGTCCTGTTCGTTGACCTGCTGTCCAAGCGGAAGACCTTCACTCCCCGGTCCGCAGCGAAGCGCATCGCGCTGCTCCCCAGCATCGTCGCGAGCCCGCGGCCTCTGAAACCGGGATGGACCCTCGCAGCCTCAAGAAAGGCAGACCCATCCAAGAGGAACTTGACCCTACTCATGCCTACAGGGACCCCGTCCGCCTCCACCACGAACACCCTCCCTTCTTTATCCACGAGCCATTCATCCCACACCTGGGGGATGTAATCGTGCCCTCCCCAGTTGTCTTTGATGAAGCTCATGAGCGGTTCCTTGTCGGTCGGCCTCGCCGGTCTGACCCTAGTAATCATCTGCCCCGACTCGCTCGCACTGTCGTAATAACGCTCCTCCCCGCCCGCGCGCGCTGATAAAGAAGCTGGTGAAAGCCCGAATGAAGAAGAACGAAGCAGAAGATTAGAATCTACCGCCGCATCCTCTGCGCTCGGAATCCACTTTCAGAACCTGTCTGGGGGCGGGCCCCAGCGCGCGCAGTGATGAGGAGACAGCAGACAACCTAGCCATGCGTCCGTTATGAACCTCAGACGCTGCGTGTCTACTTCTTGGGGAAGAACTTCCTGTACGGCAGGAGCAACGCGGCCAGGGAGACGAGCCCTAACACGAAGTCAACGGGCCAGGACTCCCCGCTCCACTTGTAGTTGCTGGCTGCCCCGAGGAGCATGAAGATCGGGAGATACCACATGATATACCAGGCCCACCTCTCGCCCCTCCTGTAAGGAATGTAGGAAACCGCGATTGCGAATACCCCTAATCCCAGCATGGTTGCGCCCCAGGACTGAAGTAAGGCCGTTATCGTTGTCCCGGCCTCCGGGTGTTGGGAGCTGTAGCTGCTCAGGGACTGCCCAAGCAGGTTCTGGAACATAGGGGGGTCCGGATTTACTCCGGCAAGGAACATGAAACCATCGATGATGAAAAGGACTCCTATGATGGCTAGTAGTATCCACGCGTATTCTTGGTAGCCTTTTTCGGCCATCGTCGGTCGCACCGCTTCTCCTCAGGGGTGATTTGCTAACAAGACTGAGGCGTCCCCCCCGTTCGGCTATCCCACAACGGCTTTATCGTGCAACACCACCGCCAACACCATGAAGCTCGAATCCCGAAAGCTGGCAGGTGCACTCTTGTTTGTGGCAGCCGCGCAGTTCTTCGTCGGGATGCTCTTCGCCGAGGCCCTCTATCCTGGCTACAGTATCTCAGGGAACTACATCAGCGATCTGGGAGCCTACTGCAATGGGATCTTCCCCAACGCGGGCGTGTGCGTGATCTACCAACCGACGGCGAACATCTTCAACGGCTCCGTGTTCCTGTTGGGAGTGCTGCTAGTAATCGCGGCCTACGTCTTCTGGCGCCCCCTACGATGGAGAATCTTCTCTGTCCTCATCTTCTTGACCGGAATTGGGGCCATGGGCGTTGGCGTCTTCTCTGAGACCGCGCCCATCGCGCACGAAATCACCTCGGACGTAGCCTTCATCTTCGCTGGAATCTCAGCAATTTGGGCGTACCGGCTCACGAAGGCCCCCATGTCCTACTTCTCGGTAATCCTGGGCGTGGTCAACCTAGTTGCCATCGTCCTGTTCACGGTGAACGCTTTGTTCGGGCTGGGGGTCGGTGGCATGGAACGGATGATAGTGTACCCAGTCGTCATGTGGACCTTAGGGTTCGGCGGTTATCTCCTGAACTCAGGGACGGAACCGGTGCCATCGCCCCTGACGCCTGCGTGACCGACTCGCTTCGGCTTAGGCCTTGTGCGAAGGTCGCGATTCAGGCTTAAGCAAACTTCAAGTAAACCGAATGGTGTTCCCCGAGGGTAGAGACATCTGCCGAAGACCCTCGAGGACACGACCCAAGGGAGACGGTTCTACTGCGCTGATTGTGACGCATTCATAGGAGGTGAAATCGCGCTTCTGAAGCCAAGATGAGATGATGCCCGGGCCCATCTGAAGGACTGCAGGTAGAAAGCCATTTTCCCGTCTGAACAAGGTCGTGTGATCCGTTGCACGTCCGTCAAGTAGGTGTTAGATTCAGAAGAGCCCAGACTTGCCTTTTGACTTCAGGAGGTCGAGACCATTGGCAAGAATGTCGTAATTCGCGACTATGAACCCGCGGAATCTCTGAATCGCCCCGCACTTCACAGAATCCTAATTCCCCACTCCCTCGGACCTTAGGGCTTCTAGGAAGTAGGCAGGGAAGAGGTCCCGATGCGCAGCCACGAATCGCATGAAGTTCGAATCGAGCACGTAGGTCACCGCGTGGTCTGTCTCGCTCCTCACGCTCCTCCCGTAGGTCTGGACTAGCCTGAGGGCGGTCTGCCAGTCATACCATGCGCTGTCCCTCTGGAGCTTCACCAAGGTCCTCCTGTCAGACAGGTCCGGATAGGGGACCTTCACCACTACCTGGAATCGCGACATCTCGTCTTTGAGGTCGACGCCCTGGAATAGACTGGGGGAGATGAGCACCGAAGCGTCCGTCGAGCCGTGGATCCGGAGCAGGACTGACCTTTCGGAGCTCCCTTCAGTGGTCACCAGCCTTTCCCTGTTCGGTTCCGAAACATGCTGGATGATGTAGTTGACCTGGTAGTAGGACGTCGTGTGTATCACCCCCCTCTCGCTTACATGGCGGTCCATTATCGCATCCACGGCTCCCGCGATGCTCCCGAGTGAGGCGTCCATGCTTGTCCAGCTCAGGCGCGCAGTATTCAGCGCGTATATCGGCCTGTTCTCGACCGGGAAGGTCGACTCGGGCACGCTGATGTAGGAGACATCCTCTTCCTCCACCCCCAGAGTCTTGCAGAGCAGCTCTTTCGAAAAGATCGTCGCAGACATGAAGAGGGTCGAGTCGGCAGTCTCAAAGAGCGGGTGGGTGAAGCTCCCGATCTGGATCGGCTGGAACACGACTTCGTCGATGGAGCCGTCCTTCGCCTTCTTCGCGCTGTTCACGACCCAGTTCGTGGGGTCGTCCTTGAGGTCCACGATGAAGCTCTCGAGCGCATCTCCCAGGTCCTTGCACGCCGCCACGCGATCCTGAAGGGTGCCGTCTTCGAGGTGCGTTGTGCAGAACTCATCGAGCATGCCCTTCGTGTCAGAGAGCACGTCCAGCCACGCGGTAGGGGCGTCGACGCCCCTGTCGGGGACGACGAGCTCCTTGCCGTCTCCGTTCCAGTAGCGCTCCAGCTCAGACCTCACGAGCGCGAACGAAGCGAACCCCACGATCTGCTTCTCCAGGTCGTGGGCCTCGTCGCAGATCAGAAGCCTCCTGCGGGGGACCGCTTCGGCGTACTTCAGCTGGCTCAGGAGGAAAGGATAGTTGCAGACGGTGACTGGCGCCCTGAAACCGAACCACTTCTGGTCGTAGTAGGGACACAGCTTCCCGTCCTTCACGTGCTCGCACCTCGAATCCCTCGTGCACAGCCTCCTCTTGTGCTGGTCGTACTCCTCGAGGGTGAGATAGTGGGGGCAGTCGCTGAGCTTCCAGTCCGCTTCGCACCTGCCCTTGCTGCAGGGCGGGAACAAACCCGACGTCGTGGGGACCCGGCAACGAAAGTTCGCCTTGCCTTTCACCATGGGAAACCCGAAGTCAGAGGCGTACTGGTCCTGGAGCTGTTTCGTCGATGTGAGTATGTACGCCGACGAGAGGTAGGCGCAAAGGGCGGCCGCGACGGCGGACTTGCCGAAACCTACGGGCGCCTCCAGTATGATGAATTTCCTGGACGCCATCGCCTGGTCCACCTGTTCGAGGACCTCCTTCTGGAACCGCCTCATCGATTTGTATGGGAAGCAATCTGCGGGGGTTGCCTTCTTCATTCTCTCCACGTAGCCGCACTTGGTGCATGCAAGGGGGCCAATCCGCGAAGGCTTGATGCGACTGCCGCACTTGGGACAGAAATTCATCTGCCGAGTTGAGCGAGTTCGGCGTCGGCTTAAAATCCCATTGATGGAACTCCCCCAATCAACGGCGACACCTTCACTTCTCCCTCTCTCTGTCAATGATTCGGAAACTGACCTTCGCCTTAGAAGCAGGATAGCCATCGGTCGATCCGTGGGCTCACAGCTGGAGGAAGAAATCGAGAGTTGGAAGGGCTTCCCGTGGGCCCTGAGGAGGGAAGACAGGGAGCTCTGGGACGAGATGATCAGGGAAGTGAGGGAACACTGTGCCGGTGCGGTGGAGCTGTCCGGCAAGCTATTGGCGACGGACCCGTTCTTCATGGCCTTGATTCTGGCCCAGCAGGAAGCAATCGAGCGGCTGAAGGCACAGCTTCGGGAGTCTGAAACCTGAGGTGTTTGATGCAGGCTGAAGGAATCCCTGGAATATCCGCACGAGTCCAAGATGGTAGCGTAAGCATTACGCCAGACAAGCTAGCAGACCAAGCAATTGAACGGACTGGTGGAACTCTGGCAGCGCGCGCGCGTCCGAGCGTTGTCCTTGCACTTCTCGAGGAGAGGCTCCTCCGGCTTGAGAACGAGGCCACGTGCGACCTCCCCCAGCCGTACAAGTATCACCGCCTCGTCGACCAGGACTACTACATGACCACGGTGCTCGACCTGAACGAGTACGCAAACTCAGGGCTGAAGGTTGGTGACGTGGTCACTGTCGAGCTGAGGAAATCGACGGAGAGGAGACTGAACTTCGCCCAGACCGCAGAATAGTCCGGTTTCTGCCGGGATTAGCTCCTAGAGCAGCTCAGGGCTTGGCCACCTGCCTCCTCCCAGTCGTGAGCATCGACAGGAAGCCATCGCACAGCTCATCAGCGAACATCGGCCGCTGATACTTCCCACAGTATCCGATACTGCTGAAGTATTCACACTTCCCGCAGCCTGGCGTCCCGCCCGACGCTTTCCTGAAGTGAGGAGGGTCCATCTCTCAATCCTCGCAGTTCTTGCACCTCTTCGGAGGAAGGAAGTGAGTCACGCCTATGCTGTCGTGAACCACCTCGCAATCCACAAACATTCCCTCGTCCTCAGATTCCCCTTGGCTCATGGAGGGAAAGAGTGGCTTCCAGCATATTAGCCCCGCCCCCCAAATGCAAGGTTGTCTGACGGAGAGGGTCGGGCGAAAGCATTCCTTTGGGTGCCTCTCCAACCCGCGCGCGCTCACAGTTGTCCTAATTCAAAGCAGGATTGGCGTGGACATATCTCAACTCTCTCAGCTCCTTTGAGAGTAGGAAGAGGGCAGCACTGATCACAACTCCCACCGCTGCGACGACATACTCGGTTTGCACCCCTGTCGCCTCGATCAAGAAGGCTCCCACGACTTGGCCAAGGGGGATGACCGCGAAGCTTCCCAATTGGTCCACCCCAAAATAGCGTCCCTGCATTTCAGTCGGGACGATGAGCTGGACAACGGACAGCCACGTTGTGTTCCCGTACCCGAGTATGAGGCCCATCGCAAAGACCGAAGCGTAGGCCACATACTCGTTGGGGGCAAATGCCAGAGAGAGGGCCGCCAAGCCGCTGGCGAGGCTGGAAAGCCCCCAAACTAGCCCTGCGGATTTCACCGCGTTGGTCCTACCGACGAGGACTGCACCGGGTCCGAAACCGAGAGCAAGCAGGGCAAGGATGGTCCCGTATACGATCGCCCCTCCGTGCAGGACTTGGGCTGCATAGACCACCACGAACGTGGTGATCATCGTGTAGAAGAAATTCTCGATGCCCGCCGAAAGTGTGAGATAGAGCAGCCCCCGCCGCTTGACCAGGAACCTCACCCCTTCTGCTGTGTCTGAGAGGAAACTGCTTTTTGCAACGAAGCCAGTTTCCGGTCCCTTCCAGATTGACCTTCCCGTGATTATCGACGCGATAAGGACCCCCGAAACTGCGAAGGTTGCGGAGTTAAGCCCGATGGCGACCACGGCACCGAGCAGCGCTACCAGCGCTCCTCCGATCCCGCTCGCCACGGCTTGGAAGACGGAATTCGTGACCATCACCAGGCCGTTCGCGTCCTGCACTTCCTCCCTGGTGATCAGGGTCGGTATCAATGCACTCTCAGCGGGATGGAAGAGGGTGGAGAATGACCCGAGTATGAACGAGACCGCGATTATGAGTACAAGGTCGAAGCCCCAGAAGAAAAGCACAACTGCCAAGATTGCAAGGCTTCCTGCCCTGATGAGGTCGGCGAGTATCATCAGCAGGCGCCGATTCTGACGGTCTACCAGGGTGCCGGCGACAAGGCTCAGCGCGATTGAGGCAACGATCGATGCCAGCGCCAGGTACGCGACGTCGACGGCAGAGCCCGTTTGAACGTAGACAAGCCAGGTCAGGGCGACGAGCCCGAGGGATTGTCCGCCGGTCGAAGTCGCTCCTGCGAAGAACAGACGGGCGAAGTTGTGATTCTTCAGGACATGCAGTGGGCTCGAACGCTTGGACGTGGCGTCCTTTCGCGACTCCTCCCTGGCCAAAACCTCTCAGCGCCCCGGCGCGAAACTGTTTACTTAACTGATAGGCGAAGCTCTACCGAAAAGACAGATGAGTCTGCCGCCAAGCGCAAAGACGGACTGATTCAGTCCGCCCGCCGCGCAGTGTGCGCGCGCACCTGGCTCGAGTGCAGATCGCCAAGCTGTGCCGTCCCGATTCCCTTCAGAAAGGGATTCGAACCTAAAGTTGGATGCTCCCCGGGGCAGACCTGTCGCATGAGGCGGGCTACAAACAGGCTTTCTTAGTGCCAGGATTCGCTCAGAACACCAAGCGGCACATTGCGACGCCTGCCAGACCTTTGCCAGCGCTAGGGGAACTTCACTAGGACTGCTCGCCGCGTCTGACTCTGCACCTGGGGCAGAAATCAGCCTTCTTCCTATCCGTCTCGAAGAGCGAGTTTGAAAACCACATCACGCAGTCCTCCTTCGGGCAGTGGTCCAGGCCCTCGAGATGCCCTACTTCGTGAACCACCTCTTTGACAATCCTCGTGCTGAGAAACGCGTCCTCTCCCGCCAGCCTGTGCCATGACACCACCGCTACACCCGCCTCTCTTGACGCCAGGCCGAAGGCGAAGTTGAGCCTGGGGACGTAGAGGTCCCTGTCGGTCAGCCCCAAAGCATGGCGATCTGGGGAAGCGTATGGCTTGACGCACAGCTCAATCACGGCGTTGGCCAGCCACTGCCTTCTCGCCGCATCGAACCCGCCGTCACAACGAAGATTCTTGGAGACGGATACCTCTGTCTCTAGACTCCTCGACACGCGGCCGACGACCTCTTCAACAACACCTTGCTCCAACTCGCTCAATATAACGAGCCCAACGCGCTTGTGCGCCATACGCTGGCGCTGAAGTCGAATGATGATTATTTAGGAGAGCATCATGGGGGGCCCAAATCCACCACAACATCATCAAGCCGCACGAGGGGCTTCAGGGAAGGACGCCCACAGAGGCGGCGGGAATCAAAGTCTTGGGAGATGACAAGTGGCTGACGATAATCCAGAACGCGGCCAAAAGCTAGGTGTTCTCGCGTATAGAACTATAGGCCCTGTGGCTGAGACCAAGCCCATGGGGCGCACTACGAAAGCCATAACCATAATCGTCGCTCTTGGTGTGTTGGCATTTTTCCTCTTCGCCCCTGTGTCGTTTTGGTTCACCGAAACCGCTGGCCCAGTCGGTTACACGTCGAGTGTGCCTGTCTATCGTTCATTTGGTTGCGCAACGATAGGGTACGGTGACCTCTACTCGCCCGATTGGTTTGGATTCAGTTTCGGATGCTCCATTCCTGTTCCTCTGCCTTTCTGAGTCCTCATCCGACGGAAGGTAACAGATTCGCAGAGGGTAAGAACCCGACGAAGAGGTAACAGAACCGCGTAGACGTAGAACTATATACATCCCAGCCGATTCGCGGAATGAGGCCGTCCAGATGAGATGGAGTGCCATAGCTGCAGTTCTGCTATTTGTTGCGCTTGTCTCTCTGGCCTTGAACGTATACCAGTATTCATTCCCGAAGTCAACGACCGTCACGAAGACAACAACACAAACTGCGACGTACAACAATGGGGCACGGGTCTACGTGTTGACCTTTCGACAGGTCCGCTACTGCGGTCGGTTCAACATCATGCCTTGGGCGGTGACGCTCAACGGTCTTGGTCTAACCGAGGTGCAGCCGTCGAACCAGAGCCTTCCCCTGCCAACCAACACGTTCTCCACCATGGTGTCCAATCAGAACCTCACGCGAATTACCTTCCTCGTCCCGTCTGGAACCTACAGCTACACGGTGAGCGGTGGGGTACCCCCCGGGGGTGAGCTATACCCGGGCAGCGGGACGGTCGAAGTCAAGGGATCAGATGTCTTCTTGGACGTAGGAGTATGGCTCAGCTTCACGTGCGCATCATCAACCACTACGTGAGAACTGTCGCGCGCACGCTGCTGAGTTGCGCTCTTCAGCTTGAAGGCGCAGAGGGGAGGGATTGTCAGGAGACCCAGAGCTCCCGACGTCATGAAATAGCCTGCATAGTTGCCGACGGGCAGGAACAAAGCGGCCAAACCAAGGTTCACGAGCCGCCCCGGGTTCAGGAATAGCTCGAACCTCGTCCAGAAGGGGGCCGCGCTCTCCTCAGTGTAGTTTTCCGCGAACCACCCTACAAGCACCGGTCCCGTGGCTGCACCCGCAGTCCCGCTGACCACCGAAACAGCCAGAAGCTCAGGTATTGTCCTGACAAAGCCGAGGGCAAAGAGGGCGAGGGTCGCCGCTACGATGCCAATCAGCCAGACGCCGAATCGGTTGCCCAACCTGTCGGAGACCCTCCCGATCCAGATGCCGGCAGCCGCTGTTATGACCCCGATCGCGGAAATCACGATTCCCAAGTTGACGAAGCTGCCTGCGATCGAAAGCGCGAAGAGCGGGTACGCAAGCCAGCCCACGTCTGTCATGCCCCACGCCAGCACAGCAACCAGAAAGTGGTTCAGCCTGGGAGGCCCTTGCAGCTCTGTCGGTCTTCCAGTGAATGTAACTGCTTCGAAGCGGAACCTCCACATAGGGAGGAAGGCGACGAGGTAAAGCCCGGCAGAAACACTCAGGGCAGCCACGAAACCACCCCCGAACGAGATTACCAGCCCTCCCGCCACCGGGCCGATCACCGAGGCGGTCGAAGTCACGAGGAGCCAGAAGACAGTGAAGGTGGAGGCAATTCTGTCCTTGTGCGCCACCCTGATCGTCACGGTCTGGAACGCTGGCCAGAAGAGCGAAAGCGCAACTCCCGCGACTGCGCCAGTGAGCACCGGGCTGGCTCTAACCAAGAGGAGCACGTAGTACAGGATGTAACAAGGGAAGCTTGCGAGGAGAAGCGCTTCAAAGCGCGCGTGGAGACCCCGCAAGAGAACGCTGGGAATGATTGTGAGGACAGCAAACTGTACGGCGAGGAACTGGAGAGCCCAGTTGAGGTTGCCCGAACCTATGACCACATAGTATGCAGGTAGGAAGACCGAGATGAAGGAGCCTGAGAGAGAAGAGATGAGGAACATCAATGCTAGTCTTCGCTGCTGCGGGGACGACAGCTCTTCCAATCAACAACAACTCGAGACCGGATTAATTAAGCCGTGACAAGGCCGCTCCTCCTTCGTTCTGGCGCTGAAGTCGAATGATGATTATTTGGGAAAGCATCCTTCGAATGCTTCCAGCCGAGCAGTATGACATGGGCCCTCTCCGGGGGTTCACGGCTGTTGAAGGAGGGGATTGGGAGGAGGTCGCCCTAGGCCTGGGCGCGCGACGGAATTCTTAAATAAATGTAAATACCCAAGTATTTACTGAGAGGTAATGGGAGCGAACTGGAAGTTGTCTTCGCCGTTGAGCCAGAAACAGAGGACGGTTTGGTCACTGGTAAACAAAGGCCTATCAGCTGCCGCAATAGCCGACAAACTCAACACCACACGACAATTCGTTAACCAGACCAAGCTGGCCGCAGAAGCAAAGCTCTCCACGACTTTGTTGGATGTAGCGCAAGCGAACGACATCCAAGTAACGAAGCTATACTCCAAGGAGGGTGTCCTTCTAGGTTATCACCCAGGCATAAGACGAAGAGCGATCATCACCTACAGTACAAACTACGGAATAAAGGTCTGGTATTGGCACGACAAACCAGAAGAAGTCACTAACGAAGAATTCCTAGAGCAGACCCGAGCATATCTCGTTGACATCGCCAGAGAAAGACACATAGAAGTAGAAGACGCGAAGGGAATGCACCCGGCCAAGCTGGCCCACCTCGTGTTCTCTGAGCTTATCCCGGAGTTGAAAGCATGAAACCCCTCAAGCGTCTAGAAGCCTTGGAGAGGCAGATTCGAGGTTGGCTTCCGAAGGATGACGCCACTTCGGTGCTGCCTGTGCCTTCGAGCCGTAGGTGGACATTTACTCGGTGGCAGTTCCTGTCCCTCTTCGCTCTCGAATCCTCCTTCGTGTTCATCGCCCTGAGTGTCGCCCAGTTGATAGGGTGGGGAGCTTATCCGGCCGCAGTAGCAGGAGCGGCAGGCGGCGGTGGCGCATTGGCCGGGAGCCTCCTGTTCGCGAGGCTGAGCAAGGTGAGTGGGCTCTACGCACAAATCGCCGGCTTTGAGATCCAACCGCCGTATCTCACGCACGTGATCGATTGGTTCGGCGGTCTGGTGGTAGAAGGTGCGGCATCGGAGGCAGATCGCGAGGTTTGGCTAAGCAGGCTCGCAATTATCCGAAAGGGAGATCCGATATCTTACAGCCTGATTACGGATAGAGGGAGGGCGATTTCGGGGAACGCCGTAGTGAAGGGAGTTACCACGAAGGTGAAGCCAGATGGAAGACTCCTCTTCGCCATCACGATGAGGCGCGAATGAGGTTGAAAGCATGAAGTCCAGACGCCGAGAACTCTTGAGGAGGCGGATCCAGGGCTGGCTCCCTGGGGAATCAGTTGCGCCAGGTCCGCAGGAGGCTAAGCAGTTGTCCAACACGCACACGCTCGTTATGCGAGTTCTTGTCCCACTGATTCTAGTGCTAGGGGCTTGGGCCACTTTGGCTTTCATCTATGCGCGCCTATTCGTTCAGGCAAGCCTGTTCCTCCTGTACATTGGATTCATTCTCATCTTACTGCTTCATCGTACGCGGTCGATCAAGATCAAGACGAGGGGCAGGAAGACATGAAACTACAGGAGCATCTTGCGGCAGTTGGGAAGCTGATTCGAGGTTGGCTTCCGAAAGACTCGGTTCCATCGAGCCCACACAAGATGTCAGGGCCGTGGTGGTGGCGACCATTTTGGGGCTCTTGCATAGCACTCATGGCAGCATTGGCAATCATCCAATACTCCTACCGAGTTGCTCCGATGGGCACAATCCTCGAAGGAGTTGTCTTGGCATCTGTCCTTCTTGGCACCTCGTACTACGTTCGAATCAGGCCCAGACTCACAGTCAGCAGAGCAGTATGGATATTGTTCGGTATTACTCCCATCGGCTTCTTCATCTTTGCCATTTTGTTCGCCAGCGGAATCGGCGGCTACATAGGCGACACATTAGGGTCAACTCCAGACACATTAGGGGGCTGGTTAATCCTCGTCCCATTCATCATCGGAGCCTTCATAGGCAACTGGATAGGCAAACGCAGGAACTATCGTCTTCCGATGTCTCCGTAGACAGGTCAGACGGCTTCCAACGCCACGTTATCACGCACAGACAGAGACTAAAGAGCGCGCGCTTAATACTCTCGATTCTCTAATGGAACATGCGAGCTAGATGGCTGAGGCCATGTATGCCCCACTAACAGCTGCCGTCATCGTGGTTCTCGCCCTTGCCCAAGTGCAACCTGCGCTCACGGCAACTCCTCAGCAGATTCTTGCGTCTCACTGGGTTCCAGGCTTAGGTTACAGGGACGAGCTCAACGCCAGTGACATCGACCACCAGAACTTCTGGACCGACAACGCGGGGAAGATCCTGTCGATGGCTATGACAACCGGCGACGCGACCGACGCGTCGCACGCGCTGACTTTCCTAGAGTCGGTGGGGCTAGGCTCTGCTCCTTCATTTTCATCGCCGTATTACCTGCCCGAAGTGGTCGTCAACAGTTCAATTCTAGAGCTGCAGAATGATACCATGATCACCAACAGGATTGTGCAGCTCGTCGAAAACACCGCATCCTCCGGCCTTCAAAGTCTAGCGATTGGAGATTACTATGCGGGAAGCACGACGATGGGCTACCTCGGTTCGGATAGGATATTCGTCTCCGACAAGATCTACAGATCCGCCAGTTCAACCGTGGTCCCGATCTCCGGCGGGTTCTCGAAAAGGTCGCTCTTCAAAACGAGCAGTGGCGACTTCTTCCTCTACCTCAACGCGACCATCACGGCGCGCGAACCCTACGCGGGCGTGAGCATTCAAGCTCTTCCGTTGAATTATTCTCTTTCTTCAAACGATCTTCTCTACCTCCAAGTCTTCTCCTCTTCGGGACAATTCGACAACGCTTCGCTCTATGGGCATGACGGCAGCTTCCTGCGACAGCTGGCATACAACAACGGATCCCCTTCGGCTCAGAACGGACTGATAATTCCTTACTCAAAGCAGTTCAGCGCACTAGGCGAGGATTCGGTCGCAGTGAGTTTCGACAACTCCACTGCAACCGTGAACGATTTCGAACACTGGTACCGCAACGGCGCGTTTGACGGCCTGAGCTGGATCGGAATCGCGTACGATGCTCCAGCGAACTCGGTCGGCGTGCTTTCCCAGCCAATCTACTCGAAGGCGTATCCTTTGCAACACCTCGATTACCGTCTTGCGAATGACACGGCAAGATACATCGCTACAGGCCAGATGAACGTCGCAGTTACACCGCCTGTGAGCTTTGGCTTCATATCCTATGGTCTTGCCTTGGACGCGGCGTCGAATCCTCAGAATGCAACACTGGCGGGTCTTGCGCCTGGGTACTGGAACTACTACTATGACAGATATTACCCCTCGGGCTCCTCCAATGCCTACTCGCGGTCGACCAACCTCCTCGCAATGGCTGGATTCACGTTGTACGGATGCAATTCGACAGTTGAGGGTTTCACCAGGGAGTTCGTCGAAGGAAACCCGGGGGCTTCGATTGAGGAGTATGGATGGGCGGCGGCAGCACTCCATCAACTGTACAACTGCACGAAGAGTCCGGGCGACCTCGCCCTCTATCAGAAAGTGATTAGTGCATTCTCCCCAGACCTCGACTACTTCGTCAGATTGAGTGTCCGCGGCGCTTCTTCTCCCGCATGGACCTACCAATATGGAGAAGCGGCTTCAGGCCTGATGCTGGCGGGTGTCCCGTTCAACAATACGTCTGTCCTAGCGAGCATGAACGCGGTCTTCCAGTCTGACGTTGACGGGATTATACTCAATCAGCCGTTTCATGGGGATTTGGCCAACACGGAGACCCTCCCCGCCTACATGCTTTCGACATGGCTGTTCGAGGACGAGATGAGAAATGCGACCCAATCTGTAACGACGACAGTGACTAGCATCGAGACCGTTACCCAACCTGTGACGACGACAGTGACCGAACTCGGAACAACTATGACTACTACCCAGACCACAACCTCAACAACAACGAAAGCCTGCGCCACATGTGTGCCGACATGGGCCTATGCAACCATGGTAGTCCTCCTGATTGCCGGACTTGCTGTAGGTTACATCATCAAGAGACCATTAGTCAGCAAGCCGTAGGATTACCACGTAGCGCGCGCTAGCGAGACTCCTTCCTCCAAGGCGAGACCAGGTTCCTTCGAAAACACGGGCGCGTGCGTAGTGAAGCCCTGTAGGAATCGCTGAACAAGCCCTCCTCCACTCTTCCCGCCCGAGAAATCGATAGACAGATAACTCGGAACCCTTCGACGGAGCAGCCCTCGATGTCAGCGGTCAAGACATTCTTCCGACGTTGCCCTTCCTGCGGACACAGGTTCGAAACCAGGCTTGTCTCCAAAAGAGAGGTCAGTGACTCAGGACGCTGTTACACAGTGAGCAACGGCGCTCGATGACGCCCGTCGTGACTTGCACGTAAACGACTTCGAAACTGTGCCTGTATTGAGCGCCGTGATTGGGACACTGCCAAGCTGTGGCCAAGCGTTTTTCTCCTTCACTTGACTCCGGCCAGATGGCGGAAGCGCGGCTCTGGTTTCGACTCGGCGGACTCCTCATCCGGTACGTCGGGCCATACGTTAGCATTAATCAGACCTAGTCCGTGGAGTTCGACAAGAGCATCGAATTTCGACATGTGATTACGAAAGGCATGCTGCTCGACCATGTTCAACTCGATCTCCACCCTGATGGCTGCTCTGGTCTTGGCGCTAATGCGCGCGCGCTTTCGAATCCTTGCTTGTCTGCCCCACTTTCAAATCCTTGAGTCTAGCAGATGTTAGGAATGAGCTTCTTGGTCTTGTGAGCGTACTCGCGCGCGGCCGGCCCAAGTTCCCCAAAATATTCAAGACCGCGCCCCGTTTAACTGACGCCGTTGAAGAAGGGAGACGTCTACTCAGTATTCAACACTAAGGACGGGAGGGTGGTTACATTACGGCCACTCAGGCGCGGCGACCTGGACGCTCTTGTTCCCTTCGCTAACAGCCTTGTGAGGGAGAAGAAGAGGAACAGGGGACTCGCCATCACAACGATGGAGAGGAGGATGACAAGAGCCGACGAGAAGGAGTTCCTTGACAGGACACTGCTGGACAAGGCGAAGGGGAGATGGGTCAGCGTCGCCGCATTTCACGGTAACCGACTGGTCGGACACTGCGACATAGTGGGGAGGGCTTCGCCAGACGAGCTGCACACCGGAATGCTGCACATTTTGGTAGCCGAGGGATACAGGGGAGCAGGACTGGGAGAGAAGATGGTCAGGACGGCGCTGGGCCAGGCCCCCAAGCTTGGGATTTGGGTGATCGAGCTGGAGGTCTTTGCGACAAACGCGCCTGCGAAGCGCCTCTACGAGAAGCTCGGTTTCAAGACGGTGGGAATCATCCCGAAAAAGGTGCTTAGGGACAACAAGTTCATAGACATGGTCCGGATGTATATTCATCTCCCTCACGATTGATGTATCCGCCTGAGGCTCTTGTTGGGGCGCCTACCTGGACTGTAAAGTCCCGGCCAGGTTGCTCTGTCCGTAGCAGTTCCTGCACATCAGAGTGGTGGATGTCAGTTGGGTCGCAAAGCACGGGTCGTCCAGTGCGGTGCATTCTTGACTTCTGTCCTTTCTGCTCCGAGGTAGTCGCAGAAGCGGTTAGTCTCAGCGCGCAGTGCGCTGAGGAATCTGCCGCGAGGGATGGTGGCATCGAGGATGTGGAGATTGCGGACTTCCAATACACCATCCTTCTTCCTGAAGAATGGGTCGAGAAGCCCAACGTATTGGTCATTGAACATGATTGGTAAGCAGTAGTAGCCATACTTGCGATCTCTGGGCTTCTTGTAGACCTCCCAGGAATACTCCCCTCCGTAGACCCATCTGAAGACTCTACGATTCCACAGCAACGGGTCCAGGGGCGCAAGGAACCTCACGTAGTCATCTGCTGGCACTCCGGGATTCTCCCATTCCCCAAGGTCGGCCAAGGGTGCATAGAATCTCTCCTTTGACCCCTCCAACTGAAATGAGAACAGGTTCCCACGTTTCTCAAGCAGTTGAAGAAGGCCTCTCACTGTCTCCGTCTTGCCAACTTCGTACCATTGTTCAGGGCTGCCGCCAGCAATCACCAGCCGCGAGGCGCTCACAATTGCCTTTGTGATTTCGACGAGATCTTCTCCTTTCGCTGGCGGGGTCGCATTGAGCAGCCGTTCGGGAATGACTTGCTCGGGAAGGGAGTAGTATTTCGTGGTCCCGTCCCGGTTGTAAATCAGAGCCTTGCCCGCTACCCAGAGACGCGTCAGGATGACGTTTGAAATGCGAGCGTTGTGCCCCCAACCGTATTGCATCCTTCCCATGTCAGTGAGCTCTCGTGAGCTTACGGGACCTCCCTCAAGCGCCCTCAACACGGCCCTTGCTTCTCTCTTGTGTGTCCTGAAGAAGGACCTGATCCGTTTCTCTCTCCAGAAGGTATCCATCTTGTGCCTGAAGATTGGGTAGAGTTCAACGGGCATTATCGAGTGCATCTTACAGAAATACTCGAAAAGCCGTCTTTCTTTGTAGAGTAGATCCAGCAGGTGTTCGCGTCTATAGTCGACGACTCGACTCTGCAAGGTCAGGTCCGAGTTCCTGCCAGCCACGTCTATCGGATCTGACTGGATACACTGGTGCCTCATCAGGACGGCCATGGCACCTTCCTTCCCGTGCTTCTGTTGAGAGGGATCGAGGCCTTGCACCCTCGCCAGAACGTGTCGAGCTTCAGCCGAGGTAATCGTTTGGGGCATTCCTTGCCAGAATCTGTGGTCAACGACGCTGATACTTTAACCCAGAAGAAGGGCGTCGTCCGCGCGCTGAGCGAAAGTCAAGACCCCATCGGACATGTTCATCCGTTGGGGCGCCTACCTGGACTGCAAAGTCCCGGCCAGGGCGCATTGACGCGCATAATGTTCCCTGGCCATGCGTCGTTACGAACTTCTGGAGACTGCTTGCTTACTTCTTGGGAAAGAACTTCCGGTACGGTAGGAGCAGCCCGGCCAGGGAGACGATGAGGAGTACCAGATCAAGGGGCCAGGACTGCCCACCGTCCACATAGTTGGCGATTGTGCTTAGGAACATGACGATTGGGAGATACCAAACGATGTACCAGCTCCACCTCTCACCCTTCCTGTAGGGTTTGTAGGAAATCGCGATTGTGAAGATCCCGAGTCCCAATACGAATAAGCCAATGCCATGAAATAGGTATGTCATCGCGGCTGCTTTTTCGGGGAATGAGGAGTTGAAGCTGCCTAGGGACTGCCCAATCAGGCTCTGGAACAGAGGGGGGTCCGGGTTCACTCCGGCAAGAAACACGAGAGCATCGAAGATGAAGGCGACTCCTGTAATGGCGATTAGTATCCACGCGTATTTTCGGTAGCCTTTTTCGACTGTCGTCGGTTGCATCGCCCCTCCTCGGGGGTGATTTGCTAATAACACTGAGCCGTCCCCCAGTTCGGCAGTCCCACAACGGCTTTATCATCCGGTTCTCATCTTGACCGAAAGGAATCATTGTCCCAAGGTGAACGAAGGCTCGCTGCAATAGTGTTCACAGATTTGGTCGGATACACGACTCTTACTCAGAGCAATGAGCAACTTGCACTGCGGATGTTAAAGGATCACAACCATCTTCTGAGACCGGTCATCTCCCGATTCAATGGGAAAGTAGTCAAGACAATGGGCGATGCATTTCTCTTGGAATTTGACAGCGCACTCGAAGCGACGAAATGCTCCATAGAAATGCAGAAGATCTTGCGCCAGTACAACAGACAGCACAAGAAGAAGCTACTCATCAGAGTCGGAATCCATGTCGGAGATGTCATTCATCAGAAAGGTGACGTCTTGGGAGATGCGGTGAATATCGCTTCGAGAATAGAGCCTTTAGCCGAGGGGGGTGACATCTGCATCTCCGAACAAGTGTACGACCACGTCAGAAACAAAATTCCTTTCCCTCTCATCAAGCTTGAATCGCACGACCTCAAGAACGTCGCATTTCCAATCGACGTCTACAAGGTTAAACTGCCATGGACCCGACGAATTAGGAAATCAGAGAAGGGACTGTCAGCGCCCCTGGTCAGCGTCATCAAGAAGAACCGGAGTGCGGGAAAAGGGGTGGACCGTCAGTCAATTGGCAAGTTCATTCTCAAATTGACCATGAAGGACCGATTAGCGATTGTCAAACTGATGAATGACCCGGAGATCCCTGGGGCGCTCGCCAAGTTCTCCGAAACAGTGGACTATGGAAGAGGTGAAACACTCCACATAGTCTCCGCGGTCGAGACTGTTTCTATGGTGATTGATTCCACGAACCTAGCAAGACTGATCCAAATGGTGCCTAAGAAGAACCTCCTACGAGTCTACCCTGGATTGGCTGAGATAGTGCTCTCTTTTCCTGAAGAGACCATATTGGTACCAGGATTCATCGCCACCACGTCAGGCGAGCTTGCTAAGCATGGGGTAAACATCCTGGAGTATTTTGGGAGCGCTCCCCAGTCGGTAATTGTAGTCGATCAAAAGGACGCATTGAAGAGCTACCAAGTGTTGGAAGGGCTTGCCGCCGGCTGAGTTGCCCAGACCGATGCTTCGGGGCACGTAACACATTACAAGCACGGTCTAGAGCAATGTCACGCTAGAACGGCTATGGGAAAGTGGAGCAGACCGACTAGCTGCCGATAGGCTTGACTAAGTACAGTTCGTTCGGGCGCCTACATTAGATGTAAAGCCCCGGCCAGGGCGCCTATTTTTCTTTGAAGCCAGATGAGAGTTTCGCCTGGTGCGCGTCATTGATGGTGCCCACGCAAGCCGAATGACTGACGGTGCTGCGTTTACAGTGCACACTCATCCGCTTCGGCTTCCCAATTCAAAGTACGCAAACACTTAGAATGCGCCCTACTCTTGCAATTGCCATGAAGATCACGGACGTGTTAGATGGGACTGCAATACCTCGCAAGATCCCGCTCACGGTCCTCGTCATCCTTGTCATCGTAGGTTCTACTCTTGCCATCCTGCCCGCACCCGTCTTCGCTTCAGTCGCGTGCGGAGACACAATTACTACGAACACGAGTCTGACTCAAAGTATCGGTCCGTGCTCCGCAAGTTACGCACTTACTATAGGCGCAGGACACATAACCCTGAACTGCAACGGCTACTCGATAACCGGCACAGGCTCGAGCTCCGGGATTGGCATCTATCTCGGTGGGAAGACAGGGGTCACAATCAAGAATTGCGTAGTCACGCAATTTCATTATGGCGTGTACTTGTTTGTATCTTCCAGTAACACCATGGCCAAGAATACAGCGAACGGCAACTACATTGGTTTCTACCTTGACATGTCTCACAGCAACACTCTGACCAAGAACGTAGCGACCAACAACGTCTATGGCGGCTTCGTCGAAACCGATTCTTCCGGCTTCGACCTCTTCACCAAGAACACTGCGAACGGCAACAGTCGCTATGGCTTCTATCTCGCCGACTCTGGTAGCACCCTCATTGGCAACACTGCCAACGAGAATCATTTCGCTGGCTTCTTCGACATGGGTTGGCAAAACAGGTTCACAGGGAATACCGCCAACTACAACTTGGGAATTGGCAACGGCACTGGCTTCATGCTTTACGCTAGCGGCGACACTCTCACCAAGAACACTGCAACCAACAACGGCTATGGCTTCTACATCGCCGGCTTCTCCGCCGACACCCTCGCCAAGAACAACGCGAATAACAACGGCTATGGTTTCTACCTCTACTACTCTCACAACAACACGCTAACAAAGGACACTGCGAAGGGCAACAGCCAATGTGGTGTCTATCTCTATGGTTCTTCCAACAACACGCTAACAAAGGACACTGCGAACGGCAACAGCCAATGTGGCTTCTACCTTGAAGCGTCTTCCACCAACTCCCTCACCAGCGACGTGTCGAAGAACAATGGTCATTTTGGTTTCCTCCTCATCGACGCTAACGGCAACACCCTGACTAAGAGCACAGCTAACAACAACGGCTATTGTGGTTTCTACCTCATCAACGCCAACAGCAACACCCTGACTATGAACACTGCGAACCGCAACGTCTTCTACGGCTTCTACCTTGAAGCGTCTTCCACCAACTCCCTCACCAGCGACGTGGCGAAGAGCAATACAGGAACTGGCTTCGAGCTCGAGAACTCCAACGTCAACTTTCTCACAAGAACAACCTCTGACAAGAACACCTGGTATGGCTACTATGACAACTCAGTTGGTTCGGGCAGCGGAGGGACGGCGAACTATTACCTTGCTGTCAAGTGCCATGGCAACCTTGTCGGAGGCTCAAACCCACCAGGACTTGGCACGCCGCAGGCCTAGACCGCTCACTGATGAGACGACGGCAGAAGGCCGTCGTCTATCTCCGTTTTATGCGAAGCTGAACCGCTCGGTCACTGCTTACCGACCGAGACAGTCCACCTGATTCTTGAATCAAGGCGTGTAGACGAAGCCCATAATCGCAGGATGCCTTACATACGCCGAAGGTCTCTTGGCGCGGCATGGTCAAGCCAAGGAAACTCTGGATAGGATCAGTCGTGATCGATGATATTGCAAGTACTGAGGCAGAGCGAAAGAGTTGCGCACCTACCACGCAATTAAGCAGGATTTCATGGTCGGGTGCCTACCTAGATTGAAGTCCCGGCCAGGGCGCCTCTCGTGATTCGAGGGCACCGTAGGGAAGACCTGTCAGGCCTCCTGGGTTAGGCTCTGACCCCGTTTCTACTAAGTCACTGTAACCGCTCGATGGCGCTCTTCAGGAGGGATCTGTGGCAGTGGTTCGGGTCCTTTTCCGTGCAGAGAAGGGTGATCGTCCCCTTCCTAGACTCCTCGGCCAGCTTCCTGAGCGACTCCTCCTTTCCTCCTAGGCTCTCTCTGTACCTGGCCTGGTACCTCTCCCAGGAGATCTTCCCGCCCTTCCACTCGCGTATGAGCTCCTTCGGGGTTCCCAGCTCCTTCATCCAGACGTCCACCTTCTCCCTGGAGATCCCCCTCGGCCACATCGTCATCACCAGGATCCTCTTTCCGTCCGATGGCTCAGGCTTGTCGTAGACCGTCTTCTGGATCTTGATCAACTACGTCCGCCCCGATTTGACCGCGCTTCTAATCGTGCTTGACGTTTTGGAGACTGGTTTGAGAAGTGTTTTGAAGCGCCCTCGAAACACGGAGAGATTCCGTCGCAGGTCGTGGCGAGTGGCATTACTGTAGGGTGACCCTGCAGTGGATTTGCCCTTGCTGGTACTTCCGGCAAGAGGGCGCACCACGATGAGGGTTGAGTTGTTGGGACTTTCGTATCTGGGTAGCCCCTGTCGCATCACGGACTGACCACTTGATAGCTCGGGTTTCTTACATACGCTTGGCAACGGCAGGCTTCGACCGTGCAGCGCCCTCGCTTGATCGCATAGATCGTCTGGAACAATACTTCATGAGCCTCGGCCAGATGCCGGCAGTTGCACACTCCCGTTCCCGCCTTTTCACGAATCTTGCCCAACCTCTCCTGTCCCACCCGTGTTGATGCTTCCGAGCGACCTGTCCGATTCTCAGCCGATTATAGAACATTCCCGTCCTGATTGCTGTCCAACACCGCTGTTGCAGAGAGAGGGCAGAGTGAAAGCACCGGTCATGCTTATCAGGCGTCTCTGTTGCACCGCTCGCAGCGAATAGGGTTGCTTGAAGGCAAGACTGTGAATTTGAAGATGATCGAGAAGGACGACTTGCCCTTGTTAGTGGAGTGGTTCAATCAGCCGGAGTTCACTGGCAGATACGATATTCTCACGCAGTCATCCAAGACGGATATGGAGAAGATGCTGGACCGGCCGGACAGACCGAAATCCTTCTTCATTCAGAAGAAGGATGGGACCAAGGTTGGTTTCATACAGAGCAGGGATGTCGTGCCAAGCATGTCAGGCATGTGTGGACTATCGCTCGGTTACTGTCTGTTGCCTAGCGAGAGGGGGAAGGGCTACTGCACAGAGGCTGTCAACCTGCTGCTCGACTATCTGTTTCTCTCAACCGCGGTGGTCCGGATTGAAGCCCACACTGACGTGAGAAACTTGGCCTCCCAGAAGGTCTTGGAGAAGGCCGGCTTCAGCAAGGAAGGGGTGATTCGAAAGGGCATGTTCGCCTGGGGGGAATGGAGGGATGGTTACCTCTACAGCGTTCTCAGGGAAGATTGGAAGGAACCAAAGATACTAACAAAGACCGCTTGAAGTGCATCCATTACCACACTTTTCTATGTGTTCAAATCCGATTGTAGTCTCGGCCCAGTTGAGTCGTCTCCGAAGGATGCTCAATGAAAGGTTTGAACCCGTCTGGTAACAACCGTTAATCACCACCCAGACCACTCTGGACGGGGTGGTGCTCTGAAGGTTGAAGGCTTCGGCAGTCGCCGTGGTTGTGGCGCTCGTTCTCTTGGCAGCCGTTGCTCTCGTGGCGCTTGATTCTCTCAAGTCTCCGTCTGCTCCAGTCGTATGTGGCGCCACAATCACGACAGACACGACTCTGAGTGCGAGCCTCGGCCCCTGCTCAGGGGACGGACTCGTCATCGGTCGCAACGGCATAACACTCGACTGCGCTGGGCACATGATAAGCGGCGCCGTCACGAACGACACAAGCGCAGGGATTCGTCTTACTGGGATGACGAGAGTCACGGTCAGGAATTGCCACGTTACGGAATTCTGGTCCGGCTTCCGCCTTACCAGCTCTTCCAGCGGCAACACTCTCACCGGGAACACTGCGCGCGCGCTCTCAAGAAGAGGCACTGACCAGTTGCATCGTCATCATGCGGTCTCTAAAGCCGAGTTTTCGATACAGCGCGATTGCCGCCCTATTCGCGTTCCAGACTCTCAGCTGAACGTGGGTCACTCCTTTGGACTTAACCCTGTCCAGACACGACTGGAGTAGCTGCTCGCCCACGCCACGCCTCCTATAGCTTGGCTTGACGTAGAGGTCTGTTACCTCGCTCGTCCTGTGCGTCTTTTCAAAAGGAGAGTTGACCTCGTTGTAAAACATCGCGTATCCGATAAGTCTGTTCCCATCGGAGGCCACCAAGACTTGGCCTGAATCTTCGCTCATCAGTTTCACGACGAAGTCCCTCTGCCTCTTCACGTTCTCTTCGTGGGGAGGTATGGGCTCGTCTATCGCTGATGGGTCGTTCATGAACTCCTTCCACAGTCCGAGCAGCTCTTCAACCTCGTCGTCTTTCAGAGGCCGAACTTCCACAGAGCCGATTGTCAAGCCGCTTGTAATACAGGTTTTGCGTGCGCGCGCTGGCGATGACCACGGCGACTTAAGTCGCAGGTTCGAATCCCATCCCCCGGTAGGAAATTCCCCAGCGAGATAGGCGATTACCACCTTCGTTGAACTTATATGGCGCTCATCTCCTCGCAGAGAGTAAGGAGGGGTCTGAATGGAACTTGAACAGCAGGCTTCTTTGGAAGGAGACCTCCGACTGTGCGCTTGTTGCCAGACTCTGTGAGAGGTGGAACTCGGGCAGGCTCTACGAGATATTCTGGGAGTATGCTGACCTAAGAGCGAGGATTCTGAAGGAGAAGAAGGCAAGGTCCTGGTTATGTTACGAGGATTACAAGCTCTCAGGTCTCGCCCTCGGTAGGTACGTCAAAGGCTTCTTTGTCCTTGAAGAGCTGTGGGGACAGTTCGATGGTCTGTTCGGGGACACCGTCGAGATCTCTGAAAGGGACCTTTCCAGAGTAGAAGCTCTCAAATCACAAGTTCTGGAGAGGATAAGAGAGCGTCGTCTTCTGATAAGGGGAGCGACAGACAACTACTTCGCTCACGGCATCGCAAGAGTGTTGAAACTCCCTTGGTTCAATGGCCTAATACTGGCAGAAAGGGCCCTAACGGCAAGGACCACCATCAAGGTTCCTGAGGGCTACGCTCTAAGAGATTTCAAATCCCGGGACGAAGAATTCTTCTCGTCGCTGTATCGGGAAGTCTACACAGAAGAGGTTTCGCCCCAAGAGTTCAGGGATTGGGCTACGAAAGACCAGTGCGGGGCCATTGTCGCATGTCTCGGAGGCAAACCAGTTGGATTCGTGATCGCAGAGAAGAGGTCGTACAACTCGCTGGGAGACTTCGCCATAGCAGTTTCGCCTCAACAGCAAAGAAGGGGAGTGGGTGGAGCGTTGCTCGATGCGGGTCTTGATGCACTCTACCGCATGGGAGTCAGGAGAGCAATTGCGGATTACAGAACGTTCAATGGCGCAACCCATGCCCTCTACGAAGGGAGAGGCTTCAAACCCCGGAGAGTCTACAATTATTTCTGGGCCTCCTCCTCGTGAAGACGTCAAGAATGACTTGGTGGCAGCAACGCCACCAAATGCGAGCGTTAGACTCGAATAGGAAAAGCCTTTGCCGTTAGTGTGGGCGATTTGAACCTAAGGTGCGATGCTCGGCGACCGCAGAGCAAGCTGGGTCCAAATTCTGCTGACGGCCAAGCATGCTGGGCTGAAATCAGAGGACTAGGCGAGCAACTTCCCCATCTTCATGACGAGTCGACCGCCGACACTCACGTCAGCGTTTGACACTGCTCCCCAGAAGCTTCCAGCTCCTCGATTCTTTCCTCCTCGGCTCTCATTTTCTCCGAAGTTCAATTCGATTGAACCTAACACTTTGTCGTCCTGGGTGTAGCCTGGCTTCAGCAACGGGTTCAGGCCGAAACCTACGAAGGCGAGACGCCCTGCATCGCCAGCATTTACATCAAGGAATTCTCCGAAGACATCTGCTTTGCCCATGGCTGTATGACTCATCACCTTTCCGTTTTTCACTTGGAGCCTCAATCCCCGAATAATCCCCTTCCAAGTTCGAATCGGCTGGTCAAAGTAGATTGTTCCCTCGGCGCTCTCTTCATCGACGGTCGTTCCTACACCGCCGGCCGGGAGGAAAACAGGCCTTCCTTTCTGGGTATCTTCCTCCGAGACTATCCCATCAGATGTCTCGATTGGTCTGTCGTCTAGGCTAAATCGCAGGTCGGTCCCTCCTGGAGTCGTTAGCTTGACAGTAGCTCTTCTCCCCAACACCGATGAGACTTTGTTCGCCAACTTGGCCATCTGATGAGAGTCTGCGAGACACCCTGCGTACATCGACTCGGCGTAATTGCCGAGGTCTATCCCGAGCGCCTTCGCCCTCTCTTCCGTCGCCAGAGTAGCTTCGATGCCGAGCATCTTTATCCCTCGTTTCGCTGCGAGGGACCGCCATTCTTTGGCGAACCGATTCTGCTCGAGGAGCCAAATTGTTGCAAGATGATGCCTCTTGGCAGGAATCTTTCCCCAATCTACCGGATGCTTTGGTCCTAGGGTGAAGATGTATGAATCAATTTCATCCAGGATCGCCTTCTGCTTCGGCGTAAGTCTCTCCAGCTTTGCAGAGGGTCCACTTTTCATGGAGTGGAACCACGAAGCCTCCGACTGCACAGTGGTCACAGGCCTGCATTTTCGTTTTTCGCATTCTCGGCCCAAGTGAGATACCAACTCTGTCGTGTGGTCCCAACCGTTTATCCAAACCCTGTCGCCGGGCCGGACGCCGAGCGAAACGTCAAGGACCTGGCGGGAAATAGGCCCGTAATCCATACGTGGAGCTGTGAAACGACACGAGCTATTAAGTGATAAGTGGATTCACGTTCGTTTGGGTTTGGAGTATTTCCGCCCAGCATGCTGGGTCCAAATCCCGGCGACCGCAAATTTCGACCCAAGGCGGTGTGTTGAAACTCTGCTGACATCACAAGAAGTTGCGCCAAAACCCCTTCGTAGAATGAATTCTCTAGTCTAGTTCGCTAGACACATCTGGCGTCCTAGCCTCGAGTTTGGTCTATTTCCGAAGTATTATAGTGCTGGCAAGTCAATCCTTCACCGCATGTCTCAAGAAGGCTTCAATGAGGCGAGGGCAGATCTCTTCGAGGCCCTTGGACACCCCGTGCGAATCAGAATTCTTGAGGCTCTTGAATCGAAGCCCATGGGATTCGCCGAAATAAAAAAGTCAGTTGGCATAGAAAGCAGCGGCCATCTTCAGTTTCATCTTAGGAAATTGGGTAGTCTCGTCAACGATGGAGAGAATGGAACCTACGCCCTCACTGACGATGGGAGAGAGGCACTCCGAGTATTCAGGACGACCGCTGAAGGGTTCGGACAGGCCAAAAGAAGCAAGCTGAGCCGAGCAAAAACAAGCAAGAAGGCAGCAGCAGTCGCAGGATTTCTTGTTCTCTTGGTACTCCTGGCCGCATTTGCAGCGTCAGGAGGAATAATCTACTCATTTCATAATCAGCTGACTACCCACTCGGTCGCTTCATACGCTCCAGGTTCGTGGTATACCATACAATTCAACGGAACCGGCGGCAAGTGGGTCGATTTCAACATCGCACTTGGTGGATTGCCCGCTGGAAATCAGAGCCAACAGGTGATTCCAGTACAGATTCAGTTGGCGCATGCGCAAGGCATCGACCTAGAATCTCTAGAGCTGCAATTCGAACGGGTGTCGGTTGGGTGCTGCTGGGTCTTCGACAGTGTCGAGTACGGAGGTGTTGAGGGGTACCCCCCACCCAGTGCCAAGCTCTACGGTCTCCCTGGAATCACAACCTTGGACCTCCAAGACTTCGGGTTCGTCGGGACAGGGTCAGTCAACATCTTCCTAGATCTCATCCTAGACAACGCCAATCAATTTCACCCCCCCACGCAGAACACCAATGACTCCATTGGGCTCGTAATCGTTATGCAACTTCGGGACTCCAATTACTTACTAGTCGCAAACAGCTACTACGGCTATGCCTACGTCTCGATGACTCCTCAGACGAACGGACTCCTCACAATTGACCGCGTGTCGTAGAATAGTCTGAAGGCCCGGAAGTTGCTTACTGGCCGAGAAGGCGTCTTTCAGCACAATAGATTGTGCTCAAATCCCGACGACCACACTTGGCCCTGGCCGGGACTTTACAGTCCAGGTAGGCGCCCCAACATACGCTCGCTAATGGTGTCGCAGTATGCTCTTCAGAACATCCTTTCCATGAACAACATGCCGTAGAACCTCCGACCGACCTTCAGTTCCTTCTTCACCCTACCTGTGACGACAAAACCCGCTTTCTTGTACATCTTGACAGCGACGCGCTGTTCGGGATTCACAGCAATCTTGACCTTGATAATCCTCCTGTTCTTTCGGATCAGCAACAACGCATGTTCGAGCAGTCTTGTGCCAACGCCTTCACCTCGGTGGTTGGCGCTGACGTAGAAGCCGTAGATCTCGGCGATATGCTTGGTCTTGAGCCCTTCATCGAAGACGTAAACAATCATTCCGATTGGTCTGTCATCCGACAGGGCGAACAAGACACTTCGGATCCTTCTTCTCCATTCGGCTTCCTTGAGCGTCTTCGCTTCCTCGAATGAGCCGCCATATGCCGACGGGTCGCTCTTCAGGGCTACCAATCGCAGGTCTCTGAAATCCCTCCATCGGTCGGCCGGGAGTTTTCTTATCTCAACCAAGTGAGGAAGAGAGTTGTCGTGTTCGAGCTAATTAATCTGCGCATCGCCAGCGCGCGCGAACGCAAGCTGTGTCATGTTGGGGCTCGGATTCGCGGCCATGGCTTGATGGATGACTTCAGGTTCTGGTTTCTTCCGTCGAAGCCTGGCCGGAGCGGGCGTCTTCGAGGCTCTTGACCCTCGTCTCCAGGCTTTTCAACGCCTGATTGAGGCGCTCGACGGTCGAAAGTAGCTTGTCGACCCTTGCGTCCGTGGTCGGCTGGACCTTGAAGGTCTTGGGAAGTCTCCCTTCCTTGATCAGCAACATGACAAGCTCGTAGAGCCTCTGCTCGACTGCAGGCCTGTCTTCTTCGGCGACGACCACGCTCCCCGTGTACATCCCGAGCAGCTGGTCCAGGGCCGAGAACCTCTTGTCCTTGTAGACCACTCTGTACTGGTAGCCCGACCCTACGGCCCCCGACGAGGACCAAACTTCCGACCTGTTGGTCTTCTCAAACTGGCGTCCGTCCATCAGGAACTCCACGTCGCGCCCAGTTGTCGGATCCTTCTCAGCCAGGTTCGGCTTGATTGAGCCGTTGTAGTAGCCCGCGACGAAGCCCTCGAGCATCCTCTGTCTCATTTGGCGGCTGAAGCTACCTTCAGGCTCTTGCAATTCGCTCGATTCCATCGTCGCTTCTAGGCCCCTACCGGTTTCTTCAGGAGAGCTTTTGAGAAGACTAGCCTACGAAATTCAATCAAAATGTCATGCTCCGAGAACAAACGCCGCGAGATCCCGGAGAGCAGGCGCTACACCTGTCAACTGCACGCGCGCTAACTTCCAACGATGAGGTCGAAGGGCTACGAACGGTTCCACGCAGCGGAATACGCGCTCAGGGATACGTTCGAAGACAGACACGTCATCCCCGGCTCGCCGCTCGCCATTCGCCGCTGACCCGTTCGCCCGTCATTCCGCCCGTGATGGAGTCTGGTAACAACCGTTAATCATCACCTAGACCGCTCCGGACGGGGGTGGTGTCCTGAAGGTTGAAAATTCCAACCATTACAGTGGTTTTCGTTCTCTTAGCAGCCGCTCTGATGGCGCTGGGTTATCAGGTAGAGTCTCCGCCTGCACTTGTGGGGTGCGGCAGCACAATCACGACAAACGTGACTCTGAGTAGGAGCATCGGCCCCTGCTCAGGGGACGGACTCGTCATAGGTCACAACGGCATAACACTCGACTGCGCTGGGCACATGATAAGCGGCTTCTTTACGAACGACACAAGCGCAGGGATTCGTCTTACTGGGATGACGAGAGTCACGGTCAGGAATTGCCACGTTACGGAATTCTGGTACGGCTTCCGCCTTACCAGCTCTTCCAGCGGCAACACTCTCACCGGGAACACTGCAAATAGCAACACCGGCGACGGTTTCTACCTTTCCGACTCTTCCGGCAACACCCTCACAGGGAACACGGCGAACGACAACACCTACAACGGCTTCCAGCTTGGCAGCTCTTGCAACAATACCTTGACCGGGAACACGGCGAAAAGTAACGGCTTTGTCGGCTTCTTCATTGGCACTAATGGCAGCACTTTCACTGAGAACACAGCGAACAACAACACCTATGGCTTCTTGCTCTCCGACTCTTACGACAACACTCTCAGCGGCAACACGGCGAACAACAACAGCATCTACGGCTTCAACCTTCTCAACTCCTCCAGCAACACTCTCAGCGGTAACACGGCGAGGAGGAACTACTATGGCTTCTACCTTCTCTTCTCTTCCAAAAACATCCTCACCACGAACACGGCGGACAGCAACATATGGACTGGCTTCGTCCTTTCCAATACATTCGTCACTCCGCGCTATTTCCGCGTCCTTTTCGGCTCTTCCAACAACACTCTCACTGGGAACACGGCGAACAGCAACGGCTTTGGCTTCGAACTTCACGGCTCTTCCAGCAACACCCTCATCGGTAACACTGCGAACAATAACAGTCGGGCCTTCTTCGTTTTCAGCTCCTCAGACAGCACTCTCAGCGGCAACACGGCGGACGGCAACTCAATGGGCTTCTACCTTCACAACTCTAGCAGCAACACTTTCACCGGGAACACGGCGAACAACAACTCCCGGTATGGGTTCGACCTCAACAACACTTCCGACAGCAACACATTCAGCGGGAACATGGCGGACGGCAACGGCTATTCTGGCTTCGACCTTGAAAGCTCCACCTACAACACTCTCACCAAGAACACGGCGACCAACAACACCAACGATGGATTCCACCTCAACAGCGCTTCCAACTACAACACCCTCACAGGGAACACGGCGAACAATACCTTCCTTGGCTTCTTCCTTTCCAGCTCTTCCTACAACACGCTCAGTGGGAATACTGCGGGCAACAACAACGGCGACGGTTTCTACCTTTCAAACTCTAACAGCAACGCTCTTGCCGGGAACAGGGCGAACAACAACACCTATTTCGCTGGCTTCTACCTTCTCAGTTCTTCCAATCTCAACACTCTAACCACGAACACGGCGGACAGCAACGCCTTTGGCTTCGAACTTGACGGCGGTTCCGACAACACTTTCACTAGTAACACGGCGGACAGCAACCACTTCTATGGCTTCGACCTTGGAGAATGCATCAAGAGCACATTTACCGGGAACACGGCGAACAGCAACCAGTACGAAGGCTTCTACCTCTGGGGGGCCAGCAGCAACAAACTCACTTCGAACACTGCAGATAGCAATGCCCTCTATGGCTTCGAGCTTGACGGCTCTTCCAACAACACTCTCACTACAAACACGGCGAACAACAACAGCGGCAGCGGTGGCTCTGGTTTCTACATCTACTATTCTCCCAACAACACTCTCATCGGGAACACGGCAAGCAACAACACATATGGCTTCGACCTTTACGGCTCTGACCAGGCTCTCTCTCTCCCAACAAGCTCTTACAACAACACCCTGGCCGGGAACACGGCGGACAGCAACCAAGATGGCTTCTATCTTGCCAACTCAACCAGCACCAACACCCTCAATGATAACACGGCGGACAGCAACACACAGTATGGCTACTACGACCTCTCCACAGGCACAGCCGGAAGGGCCAACACCTATTCCCTTAATGAGTGCAGCGGCAACGGTCTCGGAGGCTCTAGCCCAAGCGGGCTTGGCTCCCCACAACCCTAGACTGTTTACACTCACGCCTTACCGCTAATCTTCCAACACCATCAAAATCACTGGTTTCAATCCCACTCCTCCGCACCGCGTCACCGCCACCCCACAACGGCTTTATCATGCGACCCAATGCTTGACCGAAAGAAGCCTTGTCCCAGAGTGAGCGGAGACTCGCGGCCATCATGTTCACGGACATGGTCGGCTACACAGCCCTTGGGCAGAGGAACGAAGCGCTTTCACTTGCCCTGGTCGATGAACAGAGGAAGCTGATTAGGCCGATCTTCAACAGACACAGCGGGAAGGAGATCAAGACGATGGGGGACGCATTTCTCGTCGAGTTTCCCAGCGCACTGGACGCCGTGAGGTGCGCCTACGACATCCAGAGGGCGACCAGGGAGTTCAACATCACCCTGCCCAGCGAGAAGAGGGTGCACCTGAGGGTGGGTGTTCACCTGGGAGACGTGGTAGAGTCTCAGGGCGACATATCAGGCGACGCCGTGAACGTGGCGTCGAGGATAGAACCGTTGGCCGAAGACGGAGGCGTGTGTCTTACGCATCAGGTCCACGATCAAGTGGAGAGCAAGTTCGAACTTCCAATGACGAGCCTGGGACCAAAGACATTGAAGAACGTAAGAGCGCCCATAGAAGTGTACAAGATTGTAATGCCGTGGGAACAGTCCACCACGGGGGAGTCGGCTTCTTATCCGGCAAATAGAATCGCGATACTCCCCTTCGCTAGCTTCAGCCCCGACCCCGACGACGTGTATTTTGCAGATGGCATTACCGATGAAATCATTTCAACTGTCGCTGGGATTAGCGGTCTCAGTGTTATCTCTAGGACATCGGTCATGGGCTACAAGGGGACGACCAAGAAGGTGAAGGAGATTGGAAGAGAGCTTGAAGTCGGATCCGTCTTGGAGGGGAGCTTCAAGAAAGCTGGCAACAGGATTCGAGTTACAACCCAGTTGATCGAAGTTGCCGGAGACAAGCATCTATGGGCGCAGAACTACGATAGGAACCTGGACGACATCTTCGAGGTTCAGAGCGACGTTGCGAAGCAGGTGGCAGAAGCGCTCCGCATCAGGATTCTCTCCCCAGAGATGGAACGGATCGAGAAGAAGCCCACGGAGAGCGCGGCCGCTTACGCGCTCTACCTGAAGGGCAGGTACCATTGGAACAAGCGAGGCATAGAAGACGTGAAGAAAGCGATGGAGTACTTCGAGCTGGTTACTCACGAAGACCCCACGTTCGCCCTGGGGTACGTTGGCCAGGCGGATTGCTATTTGGTAAATCGCAGCAATTGGGGCATCGACCTCAAGGTGGGTCTAGAGAAAGCCAAGACGATGGTGGCAAAGTCCCTAGAGCTCGACCCAGGACTGGCTGAAGCCCATGCGACGAAGGGGTCGTTGCTCATTGACGAATACAACCTTCACCAGGCAGAGGAGGAGTTCAAGAGGACAATCGAACTGAAGCCGAGCTACGCCATTGCTCACAGTTGGTATTTCATGTTGCTTAGTTTCCAACTGAGATGGGACGAAGCCCTCGAACACATCGAGAAGGCCCTGGAGCTCGACCCGCTATCGCCGATAATCAACTTCAATCATGGAGGGTTCTATTGGGCCAGAAGGGAGTACGACAGAGCGATTGAGCTAATGAGGAGGGCTGCAGAGCTAGGGTTCACCTTCGGACACGGTTTGATGGGTTACGCCTACGGCAAGATGAAGATGTTCGACGATATGAGACGCGAGTACGCGACCCACGCTGAGCTCCTTCAAAACTCCTTTCCCACTGCGAGGATAGCTGCAGACGCAGATATCGCGTACTTGGAGGATGACAAGCAGACAGTCAGAAGACTCCTGCCCGAGCTTGAGACCCACTTCCAGGATGCTGGCACGCAGCTGCTCAGGTCGGGTGCGGTCTGGATTGCAGGGTTTTACTTCTACCTGGGAGAGAAAGACAAGGGATTCGAGTGGCTGGAGCGCTCCTATTCTAGGAGGGAGTTCTTCCTTCTGGAAATCACTTACGACCCACAATTCGACGGCGTCCGCACTGACCCGAGGTATCTCGACCTGCTGAAGAGGGTCGGGCTGGAGTAGAGCAGTCCCTCCTTCTGTCGGAATCCACTTTCAGAACCTGTTTGGGGGCGGGCCCCACCGGGCCCACTACCATCTGGGCGCGCGCTACGGTTTATCTCAGTGGAGCGCAACGGGCTGCGCAGGTTGCGTGTCAGGCTCCACAACCACTGCGGTCCCGAAGGCAAGTACCTCCGTCATCGCCCCACCCATCTCCGACGTGTCAAAACCGACGGAGACGACTGCGTTCGCTCCGAGGCTCTTTGCATGATCGGCGAGTCGTTGAAGGGCTACGTGGCGCACCTGTTCGAGGAGCTGCGTATACACCTTGATTTCCCCACCTCCCCAAGCCCGGAAGAAGGCCCATATGTTCTGCCCCAGTCCCCGGGACCTTACGATTAGCCCAAACGTTGTACCAATGACACGAGTCACGTGATACCCTGACACGAACGGCGTCGTCACAATGATTAGGTCAGGCGGGGGCGTGAACGACTCTGGCACAAAGGGGGAATTCATTCAATGATTACCGATTCTTCTGAGGAACTCTCTTAGATAAATTATCCGACTAGAAGCCCTGTTCCAGCAACTGCGCGCGCGCTTACTTGCGGTCGCCGGTCGCGTGCGTGCCGCGGCTACGGGCTTCGCAGTCTTCTTGCCTTCACGAGAAGAAGTGCTGGCAGAGCGAGCGCCACAGTCACTCCGATTCCCAGGGCAAGTGCAAACTCGGGAACACCAGGGACTACCGCAGTCGTGGAAGTTGACGCGGTGGTGGTCGTTCTGCTTGTAGAGGCACTGCTCGAGGAGGTGGTGCTGGTGGTGCTGCTCAAAGTGGTAGAGCTGCTTGTGATGGTGGTAGTGGTGCTGCTTGTGGTAGTCGTGCTTGAGGTGGTGGTGCTGCTTGTGGTAGAGCTGCTCGTGGTAGTACTCGTGGTGCTGCTAGTGGTGCTGCTCAAAGTGGTGGTGCTGCTCAAAGTGGTGGTGCTGCTCAAAGTGGTGGTGCTGCTCGTAGTAGTAGTGCTCGTCGTCCCCACAGCGATGGGGGTCAACCACAAGGCAGAGACGGGTATCACCCCGCAGATCGAGCCGCCGGGGAAGCTGAGGGGCGCAGCCTGCGTCCAGGGTCCGGACGGGGGCTGGTAGTAGTCCATCGTGGTAGCCCCATTGGAGGGTGTTATGCAGACCTGCGCAGTGCCGTCGGTCGCACCGGTGACTTTTACATCGTAGTAGGCAGCCCCGCTGCCAAGGCTCAGGTCGGCCCCGCTGGAGGGCGGGGTGCCTCCGTAGTTCGTGGCGTTGATGGTGACAGGGCCGGTGGCCGACGTGCCGGTGATGCTGACATTGACGCCGGTGTCGGTCGAAGATGCAGTCAGATTTCCGCCGACCGGGGTGCCCGTGCATTCGTCCTCGTTCGGGGCGATAGAGGTGCAAGGCGCAGTGCCTGTCGTGGAAGTCGATGTAGAAGTCGACGTAGTGGACGATGTGGTGGATGTGGTGGAGGTTGTTGTAGTCGTGCTACGGCAGATAACGTTTACGAACATTCCGGCCGAATCGGTGCTGGGTAGCAGATTACCCGCCATATTATACCCATAGACAAGCAAGTCGAGGGTGCCGCTAGTTTGGCATGCGGGTCCGGAATCGGCTCCTCCATAATAAATCTCGAAATTGACAGTGCTATAGTCTCCCGGGGCAATGCCGCCGACATGGCACCAATAGACATACGAAGTCACCCCTCCGATAATCTCAGTCCAGTACCCAGTACCAACAGGACAGTCCGCGGCGTTCCATCCCACTCCGAACGCAGAAGTAGAAGGAATTGTGATAGTTACAAACACAGCAGCACCGTTGCAACTGCCAGGATCCACGGAGGACATAACGTATCCCCACGTATTGGTTCCTCCCGGGGCGTTCAAATCGATGGTCGAAGGATAACTCAGAGCGTCTATCGTCAAAATTGTTGGATGGATGGTCGAATTGCAATATTGGTTTGGTGCACTGGCAAGAAATGGGCTCGCGAAGTTCCCGTTCGGAGGGGGCGAAGCCTGGCCCGAAGCGAGGCCGGGCAGGACCAGTGAAGAAAGCAGGACAACTCCTACCATAGCCGACAGAGCGTAGAACGTGAGCCTCTTTCCCCTCGCTGGCAAGGTCACCCAACACCTCCGCACGCGCTTCCTCTACCCCGCTTCTTTTATCCCTTCTGAACCTGGAATCAGACAATATGAAATCAGTCTTCATTCTTCCGAGATTGCGCAGAGAGGAGGGGGGCGTGGATAGACCAATAACTACAGAACCTTCAAGAATCGAACCCGTATGGCTCGAACCCCTCCGGGCCCGAACCCGAAGCATGGCAAGCAGGGGCATTGCACCATATGGTCAAAAGCCCCCCGGGGATTTGAACCCATATCTGTGCTGACCCCCACTCGACCCGAACCCCAGGCGATTCACCGTCGTGAGTACTGGTTGCTAATTCCGGCTGGCTTTTTGGGACAAATCAAACTAAGACAAGTGAATCCTAGCCGGGCTGCGGTCAAATTGGCAGGAGTTTCCTAGTGTCAGGATTCGCTTAGAAAATTAGGCGACTCCCTCCGGGCCCGCCAAGTCCCTCCATTCGCTCATCTGATGGGGCGCCTACATGAACTGCGAAGTCCCGGCCCGGGCACCACGCTGGGGAAGTAGTTTGGGTCTGGATTCGCACAGTAGACTGCGCAAGTCCCGCCGGGCCCGTTCTTTCACAACGAATGGCAGGAGCCTGCCTCCCTCATACAGCTTCGAACAGACGCCATTCACCGGGGATTCCCTTCAAAGCGTGAACACCTCGATCCTTGAAATCAAGTCCTGAACCCGCCACCAAGTCCGTCACCGTGCTCGACACCAAGATTTGGCTGGGTCCCGCTTCAGATGCGACTCTGGCAGCCGTGTGGACTGCTATGCCGCCGACGTCGTCGCCAATCAACTCGCACTCGCCCGTGTGAAGTCCGGCACGAATCTTGATTCCTAGCTGACTTGTAGAATCACGTATTGCACGGGCGCATCGGATGGCCCTCGTGGGGCCGTCGAAGGAGGCCAAGAAGCCGTCCCCGGTCGTCTTGACCTCCTTCCCCAGAAAGCTCGTGAGCTCTCGTCTCACAGCTGCGTTGAACTGGTTCAGCTTGTCGACCCATCCTTGGTCTCCCATCGTGGCCAGGTGCTGGGTCGAGCCAACGATATCTACGAAGAGTATGGTGGCCAAGACGCGGTCGGAGGTGGCGTGCCAACGAGTGCCTACGACGAATTCCTCAATCTGCCCAAGGACTTGGTCCGCGATGTCAAACATGGAATGCGTTTCCCCAGGGAATTCCACGAATCTTGCGCCTGGAACCTTTGAGGCAAGGTCTCGGGCAGCATCGACATCGGCCACCGGGTCTCCCGTCCGATTCATCACGAGCGTGGGGATCTTTATCGATGGAAGGATTCCACGAATGTCAATCTGTGCGTTCATCCGCTCAAGGGCCACGAACGCGGACGGGCTTCCTCCAGCTCGCATGTATCGCATCGCCCATTCAATGTACGCGTGGTCGGCGTTCTTCAGCCCGGCCCCACCCCCCGTGACGTACTCGAGCGTCACGCCATTCTCACCCAGGTCTGCTATCATGCGTTCGTATTCCTCCTTAGTTTGTCCCCACGGATAGTCAGCGGTCTTCGTCCATCTCGCCTGTGTGCCCCAGATGATCAGGGCTCGAGTGCGCGAAGGGTATGTGGCCGCGAAGAGAGAGGCCATCGATCCCCCTTCGGAAACGCCGAAGATGGCCGCTCGTTCGCTTCCCGCGGCGTCCATGACTGCCCTGATGTCGTCGATCCTCTCCTCGAGGGTGGCTGCGTAGGTAGGACGATCTGACATGCCGGTGCCACGTTTGTCGAACCGGATTAGACGACAGAAGGAGCTGAGGCGTTGGATGAACTCTGCCTTGGCGGGCCATTCCCAGTCCATGTCCAGATGCGAGACCGTTCCGGGCGCGTAGACCATATCGACAGGTCCGTTACCGGTGACCTGATACGCTATTCTGATATCCAGACTCTTGGCATACCTCGTTTCAGGCCTCAAGGCCGGCTCCCTTGCTTGCGCACCTATCTCAAATGCATTCCCATTTCATTTACGCTTTCCTGTCTAGGACCGCGCGCTACCGTGTCCGGTCTGGCCATCTACCTCATCTTTTCTGTAAAGGCCCGCGCGCGGGCGAGGGCGTCTCTCCCTTTCATAGAGCAACAAAACGGTCTGCAGCAAGCACACGTGCAAGGACAACGACAGCCGCACTTGTCGCATATCCACTTCCCCTTCTGGGTTCTCTTTGTTATCTGACCAGTATCATCATCTACCACCCACTCATAGGTTTCCGCCTGTGCTGGAGATGCGGGTCTAGGACTGGGCATCATGTTCGAGACTCACGAGCCATCTCGTCGACCGATGCTCTTGGCCTCGTCCGATTTTAGTCGTTCGGACGGAAATGCGCCATCAGGTCTCTGTGGCTATCGATTCCGGCCTTCGAGCAGACCCGCTTCCACAGGCGATGAAGCAGGAGAAGACTCTGCACATCAGTTCAGTTCGTCCTTCCGGTGCTTTCTCCTCGTCCGCGGGCGCTGTGGAACCTGCAGGAGCGGAGCCGCCCACACTGGCGACCAAGGCAGGAGAGTCACGTTCCACACGCTGTCGCTCGACGGCTGCTGAATGGACTCGGTCTTGAAGACCATCCGCCTGCTTTCCTCGAAGGAATCGTAGTTCCTGCTGTGGTGCCTGTTCCATACGTGCTTGTCAAAGCTCGACCGGTTCGCCATGGCTCGTCCGCAGATGCAAGTTATCTCGCCCACTCTATCTCACCGTGCGCGCAATCAGACATACGCTAGGAATCAAACATCGACGCTTATACCCTTACTGAAGCACGAATCCATTTCGAGACCAGGTTCCTTCGGAAACATGGGTCACGCGCACGTGACGCGCAGCAGCTCGCGCTCTGTATCAGTGCGCGTGCGTCCATTCAAGCGGCCTCAATCCACACACTGCCATCATCTGATCTTATCATCTGCTTGTCTTTGGAGACCCATCCAAGTTCAGTATCCTGTCCTTCTAGCGCGCGCGCCTGCCTGCATTTCCTTAGTTCTGGGACTGGGTTCGTTCTCAATTTACGGTATGTCAAGGCTCAAATCCGACCGAAGGTCGGGGAGTCTCCGACCCGCGGCACGCCTGATTCCAACAAGCGATAATGCCAGAAGCACCACGAGGGGCTCGCGCTAGAAGTGATCTAATGCACTCATGCAAAACCTGTTGCCAAAACAGTCGTTGAACGAGGCATCAGCCACAAGTTCCTTGGCCATTAGCACGCCGTGAGCCTTTTCGAGCACAGTGAAACCCCGAGACTTGTACGCATGAATCACATCACCTGAACTAGGGATTCCCAATCTGCCAACCACAGGCTTCTGCGTCATGCCCTCGACCAGTCCGATGAGCCCGAGCATCTCTTTGCCGTTCTGGGCGACAAGCTCTCTTATTCTGATGGACTCCTTTTCCTTCTTGAAGATCACGTACCCTCTTTCAGTCACTACGCACTCCTTGGCCGAGATCTCGTACTGCCTGAAGAGCATTCTAAGGTATTCTTCATCTCTGATTACGAAGCCGGTTCTGCCCTTGACACAATGGCGAAATAGCTCAAGCATTCTGCTGTGATCCGGTTTGGCAGAGCTTCTGCGCTTCAAGGCTTTCTGCCGTTTCGCCCTTGCCCCCAGGTATGCTGACAGAAATGGTGCGACGTCAAAGTAGCCCAGTTTCATGTATAGAGCGTGAGCTACGATTGTTGGGCTGGTCGTAAGGAGCGAAAAGCGATAGCCTTTCGTCATGAAGTACTCGTGTGAACGAGCCATCAAAGTGGTGCTGATTCCTTGCCTCGTGTATTCAGGATGAGTCGCAACCCCATAAAGGCCCCCAACTCTTTCTTCAGTGCCCGAAGCAGTTCTCAGAGTGAAATCCATGACGCCGACATATCCAACTGCCTTTCCCTCCTTGATTGCACAGAATCCCACACTACCGTCTCTGAGTCTTGGATCCGTCCTAATGCTCTTCTCGAACTTGGCTGGGCTGAACGGCCACCCAAAAGCCTGTTCCAGCAACGGAAGAAGGGAATCCTTCTGTTTTAGTTCGCTGTAAGCCAGAATCTCGATTTCCCTAGAGTTCATCTCGGATGGACCTTGTATGAGTATGCAACGCACGTCTGACGGGGCGGCATGCCTTAAACGCCTTCTCACTCGAATAGCGAACGATGTAAGTCGTGGTGGCAATCCATAGACAATTCTTGTGGTCCATTCCCGTTGCGGCGCGCGCGGCTCGATCCCTTGAGCTGTGTCCATTCTCAATTCACTGGTAGGTTAACGCTATAATCCGACACAGCCCCTCCGATGACGGGAATTACTACCCTCGCCCTTAATACCGACCCTCGGCAGTTCGTGCACGGGATTCATCGAGCTTCCGCAGGGAGACCTTCACGCTATTGAAAGACTGAAATCTGCCGGTTGTCGACAGTCGTCTAGATGCCTGGAAGCAAGAGGAATCTGGCCGGCGTCTACGTCGACGCAAAAATCAAGGGAATGCATGACGAAAAGTTGCCGAAGGAAGCCTACGTAGGATACTACGTAGAAGAGACTGGCGAGCATAATGAGGAGCCGACCAATGCAGATGAGTCCGACGATGCGGAGATTCAGGCCGTGCTGTTTGCTTTCAAAGAGTTGGGTAAGAAGTTCGACAAGTTGACGATCATATGCGATCATCAGTCTGTGGTGTCGGAAGCGAACAGACCAACTGTAAAGAAACCAAGTGCACTGCTAGCGCATTTACGAACAGTCCTCCACGAGAATCAGTCAACAATAGAACTCAAGGCTCTGCAGACCAACCCTGCGCATAAGACCGTCACGGAATATGTGAATCGACTAAAACTGGATTCAACGTCTAGCTGAGCCACTACTTGCCACACACAAGACACTTTGTACCTACCACGACCGAAGCACACCCTGAGCCAGTTTTGGTGAAGACGCGCGACTGGTTCAAGGAAGACCTCTGGAGGTACCGCTGAATTGGCTCAGCCGTCGAGCTCGCGCTCGGAGACCAATTTCAATTTGACCGAGAAGCTTTCCGACGGGAAGAATGTCTTGGATTTCTGCAATTCCCTCTCCCCTGGGACCAGAAGGGTTGTCATAGTCAGGCACTCTGAGAGGATTTCGTTTCGCAACGTCCCGATGGAAAAGTGGGACGGGGTTGGCATCACAGAAAAGGGCGTCGCGATGGCAAGGGCCTTCGGAAGGTCGCTCGCTGATGACGGCGATGCGTCTCGGTTGAACGTCTACGGCTGGGGCCAACGAAGGTGCCATGAGACAGCAGACGCCATAGCCGAAGGGGCCAGGGAGAAGGGCCGGCCTGTCAGCCGGCCAGGGAGCCTCAGCCTAGGAGGACCCATTTCTGACTACGCCGCATACAAGGAATGGATACTGTCCGGCAGATATCTGGAGATGTTGGAGACGTGGCAGCGGGCAGGAGACACCAAGGGCGGTCTCACCCCCATCGCCGAGTACAGCCCCCATGTGTTCCGAGAGATTCTCGACCCGAGCATCAGCCCGCCGAAGGAAATATCCGTGATCGTGACCCACGACTTCCACATCTTTCCGCTTGCCTGCCACGCGTTTGGCACGCTGGTCGAGACCCCCGACTACTTGGACGGGATTGTCATAGGGGAAACTGAGAATGGGTTGAGGGTCGGTTACCGCGGATCAGTCTGTTCGACAGATTTGGCGAGTCTGGCGCGTTGAATCCGAGGTCTGGATAGAGATTCGTTCTCAATTTACCGTAAGTTACAGCTCAAATCCGACATGTAAGATATTTAGAGCGCGCGTGAGAAAGGAAACTCGGAACAGTGTAACGTAGTGACCATAGGTAGAATAACAATTCGCAATGCAAAAGCCGGCGATTACTCTTGTTGTCTCCCTCTGCTCACTTTGTTATATCACGGCGACATTGGAACAGACTTCAAGAAGACGTTTGAAAGTTTTGTCATAGGTCATGATGGCCTGGTTCTGCTTGCACAGTCTCGACGTCGGGTCGTTGGAATCTTGGTCGGAAGCTGCCAGATGGACATCGACTGGGAAGGAAAGACTGCTAGAATTGATGCAGTAGTCGTTAGCGAAGAACATAGGAGAACAGGAGTGGGGAAGCAGCTTGTCAGCCGTTTTGTCAATCTGGCACAGAGGCAGGGATGCAAAGCAATCAAATCCCGAGTAAACAGAAAGAACGAAGGAGCTCAAAGATTTCATGAGAGCTTGGGCTTTGTAAGGGCCGACACCTACGAATACGCGTTAGATCTCAACTGAGAGTGGGGTCAGCCCCCTGCGAGAATGACTGTGACCTGCTTAGCGAGCGCGCGCGCGCTTCCTCTTCTTGGTGACTTATGTCGCCGCCATCTCCTTGTCTTGGGGCATGAGTGGAGGGCTATCTTCAGGGGAAAATTTGCAGTCTCCTTCGTGACCTGCTTGCTTTGCGCATCTGGATTTTGCACCGCCCGCCAATCGAGAGACCGGGCAAGGGCCTGTTCGGATGACATTGTTCAAGAGGCTTCCCAATGTGGTGAATTGCTGTTCCCATGTGGTAGGATTGATAGCAATCATGCGGTAGGTTGGAGGACGAATGTACAAGGCCAATCCCGAGAAGATTTCCCATAACCCAGCAAGGGCAGTAACGAAAGGAGCAAGAATGACTATTCCGGTGTAATGCGGAATCGAGGCAATCATATAGATAATTGCCCAACTGACTGCAGCACCGATTGCGAAGACAGCCGCTCCCCGCATGACTCTCCTGACCGCGATTCTCCGAGCCAAACGCTTCCAGTCGCCTTTGGCTTGTTCCAAAGCATTCGCTGTTGTTTGGAGATAGGTTCGAAGTATAATCTATTGTGGAATCCTATTGTAGAATCCGAATCTGTATTCTTCCATTGGCGTAGACGAGCATCATCATAACCACGAGTTCTACCGCACCTATCACAACAAGCAGCTCGAAGACAGCTAGCTCAACAATACCCACTAGCACAAGCTCAACCTCAACCTCAGGCACAAGCACAACTACTAGTTCGAGCCATTCCGTAGGATGAAGCTCAGGGTTCCCCGAGTTCCCGGTCCAGCTCGGCTTCTCTCTTTTGGCCACGGCCGTCGTCGTGGTCCTCTACGTCCTTGCCAACGCTCGTGCTGGAGGTGGGCTCCCTCTCCCCGAGCCAGTATCCCCGCTTCTCCATCACGCGTTCCCGAATACACAGCATGTCCACGACATCGCCCTCGAAGATGTGGTTCACAATAACAAGATGGAGCGCATGAACGGGGAAGGTGATGAGGGGCCTCAGGAAGATGGACACGCCCATACTGAAGGGGTATCAGATCTTCCACAATTACGTCAGACCGCACGAAGGCCTCAACGGAGCGACCCCAGCCGACCGAGCGGGAATCAGGATTGAGGGCGACAACAAGTGGCTGACTATAATACAGAACGCGAGCCATGCTGAAAGGGAACAAGAATGAATAAGCTCGTCCTTCCAGTAGGAATCGCTTCGACCTTTCTTGGCGCCTTGCTAACGGTTCGCCTCGTCCAATCCTTCGCTTGTTACAATCAACAACTTCTGTCCTGCCCTGACAACTTCCTCCTCCAATGGTCAGGTCTTCCGTTATTGCTTGTCGGGATAGTCTTGGTAGCCTGTTCAGTAATCAAGCGGAGCCATCTCCAGTCAGTTAACAGGGAGACGACCAAATAGATGCAACTCCAGTCAAGTTACCAGAACCCAACCGACTCTTGACAGCACCTTGATTTTGGGCTGTCAACCGTGACTAAATGTGTGAGCATCATTGCAGCGAGTCGACGCCCGCCCTTTGACAACTTGTGTCTCTTCGGAATCTGAATTCGCTCAGGGGTCTTGTCTGCTTATATGGTCTACCTACTCCTCCCAGGAGAGGCACGAATTGAAGTCGATTGGGCGTGAGATTGACGAGGCGAACAGGAAAGCCGTCGAGAGGATACTTGCAGCCGAAGCTTTCCTGGTCGACGTAAAGCCAGCCTCGAAGGCCATACCTGGTTTCAAGGCAGACCTTGTCACTCACGCTGGTCCGCCGATATCCTGGGATAGGATGCTTAACGTGCAGAAGCTGGCCGTCCTAAGGGCGGCCAGAGCCGAAGGTCTGGCCGAGACGGAGGCGAAGGCAGACAAACTCGTCCGGCGTGGAGACATCCGCGTCGAACCGAACCACAAATACGGGAACGTCAGCGGAATGTGCGGAGTCACGACAGCCTCCTGCCCAGTCCTGGTCTTCGAGGACAAGGTCCATGGCAACAGGTCGACCGACTGGATGCAGACTGACATCACATCCTTCGGGCAGACCTACGAGAAGGGAATCTCGGAGCTGGTCTTCGTGAAGGAGATCTTCGCCCCGGTCATGGCGGAGACGGTCAAACACGCCGGAGGCTTCAACATCAAAGAGATGCTCACCCTCGGCCTTCAGATGGGCGACGAGCTCCACGGTCGCTTCGACGCGACCAGGGGCGTACTCACGAACTGGATTCTTCCCCACATCGTGAGGACGGGATTCCCCAAGGAGACCATCGGAAAGGTCGGCGACTTCCTGATGGGGAACGGCGGGAGATGGATAGGCGGGAACCTGATGATGGGCGCGTGCAAGGTGATGATGGACGCCGGGAAGGGGGTGAAGTACAGCACAGTCGTGACCGCCATGTCGCGGAACGGCGTCGAGTTCGGAGTCAAGGTGAGCGGCACGGGCGACAAATGGTTCACCGGCCCTGCCGGCCCCATCAGAGGTTTCGTCTTTCCGGGTTTCAGCGAGGCAGACGGGGCCCCCGACATCGGTGACAGCGCCATCTCCGAATCTCGCGGGCTAGGGGGGACCGCCCTTCCGGCGTCGCCGTCTCAGGCGAGACTCTTCGGCGGAGGGATGCAGGAGGCAGTTGAGCACACGAAGAAGATGCGGCGGGTCTCCCTTGCCGAGGACCCATCCTTCCGGATTCCGTACATGGACTTCTCCGGAGTCCCCGTCGGGATCGACGTCAGGAAGGTCGTGGACACCGGCATAGTGCCGAGGATCGACACGGGAATCGCCCACGAGGATGGCGGATACGGGATCATAGGGACCGGAATAGCCGAGGCGCCGATCGAAGCCTTCAAGAAGGCACTGGCTGCGTTCGCAAAGGAATACACATAGGGCGACGGGTGATGCGTCGGCGCTTCTCCCTTGACACGCCCGTCTCCTACCTGGGCGGCGTCGTGGTCTCGCTGGGTCTCTTCTCCCTCATCCTCCTCGTGTTCGGCTACAACCCTGCCCGTAGCCTCGAAACGATAGTCTCAGGCTCCTTCGGCACAGTGTTTAACGCGTCTTCGACCTTGGTCCAGACCATTCCCTTCCTGCTGTGCGCCCTGGCCTTTCTGGTCCCCTTCAAGGCGAGGTTCTACAACATCGGGGTTGAGGGCCAGCTTTACCTCGGTGCGCTCACTACTTTCCTGGTCGCCTCCCAGCTGGGCGGACTCCCCAGCATCCCCGCAACACTTCTGGCCGGAGCGGCGGGGTTCCTGGGCGGGACGCTCTGGCTCGCGCTGCCTTTGCTAATGAAGGTCAGGCTGCAGGTGAACGAGATATTCCCGACCCTGGTCCTCAACTTCGTAGCCATGGACCTCGTGAACTGGCTGACGAGCGGCCCCCTGAAGGACCCCCGGGCCGTCAACCCCCAGACCCCCGTAGTTCCTCACTCGACCTGGCTTCCGACCCTCGTCCCTGGCACCCCGCTGACGGCTGGGATCATCATAGCCGTCCTGGCCGCCGTCGTGGTCTACGTCATCATCCACAAGACGGTCTTGGGGTACGAGATCAGGGCCTCGGGGGCCAACCCCAGGGCTGCCACCGCTGGCGGAGTGAGCGTCCCGCGAAGCGTCCTGATGGTGGGGCTCCTCAGCGGAGGTCTTGCCGGCCTGGGCGGGATGATAATCGTGACGACGGGCAATCACTACCTGGTGCAGAACTTTTCACCGGGCTACGGATACCAAGGCATCGGCGTCGCCACCCTTGCGAATTTCAACCCTATCGGAGCAATCTTCGCAGCGGTGTTCTACTCTGCCCTTTGGATAGGGGGGCGGACCCTACAGCTCCTTCCCGGAAGCGAATCTGTCCCCATCGAGCTCATCTACGTCCTCCAGGCCACCATCGTCCTCACCGTCCTGCTCGTCCAGAGATTCCTGTCCTCGAGGCGGAGGTCCTAGCTTGGTCGACCTGGCTACATCCATCCTCCAGGCAAGCCTCCCCCTGTCCATGCCTATACTGTACGCGGCAGTCGGTGAGGTGTACGCAGAGAGGGCTGGCGTCCTCAACATGGGCATCGAAGGCGTGATGACCCTGGCCGCATTCATCTCCCTTTGGACCACGTTCCTTACTGGCTCCTACTTCCTCGGCGTTCTGGCTGCCCTGGGCGCGGGAGTCGCCCTCGGCCTTCTCCACAGCTTCGCCTGCGTGAAGGTCGGCGTCAACCAGCTTATCGTGGGCCTCCTCGTCTACACAATCGGCGGTGGGATAGCAGACTTCGCCTACCGTCATGTCACCACCTCCACTCTCCCACTTGTGAAGCCCCTCCCTGCGATAGCCATCCCAATGGTGGGGGCCTATCTGGCCAACATTCCATACGCCGGACCAATCATCTTCCAACAGAACGCCTTCGTCTATCTGTCGTTCGCGTTCGCGATTGTCATGGGGCTGCTTCTTTACAAGACGACCTGGGGGCTGAAGATTAGGAGCGTGGGAGAGAACCCGGAAGCCGCAGACGCAGCCGGGATAAACGTGAACCTCACCCGCCATCTGTGCGTAATACTTGGCGCCAGTCTCGCCGGCCTGGGAGGGGCTGCCATCACCCTGGGGTACCTCGGACTCTACAACACGGGGGACACGATTGTCGCAGGTAGGGGTTGGATCGCCATCGTCGTCGTCATCTTCGCCCGCTGGAGCCCCTACAGAGCCATCCTGGGGAGCTGGATCTTCGGTCTGGGCTACGCCACGTCAGCAACACTGATAGGCACGGGAGGAGGGCTTTCAGTCCTGACCAGCAATCCCTACTTCCTCCTGATGCTCCCCTACGTCTTCGCCCTCGTGGTCATCTTCATCTTCCACCGCGGGACGAAACCTCCTTCCTCGCTCACAGTACCGTACAAGAGACGCTGAGTCGTCACTTATTCTGCCAGGTGAGAATCGACCAATTCATTAATAGCAGGCGAAACTTCTTGGCTGCCGAGGATAATCAGGAAATGCATACCAAGAGAGGGGTTTCGGCCGTGGTCACCGTCGGGGCAATCGTCCTCGCTGTGATCATCGTGGCCGGAATCTTCTACCTGGTCCCCGGGCTAGCTCCGGGGACTACGAAAACAGCAACTTCCACTGCAACCGGGACAGTTACATCTACCGTCACTTCCACCAGTTCTTCCACTTCCAGCAGTTCTTCCACTTCCACTACCCACAGGCAGTATAGCATGGCCGTCGTCCTCGGCGGGGACGAAACAGACCTAGGCTTCAACTACGTTGCAATACAGGCTGCCAACTACATCGCCCAGACATACGGCTGGAGCGTCTCCATATCTCGAGACGTCTCGTACTCAGACCAGTATAACGTAATCACGTCCCTAGCCCAGAGCGGCCATTACGACTTGGTGTGGGTCGTGGGGAACCAATTCATAGGAACCACTGAAGCCGTGGCGAACCAGAGCTACAAGGCCGGACTATCGACCGTCTTCGCCCAGACACCCAGCTACTATCAATCTCTGACTCCCAACATCGTGCTCCTAGACCAATCATTCCAGATTACGGGCTACTATGAGGCCGGCGTGCTGGCTGCCAAGATGACGAAGACCAACGCGGTCGGTGTGATCATTGGCCAGTGGTACCCGTCACAGTCGATGGAATTCTACGCCTTTGAAGCGGGCGTCAACGCGACGAATCCCAACGTGAAGGTCTACTGCAGGGTGGCCGGAACTTGGTCCGACGCGAGCCTCGGGCTCCAGATCGCCAAGACCTTGATTCAGACTCAGCACACAGACATAATCGCCCAAATCGCCGATGCCACGGGCAGGGGAGCTTTCACGGCCGCTCAGCTCTACAATGCGACTGTCGGCGCCAACCAATACCCTGTCTCGATCATCGGTACGGTGGCTGACCAGGCGAGTCTCGCGCCCAACAACGTGATGACGAGCGTACTCATGAACCAGACAACGTTCATCGACACCGTCGTCAAACACATCATGGCTGGTACCTGGTCACAGATCGGGGGGCATGACCTTTTCATGAATCTGGGCTCCCTCGCGCCATACCACAGCTACGACAGCATCATCCCAGCATCTGTGAAGTCTGACGTCGCTACCGTCATCCAAGAAATCAACAGCGGCACAATAGTAGTCCATCAGGAAGTAACCCAGAACCCACCCGCCGACCCGACCTAGGCGCGGGTCCGGATGGATTCTGGGCGTCCTTTTTTTAGCTGAGGGCAGACAGAGGGAGCCAGTTGTCTAGCAGTCCCAATCGCGAGGCAATCGTCGAAATGCGGGGCATGACGAAGCGGTTCCCCGGCGTCCTTGCCAATGATCGTGTCGACTTCGCGCTAGCCGCCGGAGAGGTCCACGCCTTGCTGGGAGAAAACGGGGCAGGGAAGACGACGCTCATGAACATGCTGTACGGCCTTTACGTCGCTGACGAAGGCGAGATCAGAGTCCGGGGTCGCACAGTCAGGATATCCTCCCCGAAGGACTCGATCGCCCTCGGAATATCCATGGTCCACCAACAGTTCGAACTCGTGGAGACACTGACGGTCGCCGAAAACGTCGCCCTTGGCCTGAAGGCAAAGCGGGAGCCCCTGCTCGACCTTCGCGGCACGTCTGAAGAGGTGTCAAGGCTCTCCAAGAGCTATGGGCTGAGCGTCTCTCCCGAGGCGCTGATACGGCAGCTCAGCGTGGGAGAGAGGCAGAGAGTCGAGATCTTGAAGGCCCTCTACAGGGGAACCGAGATACTCATTCTGGACGAGCCTACCTCCGTGCTCACCCCCCAAGAATCAGAGGAGCTCTTTCGGTTCTTGCGTTCGATGGCAAAGGAGGGGAAATCGGTTGTCATCATCACACACAAGCTTCACGAGGTCATGGACGTCAGCGATACCGTCACGGTACTCCGAAAGGGCAAGGTCGTGGGGAGGGTGGCCACGAAAGCTACCAGCGAGGGGCAGCTCGCCATGATGATGGTGGGGCATGAGGTGGCATTCACCTCTCACCATACAGCCACGGCAGCAGCCTCGCCCCTGCTGGGACTGGTCGATGTCCACGCCCTGGGCGACAAGGGGTCAATGGCCCTGAATGGGTTGACTCTTACCTTGGCTGCAGGGGAGATTCTCGGAATCGCAGGAGTGGCCGGGAATGGACAGAATGAGCTCATCGAAATCCTATCAGGGACTCGTCGGATTTCGAGAGGATCCCTGAAGTTGCGAGGAGTCGACATCTCTAACTCCTCCCCCACGGAGCTCATCCGCCAAGGGATTGGAGTCATTCCAGAAGATCGTAGGGGATCTGGTCTGATAATGGAGTTCAGCGTCGCCGAAAACCTCGTGCTTGAGAACAGGAATGTCGAGCCGTACTCTAGGATGGGATTCTTGAACCAGAGGGAGATTCGCTCCCACGCCGAGGCCTTGGCCCGGGAGTTCGACATAGCCACCCCCGACGTCTCCCTCCCTGCATACACACTCTCAGGCGGGAACCTGCAGCGCCTTCTCCTGGCGAAGGTTCTCTCGCGTAGGCCGGCCGTGCTCGTTGCATCCCAGCCGTCGGCGGGGTTAGACGTGGCGGCGACCCAGTCCATCTGGGAGAAGCTCAGGTCTGAAAGGGATAGGGGAGGGGGGATTCTTCTGATCTCCTCTGACCTAAACGAGATCTCGGCCCTCAGCGACAGGATAGCATGCATCTACGACGGCGCCATCGTCGGGACCATGCCCGCAGCCGAGGCAGATTTGAAGAAGCTAGGATTGCTGATGGGAGGTGTCGCCCCATCCTGACTCCGAGGCTAGCGGGGACGCCCCTCCTAGCTGCCACCTTGAGAGCGAATACGATTGGCAAAGAGGCTGACCGGAGGATAAGGGGAGGTCTTTCCAGAGCATCTGTCCACTCGTCCTATGACGGCGCAGTAAACGTGACGACCAGGCTTGGCCTTGTCAGCTTCGTGCCGCCTTCGACGGGACGGGGTCCCATCAATGTCATCGTCGATGGAGACTTCCGTCTGTTGTCGAGGTCTGTCGCCAGAGGTGATACTGTGGCCATGGACAAAACGGGAATTCTCATCGGAAGTAGTATTCTAGTGTCGTTGGCGGGGTCGAAGGTCTACGATCCGTCACAGAGGTTCCCTCTTCCCCCTCTCGACGATAAGTTCATCCGAGGGAACCTCCAGCTGGCTCGGGAAGCAGTGATCACCCAGGGGAGATTCTCGGGGATGGGAAGCCTTCTTCATTCTCTACACGGAGAGACGCTGAGCGCCTCCTGGCTCGGGCTGAACCTGTACTCAACGTTCGCCCTCCCGCACCTCAGAGCTCTGATCAGTGGCCTGCGCGGCAAGAAAATGAGAAGAGTGACAATCGCCACCAAGAGCATCGCAGGGTTAGGCGTAGGGCTTACGCCTTCTGCGGACGACGTCCTCTCGGGGCTGATGGTGGCTCTCGTGCTGAGTGTCAGGAATGGGTTGGCCTCGGGACCATTCTATCTTCGAGCAGCCAGGGCAATGGCAGAGACAACTGTTGGTAGGAGCGGCATTCTGAGCCAAGAATACCTCGAGCAGGCGTCCCTGGGGAGGTCAAACGAGAAGGTCACGCGGTTGATTGAAAGCATCTGTACAGGGACGCCTGCCAGCGTCGCGGAGAGCGCTTCGGACCTCATAGCGACAGGTCACGCCTCAGGGACAGACACGGCCGCAGGGGTGATACTGGGGATGGCTTTCGTGCTGCAGATGAGAGGAGGATGGATTGCATGATCAGAAGGACTCTTGTCAAGAAGGGGGTCTATCGCGACTCGATTACACTGCTGCGGGTGTCCAAGGGGGCGCAGAGCGTGCACGGCGTGAAGAGTGCGGCCGTGGTGATGGGAACCCAGCTGAACAAGCGGGTGCTGAATGACATAGGATTCCATGGACCCGAAGTGACCCAGGCAGGGACCGACGACCTCATCATCGCCATCGAGGCCGAAGATCCAGCATCGGTCAACGCAGCCCTGGCCGAGACAGAAAGGCTGCTTTCAGGCCAAGGGGTGTCGGTGGGCGCGAGCGTGGCGTCCAGGGACCTACAGGAGGCACTCTCCGAGGACCCAGACGCCAACTTGGCAGTCATTTCTGTCCCCGGGACGTATGCCAAGAGAGAGGCGGTCAAGGCGATTGGGGCAGGGCTGAACGTGTTTCTGTTCAGCAGCAATGTCACTCGTGCGGACGAGCGTGAGCTGAAGACGCTGGCGAGGAAGAAGAACCTCCTCATGATGGGGCCGGATTGCGGCACTTCGATCATCAACAACAAGGTCCTTGGATTTGGGAACGCAGTGAGACCGGGCAGGATCGGAATAGTGTCCGCTTCTGGAACTGGGCTGCAGGAGGTGGCAAGCATGGTCCACGGTCTGGGATTGGGCGTGTCTCAGGCCATTGGAACGGGCGGGGCTGACCTCTCCGACGAGGTCGGAGGCATGACAACTCTGCAGGCGCTGAGGCTCCTTAGCGACGACCCTGCCACCGAAGTCATAGTGATAGTCTCCAAGCCTCCGGGCCCAAAGACGATGGCCACCGTCCTGGCATCATTGAAGAAGGTGAAGAAGCCAGTGGTGATCAACTTCCTCGGCACCGACCTCTCCGCGATGGAGGTCCACGGGCACCTCACCGCAAAGACGCTCGAAGAGGCTGCAATGAAGGCCGTGCAGTTGGCAGGATCCAAGGTGAAGGCGCCACCCCGGACCGGGCGCCTGCCTGCTCAGGCACGCAAGGAGGCCTCCCACCTTTCGCCTAGCCAACGCTACATCCGGGGATTGTTCTCCGGCGGAACTCTCTGCTACGAGGCCCAGTACCTGCTCTCAGGTGTTCTGGGTGGAATCTACTCGAACGCGCCCTTCGACAAGAAGCTCAGGATCGACGGGACCGGAAAGAGCAAACGGAACTGTTGCATCGACATGGGGGCCGAGGAGTTCGTCGTGGGAAGGGCCCACCCAATGATTGACTTCACTCTCAGAAAGATGAGAATCTTGCAGGAGGCCAAGGACCCCGAAACCGCGGTGATTCTGATCGACGTTGTCTTGGGACTGGGTTCAAACCCAGATCCAGCCGGGGAGTTGGTCCCTGCAATCCGGGAGGCCAAGAGAATATCCGAAGCTGATGGTGGGTACCTTCCGGTCGTCGCTTTCCTAGTTGGGACCGACGGGGATTTCCAAGGCCTGGCAAAGCAGAGGAAAGCCCTTGAGGATGCAGGGGTGGTTGTCTGTAGGAGTTCCGTGGAGGCCGCCGAGCTGGCAGGTCGAATCGTCACCGGCAGGAGGACCAAGCGATGAAGAGGGCCGGGGGTCTTCTCGGGAAGGAGATCAGGGCCGTCAACATCGGACTCCCGTCCTTCGCCGACGACCTTGAAGCGCAGGGGGTACAAGTAACCAGAGTCGACTGGAAGCCTCCGGCAGGCGGGGGGCGCGCGCTTTGCGGAAAGCCTGTCCTCACAGACAAGAGTGTTGTCTGCAACTTCGAAAATCGCCGCAGCCCCAATTCTCAGGAAATCACAGATCAATGGCCTGATTATCGACCGGAGAGTCTGAGCGAGGTTCGCAAAGCCCGCTTCTCCGTTCGAGGATCATCGAGCGCATCACGCTCTCAGTATCTCGCCCCTCATTTCCTTCCCGACGGTGATGATGCCGAAGGTCCTTGCTGAAGCAGGAAAGGTTCCCGTTGCGCTTCCCGGGTTGAAGCAGAGAACTCCGTTCCTGTACTCGTTCTTCGTCCTGTGCGTGTGCCCGAATATGACTGCGTCGACATCTTGGAACTTGGCCCTTATCCTATCCTCGATGCCGAACGGCGTTCCGCCTTCAGAGGGATGGTTGATGCCGATGCTGAAGCCGCCAACCGAGATGGTCTCCAGCGCTGGAAGCTCTCGCTTGATCTCTGGTGCATCCAGGTTTCCGTGCACTCCCCTGAAGTTCCCTCGTCGTCGGAGCTCGTTGAGGAGTCCTATTGCGGTGTAGTCACCGGCATGAATGATTAGGTCCGCGCCAGACAGTTCGTCCACTATCCTTCTCGGGAGACGGTCAATCGAATCGGTATGCGAATCCGACAGGACTACTATCTTCGTCTTGCCTCACTCCTCGACCGCGTCTCGGATGGATTTGATGCAATCTAAACCTGAAGTCGAATGCGCACACCCCGCATCGCATTCAGAAGTTCCTCACCTACAAAGACATGCAGGGTCTCGCGCGCGCGCGCCACTTCCAATCGTAGTGGAAGTATTCTGCGCCTAGGGCCGTGTGGCACCTCAAGCCAAAATAGCAGAGATGTCTACCCGGAGACCGCGTCGTTGGAACTCAAGCGAGACCTGTCCTACTTTGACCTGATGAACATAGTCGTGGGGGCTATCATCGGAAGCGACATCTACATTGTCCCCGGCCTCGTTGCAGGCTTGATCGGGCCCTTTGCACTTGTGGTCTGGATCATCGGTGGGGCGATTTCAATGGTATTGGCGATGGTATTTGGATACTGTAGTTACTACGTCCCGAATGTTGGAGGCTCGTTCGCTTTCGTATCAGAAGCCTTTGACGATTTCTTCGGGTTCATCGCGGGATGGAGCATGATCATCGCGGAGATCATCGCGCTGCCCGTCTTCGCGATAGTGTTCACGAACTACCTCCAGTACTTCGTTCCTTTGTCTTACGGGGAACAGCTGCTAATCAGGATCATCTTCATCGTGGTCCTCACCACAGTCAACATTGTTGGTGTCAAGGCAGCAGGACGAATCAACGATGTCCTGACTCTCGCAAAGCTTGCTCCTCTCCTTCTCATAATCTTCCTCGGTATCGGGTCTATCGTGTTCAGACCCACATTGCTCGGAAATTACACCCCGTTCGCGCCCGCGGGTCTGAGCAACTTCGGCACTGTCTTGGTGCTGATCTTCTGGGCCTATGCAGGATTCGAGCTTGGCGTCCTTCCTGCCAGTGAGGTTGTCGACCCGAAGAAGAACATCCCCAGGGCGATGATAACCGGCATGGCGATAGTGATATTCTTCTACGTCGTGACTAACGCTGCGGTCTTCGGTGTAGTCAGTTCGGCTGCGCTCGCGAAGAGCCCCATACCCCTCGTATTGGTCAGTACGGCCCTTCTCGGTTCAGCCGGAGCCGTCATCACTGGCGTCGGCGCTCTCGCTTCTGTCTCGGGCACGGATGAGACAGAGGTTCTGGGCACGGCCCGTCTGATCTATGCAATGTCTAGCGATGGATTGCTCCCGAAAGGGCTCAGCAAAGTTCACGCCCGGTTCAAGACGCCCTACGTCGGGGTGATCGTCGAGGGCGTGATCGCTATGTCACTCATGCCATTCTCCGGAATCTCAACACTCATATCATTCGCAGTCTTCAACCTCGGGGTCTGCTACCTCCTCGTTTGCCTTGCCCTGTCCGTCCTGAAGAAGAATGACGAGCACGGCCTTCGCGGTCAAAACATACTTCCGTGGCTGGGGGTCGGGATTAGTGTCTATCTGCTCTACTCCACTTCTCTCTTAGACAAGGTTGTCGGGTCGGCAGCGATCCTGCTGGGGATTCCAATCTACCTCTACTTCTCCAAGAAGACAGATGTTCATGAGCTCAGGCGCGAGTTCACATCAGAAGAGGCTGTCCTTTCTAGGAACTTGGAGAGGCAGAACAGGTTCTTGGCGAACTTCGTGAGGCTGCTCGAGGCGGCGTACAAGAAGATAAGGCGAAGGTAGGACCTTCACGGGTCGCGGGAATGCGCGCGCGCGCTCACACGTAATCATGCATGAACGAGAACGTCGCAAGCTTCGTTTGTAACGACGCCGGAAGGGCAGCAGGTCCTCGTTTTGCGGGAGGCTAGTACTCGGAGTCAGGGAGAGAAAGTTCAAAACAGAGATACTCCAGTCAGGAGATACCATGAAGGAAAGCCTCACGAATGAAGATATCAAACGATTCTTAGCATCTTTTGATAGTGACCCTAAGAATCTTCTTGCATTGAACGCAGTGACCCAGAACGGTATTGCAGCTGTGGCTTTGAGTCGAAAAGAGGTCGATCGAATTAACTACACGTTCAGCAATCTCATCGAGTCACCGGAGGCTACCAATCAAGAGGCGTCAGGGCGGTGCTGGCTATTCTCCGGGCTCAGTCTCCTCAGCCTGGAGGCCATGAAAAAGCTGAACGTTCAGACCTTTGAACTCTCGGAGGTCTACCAGATGTTCTGGGATAAATTGGAGAAGGCGAACTACTTCCTTGAGAACATCATCGAGACCAGGGATGAGCCACTTGACAGCCGGACGATCCTGTCCCTTCTCTCTGATCCGCTTCCCGATGGCGGACAGTGGGACATGTTCGTGAACCTCGTAGAAAAGTATGGGGTTGTGCCGAAGTCTTTCATGCCGGAGACAATCAGTAGTAGCGATTCCGATTCTATGAACACTCTGCTGGTCTCCAAGCTCAGGGAATATGCGAAGTTGCTCAGAGACATGCATGCCCAGGGTTCTTCTGCAGAGGAATTGCGAAAGTCAAAGTGCGAGTTACTTGAGGAGTTCTATCGAATGCTTGCAATTCACTTAGGCAAACCTCCGATCAGCTTCTACTGGGAATGGCGAGACAAAGACAATGTATTCCACAGGGACGGTAATATGGCACCCGGAGAGTTCTACAAGAAGTATGTGGACGTTGACTTGGATGATTTAGTCTGCCTGATAAACGCCCCCACGAAGGACAAGCCCTACAACAAGGCGTACACGGTGAAGTATCTTGGTAACGTCATTGGTGGACGTCAGGTTCGTTACTTGAACGTCGATATTGAGACATTGAAGAAAGCTGCCGTCGATATGATAAAGGACAACCACGCGGTTTGGTTTGGCTGTGACGTTGGTCAGATGCTGGAAACAGAGATGGGCGCGATGGATTTGAACGTGTATGATTATGACCTCGTCTACGGAGCAGAATTCAAGCTAGACAAGGCCGGAAGATTGGAATACAGGAATAGCGAGATGACACACGCTATGGTGCTGACAGGCGTGGATCTTGATGAAACAGGAAGACCGAGAAAATGGCGGGTTGAAAACAGTTGGGGGGCCAAGATTGGGGACAAAGGCTACATGTACATGATGGATGAGTGGTTCGACGAATACCTTTTCGAAATAACTGTTAGAAAGAAATACATCTCTCCAGAGCTCCTAGGTGTCCTACTTACCGAACCTGTTGTTCTTCCACCTTGGGATCCTATGGGAACGCTAGCAAGGCGGAATTGAATCATTCAACTCCATAGCCACTTCTGGCCATAGAGCTCTGTATTGGGCGCGCACGGCAGGAGGACCAAGCGATGAAGAGGGTCGGGGGTCTTCTCGGGAAGGAGATCAGGGCCGTCAACATCGGACTCCCGTCCTTCGCCGACGACCTTGAAGCGCAGGGGGTACAAGTAACCAGAGTCGACTGGAAGCCTCCGGCAGGCGGTCGGCTACCTCCAGAAGATGCGTGCGAGGAAGCTGAAAGCCTCGGGCATACCGATGAATAAGGGCACATCTAACGGGCGGGAGTTCGGTAGGAAGCCCAAATGACAATGGAGACGTGATTCTTGACCCGAGAAGAATCCAGGCGAGCTCGGCCCGAGGGGTACTTTCCCTACTGGCTGCGAGTCGCCGAGGTCGTCCTTGGTCTGTTGACCGTGGCCATCGGCGTCGTAGCCCTGGCCAGCCCGAGCTACGGAGCTGCCAAGCTGGTTCTGCTCCTGTCGGTTGCGCTGGGGTTCAGCGCCGCCAGGATGATTGCGGCAGGCAGCGTCAGGGCTCGTCTTGTGAGTTTAGAGGGTCTGGGCCTTGCAGGCGGGGGCCTCCTCGCTCTGATCATCGTGATTGCCGTCGTCGTAGTGCCAGGCATGAGCCTCCAGACGTTGGTGCTTCTGATTGCCGTCAGCCTGACCATCCAAGGGCTAGGAAGGATTCTGCAAGCCGCCGGGAGAGGGTATCCGAGATGGCTCAGAGGCTCTGCATTGGCGACGGGCGCGGTGACCGTCTTCCTTGCAGGGATCGCGCTACTGGTCCGGGGGATCGCGCTCGATACCCTGGTGGTCCTGCTCTCCGTCGTAGTGCTCTTCAACGGCGTAGAGATGGTCGTCTCAGGCCTGAGGCCCACCAACAGGCGGCAGCTGACCCTGCTGAAACTGATCCTGTTCTCGGCCTTCTACGGCCTCGTCTTGGTGAACTGGATCGACCTCTACGGGTCGAACGCGCCGGCCTACCACATCTGGGTTATCGTATCCTGCATGGCTCCGTTTGGAGTGCTAATCGTGTTTCAGGGTTTGAAGGACTGGCAGCTCGCCCTGTCCCTCGGGCTTCTCGTATCTTTGATGAACGACCTGGGGTACTATTTCATGGGAGACCTTCTGTTTGGTTTCCACGTTTCGCTGGTGCCCTGGCTCGGAAACCAGCTGGGCTTCCGCGGAAGCGAAGTGCTCTTCACCTTCGAGGGAGGGCTCTTCTCGTTCCCTGTGACTTCGATAATGATGGGAATTTCGATCTATGCGAGGATAGCAGTCGTGGCCGTGGTCCTCTACCATTGGTGGAAGTATCCGGCGCGAATCGCCCCCACAATCTGACGAGAGATCCTCTTAGAGAGCGCGCCAACACGAGGCCTTATTACCTCCCGCGCTTTGAAACGGATGATGAAGCTTCTGGAAGGGGAGAGCCTGAGGAGACACTTGCTCGAGAGCTACTCCAAGAACCCGAAGGGATGGAGTTTCGTCATATCGCCTTCCGGGAAGCACGGATTCTGCGACGCCGTCGTCTCAGGCTCCGATGGAACCTGGATGCTCAAGATGGACTCGATCTTCAAACCCTCGCCGATCGTGCTCGGTTCTCCGATCGATGATAGTCCTAAGTTGAAGCCAGCCGGCACCTTTCCGTACGGCTACCGGAACCTGCCCCCCGAGCTGATTCTCCAGATGCTCAGAGGCGAAGGATATCCGCCGGGGGACAAGGCAGCGGCCAACTTCCTGTCTCTGCTCAAATCAGAAACGGTCGTGCCAGAGGAGGGGAGACCCTATGCAGAGGGACCGTTCGTCTTCACCAGCAAGGGGAACGTTGGCCTGTCCGAGAGTCAGAGGGACCTTGACATGAAGCTCGCTTCGGAGATGCAGCGACTTCTCAGGACCAGATATCCTGCCTACGGCTGAACGAAAGGCCAGCGTCTGTGGCAATACCGACCCGTCCACCCGCTCACCCACATCACGGCATCATCCACCTTCAATGCCCGAGGTACAATCGTGAAGCGAGGCCTCCTTTGGCTCACACTAGCCTTCGCGCTCGAGGAAGTTGGGCTCCCGCCGCTTCTGCCTGCCCCTCTTCTCTTCAGGACCAGCCCGAACACGGCGACGACCGCTCCCGAAGCCGCCAGGTAGCCGGTGGCCCGCAAGCCCAGGCTCGGGTTGATCATGACACCGACATTCGTCTCGGAGTACGTGAAGTTGAGAGAGGACCCGGCGTTCCCGTTGGTGACCACGGCCATCAGCGGTTCGACGTCGGGGACGAAGTACTTCACGACTAGGTTGGTCCCCGAGACGGCGTACCGACCCTCGACCTCCTGCCCGTGCGACGCCACGTAGTCCGAGAACCACGCGAGCTCCTGGGGACCGTAGCTGAAGGAGACGTTGGCTAGCGGCAGGCCGCTCTTGTTCGCTATCCAGACGTCGAACGCGGTCTGGTTCGTGTTGAGAAGGTAGACCTCCGCGGCCCCGGTGGAGCTCATGTTGAAGAAGTACATCTGCTGCGGGCTCGCGGCGTCCCAACTGGCCAGCACGGTGTAGGTCCCGGCTGGAGCCACGTCGACGTTCTCGCAGAAGGGCCCGAAGTTGTAGTTGTAGAAGCACTGGTCGGAATGATAGCCCGAGACGGTCAGGCTGCTCATGTATGAGATGAGCCCGAAGGCCAGCGCTATGGCGACCAGCAGGGTGCCCACCCGGAAGACGACGGTCGCCCTCGAGCTTCTGTCCATCACGCTTCGGTCCTCTTCACGAACAGCAGCGCGCCGACGGCCAGCAGGACCAGCGAGAGGAGTAGGTTCGCGGCGAGCAGTCCGACCGCCTGGGCGTAGGTCGGCACGAAGTGGTAGTACCCGAACCCCACCTGGTTGCTGAAATAGCTCGAGAACGCGTAGACGGGGTTGATGAAGAAGACCGCCCAGACCAAGTAGTAGTAGCCTCCAGAGGAGCCCACGCTGAACAGGAAGGCCGAGAAGATGAGCACCGTGAAGTATGCCACCAGACCGATGGCGAAGGGGACGCCTCCCGACTTGGCCAGCAGGACAGCCAGGACGACCAACGCAGCGATCAGAAGCGGCGCGGTGAGCGAGGTCAGGAACCCGAGCAGCAGGCTTCCGAAGTGGGCCAAGGCGAAGCCGGGGGCGATGAGGAAAACGGCCGAGAACTGGGCCAGCGTCAGGAGGCCCAGCGGCACGAGCAGCGACGAGACGAGGCGGGCTAGGAACGCCCTCCCTCGGCTGAGGGGATAGGTGAGGAAGGTCTGCATCGTCCCCTTCTCGAAGTCGTTGCCCCAGCCCGAGGCCAAGTTCTTCAGGATCAGGACGACGAGGATCAGGCTGGTCAGCGAGAGCCCGCCTGGCCCGGCCATGTAGGAGAACGCGGAGGACGCGTCCCCGTTGGACACCGACGAGAACAGGAGCACGCCCGAGAAGAACAGGAACGCCGACGCCTCGAGCACGGGGAACCGGTGGTCCAGATGGAGGAAGATCGACAGCAGCTCCGTGAACGCCGAGCCCCTGCGCTTCTTCGGCCCGCCCTGCTGGCTCAGGCTGCCTTCCCTCCCTTCTCCTGGTCTGACGAGACGGCCTTCCTGAACAGCTCCTCCAGAGACGCGTTCTTGGACTCGATGCCGTACAGCCTGGCATGGGCCTGGGCCGCGAGCCTAGGGATGTCGAGATAGAGCTGGCCCTCGGCCACGTCCTGGCTCGTCTCCACGACCAGGTTCTCCCCGGACACCTCGACCGAGACGACGTAGGCCAAGGACCTGATCGCCTCCGCGAGGGCGCCGGGGCTGTCGGTGGTGACCCGCGCGACCTCGGCCCCGAAGCTTCGGTAGAGGTCCTGGAGGTTCCCGCTGCCAACCATCCTCCCCTTGGATATTATCACCGCGGTGTCGCAGACCCTGCTCAGCTCGGGGAGGAGGTGCGAGGAGATCAGGAACGTAGTCCCCCTCTCCTTGTTGAGGGAGACTATCAGCCCGAGGACTTCGTTCCTCACCTGAGGGTCCAAGTTGGAGGTCGGCTCGTCAGCCACCACGAGCTCGGGCTCGTTGATCAGTGCGTGGACCAGCGCGAACTTCTGGAGCATCCCTGCCGAAAGCTTCCCTATCTGCCTGTCCCTGGCCTGGTCCAGCCCCACACGTCTCAGGTCGTCAAGGGCCTTCGAAGGGGGGTATCCGTGCATCCTCGCTATCCTGGTGAGGTAGTCCTCGACCTTCATGCCGGAGGGGAAGTGGGGCTTCTCGAGCACAACACCGACCCGCTCGGCGACGCGCGGGTTGCCCCAGGGGCGCTCACCGAACACCAGGACGGAGCCTTCGTCTGGCCTCAGCAGGCCGAGCATGATCTTGATCGCGGTAGTCTTCCCCGCCCCGTTCGGGCCTATCAGGCCAGTGATCGCGCCGCTCTCGACCCCGAACGAGAGCCCGTCGAGGGCCACCACCTTGGAGAAGCCCTTCCCGAGCCCCCGGCCCTCAATGACCTTCAAAGGTCATACCTGTTCGGGTCGTACTTCAGGGCCTTCAATATTAAAGCTGGACTTGACTCTTGCGCTGCACGGCTACGGCGATCAAAGAAGTGAATTTGGACCCGAAGCGTGATGCTGCGACCTGGCTGAACTGATGTCCCGACCAGGGCGCCCACATCGACCAGATGTTCGCGCTCACGATCGAGATCCACTTTCAGAACCTGTTTGGGGGCTGGCCCCACCGGGCCCGCGGTCAACTCCTTGAAAGCTCCATAACCCGTTTCTCGATTTCATCCCTGACTTTCCGCATGTCTGCAGCTGACTTCGTTGTTCTAGCGTCCTCTCAACCCTCCCACCCATCGGCTATTGCCTCTAGGTCCGACTGATTCAACTCTTCAGGACAATCTTTAATCCGAGTCCCGGCGCAGTTGCAGGTCGGCATGGAAAGAGCGATAGTGCTGGTCAACCTGAGCCCGGGCGCAGAGGAGAAGAGCATCGCCGCCCTCAAGAAGATTCCGGGGATCCTATCAGTCTACCAGCTCTACGGACTGTACGACCTCTTGGTGATGGTAGAGGGACCCGACGACCAGGCATTGAAATCAATCGTCGCCCGCAACCTGAGGTCGAAGGCGGGCGTGGTCTCGACAGTCACGATGAAGATTGTTTCGTGAGGCGCCCGCGTGGGTTCAAGAATGGTATGGTGAGTCTCTCACCTGGAGAGACGGACCTCATCCCCGGTTGAGAAGGCGTCTTTCTCCTTGACGATCCCTACTATCTTTCTTCCTTCGTCAACGACAGGGATCGCCCTGAACCGGTACCGTCTGAACAGGGCCTCCACCTCCCCGCGCATCGTCGTAGGAGCAATTGTGACAACGCTCTTCGTCATTATCTCATCAAGCTTGCTATCGGGATTGGCTTGCAGGAGTTCGTTAATGTCGACAACACCTTTCAGACGCTGCTCATCATCCACGACGTAGACATACATGGTGACTAGGGAGTTGGGCGCCTCCTTCCTGAATCTGGTGAACGTGTCCTCCACGGTCAAGTTACCTGGGAACTGTAGAAAACGGCGGACAGCAAGAACTGACGCCGGAACGTCGTGCTGCGTGATGAGCTCGTGAACCCTCTCCCCAAGGCTTCCGCTGAGCGTCTTCTGGATTTCTTCCGCGTCATCTTTCGGCAGAATCGAGATCACTTCCGCTATCTCGACCGCAGAGAGGTGGGCGAAGATCTGTGCCACGCGTTCGGCGCTGGCGCTGGCAAGGATCTCTCTCTGGACCCTCGGTTCGGTGGCCCCTAAGGTCGCGGCCGCCGCTCTGCTGTCGAGGACGCTGAAGACGTGAATCCTCTCCTCGTGGTTGAGTTCCTCGAGAATGTCTGCCAGGTCCTCCGGGTGTATCTCTCCGAGTCGGTCCTTCGCGATGGTGAGCCTGACGTCCCCTTTGGTGGCCGTCAGATCCGCCCCCAGCGGCTGGACATACTTCCAGGGGATGAATCCTTCCAGCCCCGCGTCCTTCGGGAGGCCCCCACTAAGCCTGCCGAAGCCGAGCCTCCGCGCCAGGGCGCGTCTGCTGACATCTGCAGCCACTATGAACAGCTTGTTCTCCACGAGCAGAAGTTGGATGTCGTAGACGACCTCCACAGCGAACCCCTCAGTGTCCAATATCCGTTTGTCGAGAATCTTATCTCGAAGCAGCAAGAGGTCCTCGTCGGGCCCGACTTCGGTGTAATCGTTATCCCGAGGATTCTGGACCACAATTTCTCTGGGTCCGACCTCAACCACTTGGCTCCATGGAACCTTTAGCGAAGGGTCGCCATAGGGTCTTCCTACAATAAGGTGCGTGACCTCCGCGTACCTCGGGTCATCCTTGACCACGAAGTCCTTTAGCTTGCCGAGTTTTGCGCCCGCTTCCGTTCTTATCCTTCGCCCGATGATTTCGCTCAAGAGAAGACTCTGTGTATGGCCTTTGCCCGTGCTGCCATTCTGGCCCACTTCCCCTTCCTGCCGGGGCGGGTTCTCTGGCATCTATGCTCCCTGCGCCTGCCCACAGAAGGCGTTCATACCCATATCGGCGAATCTGTTCACGAACATGTCAAATCACAAGATCGTGGAGAACCTGTAGGCGAGCAGAATGACCAGTACTATCAGGTACAGCCTAAGCGCAAGCAGGGCCAGGCGGGTACTTCTGGAGAGCGTTATCCGTGGCTTTGCGTACCTCCTGTTGATTTCCCTGATCTTGTTGACTGCTCTCTTGAACGGGTTCATTGCTCTCATCCAAAGAACCCAGGGAACAGGGTCCCTATGCCGAACAATGTGGACAAGACGACGATGACCGCGACTATGGTACCACCAATCACATTCTGCCTTCTGGTATTCTTGAATTTGCCCACAAGCTCCTCTTCATTTAGAAGCAAGATGAGGAACGTGAGAGCAGCGGGCAATAGTGTCACTGCTATGACTTGCACGAAAAGTGTGATTGTGACCAGCGGGGCGCCTGGTATCAGGACTATCGAAGCGGCGACGATCAGGATAAAGAGGCGGAACATGGTGAACCATTTCGACTGGCCTGTCTTGGCATTCAGAGAGTGCGACCAGCCGAAGACTTCGCCGAATGCCCAGGCGCTTGTCATTGAAATGGCTATGGCACCGAGGAGCCCGGCGTCAAACAGCCCGATTGCCACGAGCGTTCCGACGTAACTGTTCATGGGCATCAACAGCCTAGAGGCTGCAGCTGCGGAGTCAACCTTCATCCCAGCCAACAGAGTCCCAGCGACAATGATGAGAACACTGGCCACGACGACCGTGAAGAGGGAGCCGAGGGCAGTGTCTGCACGCTCGTAGGGAATATCCTTCTCCCGTAGACCTTTGTCTACCACTGAACTCTGATGGAAGAATATCATCCACGGTGCGATCGTGGTGCCTACGTTTGCCATCAAGAGGAAGATCACATCACTCGTGAAGCCGTAGGGGAAGCCTGGGACTACGCCGGTCCAAAAGACCTTCGACAAATCAGGATGAACCAGGAACGCCGCAGGGACGTAGATGAGGTTCACCACACACAACGCCAGTACACTCTTCTCCCATGTCCAATACCGCCCGTTGACGACTATGGCCATGATGAAGATGATGACGAGGATCTCTGTGAGTATGGGAGGTATGCCGAATATGCTCATCGCCGCGGTCATGCCTATGAACTCGGTGACTATGGTCAGGACATCAGTTATCGTGAGGTCGGTCAGGGAGAACCATCCCCAGAACGAACCAAAGGCGTCGAAGATTGCCTCTGCGTGACCGCGCTTGGTAATCGCCCCCAACCGGACGCACATTTCCTGGCAGGTGTACGCCACTGGCAGAAGCAGAATTATGACCCAGACGAAGCTGTAGGTGAACTTGGAACCGGTCACCATGTAGGTGGTGATTCCCCCTGCGTCGTTGTCCGCGACCATTACGATGATGCCGGGACCGATGACGGCGGCGAGTATCGCGAGTTGCTTCCGGAAACGGCGGTAGTTGTAGTACAACCGTGGTACTGCTTTCATTCTAGAGAACCTCCTTGCGCTCCACTATCGCATCCTCTGTGACCCGTCGCACTGTCCTCGCGGGTCGTTGGATGCGTGTTCAACGAGTCACACCGAGATGTCCCGCCCCCGAGACCAGTGGTATATGCCTTCCGCGAACGATGAGAACTCAAGAACCGAGGCCGAGTCGTTCGATGCCACCCAGGGCGCCCACACCGACCAGACATTCGTGCTCACGAATGAAATCCACTTTCAGAACCTGTTTTGGGGCGCGCGCACAGATATCCTGCCTACGGCTGAACGAAAGGCCAGCTCTATTCGCAGTACCAACTCGTCCACCCGCTCACCCACATCACGACATCATCTGACTTCAATCCCCGACGTACAATTGTCAAACGAGGCCTCCTTTGGCTCGCACTAGCCTTCTGGGGCTTCAGAGTTTGGGCACAGGTTCAGGACCGGGGAAGGGAGGAGGAGATTACTCCCTAGGAGCACTTCTGTCTTGTACTGTCGCTGCGAAACAGGGGGAAGGGCCCTCGCGGGCCCTCAACGCTTCTCTCTAGATTGATTAGTGGCTATCCGAGCGCATTAGGCCATAGATAGCCCGTGATAGAAGCTGTGCGCGTCCAGGAGTCGAGTGTGTAGACTGGGACGCATATAATTAGACACACAGTTACCTCGGTATACCCTTTTACGGTGACGGTGTAGGTCGCATCTGCACCGCCAGCCTCATTCCGGTTGAGGGTAATTGTTGGATAGCCGCCGGTAAATGTGCCCTGCACGTCCGACCCGTAGCTCACCCAAACCTTGTTGACGAAGGTTTGACCATCCACGGTGAGACTCTCGGCGATGTATGTGACGTGCCCTTCATAATTCAAGCCGAGTCCCTTCGGAAGCGGGGCGCCGACGGTGTTGGTATTGACGGCAAAGCCATATTGAACCCAGTTCTCGTGCATTGATGTTATCCCATTCTGGTAGGCGCTCAGGTAGAGTTGAGCGTATATTGTGGTCGCACTGTAATCCACTCCTTGATAGAATATTCCGCCGGGGGATCCATGCGTCGCGTATGCTGGAGTAACACACAACAGTGCGATAGCTGGAAGCAAGAGAAGCACAGGCATGACGTTTCTTCGGCTGCTCATCTTCGTAAGATTCTGGAAGCTGCGGTCTATTATCCCTTGCACTGGAATTGCCGAATAAAGTACAGTTAAGCCTGCCAGACTCCCTATCTCTAGGCAGCACGCTTGAAGGGTGTGCCATTAGCGGCTCCCTGACAGTCCAAGGATGAACGCCAGCCACATGCCAATGATATCCAAGTGAAGACCGAAGATGAATGAAACCTGAACCGGAAGCCGAGCGACGGTTCTGGTTCGTCGACACACTTCAGGATGATGCTCTCTAGTACCTTGGTGTTGGAAGCTTCAAATAAGCTTCCCCGCGGTCGAAAATAGAGACACTTGGAGGTCGTCATGGAAGGTGTTTCGAAGCGATTCGGGAGCTTTCCCGTCTTGGACAACATCTCTCTGAAGCTCCAGGGCAAGGGCTGCTACGGCTACCTCGGCCCGAACGGCGCCGGCAAGACAACTTCGATGAAGGTCTTGACGACCTTGCTCAGGCCAGACAAGGGGTCAGCCTCCATCAACGGCGTAGACGTCGTGAAGAGTCCGACGAACGCGCTGAAGAGCGTCGGCTCCCTGATCGAGGACCCTGAGCCGTATCCGTTCATGACTGTGAGGGAGTTCATCTCGTTTGCGGCCAGGATCAGGGGGATAGCAGACCCTCACGTCGACGAGCTGAAGGAGAGACTAGACCTCCCGGAGTTGCAGAGGAAGTGCGCCAAACTCTCAAAGGGGCAGAAGAGGCGAGTCTTCTTGGGGGCGATACTTGCACAGAACCCGGACGTCCTCATACTTGACGAGCCGACCGCGGGCCTGGACCCGGCGGAGTCGGTGGTCTTCAGGAACCTGATACTCGAGGCGAAGAAAGAGAAACTCGTCTTCCTCTCGTCCCACCTCCTCTACGAGGTTACGCAGATGTGCGAATACGCGACCTTCATCAACAGGGGGAGGATCGTGGAGAGCGGAAGGGTCGACGATATCACAAGGCGTTTCACATCCAAGGCGATCAGGGTCGAATTCAACGGCCCTGTGCAGGAAAGCGTGCTGCAGGCAATCAAGGACCAGGGGCTCTCGACCGGATTCACCAAGGAGAACGACAGGGTCTTCGTGGTGCACTTCGATGGAAAAGAGGAGACCCGGAAGGCCCTAGTGGACTCGCTATTCAAGTCTGGGATTAGAAGCGTGCAAGACACGGGGCTGGGACTGGAACAGGCCTATCTGGAAATCACGGGTGGGGGCCAGTGAGCAGCAAGCCCTCGCTCAGCATCACGCTTCTCAGGGCTTACCTCAAGTTCTACTTCCAGACCAGGAGGTTCCTGATAGTCTTCGTCATCTACCTCATTCTCTCCCTGCTGGGCCCCATACTGATCGCGGTCGGTGTCGTACAGAAGCAGCCCTCGGTGTACGACTTCACGGGATCGGCGCTGGGGAGCCTCAGCAGCGCCATCGTTTTGGCGTGCGCCATTCTTGCAGGGGACGCGGTCTCCCAGGACTTCAGCCGGCAGGGGCTCTTCACGCTGACACAACCAATCTCGCGGGCTCGAATCCTCCTGGCGAGATACCTGGCGGCATTCATAGCCAGTGCAGGGGTCTTCATCTTGTCGTACTACTTGGTGGTCGCGGTCGCTGGGTATCTGTTCTACGGGCAATTCATCCCGAACATACTCGAGGTGGCGGCCATGGGACTTCTGTTGACTGCTTCCATGGTGGCATTTGTAATGCTCTTCAGCTCTCTGGTGAAGAACCCTGCGGTCTCTGTGCTTCTATCCGTGATTGTTGTCCTCATAGGGATGGGGGTCATCAGCGGGATAGCCGAGGTCACCAATGTCGAGCCTTGGTTCCTGCTGACCTACGCGGGCGGGGCCGTCTCAGACCTAGCGCTGCAGACCTACCCTCAGCACGTCCAACCAGTGGGAGTCCCAGGCTTCAACTTCAACGTCTACACCCCCTACGTGTCGGAAGCGATTGAGATAATGGTGGCATACCTCTTGATCTCAATTGCACTCGCCTACCTGGTTTACAGCCGCAGAGAACTCAGGGAGACCTAGTTAGGTGGAGAGAGCATCACTCTGCTCTGAAGTGTTCTCTTCCACGCTTCCTGCAGACGTGTCAGACATGTGATAACTGTTATGCTGGCAACTACCGAGAAGCGACGCTACTGCGTACGGCGCCAGACAACGCCCCCGTGACTTGCAAATTGGGTCAGCTTGTCAACTATGCCATGTTCCTTGCGAAAATCATCGGTGGCCAGTCTACAACCGGGGAAGGCGCCATAGTCGTCTACTATCACGTACCCGCCTATTGACAACTTTGGATAGAGACAACGAAGAGAGTCCATGGTCGACTCGTACAAATCGCCGTCGAGCCTCAGAACAGCAAGTCTTTCGATAGAAGCTAGCGGCAATGTGTCACCAAACCATCCAACGAGGAATTCTACCTGATCATCAAGCATTCCGTATCGGGAGAAATTCCTCTTTACTTCGTCCAAAGAAACGGCCAGATAACGACTCGCCCAGAGTCTGTCACCTTTGTCGGCTGGATACTTCTGCGGATTAGGTCTTGGCACGCCTCTGAACGAGTCTGCGACCCAGACCTTTCGTGTGGTGTCACCGTACACGTATAGCACAGCTCGCATGAATATGGTCGCACCTCCCCTCCACGCGCCGGTCTCGATTAGGTCTCCTGGGATTCTTTTGTTCAGAACGTCAGTGATGCAGTGCTGCAGGTTGTCGAGCCCAACAAGACCTATCATGGTTTCCGCATTGCGTGGAATGCCAACCCAGTTGACTGGATCAAGAGGTTTAGCCACGTCCAACCCCCGAATAGCCAAGACCTTCCGCAGAGCAATCTTCAGAAGTCCTCCGATGCTTCTTGTCGACCCTTCGACGTACACATAGTCTCCCATACCAGAACGGGTCAGGCACTTCTTGAGCAAGTCCAGATACAACTCTGCTGGTTCACTTAGTTGTAGACTTGCGAAGTTGTCTTCACTGTCAGTCCGAGTCGTCACGAGTTTCACTCTCTTGATTAGCGCGCGCGTGCCCGGGACAGCGTGGGAAGGAGTCTCAAATCCTCAGTCGCCCTGATGTCTTCAGGTGTGAGCCCCCTTCCCCTAAAAAGCTCGTGGTAGAGCGGGATACAGTCGTAGCAGTACTTCAACATCCACCGCAGCTTCTCCGTCTGCAGCTGCCTGAGTTCCGCAAGGGAGAGTCTGTAGTTCTTCATTGCCTGAACCGAGGAGTAGATTAAGCCAGGAAGCATGAATTGGTGACTGAGGCTTATTTTGTCGAAGCTATTTCCGTTTGGATAGAATTCCATAGGAAACTGTCACAGATTGGCGACTCTCAACCTAGACTGCACTTTGACCATTGCTTGGAGGTGCGGTTCCGAGAGCGCGCGCCCGCCACCTGTCTCGTCATGCGACCTGGATAGAGCTAGGCCGGCGAGGCGCCGATGAAATGCCCTATCAGGAAACCTGCCAGGCCAGCGGCCAAGCCAATCGCAGCCATCTGAAGCCCACTCCTCCATATCGACCCGACCGTTGTTTTCGCCTCGTAGTACCCGATGACGAAGAGGGCTATACCGCTGACCGTCACCGAGCCGATCGCACCCAGCAGGACGTCATTGCCCACCAGGAAGTAGGGTACCAGAGGGATGAACGAACCGAAGATGGTGGCGCTCAGTACGACCAAGAAGTTTCTCCTGGGTTCGGACTCGCCGACCGACTCGAGTTGGAGCTCGTAGGACATCATGAACTCGAGCCATGCATTCGGCCTAGAAACAATCTGGTCGGTCAAACGTTCGAGCTCCTCGCCCTGATACCCCCATTTCTGGAAGACTTCTCTCACCTCGTTCCTTTCTGCCTGGGGCACCTCTCTCATCTCAGTCTTTTCGCGGCTGACCTCTTTCAGGTATTGCTTCCTTCTCGCCAGGGTAGAGGTGTAGGCTACTGCTCCCATTGAGATTGATTCAGCGCCGAGTGCTGCAAAAGCTGCGACGAAGATCAGTCGGAGGTCGCTCGTGGCGGCAGTCAGTCCCAACAAGATTCCGAGGACGTTCACCAATCCATCCTGACTTCCTAGGATGAAGTTAGAGAGGAGACCGGGACGCGCGTGCAGTTCGGTGGACCCCTTTGATTTCAAGATGCGCCACTCCTACCGGTGTCCGAATCGGTACAAGAGTATGACTCCAGCCAGACACTCAGAGTCATTGTCACGTGACCTCTTCGGCCTCGCGCGCGCAGGCCTGTCACATGTGACGGGCCACAAACAGGGTTTCCTGATGTTAGGATTCGCTTAGAAGATTAAGCGATTCCCGCCGGGCCCGCCAAGTCTCTCCACCCGCCCGTATGTTGGGGCGCGCGCGGACGCACAACGGATGAATGACCTAGAAAAGCTATTTAGATTGAGACCCTGGCGAGAGTCTGGCCGATGCCAATTCTCGTCTTCGGTTTTGAGCCCTTCCTTGAGTTCGACGAAAACCCCACGCAACTCCTGGTCCAGCGCCTCGATGCCAGGACATTCAAAGGAGAGCGAGTGACCGGAGTCGTCCTGCCCGTAGACTACGAAAGAGCAGAGAGGAGCATAACGAGGGCCATCGGCAGTGTGAAACCCGAGCTCGCCATCGGTTTCGGCCTCGCTGCCGGAAGGGAGAAGATCATGCCTGAGAAGATAGCTGTGAACTACCGCTTCGCAGGAAGGGCAGACAAGGCAGGCAGGAGGATGGCCGGCTCTCCGATCGACGCATCCGGACCAGATGGGCTGTTCACAAACCTGCCGGTCGAGGGGCTCGTTGCTTCCCTCAATGAGCATGGTATCCCGGCCGTGCTGAGCCTCAGCGCAGGCTCGTACGTCTGCAACACCGCCATGTTCGTCATAGTCCGCGAGGCCAGGAGCAGGGGCTTCGCGGGCGGGTTTGTCCATGTGCCCTGCCACAGCGAGTGGGTTGCGAAGAAGAAGAAGCAGATGCCGTCGCTACCCCTCGAGACACTGCAAAGGGGCGCCGAACACTGCGTCACCTACTGCTTGCGGCACCGAGCTCTCGGCGGGCGTGTCCTCCCAGCCCGGGTGTAGCCGGGCCAGACCAGATGCTCTCCGTGGCGCGCGCTCGCCCGGTAAGAGGGATTACCTACGCCCATCAACGAGACCATCTACGAGGTCGCGAAAGAGCGCTTTGGCCCGGATTTTCAGCCCATCTCTGAGCGGGAGCTGTGGGGCATGATTGAGCAAAAAGTGCGCGGGATGAAATCGAGGGACAGCCTACGTGCGCAGCGCTAGCACAGAATTCGAACGTCAACCTACTGCCCCACGACGGTAGGCAGAAGTGTGGGTCTACCGGGCTAGGAATCGGCTTGGACTGCGCGATTCGGGTGATCTCTGCTGTGGATCCCCCTATTGGTCACGGGCGCATCCGGTTAAATAACGGCAGGCAGACGAAGCGCGCCATGTCTCCTGACGAATGGAGAGAGGGAAGCCCGTGGGCGAACTGGGAGCACTACAGACCCCTTGGGCCCATAGTCGCGACCTTCCTCGTAGTGATTGGATGGCTGGTCTTCATACTCCTCTATGCCCTCTTCTGGTCCAGCGGCTACTCGACCTTCCAGAACATCATAGTGACCCTCGTCACGTTGGTAATCATGGGCCTGGTCATCGGCCTAGGCTGGATAGTCTGGGGCATGAGGCACGCGAAGCGATGGATGAAGCCCGAAAAGCCTGCCACTGCGGGGTAGCTTGACACAGGGGCGCACGCGCACGCGTGCGGCGTCACGCTTAGGAAGTGGTTTGGGTCTGGATTTGCACAGTAAGCTGGTCGAATCCCTTCCGGCCCATGGACAAGTAACCCAGAATGGGCTCCGTTTGGCTGTAGAAGCTCGATTGGGGCGAATCCAAGATGGGACTCGAACCATAGGCCGCCAGTGCTAGTCAATCTGCCCCTGAAGGAGAGCGCGGGCACGCGTGTTAGAATGCCATTTCCTTCTTGGCCTCATCCCTCGAGTTCTACTGACACAATCCAGCTGGATGTTGTTCCGTCCAAGAAGGAACAGTTCTCGACCATTCTATATGCGGTCCATGTTCTCATGGCGCCGAGAGGCATGGATATGCTCTGCGAAACGAGAGAACCAGTTGGCACGGGATTTGATTCTGACATGGTGGCGAACGTAGCGGTATAGTTGTCTGACGGGAGAATGAGTATTGCATTCAAGCGTGTGAGCTCTGGGCCGTGGTTCCTGAGGCTGATTGACACCGTCTCCACTGAATCGTTCTGAGCCTGTAGGGTAACGGGATAGACCCATGGGATGTGAGCCGGGCAGGAGTGCGGACCGCTAGGCGCCGCGATGCTCGCAACATCGAATCCAACAAGGGAGCCGTCGGAGCTGTAGACGGGACTCGCCTGCAGTCTTTCGTCAACCTGATGGGCCGCGAGGTAATTGCAGTAATAGACCACGTGGGGGGTGTAATGATCGAAGACGAGGTACGTGTTTCGACCTTGGGGACCGGTGACTTCGTATCCCGATATGAACCCGAAACAGCGACCTTGGGTCATCGCGATGAACTCTAGGTTCTTGACAAGGGCTTGAAGGAGGTCGTGGTACTGGGGTTGGCTTGGACCGTTCAGGTTGCTGATGCAGGCGGCTGAGGGCGTATTGGGAGACCCGCTGAAGGCGAAGCCTGCTAGTCCCAAGAGGCATACGGTACCGATGACGAGCAGCACAAAGAGAATCGCTGTCCTGGGATTCTCGGTCCTCATACCAGCCCCTGAGAGTAGAGATCGATGATATATTGATAGCTCTGAGAATGTCAAATCCTGGTGAAATGCTCGTCCACGAGCGCGCGCCGGGCCACATTACCTCGAAGGTTTCGGCGAATAGTCAGGGTCTAAAGTCAGATTCGAACCTATAATGGGTCTGGGCCCCTTCCGGCCCATGCACGCAAAGCACACTAGTAATACAATTTCCATTTTGTGTTCACCCAATCTCAGCCGTAGCTTTTGGCGGTCGCCGGGACTTCAACCCGGGTTCCTCTTGTTGGGGCGCGCGCCGGTGCTGCGGGTGTCGAGTTCCGGAGGAGGTCTCTTTGACCTCGCTCCTAGACCAAAGCTTAACTCAGAATCTCGCACCGGGTGTTCCTGAATTGGTCCTCGACATCGACTGGGCGATGGTTTCAGCTTGGGCCGCGATGGTAACGGCGATCGGTGCGATAGTCGCGGTTTGGCTGCAGAACAGGCACGCGCGGATAACCAGGAGCCTTGACGTGCTGTTGAGGCTCGAAGGAAAGTTCGACAGCGACAGAATGAAGGACCTGAGGCGAAAGGCGGCGACGGGCTT
>JBEKHX010000008.1:0-71727 GCA_050012055.1 Nitrososphaerales archaeon
GACTGGATGAAATTCGCTCTGTCGATCTCGCCTGGTCCGCCCATTCTGGGGTTGACCGCATTTATCCTCAGCATCCTCACAAAGAAGTCCTGGACCTTGCCTGCATCGCGGTCAATGTCAGAACTCAGTTTTGAGAGGACGTCAGGAGTGGTCTGCATGGGCGCTCGGGTCCTTGGGGGGTCCGAATAAAGATAGCCACCTCCAGCGGCTTAAGGGATCATCTCTCGTTCAATGACAAGAACCAGTTGAGCTACTCTACTCCCACTTGTGGAAAGCAGGATGGCCTTCCTTCACCGCGACGTACAGTCCCGACATCGACGCAGTCTTCACGCCATCAACCTCCAGGCTCCCCTCCACGCGCACCCTGTCTCCTTCTATTCCGGTGCACCACGCGCTGAGATGCAGCTCTTTCTTCAGTGGTGAGGGCTTCAGGAACCTGACCGTCAGTTCTGCAGTCACGGTCCCCGGGGGAACCTCAAGACCCCTGGCCTTCATCAAGAAGTAGGCCGCGGTCATGTTCCCGTGGCAATCTAGGAGGGTCGAGATTACGCCGCCGTTAGTGAAGCCGGCGAATGCCATGTGCTGGGGCCCAGGCAGCCAGTCAGCGACCAGGCGGCCCCCCTCGGGCCTGCTCCTGATGTGCAGACCATTGGGGTTCGCGGGGCCGCATCCGAAGCAGACTGCGTTAGGCGAGTACTTGTCTTGGAGGCTCTCCATTGGTTGCTCTCATCTAGCTCCAGCCGCTGTAGTCTCGTCCGGAGAAGAACGCGTCTTGTGACATGGTGAAAGAGACGCCGTTCAGAATTAGCTCAGAGCCCGAGCTCGCGGACGGAGGAGTGTACGAAACCGTGAGCGCGGGTATGCTGTCACAGACTGAGGCCGGACTGTCGCCTGTTGTCTTGCAGATGACGGCGGTTATCAAGTTGGCTGCCTGCATGATCTGGCTCCCCAACGCGTCCCCCGCCTGGATTGAGGAGATTATCTGGGTCCAGTTCTTCGTTCCAAGGAGTCCAGGATTAGACAGGATGGGCCCCGAAATCACGTATTTGTCAGCGAAATCGAGGAATGGTATCTTTGAGTTTCCATACTGCTGATTGGCAGACGAGTAGTTGGTCGGTAGCGTGTCAAGTGGGTTCCCTGCCCTGTCATAGACTTCGTAGGGCTGGAAGACGACGTAGCTGCTGTTGTAGCTGCTCGCAGCGAAGGCGAAGGTGGAGTAGTCACCCTCTGCAGCGCTGGAGGTCATGTAGTCGAGGTTCGTGAAGCTGCCGAATCGCATCAGCGCCATGACCAAGGGCCACCTCTGGAGGGCGCAGGGCGAACAGAACTCGCCGGTGGCGGAGACGAGAATAGGTTTTCCATCCGTAGAGAAGAGCGGGCCGGTTACATTTTGCACATCTTTCAGATAGGCCGAATCCGACGCGCCGTACGACGCCTGTGAAGCCTGGTAGAGCCGGGAATAGACCGATTGGGAGAGGGGCTTGCCGATGTAGGCGTCGTTCGCGCTCCGAGTGTTCATCGCCAGGTAGAAGCCCACCACCACGGCGACCGCGACCACGGCCACGATGGCCACGATCTCGAGTCTCCTGACATTCTGCCTCCTCTTCATCCTTGCACGCATGCACGATCCCCCCGAACCGAAGCTTTCATGGCGCTCTTTCTTAAGCCGAGTGGCGCGAGTGGATTCACATCAGTCAACTCTGATTTTACCATCTGACATTTGCGCCAGAAAGACGATGAATTTGCGAAGTGGTGTAGGCCAGCCTCGCCTAGAGCCTCATCGCCAGACCCATATGAATCCATGGCCCGGCCAGGGCACCACGCTGGGGAAGTAGTTTGGGTCTGGATTTGCACAGTAAACTGGCCCGGTCAAACCGCTGCGACCACGGCGACCACACCGAAGCTCAGCACTGCAGCAAGGCTCAACCAGTACGCCATCTTCCAGTACTTGCTCGAAGCATATGCACCCATTATCCTGCTGTTCGACCCGAGCAGTCCCATCAGGACTCCCGGTCCGACCAGCACAAAGACGAAGACCACCATGAGGCCGAGGACCAGCGAAAGAGGTTCCGGATAGAGGATCGGGATGGCCACTGCGGGGAGCGATTCCGCTAGGTAGACCCACAGGAAGCTGCTCTTCTGCCAGCCCATCGTATCGACCACGGTCCAGGAGCTGCCGAGAGATATGACCACCAACGCAAGGAATGCTGCTGCCACCAAACCTACTGCGAACACGTATGGTGTATAGGATCCGGCGCGCGCGCGCCCCTCACCGATGTCTTGGGTAGGAGCACTTCGCTCTTCATGAAGCGACGAGCTCTCGGACTGGATATGGGTCTTCAAGGACGTAGGGCACCTCTTGGTTCCTAGGTATCACGGCATATGGAGCTGATAGCCAGGTGCATTCGAAAGTGTGGTGACATAGGAAGACGCCAGGCCAAGGGACGGGGAAGTATGGTGGGAGACCCCAGAGTATCGTCAGGGGTGTCTAAAGTGGAACCAGGGCTAGCCAGATCGGCTCCAGTCGACAGGCTATGGTCCTAGTAAACAATCGGTCTTTCAGTACATTCTGCACTCAGGGGGGAAATTAGCTTTTTGCGACCATACCCGACGATACCTCGCCCTCCCTGACCTTACCTTGCCCTACGTCGGTATCCTCAGACCATACCAGGTCATACCTTTCCCGTCCCCTTCCAATACCACGGTATCCAGATCGGCGTGCGCAGCCGGGAACCCCATTTCTTGACACTAGGGCCGCACCCTGTTCGCGATGTCACTGTCATTGCAGCCGGCGGATTGCTGCCAGTGCAGTTTGTTGTCAACCCGGGGGGAGCTCTTCCTGTCTGACGACGCATAAACGATCCACAGAACTGAGAATCGTCACTTTTTTATTCCCTCGTCTCTGTCCTCCCACCCACGTAAAGCCGATTGATTCTCGACTCGGCAACGATGGTGTCGTTCGTAAGGTTTCTCTTTGCTTTCACCATAGGGTCGCACATCCTGTTGGTCTCCACCAGTATCTCTCTTAGCATCCTGATTTCCGCAGCCGAGTTCATTTCGATCCGCAGGGGGGACAGGGTCTACGAGGCGCTCGCACGGAAGCTCACCAAGGTGTTCGTCGTGTCGTTCGGCGTCGGCACAGCGAGCGGAATAGTCATGGCAGTCGAGCTTGTGACACTGTTCCCCACGTTCATGACGCTCGTAGCGCAGACAGGAGTGATAATCCTGCTCTACTCCGAAATGTTTGCGTTCTTCCTTGAAATTCTGGCTCTCGTGCTGTACGTGTACTACTGGGATTCCTTCAGAAATAGGTACGTTCACTGGGCAGCCTCAATCTTCGTAATTGCGGGCACGCTACTCTCTGCTGTTCTCATTACGATGGTGAATGCCTGGATGAACACCCCGAACGGTTTCGACTCAGCGACCTTCATCAGCAGTGGTTTCATGATGGTCTCAGGGGTTCAGCCGTGGGCCGTGTTCCTGACGCCTTCCACCGTCACGGAGGTGTTTCACGTCCTGCCGACCACGGTCCTAGCCGGTTCGATGATCATCGGCTCATTCTTCGCCTACTGGTTCCTTCGGTCGCGGGACGTGGGCGAGAGAGAAATGTTCGGGAAGGCCCTGAAGATCCTTGGTGTCATAGGCATCGTGATGATCGTCTTCGCTGGGGTCACCGGCGCGAATGAGATAGCGGGCCTTTTGACCGCGCAGCCTCTGAAGTTCGCCTCACTTGAAGCGAACCCAATCCCCGGCACGAACCTGCCGGAAAAACTGTTTGGTGGCATTGTAAACGGCACGTTCGTAGGAGGGATTATCATACCAGGAGCTCAGTCGCTCCTCACAAAGCTTGAGACCGGAATAACGACTCTCCCGGGTCTCAGCCAGTACCCCGCTTCGATTTGGCCACCATTGCTGGTCCACACTACATTCGACGTGATGCTAGTCGGAGGGATGACCTTGGGCGCGTTCTTCTTCCTCTACCTCGTGGCGCTGCTCCTGAAGAGGAGGCCCTACGAGTCCAAGTTCTTCCTCTACCTGCAGATCCCAGCTGCTGTCGTCGCGGTCTTGGTGTTCCTAGTGGGCTGGGCGACAGATGAGATTGGACGGCAGCCGTGGATTGTCTATGATGTCATGAGAGTGGATCAGGCGGCCAATCTCTCCACTTCGCTGTTCGTCCCCGGGATTCTCATCATGCTCTTCTACATCTTGATTCTTCCCGCCAGCTTCTACTTCTATGCGAGGATATTCAGACAGTCAGACAGGCAGAAGGAGGTGTGACCCATCAACTGGGTCTTTGAGGTGAATTACGCTGTCTTCGCCGTGTTCACTACGCTCCTCATTACGGAGATAATGGGCGCGGTGCTACTGCTTACGGCCTGGGAAGCGACGAAGAGGAGAGTCTTGGACTACATCGTACCGATCTGGGAAATCACGGGAACCTTCGGGGCCTTCTGGGTTGTGACGGGCGACTTCGCCTACCCGATCCTGCTGATTCCCGTGTCGGAGATGTTTGCGCCAATCCTGACCATATTCCTGATTCTCTTTGTGGCGAGGAACGCCTCCATCGCCTTCGGAGAGTTCATAATTAAGAAGCGTTGGTTGGATGAGGTCAAACTGTACAAGGCCTACGCGCTGTCGACCATCGTGCTGGGCTTCGTCCTACTGGTTCTCGTGTCTGCATTGGTTGGAGGCCAAGGCGTAAACCTCGGCACGTACTCGTTCTCCGTTGCCTCTTGGGTGACTCCCGGTAGTGTCATCTTCGTCCTGGGGACGCTGCTGCTCGTCGGGGGGCTCGCACCGGCATTCTTCAATCTCGCCCCTCTTCGCAGGTTGATCCTGTCCCTGACTGGCGCCGGAATCGCCCTCTCCGTCCTTTCGTATTACTTGATGTCTTCAGCATTATTGACCTGGTGGATGACGATTCCCGTTTTCTTGACCTTGGCGGCAGGGCTGCTTTACCTGTGGCCAAAGTCGACGAGGATTTTGGTCAACAAGGCGGTGTTCATTCTGCTGTTGTGTATCGCAGTATTCTCGCTCCAGCCTCTCGTATATCCGAAGGTGATCGGCCAGTCACTTGCAGTCGACGCCGTCACTACCAGTGGGACGATGGAAAACGCTTTCCTCTCGGCTAACGTCGTGGGAGCGGTCCTCTTGGCGGTGATGATTGGGTTCTACGTCATGGTGGCGGCAAGGGGAACGAGCGGCCCCGACGCCCCCACTTCTACGCCGTAATTCACTCTCCTCGCTGGAGGAGGAGTCAGTTCAAGCCCGCTAGCCGACTCTCAGATTGGTCTCTGTGCCGACTATGTAGCCGAACACGTAGAGTGCCACCGTGGCTCCTAGTAGTATCGCCAGGATTTCGAGGAAGTCTTTCCTGAAGGGCTTGTTGGTTATCACAGTGCTATAATACGTGGTGAGCGCGAGCTGCACGACCGCCAACCCCATGGAAGCGGAAAGCGCGTAGATCATGTTTGGAGTGAGGAAATAGGGTGTCGCCAAGAAGACGGCGCTAATGAAGTATGACACGCCCGTGTAGATTGCGGACACCTTTGCGGAGCCCTTGAACCCCTGCTTCGCCTGCGCGTATGCTGCAGACGCCATCGCCATCGACGCTGCCGCACCTGCGACGACCCCCGCCAGGCCGGCAATCTCAGTCTTGTCGTAGATACCGAGAGACCCCGCGTGGATACCGCTGATCTCGACCAATGAGTCGGCAAGACCTAGAACGATGAACGAAATGTAGCGGACTGCGGTGCTCTCGACCTTATGGGCGAACTCCAACTCGTGCTCCTGTTCGTCAGCAACCATTTCATCGAACGCCTTCCTGTCGGCCTCGGGAATCATCCCTGCGATGGCCTGGTACTCCTTGACTACTGAAGATTCATGCCTGTCGAGGTATCGCGACGCGAAGGTGAGACCCAACACACGCCTGAGGAAGAGGACCCAGTAGAGCTTCACGCGGTCCAACTTCGGCTGTTCGCTGGGGACGTACTTCTTCCAGAATTCGTAGTGCTTGTATTCCGTCGCCGAGAGCTGCATCAGGACCCCCGCGAACGGGCTGGTGCTGGAGACGGTCTTGGAAAGATGCTCGTAGAGCTTCGAGTCGGTGAACTCGTGAGACATCCGCGTTGTTGCGACTCTCGACAGCCCGGGGTTGGGGGACGACATTCCTACAGATGCGGCAGGAATAGAGGGACGTATTTGAACCCTGAGGGGTGGCTTGACGAAAGGTGCCCCGACTAGTCTGTCCGACTTCCGCGGCCGCTACTCGAGGAAGAAGGCAGGCTTCATGGGAAGAGCACCCTTGCCCTTGTTGGCAGGGTCGCGGGTTCCCTTGCCTCCGACTTTCTGTACGCTCACCGGGACCCCCAGTTCCCCGGATATGAACTCCGAGGCATAAGAGAGCACCTCGTACTCGTCGAATCCTCTATGGGCCAGATACTTACCGACCATCTCCTCGCCCAGCTCGAAACCTAGCTTGAAGACCCTATCCGGCCCAATCTTCAGGGCGGCGAACTTCTTCACCACCGCTGCGACGTTCTCCTTCTTCTGTTTCGCAGCAACCAGTTCCATGAAGTAGTTCCTGGCCGACTCGGACGAGACGTACACGTTCAGCTTCGAACGCGGGCCCCTGACCACTTTGAGGACGTTGCGGGCGTCCTCGATGACCTTGCCGACCACGGTCTCGGCCAGTTCGGCCTCCTCGTCCAGGGGGAAGTCCTTCAGCGCCGGCCAATCTGCCTGGCACGCAAGTCCCTTGTTCCCCAGCTCATGGTTGAGTTCCTCGGCCATGAACGGAGCAAAGGGTGCCATCATCCGCAACCAGGCGTTGAAGACGTCGACGAGTGTCTCCTTCCTTGGCTTCCTGCTCCTGCGGAGGTAGTATCTGATGTCGTTCCACATGTCAAGGAAGGTGGTGGCCGCGGCCCTTCTGATCTTCATCTCTTCCATCGCCTGCATCACTGTCGCGACTCTCCTGTGGACCGAGGAGATCAGCCAAGAGTCCATCGCCTCCTTCTCACGGCTCGTCGCGGACTTCAGGCTCTTCTTCACGAATGGTATCACAGACTCGACCTTGGCCTTGGCGTCCTCGGCGTTCCTCTCGCGCCAGTCGGCGTCATCCATCCCGTCGGCTGCCAGCGCCAGAGCCAGCCTGAGACCATCAGCGCCATACTTCTCCAGGGCGGCCCTCCAGGTGACGAAGTTGCCCTTCGTCTTGCTCATCTTCTTGCCTTCCAACAGGATCATGCCGTTGATGCCGAACCCCCTCGGCCAGTACTTCTCTGGGAACAGGGCCGCGTGGTGGAATGCGAAGAACGTCAGGTGGTTGGGAATCAGCTCCTTCGCGGAGTTGCGCAGGTCGACCGGATACCAGTACGAGAACTCGGCGTGCAGGTCCCTCAGCCGTTTTTCTGTCATCTTCGCGGCCTTCGAGATGTTGGCGGGATTGCCCTTTCCGAAGAAGATGTAGTCGAAGACCTGCGGAGTTAGGCTCTCCGTTGCAACCTTCTCCAGGTTGACGAACTTGCTGAGAGTATAGTATGCCATGTAGATCGTCGAGTCGCTCAGGGTCTCAACTATCCACTCCTTGTCCCAAGGCAGCTTGGTCCCCATCCCGGAGCGCCTAGCGCAGGGCCAGTCGTTCAGCCACTCGATCGTAGAGTAGAACCACTGTCGGGCTTCTTCGGGGAAGACCCCCGCCCGCTCGATGACCTGCCTGGCCTGTGCCTTCCATTCGGCGTTCGAGTAGTTCAGGAACCATTGGTTCTCCAGGATCTTCACGTAGCAGCGAGTGCCGCAGCGGCAGACGACCTTCTCTGGAAGCTCGAACATCTTGCCCAGACGAGCGGTCTTTGTCAACAGCTCGACTGCCTTCGCCTTCGCCTCGCTCACGGTCAGGCCTGCCAGCGGGCCGGACGTCTGGGACATCACGCCTCTGTGGAACTCCGCGCTGTAGAGTTCCTCGGTAGCCGCCTCCAGACGGGGGTCTAGGGAATCCGTGGCGCCAGACTTCTTCACAGCGTCCTCGGCCGGGACCTGGGAGTATCCGCTCAGAGTGATGATAGTGATTGGCCCTAGGTTGTCGGCTATCTCTTTGACTGGCCTGCCCGCCTCGAGCCTTCCCTCCTGGATGTCTCTGAGCGCCATCAGGTCGTAGGGTGCGTGGGCGGGGACGCTGTAGACCACACCCGTGGCCAGGGCTTCGTCCACGAACCTTCCTGGGAGTATGGGGAGCGACTTTCCGGTCAGGGGGGCCATCGCATACCTGCCGACCAGCTCGGAGCCCTTGAAAGACCGCACAGGCGTGACCTCGTGCTTCTGCTCGACCAGCCTTGTCAGTGCCGAGGAGCTGACGACCCAGAGCTCGCCGTCGACTCTGGCCTCGGAGTACTCCGAGTCGGGGTTGACCCAGATGTTGGTCGCACCGTAGATCGTCTCTGGCCGCAAAGTGGCTGCTACCAAGGCGAACTCTCCCAGATGGAACTTGATCAGGTTGAACTCCTCGGGCGAGACCCCTTCGCCCTCCATCCTGTCGGCATCTCCCGTCGGACTCCTGTCGAAGAAGCACCAGACGACTGGGTGAGTCCCCTGTACAACGTAGCCAAGTTCCCTGAGCCTGAGATACTGCCATTCCACGAACTTCCGGTACGCGGGGTCCACGGTCCTGAACTCCCTCCTCCAGTCGATCGAGAACCCGGTGTCCTTTATCACCTGCCTGCTGACCTTCGTATAGTACGAGGCCAAGTACTCGGGGTCGGTGAACTTCTCGACCTCGGCCTCAGGGACGCCGTCCACCTCCACGAAGGCCCGCTTGACTGCCTTGTCGCCCTGCTTCAGCCTGTAGCTCATCCCGACGATGGACTTGCCGGTCCAGTGCCAGGCCCACGGGAAGAGGACGTTGTAGCCCTGCATCCTCCTGAACCTGGCGTAGAATTCGACGCGCGCCGCGGTGAAGGCCGTGCCGACGTGAACCGGGCCGTTCATATACGGGTATGGGACGGTGACGAACATCTTCTTCTTGCCCACCACAGGGTCGGGCTCGAAGACCCGCCTGTCTGCCCACACCTTGAGCCAGTACTTCTCCCTGTTAGCCAATGACTTCAACTCGAAGGACCTGACAGAAGCCTGTCGGCCAGAGCGGCGGCCTCATCGATCTTGCCGACCAGAGGGCCGCCTCCCTGGGCGAAAGCGGGAGAACCGCCTCCAGAGCCTCCGAGGGCAGGCGCCAGTTTCCCTACGATCTCCCCTGCAGAGAACCCGTGCTGCCGGGCGGCTGAGCCCACGAAGCAGATTATACGTGCGGAGTTGCCGGCAGGGAAGAGGCTGACGTAGATTAGCGAGGGTTCGGATGAAACGCTCTTCTGTCCCTGAGCAATAATCTGTTCCTCGCCGAACGGTGGCCGCTTGGAGACATATAGCTTCGCCGAGCCCGCCTGCTTTGCCCGGGAGACGACGTCGGCGGCCGACATGTCGACCAGTGCCTGACCCAGAGCCTTCTCCCTTGTCCGTGCCGCCTCGAGGTCCTGGAGCAGGGTCTTGGCTACCTTGGGGAGGTTCTCCCTCTGGGTGCCCAGGACCTTTGATAGCTCCTGCAACTCAGCATCCATGCGGTGGATGTATTCAATCGCCGCCTCGCCGGCGACGAACTCGAGCCTCTCGACCCCGTCCTGGATGCGCTCGACCTTCGTAATCTTGACGAAGCCTACCTCACCGGTAGTCCGAGTGTGAGTCCCGCCGCAGGCCTCGACGTCCCAAACGCCGATGTCAACAACCCTGACGCTGCTGCCTGGGACGACCCCGCCTTGGTAGAGCCTGAAGCCGTACCTCTCCTCGGCGTCCCGCCTGGGCATGAGTATGTTCTTGATCCTAAGGTTCTTCCGTACAATCTGGTTGGCCAGGTCTTCGATCCTCTGCACCTCCTGCTCGGTGAGGTGGGAGAAGTGGGTTATGTCGATCCTGCCGTAGTCCTCCTCATTGAATGCCGAGTGCTGCCAGACCCAGGGGCCCAGTGCCTGCCGCGATGAACCGTTCAGGATGTGCGTGGCAGTGTGGATCTGTGTTATCCTCGTCCTCCGCCTCACGTCGACGTGGCATTCGACCTGGGCTCCTGCCTTTGGGGCCTTTCCTTCGAGCCTGTGGATGACGGTGTCACCGTACTTCTCCACATCCACGACCTTCGCGCCGCCTATCGTGCCCCGGTCGGGCTCCTGGCCGCCGCCCCTCGGGTAGAAGACCGTCCGGTTCAGGACGACATTGTTGCCCGGGAAGACCTTCAGGACCCTCGCCGTGAAGTCGAAGTCGGCCTCATCTTCGTAGTAGAGCAGCTTCGTGGGAGGCAACCTGCCGATGTGGAACCTGGGCTTCGGTTCCTCGAACTTGCGGGTAACGTGCCTGGCCTGCACCTTTTCGTAGAAGTCCTCCGGCATCTCGACCTTCGCCCCAGCCTCGATCAGCTGTTCCGGGGTGACGCCGTCGGAGTCGTACATCCTGATCAGGTCGTCAGTCGAGACTGGCTTCCCGCCTGCCGCCATCGAGGAGACAATCTTGGAGACGCGCTCAGTGGAGGATGCGTACCGAGACTCTTCGACCCCGAGGACCTCGACCACGTCCTGCCTGTGCTCCTCGAGCTCAGGGTACATCGCCTTCAGGTAGTCGATGTGCCAGTTGACGACATCAGAGATCGAGAGAGGGAACCTGTGGTAACTGACGAAGTTCATCGCCCTGCGGTAGAGCATTCTCAGATTGTAGCCGCCGCCGGAGTTGCTGGGGAGCATTCCGTCAGCAATCCCGAAGAGAAGGGTCTGCGCGTGGTCGGCAATCGCGTACATGGCCTCGAGCGGGGCGAGTTGCGCCTCGAGCGTCCGGCTCTCGACCCCGAGCTTCTTCGCGATGATTTCCCGCTGGCCTGAGAGGGAGCCAAACTCGTCTGCGTTCATCATCCCGGCGAGCTTCGAATACTCCAAGAAGAGTCCGCGGTCGACCTCGACCTTGCAGAGTTCCTCCATCTTGCTGAGGATGGTCTTGAACTCGGTGTCGTAGCAGGTCGCCGTCCCCTGGGTCAGCCAGGCCCACCTGTTGAGCCCCGTCCCCATGTCGACGACCTTATCCTTCATCTCCCTGTAGTCGTCGATCTCGCCCTCGAAGGCAGTGAAGACCGCGTTGCCGAGCTCCAGGCCCCTGACGAAGAACTCGAGCGAGTAACCGAACGCGCCGTAGCCGACCCAGACCTCTTCGTTGAAAGTAATCTCCTCCTTGGGGATGCCGAACTCCTTCGTCATCAGCTCGAAGTCGAGGTCGACGCATCTGTCCTTCCAGTAGCCCTCCCTGTCGGCGATGCTGTGCTGCCCCACCATCACGTAGGACGTGTTGTGCTTGCCGCTGACGCCAACGTTGGATATGTCGTTGAATCTGAGGCACATCTGAGGGACGACAAGCGGGTTGGCCGGGAGCTGAAAGACGACCCTGCCCGCCTCGACCCTCTGGAAGTCGATGATCGATGCGACTGTGAAGTAGAGGTCGGGGCGCCACCTGCTGACGACTGGGTACCGCTTGACGCTCGTGTGCCCGTTCTTCACGAAGAACCGCTCTATCACCTTCCATGACCCTACTTTGTCGAGTTTCTTGTTGGTCGGGGGCGACCCGATGAAGGTGTACGGAGAGCACGGCGAGTCGTCGCACCGAATCCTTTCCTGGTCCAGGGTCCAGAAGAAGCGGCCGCAGCTCTCACACTTCTTCCTGACGAAGCCTTCCCGCTTGAAGAGGTCGACGAGATAATAGCGCCTGTAGTCAGCGGAGAACTTGGATTTCAGAACTTGCTTTTTCTCTTTCAATTGAAAGGGTCCACTGACTTTGGGGGACTCTCTCGCCTGATATAGATAAACATGGAAGACGACTTCCGTCTTGACCAAGAGTGTCTTCCAGGCATCCGAGCCCTCAGTTTGGCGCGAGAGAATTGGGTCGGACGAGGAACAATGCCGGTGTGGGCGTCTTCCCATTCGGATACGGTTAAATACGGAACCGAGGGCGCCTGTCTGCGATTCGAGATGGAGTACATCTACGCCGCTCTGCTCCTCCACAAGCTGGGTAAGCCGGTCAACGAAGAGAACCTGTCTAACGTAGTGAAGGCGACTGGAATAGCCCCAGACGAAGTAAAGATCAAGGCACTGGCGTCCGCTCTCAGCGAGGTAAACATCGACGAGGCGCTGAAGAACGCCGCTGTAATGGCCACAGCACCGGCTGCGGCTGCCGCCCCAGGAGCTGCGGCTGCGAAGGTAGAAGAGAAACCGAAGGAAGAAGAGAAGAAGGAAGAAGAGGCTCTACAGGGTCTCGCGTCTCTGTTCGGCTAGAAAGATTCCGAAATCTCTCTACTGGAACCCTTTTTCCCTAGCCTTGGCTGTGAGCGCCGCAGCTTCGGCTTCAGCCTTCCCGAAAATCATGGGTGCAGTCTCCTTGGTGAGGAAGCCTGCCTCTACGGCAAGGCTCATGGCTTCCCGGAAAGCCCTTGCGAGGATGTCGGGTGCGGTCTCCTTTGTCACGTAGCCGATAACGATTGCTAGGCCCCGCGAAGAGGCGTAGGCGTCGAGGAGGTCTTGCCTGTACTTTTCCAAGTCAATCGCGACGAGCTCTCCCGCGTAGATGAGGCCGTTCTCATACGCGAGGGCGATCGTCAGGCCCGCCTTGATTGGTTTGATGTTGAGCTTGGAGAGGAGGCTCGCCAGCTTCGGAGTTATCAGGGCGCCCTTCTTCGCTGCGACCGAATCCCTGTTGACCCAGATGCTGCCACCCTCAATCTTGGTCTGGATGCCCGCCTCCCTGAACTCGCTCAGGACCGGGCCGGCTGGAAGGCCCGTGTTTCCTGCCGGGACCATTATGTCCTCGGGGGCGACGTCGCCCGCCCTTGCGGGAAGGTAGACCTTGTTCTTGTCGAGCGTAAGGAAGAGTTTGAACGGGTCGTAGGCGGAGAAGATCAGGGCATTCTGGCCGGTCAGGTGAGATAGCAGCTGGTCGACATTCTTGATTCCGGCCTTCTGCAGGCCGAGTATGGCCAATGTGTTCTTGATCACGAAGACCTCGGCATGGCCCCGTAGCGCCTTCCTGACCGCCATCAGCTGGCTCGCCCTCACCTTCGAAAGGCTGGTCACGGCGAGGACCGGGTACTTCCTCGCGAACTCCGAGACCTTCTCGACAGCCTCAGCCTTCCTCGGGTTGGGAGGGTGGACCTGGATCGTTTCGCTCATTCTAGTCTACCGCCTGCTTTGCCGGCTTACCCATTGCCGTCTTGACCATCACAGTCTTGATGTTCTTGTCGCCGTTCGGGAGCTTCTTCGCAACTGCGGCGACCACGGCCTGGATGTTCTCTGCCAGGTTCGGCTCGGTCAGATCGCTGTCTCCAGCCTTGGCCATGACCCCGAGCGAGCCCCTGCTCCTCACACGGACGGCGGCCCTCATCCTATTGATCATCGCCTCGACCGACGTGTTGGGCGGGACAGGGGTCGGTATCTTGCCCTTGGGACCGAGTGCCTGACCAAGAATTTTGCCTACTCTCGGCATCAGCGCCGTGTCTGCCAAAAAGAAGTCGTAGGAGCGGGCCAGCTTCTTCGCGTCCTTCTTGCCTCCGGCGTAGTTTTCGAGCTGTGACGGGTCGATTACCAGGTCAGCCTTCGCGTTCTTCGCCCTTACTGCAAGGTCGCCGGAACCGATGAAGCAGATTCTGGCCCGCCGGGCAGTCGGGTGCGGAAGGTAGACAATCTCGTTAATGTTGAGGTCGGTCTTTTTTGGGTCGACCTCCTTGAGAGTCAGGATTACCTCTATGGACTGGGTGAACTTCCTTTCCTTTGATTGGCCCTTCCCTTTCTTGACCAGTTCGGCGAGCTGCTGAGTCGAGAGCATGTCCTCTTCACGAATTCCTCAACGAGCCTGCGAGAAGCCGATAAAAGAGTTGTGTCAAGTCAGAGACCCTACTCGAACTTCGAGTCCCATTTTCCTGCCTCGATTTCGCCCATGAACTCCCTGGCGTCCTTCCCCTCTATCTTGACTCCGATGCTGACGCAGCTTCCGACCACTTCTTTGACAGCTGAGCGAACCGTCTTCGCATACGAACCGGCCATCTTGTTCTTGGCTATGGTGACCACCTTGTCGATTGTGAGGTCGCCGACGAGGTCCAGGTTGGGCTTTCCGGACCCCTTCGCGATCCCCGCTTCCTTCACCACCAGGGCAGCTGTCGTCGGGGTCCCCACGGTTATCGTGAACTGCTTGGTCTCCTGGTCGACCTCGACTTTGACTGGGACCCTCATCCCTTTGAAGTCGCCCGTTTGCTTGTTGATTTCGTTGACTATCCCGAGAACGTTGACGCCAAGGGGGCCCAGGGCCGGGCCGAGCGGAGGGCCTGCGTTCGCCTCTCCTCCCGTTACCAGCGCGTTGATGACCTTCTTATCTCCCAAACCGAGCTACCTTGGAATCGGGCACTTTAGGCATGGAGTATCTAAGCTTTAGTCGAATCTCGATGATTATCCTGGGGGAAGTTCCCTTCGGTTCAATGCGGGTCCCTTCTTCAGGGGCGGGAAACGGCGAAACTAATGAAGAGGCCGCCCTGGGAAACGAGACGGAATCACTGGACTGGGATGTCTCTGCGGACTTAGGCGACTGGGGCACTGCCTGACTCTGGTTTGGCACGCCCCACGAGCTTCGTGTAGCTGCCATCAATGGTGATCGGCATTGCGAATGCTGTGTCGATCAGGACCACGACAATCTCCTGTTTCGCCTGTTCTACCCTCGAGACTTTAGCCCTCATGCCTTTGAACGGACCGGCCACTATCTCCACGGTGTCGCCCTCGTTCAGCTCGGCGACCATCGATTTCGTGACTAGAAACTTCTCGATGTCCTGATACTGCATCATACCGGGGATCTTGCTCCTGACGTGCTTGAAACCTTGGATGCTCTCGTCGACGACCTGTGAGTTCGGGGCCTCGAAGAGGACGTACCCCTTCCACGTGTCGAGCGCAAGAACTGAATAAATCGGTTTGTTCTTCTGGATGGCCCTGTTGGCAACGAAGGTGGCCACTGTCCTTTCCTGACCTCCGGTAGTCTTGACCGGGAAGATGGAGCCTGTCCTTTCCTGATCGCTCAAAACGGCTACCTTGGGAGCAGTCCAGTTTCCGTTGGGCTAATAACCTTACTCTCGCCGTGGGCTAACCGAAAAAGATGTTCCCAATCAGCTTGATCAGAAAACCGATGACCCCGACCACAACCAGGCCCAGGGAGACCAACTTGAGGTAGAGAGTAAACTCGTCCCTGTCGCTCTTATGAGCGAGCCTGAATATCGCGGCGACTGATGAAAGGAAGTCCCTGAAACCCATTTTCGGCTTTGGTCCGACCCGCTTCGGTGGTTAATATGCCTTAACGGAATGTAGCACGACGACAATAGTTCAGGGTTAATATCGGACAGGCCTGAACACTTTGCATGACTCCCCAAGGCGGGCCGGCAACCGTGATCGTAGCTTCCTCGACCGACTTGGCTTCCACGACCCTTGCAAAGTCGCTGATCGAGGGGCAGGGGTTCCAGTCTACTGGGGTGAGCCTGCTGGGGAAGCCCGTTTACCAGAAGGGGCCTTTCCTGCTCGCGTTCTTCGAAGGCCTGATCGTCTTCCCTCCGGACCTGGACAAGTTCTTCAACCCGCAGGCCTACATCTTCCTCTCGAGGCATAGCGCGGAGTCCGGGATAGCGTCGCTCACGGCCCACACCGCCGGGAACTTCTCGGACGACGTGAAACTCGGCGGGGCGGCGAAGGAATTGGGCAGGTCGGACCCGTCCCTCCTCAAGAACTATCTGATCTCACTGTCGAAAAGAAAGGAGAGGCTCGGCGGTTATGAAATCACTATGGAGGCAACTCACCACGGGCCGACATCCCTCCACAAGCCGGTTCTCTTCGTCGAGCTCGGTTCTTCCGAGAAGTACTGGGGCGACGCGAAGGCTGCCGCCGTAGTCGGCGAGGCCCTCCTCGAGAGCCTGATGGAGAAGACCATATGGAGCAAAGTGGCTATCGGCTTCGGTGGAACTCACTACCCTAAGAAGTTCACGAAGTTCGTCGTCGAGGAGGACATGGCGCTGTCCTTCGTGGCGCCAAAGCACGCCCTGGAGTATGTGGACGACAGGATGGTGGGCCAGATGCTCGAGAGGACGACGTCACCCGTGAAGTATGCGGTGCTAGAATGGAAGGGACTGGGGGCGCACAAGGACAAGATTCAGGGGCTCGCTTCGCAGTTCGGTCTCGAGGTAATTAGGGTCTGAGAGTCACCGTTTACGAGATGAACGACGACAAAGGTGGTTTTGCGAGGGACAGGGACTGCCAGGCAAGCGAGGAGGAGGCGGGCAAACTCGTCCTCTTCGGGAGAAGCCTTCCGTCGCCATCGACATCGACATGCGGGAGGCTGAAGCAGTGAAGAAGGCCAATCTTAGGGACGCCCTCTGACCGGACTAATCCCCATTCAGGAGAGAACCCAAGAACTTCTGCGTGTCGAAGGGGACTAGGTCGTCGTAGCCCTGGCCAACGCCCAGAAAGAGGATTGGCTTTCCTGTGGAGTAGACGACCGACAATGCGGCCCCTCCCCTCACATCGGCGTCGGCCTTGGTGAGAATGACTCCGTCGAACCCGACGTGCTGGTTGAAGAGCTCCGCCTGCGAAACTGCATCGTTCCCAGTCAGGGCGTCAGCGATGAACATCTTGAAGTCGGGCTTGACCACCCTTGCTATCTTGGACATCTCCTCCATCAGGTTCTGGTTGGTCTGCATCCTCCCAGCCGAATCGATCAGAAGGCAGTCGACATGGTGCGCCTTTGCGTACAGAACTCCGTCCCTCCCGACAGCTGCCGGGTCGGCCCCATACCTCTGAGAAACGACCTTCATCGAGAGCCTGTCTGCGTGCTCGGTCAGCTGCTCGATTGCTCCGGGCCTGTGAGTGTCGCCCGCCGCCCAGACCACCGAGACGTCGTTCTTCTTCAGGTAGCTGGCGACCTTCGAGATGGTGGTCGTCTTCCCAGTTCCGTTTATCCCGAGGAAGAGAATCACGTACGGCTCACCCGCGCTCTTCTTCTCTCTGATGTTCTCGAGGAGGTTGACCTTTCCCGCCTTCGCGAACGCCGCTTCGAGCATCGTTGCTAGGTGTTCCCCGACGACTTCTGAGGGGTCGGCCGACCGGTCGACCTTGGTCCCGATGAGGCTCCTCTGGACCTCGTGGGTCAGGGCCTCAGCTACGCTCTGGGCCACGTCGCTCTCGATAAGTGAAAGCTGGAAGTTGAAGACGACGCCGTCAAGCTGCGCCTCAGTAAGCTCCTTTTCGCGGACTGCGCTCGTGACCGCCGAGAAGGCTTGCTTCAGCCTGTCGAACAAGGGCGGGTCACTCCTCGCTCTGGCGCGATACGAGGGAGTTGAGGGCCTGCCGGTCCGAATTGAGCCTCTGGGCGAGCTCGTTCCTCTGGCCCGCGATCGACATGACCGTCTTCTCGACATCCCTGCTCCTGCCTTCGAGGAGTGCGACAGCCTCAGCCTTGGGCTTCTCGATCACGATACTGGCGCCGACGCCTACGAGGACCTTGTCAGTGGACGGGGGCGGGGAGCGGAGCATCGCCCCTCCGCCAATCTGCATTAGGACCTCCTGCGTCGGTTTGTCCCCGAGCCCGTTGAGGGCGTCGAGGGCCGCTCGGTTCTCCACGAGGGCCCGCTCTAGGAGGTTCTGGCGGGCGGTCAGCTCGTTGTAGGTGCTCTCGAGGACCCTGATTTCGACTATCAGCGCGTTAATTGTCTCTTCCTCGGTCGACTGTTTGCTCATTGAGAATGACCTGAATTTTTCAGACGCTCAGCGCCCTTGTTATAAAGACAAGCTCGGGTCCGGTCGTCTGGCTGCCCACCACCGCGTTCGTTGAGTTCGCGACTACGCCCGAGGCCACGTATGGGACGCCGCGGTTGACAGATGTCGGACGGGCTTCGACCCCAAACAGGCTCCCGATCCTGCCCACTTCTTGCTCACTGAGTCCAGGATAGACTGCCGCACCCCTGTTGGTCGCTACGATGAGCGACCCGACCTGTGTGTACTCCCCGATCGGCATCCGCTCCACCTCGGTCCCCAGCACGTCCTTCACCTGCGAGACCGCGGTCGCATCGAGGACCGGCGACACGATTGCAAATTTGTCGTTGGCCGCCACAAGGTTGCCTACGGCTGTGAATCTCGACTCGAGCCTCGAGATGTTCATCCCGGTCGCCGACTTGATCTCCATCAGCTCGGTGGATTCCGCCAGTCTGGAGACTAATATGCCGCTGTTGTTCATTGAGACGAGTGGGCCGAGGAGCCGGGACTCTGCTATCGAGGTCGGGACGGCTGAAACCTCGAGACTGCTCGAAAGCTTCTCACACTTCGTCTGGGCCAGGCCCTTGGGCACCAGGATGAACCTGTCGTTGGCTTTCAGGAAGACGCCTATGTTGGGGCTCCGGTAGATGTCGACCAGATGGAGACCCATTGATTACACTTGTTCTGACTTTGGAGGGAGTTTCACGGATACTATTCCGTCCTCGTCCCTCTCCATGTCAAGCCTGATCCGCCTCGGCGGGTTCTTGATTCCTCGGGACCAGATCTGCTTGTTGACCTCCTCTGCTATGGTGACCTCGGTCGCTTTCATGTGTCGAGTGGTGAATTCCCTGATTATCCGTATCGCGACCTTGGACCTCCTGTATGGTGGGGCCTCGAAGGCCACGCCGAGCGGGACCATGTAGGTCCTAGTAAGGGGTTCGACCTTCTCTTTCGCTTCCGACATCGCCTATCACTTGAGCTTCAGCTTGCGCTTCCTCCAGCTCCTCTTCTGCGGGTTGGTCCTGACGTTCCTGTTGGTCCTTGCGATGATCCAGGTGGGGACGGACCTTCCCCTCCTACCCTCCTTCAGCAGCCGGTTCTTCTTCGAAGTGTCCTTGACTCTTGCCATTCTACGCCCTCCTGATCTTGATCTCGCGCTTCTTCCCCTGGAGCGCCAACAGCATTTGCTTCACTTGCTCGTCGTCGAGGACACTCTTGAGCCTTCCGCTAGAAGCGAGCTGTATCACGTATTCCTCGATGGACGAAGCGAGCTCGGGTTTGACCATCTTGACGTTGGCGAGCCTCTGCCTTGCTTCTGAGGTCAGGGCCATCCTGAGGACTCCCTCCCTTATCACCTTCTTCTCTGCGACCTCCCGGTCTGCAGACCTCTGCGGCGGCTCGGACATCACTAGCCGTACCTCGCCAGTGATTTGTCTGCCTCACTGATGGTTACGAAGATCTCCCTGCTGGCCTTGTCGAGCATGGCGCGGCCCTTCGGGGTGAGTATCCTGCCCTTCGGCGTCTTGGCTACCAGCTCAGCCTCTTCCAGCTGCTTCAGGGCCTTCCTGATCGGGGACCCTGCTGCGTCCCTGTGGTGCTTGGGGAAGTATGCCAGCGCCTTGGACCCTCCGTAGGCGCGCTCGAGGTCGCTGAGGCCGACGGGGCCGTGGAGGTAGAGTTTTCTCAGGAGTGATGCGGCCCTGGTGTACCACCAGTCGGGGCTCTCAGGGAGCCGTTCGGCGTGAGAACCTGTCTTTACGAAGTGGGCCCACTCAGGCTCCTTCATGCCGGGCAGACTCTTGACCTGCTCGGCCAAAACGCCGATGAGCTTGTCCGAGGGGACATCGCGGGCATTCACCATTAGGTCTCACGAATCGGATTTCCCGACCTTGCCCGAGCGTATATAAGGCCTCCTCAGGATTTTCCGATTTACGCATCCACATTCGGAGCATGTGATGCGGATCACTGTCGGTTTGCCGTGCCCCAACCGGACGCGGGCGTTGACGCCGGGCACGATAAGGCTCTTGCAGCCGCGGCAGGTGTATCTCTTCAGCGAGGGGTCGAGCCTGACGTTGAACCTGAGCCTGACCCTCCGGGCCAGGGCAGCCTGTTCCTTCGCCATCCCGAGGTCCTTCCGGGCGAGGGTGACAGAAGATTCAGTGAGCAGCCTGACGAGCGCTGTTGCCTCCTCCCGGGCGGCCTTCCGCGTCTTCACGCCAGGAAGGCTTCTGCCAAAGGTCTTAACCATAGCCGTCGGGTCCGCCTCCCCGTGAAGCTCAACTTCGTCCTGGCAGAGTCCGCGCTCGAGCTCGTGCCTAAGGAGATCCTAAGAAGCCCAGCGGTGGCCAGCGATTCGAGGAGAAGGGGAGTTGACGCGTCGCGCATCCTCCTCGACAGGAGCCTCCACCACTCCGCTATGGCGAGGCTCAGGGACTCGGAGAAGAGGGGACGGCCCGACCTTGTCCATGCGGCGCTGCTGAGCGTGACCGGGACGCCTCTGTACCTGGGCGGTTCTGTAAGGGTCTTCGTCCACACGAGCCAGGACCTGGTCCTCGAGCTGGCCGAGAAGACCAGAATCCCCAAGAGCTACTTTAGGTTCAGGGGACTGGTCGAGAAGCTGCTCTCGGAGAGGTCAGACGAAGGACTTGTGAAGGCGTACGGGGCCGAGATCGGGGAGCTGCTGCGAAGGACAATCTCTCCTGACAGGGTCTTCGGCCTGTCGGTGCAGGGTCGGCAGACCGTGCCGGAGGAGTTGGCGAAGGCGATTGCAGCAGTGAAGAACCCGTGCGTAATCGTGGGAGGCTTCCCTCACGGGCACTTTTCCCAGGAGACCCTCGCGCTCGTGGACGAGCTCGTTAGGATACACGAAAGGCCACTAGAAGCTCACGTGGTTGCCTCGAGAATCGTCTACGAGGTCGAGAAGGCCGCGGCACGAACCAACGATTAAAAGGAGTCAGAGCGGGTCCAGACTTCGTGCGGTCGTCGTCCAGATCTCATTGAGAGGATAACCTGGTCTAGGACACAAGCCCTCCAAGCTTGTAACCCGGGTTCAAATCCCGGCGACCGCACGCTCTTCATTGCTTGGGGCTGCAACCGTTGCTGGGTCAGGTTGGTTGTCATTTTGACAACAATCCTGTCCGCGATACCATCTGCGAGTGTGCCCACTAGCTGCTCGTTGCCCACAACGCCGTCTGTGAGGGCTCGCGCATAGTCGCCCATCGTCTCGAAGCCAAGCTGCTGAAGGCGTAGGTTCAGCCCTGCGACCTGATCGTCTGTCAGCTTCATGCCAACTGTACGCCACTTGCCCACAGGCCGCTACCACAAGCTTGCTCAGGACGTCACTTATAGCCCTGGGCAGAGCGCTGTAGTTGCCGTGGGTGTTTTGAACCCCCGGACATGCGTTCAGCAGACCCGCTTTTCCAAGAACGCGAAACTCACTAGCTTGCAGGGTTCTGTATCATCTACGGGTGATTCTGATGGGTGTATCACTCGCGGGTGATGGCCATACCTGAGGCTTATGTCTCGAAAGATGGCGTCTGGACACTGATGGATTCCAACTCAAGGAGAATAGCAATCGGATCGGACTGATACGCTAGAGCCCTGCGAGGAACCGTTCCCACTGTTCTTCATCGTCGACCTCGTCCTTCAGAAGATCCTCGAATATTTCATGAGTTACGACATCAGATGCCCTGTACTTCTCGGCCATCTTGCTGTAGAACTCAATCGCGCAGGCTTCAGCCGCAAGCACGTCCTGTATGACTTGCTTGAGGTTTGTGGGGTCTTTCGGCGGCTCTTTGTAGCCACACCCACACTTTTCAATCAGCTGGGAGGGATGCATGACAGGCGTCCCACCGAGCTGGATGATTCTCCCTGCCAACTTCTTTGCGTGCCCGAGTTCATCGAGTGATTGCTCTTCGAGCACGGGTATCAGCGTGTCTGCGTCCAACCCTTTGATCCATTTTGCTGTGAGCCAGTACTGGTAGTGCGCCAACCATTCGTCTGAGTACGCCGTGGTAAGGTCCTTGAGTACTTTGTTCACATCAGCCTTGACGATCTGTCGTGCTTTCTTGCCCATATCAAGTCACTAGGTGGCTCGCCATGCCTGTCAGCTATTAATCTGACGCCTTCCCTGACAGTCGATTCATCGCAGCAAGGATGGTTTCGACGAATGGAGGCATGCTCGATGCCAAGGCATAATAATCGATGGGCCAGTCAGACATCTCACGTGGGGTCAGGTGAAATGAGCTTGCCAGCGAAACCTAGCGCGACCTTGTCGTCCCTAGCGAAGGAGTACTGGGAGACGCGGCTGGAAGACGAACCGCTCTTCGCCACTGTGATCGGGGACCGGCGGTTCGACGACCGGCTCCGGGACGTCACCCCGCGGGGCCGCCTTCGCGTCAGGAAACAGTACGAGTTGATACTGCAGCGTTGCAGAAGCATCCGTGGGGAATCCCTTTCCGATTTGAACAGGCTGACGCTGACGGCCCTTCTGGTCGACGTGCGGGCCCAGCTCGATTACATTTCCTGTGGTCTTGACGAATGGACGGTCGACCCCCTAGATGGGCCCCAGGTCCAGTTCCTGAACATCGAGTCGTTCCAGCCAGTTCGCACAGCAGAGGAGGGCCGCGCCATGGTCGAGCGCTGGCGTTCCATCGGTCGGTTCCTCGACGACCACATGGCGAACATCAGGCGCGGGGCGGAGGAAGGAAAGATTGCGGTCAGTGCCGGGGTGGAGAAGGTCATCGACGAGACCGAGGGCTTCCTCGCAAAGCCCGATGAGGAGTGGGCCTTCATGCGCCCGACCGCAGTCGCGCACGAGGACTGGCCGGAGGCCGACCGCGTCAGGTTCAAGCGGGGGCTTCGGGCCGCCGTGCGAGTATCCATCCGGCCCGCGTACGTCCGATATCTGGCATTTCTGAAGTCTGAGGTGCTGCCTCGGGCCCGTCCCCAAGACAAGCCGGGGATACTCTACGTCCCCGATGGTCTTGAGGCCTACTCCCGGCTGATCCGCGTCCACACCTCGCTCGACCTCACCCCCGATGAGCTGCATCGGACGGGCCTGAGGGAGGTGGCAAGGATCAACGGGGAAATGGTGGAGCTTGGCGAGAAGGTCTTCGGCACGCGCGACAGGAAGCAGATCCTGCACAGACTCCGGACCGACCCGACGCTGTATTTCGCCAGCAGGGATGAGGTGGCAGCCAAGGCTGAAGCCGCCCTCTCGAAGGCCAAGGCCGCGATTGCGAAGTGGTTCGGCCGCCTCCCGAAGGCCGACTGCGAGGTCGTCCGGATGGAGGAGCACGAGGAGAAGCACTCCACGATCGCCTACTATCGGCAACCGGCGGCGGACGGCTCGAGGCCCGGGCAGTACTACATCAACACCTCCGCCCCTGAGACGCGGCCACGTTACGAGGCCGAAGTGCTCGCATACCACGAGTCGATCCCGGGTCACCACCTGCAGATCGCGATCGCCCAGGAGCTCGAAGGCATCCCCGAGTTTCGGAAGCACAGCGGCGTGACCGCCTTCGTGGAGGGGTGGGGCCTGTACACTGAGCGGCTCTCCGAAGAGATGGGGCTCTACTCCTCAAACCTCGACCGGATCGGCGTCTTGTCGTACGATTCGTGGCGGGCGTGCCGACTGGTGGTGGACACAGGCATGCATGCCAAGGGCTGGACGAGGTCGCGGGCGATTGATTTCATGCTTGAGAACTCCGCGCTGGCGAAGAACAACATCGTGAACGAGGTGGACAGGTACATCACGTGGCCGGGCCAGGCCCTCGCCTACAAGACTGGGCAGCTGGAGATGATGCGGCTCCGCGATGAGGCGAAGGCGCGGCTGGGCGGGCGGTTCGACGTGCGGAAGTTCCACGACACTCTGCTCTGCAATGGGGCGGTGCCGCTGGAGGCCCTGCGACAGGTCATTCACGACGACACTGAGAGCAGCCTGCGATAGGCAGACAGATAGGCCCGGGCAGCAGGCAGCTGCTCAGTCTCTTCTTGTTCCTGGCCGCGGAGGTCGGGATTCTCCATCTGTCTTCTGCGGGGTCTCAGGGGGTCCGAACTCGGTCTGGCCGGCAATCTGCGCCAGGGTCCGGTTGCTGACAGCAGAAAAGTCGTAGTCCTTGGCGTCGTACCCCTGCCTGGAGCATTCGTCTTTGTGCTTGATCAGCAGCCAGGATTCTTTGCCCCTGAAGCCTGCCGTCCTGATGAGCGCAAAGGAACCCTGCAGCTTCTTCCCGTAAAGGCGGAACTTCAGGTTCCCCTCCTTCATGCCCGCCTTCGCCACCTCCTCGGCCTCCTCTCTTGCAATGACCTCCCTCCTCACTCCCTCGCTCACCTCGACCTCGGGGCTGTAGGTCCCCTCGTCCCAGATCATTACAGGCCCTGCCCCGAACCTGCCGCCTGGGATGACCCCTTCGAAATGGCGGTAATCTAGATCGTGGTTGGAGGTCGGCATCGCCAGTCGCCGCACGCCGCTCTCGAGCGAGGGGCCCCTGGGGATGGACCAAGACGGCATCACCCCCCCGACCTCGAGCCGGAAGTCGTAGTGCAGGGTGGTGGCCTTGTGTTTCTGGACGACGAAGGCGAGCCGCTGGTCTTCTTTGTCTGCCTTCATGAGAGCCATGGTGTTGTGGTTATGAAATGATAAGGACTTGCATTCGGGAAAACACTCAAGTCTCGTGAAGATTCGCGGCCTTGGCGAGGGTCAAGGAGATGCTCGCCTGGGTAAACGTGCCGGAGAGGCACAGGCAGATGATGAGCGAACTAAGAGACGCTCTGAAGGCCCGGCTGAAGCTCGACCTGGAGGCCGACGCCAGGGTCGATAGCAGGGGGACGCTGCTGGGCAGGATCTTCGTCGAGAACGTCCACTTCGGGGCCGAGTTCAACGTCCTGCAGGTCAAGGACTGGGCAGAGGGCCTCGAGGAGGAGTGCGAGGTGAGCGTGAGGACTGAGCTTCTGCCCGGAGTGAATGACTTTGCGAAGTACTTTCCCTTTACGAAGTCGAACAAGGTGGTGCGCGAAGTTGACAAGATCGCCAGGGAGACCATCGCGCGGTCCCTCGGGAAATCGGCCAATGTCATAATCGACAATACCATCGGGATCAATGCCGCCTATCTGGCCGGGACGGTGGGCGTCCTGGGCGCCTTTTTCGGCGGCGCTTACGGGTTCTTGCTCACGGCTTCTGGAGTCGGGGGACTCGAGGGGGCAGCGGTCGGAGGCGCTTTGGGGGCGGGCGCAATAATGGCGCTGATCTTCAGGGCTCTGGACTGACGAGTCCGGGAAGCAGCACAGGGAGGTTAAGTTGATATCGAGATGCTTTCTTCTAGCTGCTGGAGGGATTGGATACGGCCGTCGAGATGCTCGAGAGGAGGCCCGACTCAAGGAGCGGAACCCTGAGGATTCTGGGGATCTCAGGAAGCGCGCGGAAGAATTCCTTCAATACCGCCCTTCTCGAAGCGGCGAAGAAGCTGGTGCCGCCCGGGGTGGTGCTGGAGACCTTCGACGTCTCCGGCCTGCCGCTCTTCAACCAGGACCTGGAGGCCGAACTTCCCAGGGTAGTCCGTGAATTCAAGGAAGAAATCAGGAAGGCGGACGCCGTCCTCTTCTCAACACCCGAGCACAACTACTCGGTACCAGCGCTGCTGAAGAACGCAATCGAGTGGGGGGACCGACCCGAGACCGACAACTCTTGGGACGGGAAGCCGGCGGCGATCATGAGCGCGTCCACGGGACCGAGGGGCGGAGTGAGGGCGCAGATGCACCTCAGGCAGATCATGGTGGATCTAAACATGTACCCCATCAACCAGCCGCAGTTGCTCGTGGCTGGGGCCCACGAGAAGTTCGACCCCGCTTCGAACCTCACGGACGAGAAAGTCAGAGGGAGGCTGCGGGACCTGCTCTACGCGCTGGTGGAGTGGACCAAGAAGCTGAGACCAGACGGCATCGGAGTCTGACTGCTGGTGGGTCGTCCGCCTTCGCGCAGGTTTCGCGATGCTAGATGAAGCCCGAGGATGTCGAGACCTGGAGACGGGCCCTGATGAGGGCCAGAGAACGGAAGGACCTTCTCTTCAGGAGCGACAGCGATTCGCCGATCGGTCCCGGGGAGTTCACCGGCCTGAAGTACTTCGAGCCTGACCCCGAGTTCCGGTTCGAGACTGAGCTCCACCGGATTCCCGTCCCGGGGAGCGTCATCATGACGACCAGCAAGGGAACGCGCCAGCTCTTCAACAGCATCGGCTACTTCGAACTCTCGATTGGGGGAAAGACTGTGCGGCTCAGCGCCTACCAGTCCGCCGAGAGGGAGGACCCCAGCATCTTCGTGCCGTTCAGGGACTCCACGTCGGGAGGGGAGAGCTACGGCGCGGCGCGGTACCTGGACCTTGAGGTCGAGCATGATGACAGGTACGCCGTCGACTTCAACTTTGCATACAACCCCTACTGCGCGTACAGCGACGCCTACGTTTGCCCGCTCCCGCCGAGGGAGAACTGGCTGGTTGTGGCCATCCGCGCGGGCGAGAAGAAGTACCACGACTAGATCTGGATCGGGTGCGGCAGGGGATGTTCTAGGCCTGTTTAGGCCTTGATGCCCTTTAGGCTCTGAAAGCGCGGCGGATCAGTTTCACCAGCCTTCCCAGTAAACGATCTGTCCTCTCTAGGTACCTTCTGGTGACCTCAGGTGCCGAAAGGAAGCCCTCCTTCAATTCTGCCAAGTCGTTCTTCGGCGAGAAGTAAGCGTAGATGGGGACTCCTGCCAGGATGACGACAGACCCCATGATCTTGTCCTGAAGCGAAGTCGAGTAGAGCAGGAAGAGGCAGATGGCAATCCCGAGCCACGGCAGGATGCTCTGGCCGTGGAGTCCCTTCTCCTTGTCCTTTTTCAGGAAAATGAAAGAGATTGAAACCAGCAGGAAAGAGAAGGAGAGGTTCAGGACCGAGAACGAAATCAGGCTCGTGAGGCCCGAGAAGGCAGAAAGGACAAACGCGATCGCCCCCTGTATGAGCAGGGCGACGTACGGCGTTCCGCACTTCTTGTGGACCTTCGCGAAGGCACTCGGGAAGAGGCCGTCGACGGAGAGGGCGTAGGAGAGACGGGCCGTACCGAGGATCCCCGACTCGTCGGAACCGGAGACCGAGAAGAGCGCACCTACGCTCATCATGGCGCCGCCGAACGCGCCCAGCAGTGTGGTGCCCACCAAGACCAGCGGTACCGCAGTCGTCGCGAGCTTGCTCGAGCTCACGGCGCCGAAGATGACGGCTCTTCCTGAAGAAGAGACCAAGTCGGCTCTCCTTCCCAAGCTGGCGAACGCCGTTGAGGTTATCTCTTAGTTGACAGGGGCCACCGCAGGGAGGACCAGGGAAGGCAATTGGCAACTGGCAGCGCGGTAGTAGTCGATTCGCTCGCAAAGTCATACGGGAGCCTTCACGCAGTGGACGGCATCTCATTCACGGTCGAAAACGGAGAGGTCTTCTCCCTGCTGGGTCCGAACGGGGCAGGTAAGACGACCACAATCGAGATACTCGAAGGACTCAGGAATAAGGACGGCGGCCACGTGAGCGTGCTGGGCCTCGACCCCTGGGCGAAGGGATACGACCTGCACAGGAAGATCGGAGTAATACCGCAGGGCTTCAAGTTCCTCGACTATCCGACGCCCAGGGAGGCCATCAAGTACTACTCGGTGCTCTTCGGGACCCGCGTGGACGCGGACCAAATCCTGAAGGAGGTCATACTCGAAGACGCGGCCGACATCTACTTCATGCGCCTCTCCGGCGGCCAGAAACAGAAGATGGGGATGGCGCTGTCGCTCGTGAACGACCCGGAGCTGGTCTTCCTGGACGAGCCGACGACGGGCCTGGACCCCCAGGCGAGGAGGGCGGTTTGGGAGGTGATTCGGAACCTCAGGAAGCAAGGAAGAGGGGTCCTGCTGACGACGCACTATCTCGAGGAGGCCGAGGAGCTCGCCGACCGGGTCGCAATAATGAACCACGGCAAGATCATCGCCCACGGGACTCCCGAAGAGATAGTCGCGAAGCACGGCTCCGGGGAGAGGCTGACTGTGCGCGCCGGCGAAGAGCTGGCCGGATACCTCAGGCAGAACACTAAGCTCAAGGTGGAATACTCTTCTGGGAAGGTCGCCATCATTCTGGAGCAGAAGAACGATGCGCTGATGGCGCTCGGCGCGATCGCAGAGTCGGGGGCGGCGTGGTCCGACCTGATGACCAAGCGCGACAGCCTAGAGGACATCTTCATCAGGATGGTCGGCGAGCCGATGGTCGAAGGCGGCGACGGCACCGAGGAGAGGAGATGAGCGCCGATGTTTAGCATGAAGAGGGCACTCGCTGACCTTTCAATCTTCTCCCATGGGTTCATCCGCGGCAAGATGGGCATCTTCTTCGCTCTCGTCTTTCCAATCATACTGATCCTGCTCTTCGGAGCCATCTTCTCGGGCAACGGCGGCGCGACGACCGTGTACGTCCAGAACCATGATGGGGGCCCGGCCAGCATCCAGTTCATCAGCGCGCTCAACAGCACGACAGCGATAACGCTGGTCCCTGTCCCGGCTAGTCAAAACTTCTCCCAGTACCTCCTTTCGCACTCCGCCTCGGACGGCATCGTTATCCCCATCAACTTCACCGCCGACTTGGGCCACCCGGGTAGGCCTGTCAACGTCACCGTCTACGGCAACCCGGCGTCGACGACAAGCGGTATCGTGAAAGAGATAACGGCCTCCGTCGTGAATTCGTTTAACCTTGTGCGAGTGGGGGGCGTTCCCATCCTGGGAATCCAGTCGCTGACCGTCGCGTCTTCGTCCTACAAGGAAATCGATTACCTGGTGCCTGGGCTAATCGGGTTCTCAGTGCTGACGAGCCCGATGTTCGCCCTGGTCAACATCAGCTCCACCTACAAGCGGGACAAGGTCTTCAAGGCCCTCTCGCTGACGCCGCTTACGAGGACTGAATGGCTGATCTCGAAGATCATGTGGTACATGGTCATCACGCTGGCCTCGTTCGGACTCATGGTCGCCACCGGGGTCCTGCTCTTCGGGGCCCACATCACGCTCTCACTGAGCGTCGTGCCGTTCCTACTGGTGGGGCCTCTGCTCTTCGTGTCCCTGGGGATGCTGGTCGGGACGTCCTCCAACTCGCCCGAGTCGGCCGCGGTCGTAGGCAACCTAATCACCTTCCCGATGATGTTCCTCTCAGGGACCTTCTTCCCAGTCTCCGCGATGCCGGCGTACCTGCAGAGCATCGCCCACGTGCTCCCGCTCTACTACGTCATAGACGGGTTGACGAACGTCATGATCTACGGGAACCTCGGAGCGGCCCTGGTCGACCTGGGCGTCCTCCTCGCAATCTCGGTCGTCATCTTCGCCCTGGCAGTGAGGTTCTTCAAGTGGAGAGAGGACTAGACGGGCCTTCCCTTGGCACTGAACTGACCTACGTTTCGAAACGCTTAAGCGAGAACTCTTGTCCGCGGGCCTCGGTGCCGCGGTAGCTCAGCCTGGGAGAGCATCCGGCTGAAGACCGGAGTGTCGTCGGCTCAAATCCGACCCGCGGCATCAAATCAGCCTCGAAAAGAACTCTGTTTAGCTAAAGGAACTTTATTGTCGTTTTCTGTGCCCCCACAGACTCATGATTAGAGCGACTAAGGTCTTCTAGAAAGGCGCGAATATCCCCACAAACACAATCCAGGCGAGAACGCTTTTCGCAATGAGGCTCAAGACGATGTACATTCGTTCACCGTAGAGGTAGTCCTTCCACCGCCCGACACCCTTGTACTGCAGAACCATGTTGACAGCAAAACTGTTGAAGAGGACGAAGTAGATGACAACGATCAGATAAACGAATGTTGGAGGTTTCAGGTCAGTCGAAGTGGCCAGACCAATGAAATTCGCAATCAGGACGAGCCATGGAATCGCGCCCGATATACACCCGAGGATGAAGGCTGACCAGTCAGTCTTCTCGGTCCACTGGTTGACCTTCTCCATCAGGTACCCGAACATGATCATCATCGCGTTTAGAGTGAAGATCATGACCAGAGACCAGAAGTCCCAAACGCCCAAGAACAAAGCTATCAGCGCAATCATTATCGAGCTGGAAAAAGCGTATTCATACCAACGATAGGGATTCATGCCTTTCGCAAGGTTCTCGTTGTACTTCTTGTTCTTGAGGAAGGCGATCGTTAAGTGAGCTATGGCAGAGATCAGGAGAAAGGACGCGAGGATTGCTCCCAGATTGCTTACGGTGAACAACACCCGGGGGTTGGGCGCGACCTTGAACGGTGGATTTGTGCTGATAATCCTCAAGTAGAAAGTGTAGATATCTCGGCTCCAGGCCAGCTTTAGCCCAAGAGCTAGCATCGCCATACCCTGAACAAGATGCAAGAGTCCTGCGTATGTGTTGAAACGTTTGAGATAACCTAACGATATTGGGGACTTCGAGATTAGCTCACGCCTTTCCTTAGAGTTCAAGATGAGCTACTGTGGTAGTGGAGATTGACCTGCCTATTTATGGAGTGTCCTCGCGGTGTGCTTCAAACTCAATCAGCGAAACTGGAGGTCCTGTCTGCGACGCTCCGTGGGCATTCACTATCCGGGAGCTGCACTGCTTGGCACTCGCCCGCCCGATGTCGCGCATGTGTCTAACTGCCCCGAGAGGACCCCCCTTTCAGCAACAAGGATGCGACAGAACATAAAGTGATTACATTTCGTGAGCCAACTATATTACTAGAGGTGCACCAACCCGAGTCTATGGAAAAGAGGGTTGTCCGCGAAGGAGAAATGGTGAATCTGGGCAGAGTGGAGGGAGACATGGAGGCCAGGAACCACGCGCTCATCAGGGCATCTGAAGGGTCTCTAGTCTTCGTGACAGGGACAGCGTTCTTCGAAGGAAGCGTTGAGGTGGACTGCGACTTCGAGTGTGGCTCGCTAAAATCCAGGGATGGGCTCGTCCGAGTCAACGGGAGTCTGACAGTCCATGAAGACATCGATGTCGAAGAAGCCCTGTACACTAGGGGCAATGTCAAGGCGAAGAGAGTAGACGTCGGCGGGAGGCTCTCCGTCGGGATGTCGTTGGAGACCCAGAAGGTGGATGTCGGCGGTTCACTCGAGGTTCAGGGCGACGTTGTCGCGGAGTCTGTGGACGTAGGGGGCTCCTTCGAGGCGCTTGGTGAGCTGAAACTGAAGGATCTCGACGTGGGTGGCAGCGTCGAAGTCGGGGGAGGCGAGGTCACCGGAGCGATCGACGTTGGAGGACGATTCACCTCGCGGAAGGAACTGAGGTTCGACAGACTTGAGACAGGTGGCAGCGTCGAACTGAGCGGCGGGAAGGGCAAGAAGATCGAGGTGGGCGCGAAGCTGCAGTCGAAGGGAGACCTGGACTGCGAGGAGATGGAGGTCGGCGGACTGGCAGTCGTAGAGGGGAATCTCTCAGGGAGAATGGCCGAAATCGGCGGGAAGATCAGAGTCTCAGGAGACCTTGCGCTTACGGCTACCCTTGAGGTAGGCGGGCTTGCGGAGATAGGAGGAGTCCTTTCCGGGGCCGATGTGGAAGTCGGCGGGATCCTTAGGGCCGCGAAGGGCCTTCTTTCAGGCTCAGTCGAAATCGGCGGTCGAGTGGAGACCGCCCAAGGGCTCAAGGCAGACACGATAGAGATTGGCAAGGGCGCCAGTTGCATCGGCAACCTCGTCGGACGCGTGGTGCACATAGGCAAGCGGGCCCAAGTCCAGGACGTGTACTGCTCGCGGCTCGAAGCAGAGGGAGGGTCCAGGTTGGGTAAGGTCTACGCTGAGAGCGCTGACATCGGGGACACATGTGTTGTCGGAGGGCTCGTCTACACGAAGGAGCTCAGGGAGGGGGACAGAGTGATACACCTCAGTCCAGCCCAGAAGTCTGGAAGCCTTCCGCCCTTCCCGCTGTAGGGAGGATGATTAGGCGAATCCGGTGGGAGGATGGAGGATTGAGTACTCGGACGTCGAAGCGATCGAAGGCCGACATCTACGCGACGATCCTTGAGGTGGTGCGCCGGAATCCAGGAGGTGGGAGGATTACGAGGGTGTCCTACGGAGTTGGAGTTCCTCTGGACCGACTTCGAGTGATGATCGATGACTTGACTGCCTTCGGGCTGCTTAGAAAGACGACAAGCGAGGACGAAACCACCTACTCTGCCACGCCTCGGGGATTGGAGTTCCTCGATACCTACTGGAAGATGAATGGCTACCTGGAGGCCTTTGACCAGACTCCGACAAGAGGTCTTGCTGCTATAATGTTCGCGGACCTTGCCGATTACACTGCATTGACACAAAGGAACGAGCGGCATGCCCTCGAGCTCCTCGAGGAGTATCGGGCGGTCACCAGGGAGGTGCTGCCCAGGTTCCATGGAAGAGAGGTCAAGACAGTGGGCGACGCGTTCCTGGTGGAGTTCTCGAGCGCCCTAGAAGCATCGCAGTGCGCGATAGAGATGCAAAGGAGATTGCATGAAAGGAATCGGAACGTGGGTGAGGCGGACAGATTGCTTGTGCGCGTCGGAATCCATATTGGAGACATCGAAAGGAAGGGCAGCGACATTCTCGGCGACGCCGTGAACATCGGAAGCAGGGTCTACGCAATAGCCGAGCCTGGTGGAGTCTGCATCACTCGTCAAGTGTTCGATCAGGTCTGGAACAAGTTAGGGAATCACCTGAGCGAAGTTGGAAAGAGAGAGGTGAAGAACGTGGACTTCCCAATTGAAGTGTTCTCAATCGACCTCCCATGGAATGAGAATTCGACTAGGGGAGACTCCTCTCCAAGATCATCAGTCTGACCTCTGTTCCCTCCACGTCCTCTGTGATCTTGGCGGCTTCGAAGAAGCCCAGCTTCTTGTAGAACGCGACTGCCCTGTCGTTGATTACCTCAGTCTTGACCACCATCTTGAGGTAGCCTTCCTTGGTAGCGGACTCCCTTGCTAACTCTAACAGCTCTGTGCCCAGTCCCCTTCCGACCAGATTCTGCAGCACGACAATCCCAGACAGTTCCACCGTACCAGAGTCAACCCTCTTCAGACTTGAGAAACCCACAATCTCACCTGCATCTTCGGCGACGAAGATCTGGAGGACTGGATTCACAAGCATTGCCTTCAGGGTCTGCTCAGACGCGAGTTCCAGTATGACTTCATCGGTCGCTCCTGCGAATCCCAGAGCACCCGGGCCGGCTTCCCGCCAAGCCTCAAGGATGAAGACGCTCAGCTTGTGGAGGTCGTCGGCTGCCACCTTCCTGACCGGCATTGCCTGAGGCTGGAAGGGCCTTGCAAATCAGCCTTTTGTTCATGGTATAATCTGAATGACCAGCAATGGTCAGGGTTTGGATTCTGTGCTGGCTTCGCTCTTCGACTTGAAAGAACTCACGCCGTAGGCCAGGATCGCCGCGCCGATGGCGGCGATGAGTATGGCGCTGTCGACTAAGTTTGTCATGCTGTCGGACCCGAACGGTTCGGCTGCAACAGCGCGCGCGCGGAGGAATGCCCCAACCGCAATCGCCAACGGTTCCATCGACGATAGGTCGTCGCAGTTCTGCACCTAAGGCTGATGCGAGTCGCTATCCGTGTTGGGGGCGCGCGCTATGACTTGCTCGACAAACTCAGAGAGCAGTACAAGTCTCTAAGAAGCCTTAAACCTGAGAACGAATCAGTTGACGGCCTGTGAGTCGAAGACGACAGACATGACCGCACCTGGCGCGTGCTTCCAGACAAAGAAGGAGCGGGAAAGGCGCATCCTGGACGTTAGGCAGAAAGATGGTACGAATTGATATTTCAGGACCTTCCCTTGCGATGTGGATGTTGTCAGGGAGGGTGTCTGTGCGGGGATTGCTCAGGTTGTCTGAATGCGACTTCAGATAGAGCTCTCCTAAGGAATGTCAAGAGACTCTCGATACTTTGCTGTCTTGTTGTGGCAATAGGGCTTACAGTTTTTGCTCCAGTGGTCTCTTTGGAGGCAGTTGCCCCCGCCACTGGAGGATTTCGAGTGGGAACAGCCCAAACGAATGCAAATCCCACAGTTGGGCTGGGTTCGGTCACCTTCTGCTATCTTGGTCAAGGAGCTTTACTTATTCGGGGAGCATACTATCCGTTGGCAAAGTCCACTGCACAAGTTGTAGGGGCTTATTGTCCTGCGCTTCGAGTGAGACGGGGTGGGTAGGGTGGGGCGCGCCATCTTTGTTAGGAAAAGCAAGCTAGATCTAGGTTTAGAGCATGACCTGATTTCGCATCCAACACCACCTTACCACTAGTTTCTGACACCCCCAGCCGTGATGGGCTCAGCTCAACAATCTGGTCACAAACCAAAGGACATTAGCTCTAGTTGGGGTCAGTGGGACATTGAATGGTCTCCGACGTGCAGGCATCTTCTTGTTAGTAGCGGGTGTCCTCCTCTTCCTCTTTGTCACCATACTCTATGGGCTAGTCCTTCTCTTAGTGGGATTGGTGATTGTTTTTGCTGGCGACAGGAAACAATCGGTTGCGTCGGCTGTCCAATCCGCACCTCAGCCCCAAAGTTTGACAGTCATCATACAGAGAGATTGTAAGAATAAAGTGCAAGTATTGCGGAGCACTCAACGACCAAGGTCTCTTGAAGTGCCAGTCCTGTGGTGCTTCTCTGAGTTAACTTGAACTTCAAGGCTGGCCTCATCCAACACCATCACAATCGCTGGTCAGAACCACGAACACGCTTATCAGACCTCTTCGTCTCACTATGTGGTGAATCCAGTTGCTCGAAGGCAAGAACGTGAACTTGAGACTGATGGAGAAGGACGACCTGCCTCTAATGTGGGAATGGTTCAACAGGCCCGAAGTCTTCGGCGAATACAATCCTCTACATCAGATGTCCAAAGCAGATGTGGAGAAGATGTTTGAGAACCCCCATGAACTGAAGCCGTTCATCGTAGAGAAGAAAGACGGAAGCAAAATCGGTTTCGTGGCCCATTTCTATGTCATGCACACTGCGGGAAGGTTTCTGGAAATAGGCTACAGTTTCGTGCCTGCTGAAAGAGGGAAAGGATACTGCACCGAAGCCGCCACAATCATGGTGGACTACCTGTTTCTCTCCAAAGATGTGGGACGCATACAGGCAATGACTGACCAGAGAAACGTGGCGTCTCAGAGAGTCCTAGAGAAGGTCGGGTTCAAGAAGGAGGGAACACTCCGCAAGGGTCTCTTTGCAAGAGGAGAATGGAGAGATGCATGTGTGTTCAGCATTCTGAGAGAGGAGTGGAAAGCGCCAAGGATACTGAAAGACTTCGCCTGATGCATCCAACACCATCAACATTGCTAGGCCGTTCTCAAGAGTAGGTGTATATCCAACCTAGGGGGAAATCCTCTGACATGAAGCGAGCAACAAGAATGGCATTAGTGGGAATCGGTGTTGTCGCTGTGGTTGCCTTCTTTGTCTCTGCCCCGATAATCTATTCTCCCACTACTGTTTACGGCCCGATTCTTCTCAAAACCTATCCTACGAATCCAAACTGGGAGTCCCTCAGTTGTAGGGCATTTGGATTTGGCATGTATTACGGAAGAACAGTTTTCCAGCCTAATGATTCCTACCAGTTTGGATGTCCCTCACCTACGGCTTCTGTGCCGTAGCCAAAGGAGACGAAACCATTCGGAACCCATCCAACCCCACCAAAATCGCTGGTTCAAATCCGGGCGACCCATGCACGTTCCATTCATTCATGCTTATTAGACAAAAACTTCCTGACCTACGCTAAGGAGTATGGCCATCTGTCCGAACTGCGGGAAGGAAGTCTCACCACAGGCAATTTCCTGTCCAAACTGCGGGCATCCACTCCAGTCGCAAACAGCCCCATTGGCGACCAAGTCAACTGGTGTGACTTCTCCTAGGAATCTGGCATACTACTCCATCATTTGTTCGGTAGTAGCCCTTCTGGCAATACCTCTTCCCTTGTTGGTTCTAGCCTCAGTCTTCGGAGTATTGGCGATTGTGAGGGGCGAAGTCAGGCTGGGCGCGATTGGTCTGGGCATCGTTGTTGTTTGGATTCTCGGAATCTACATTCTCTTAGGATAGAACCTAATTAGTTATGCTCAAACCAAAGATAGAGCATTGCTTTCCTGTCTATTACCATGCTTTTCTATGTGTTCCAACACCATCAAAGTCGCTAGGCTGTTCTAGAGAGTAGGCGTAAATCCATCTAAGCCAGCGTTGGGAAAAGCATGCGACTTACTCTTCCTCTTGTCTTGGTGGCAATCGGAGTTACATTGCTCTTCTTTGCTGTCGTCTATTTCGACCTTGTAGACAACTGGAACATCAACCATTGTTTCTGCTCCACGCCGTTCTGCGGGGCATGCCTTGGGACGGACTATACTTCTCCAATCTTCGGCTCCATTGGTGTTGGTTGCCTCTTCTTGGCATTCATCTTCAGCATAAGGGGCAAAGGGGAGCCTTGACGAATTACCTGCCCTTCGGTGCAAATGTAGGTGTCCAAACCCACCAAAACTGACGGTTCAAATCCGACTGACGGGAGATTGGTTGCCCTCAGAAAGCATTCCTTTGGGAGCCTCTCCTTATCACAGAACGCAATCCGAAGCAAGACGGGACAAGCAAGTTGAACAAATTACTCCTTCTTGGCATCGCATCCGAAGAGAGGGATGCCTGTTGAAGAAATCAAGGGTCAGAATACTCTCCGCAGTTGGACTGCTGTTCGGCGTTTACGTTTTTGGTGGGGAACTCTCCTTCGGCAGCATGACCGCCTGCTTTTGTAATACCAACTTTCCAGACTGTCCTTGTCCTCTCCAGCCTCAGCAGTATCTCCTTGGCTTTCTGGGTGGAGTGCTTGCGCTGGTGTCAGCCGTCATTTTGGTTCGCTCCTTTCTTGGGCCTCGCACCATCAAAACTGGGACAACCTCATGACCACCAAGGAGACGGGACAGAGACTAACCGAGTGACCCTTGGCTTTAGTCCAACACCCTCAAAATCGGTGGTTCAAGGCGTTTCTGCTTGAACTGCGTCCTACTTACGTGGGTTCAAATCCCACCCGCGGCACTGTCCATAGGTTCGAAGCGCAGTAAGTCTTGTGCCAATGGTCTTCTTATTGATGACATAATAGGTTCTCGTTGTTTCATGGTTGATGACAAGATCTCTGGAGAGTGGGATGCAGCTTCGAAGCCTTGGGCAGACTTCGTTCGGACGGGTAAGGACCACTTTCGGGAGGAAATGAACAACCCTGCCGCCCTGAGGATGGTAGGGAATGTAAGAGACAAGCTGCTCTTGGATCTGTCGTGCGGTGAAGGATACAACACAAGGATCTTGGCCAAGATGGGGGCCAGAGTAATCGGAGTGGATTTTTCAAAAGAGATGATCAGACTGGCAAGGGAGAGGGAGAGAAGAGACAGATTGGGGATAAGATACTGCGTGTCAGACGCGGCTGATTTGAAGGAGCTGGAAAGCGAGAGTCTTGACGTAGTGACATGCTTCATGGCACTCATGGATATCGAGCACAATGAGGACGCCATTTCACAGGCCGCCAGAGTTCTAAAGAAGAATGGAAGGTTCATCTTCTCGATTACTCATCCTTGTTTCGAATATGGCGACACTGTGGGTGGAGGACCGATCGCGGAGCGGAAATACGAGGAAGGGACGGAGAACGCAGCAGAGAGAAAGGCGGTGCACTTGGAAGTGAGGAGATACTTCGGGATCACCAAATCCGAGGTCTCGTGGGACATGAAGAGGCTTGTTGAGCCCTTCCGGACGACCTCGTTCCATAGGGCCCTGACTGACTATTTCCAAGCACTGCACAAGAGCGGATTGGTCGTTACAAGACTTCTCGAACCAAAGCCCACATCGAAAGGAGTATCAGAGCATCCCTCGCTCAGGAAGCACGCGCTCATCCCGCACTCGATGGTTATTGAAGCAAGAAGAACGTGATGCGGGCACCCACTGAGTGTGAGTGTGTGCGCGGCATGCCCCTGGCGACCTCTCCTCTTGCACTGTCCATGGAACTCTGCAGCCTAGCGGACGCAACAATCCTTGGGGATCATCAGCGCAGGGGCGCCCCCACTGATTGAATGTAGACGGGCCTCTCCTCCGGTCTGGCTCCTATGACAGAACGAACTTCCACTTCGTTGAAAGCGCCAATGACGACAGCACCAAGTCCGAGCGAGACGGCTTGCAGGAAGACATTCTCGGCTGCATGCCCGGATTCCTGGTAGACGTACTGGAGCCCCCTCTCCCCATACTTCGGCCTCATCCTCTGCACGACGGCGGTAGTCACAAGGGTGATTGCAGCTAGGCCGACCGCCTCCTGGTCAAGGGCAGCTGCCCTCAGTTCACCCGACTTGTCCCCGTCCTTCACAATGGTTATCCTACCATCCTCTGGCGAGTAATGGTAGATGCCCGCTGGTAAGTCTACGACACCCCTTTCCCTCACTACGACGTAAAGCTCCAGTGGGTAGAGGGCGCCCGCCGAGGGGGAGGCCCTGTGTCTGTTCCGTGCGTCTGTCACTCCCTGCGCTGCCCAGAGGAGCTGAGACAGCTGCACCAAGGTGATTGGATTGGAAGCATACTCCCTGACCGACCTCCTCTTCGCTATCGCCTCTTCGACGGACATTCCACCGACGAGGTTCGGAGCGGGAAGCGACATCGGTGCAGGCTTTGAGACACGCGAGTTCCTGACGGAAGTCAATCCGTGTTCCCAGCGGTCATCGCCTATTTAATGACGCGAGACAGCTGCTAGGCTTGACAGTGCGCGACCTACGAAGTCGAAGGACAAGCAGCAAGCCGGGCCTGCCAACTGTCTGACCCGAAGTCTAAGCCTGCTAGGAAGAATGGGCAACGAGGCCGGTAGAGGGCTGCTGAGAATCCTTTTCAGACTGGCAGATCGGTCGAGTGGCTAGAAGATCGACTTGTCACCATCTGGAAGGCGATTGATGGGACAGTCGAAGCGCCGACAGGAGGTTTCGTTCGATCGTTCAGCGATTGATGCATGTACGGGTTACTTGAGGAACAGGACAGATGCGAATCTCGAACGCCTAGTATCGATGCCTGGCAGCAGGCTTGCCTATGCGCACCATCTGTGGTCCTCAGTTTCACCGACGCCTACGATTGAAGACTTCTGGAAGAAGGAGTTGGAGCGAATCGACTGGAGCGAGCAGCTGGAGGCCTCCATCGAAGAGATCATCCAACGATTGGGCGGCCAGGAAAGGCAGTGGCTTGGTGCGGTCATGAGGTACCTTCCGCGAGGGCACGTCTTCGATACGAAGATCTACCTGATCGGAGGCTACGACAACGTGGTCTACGGCCAAGACGTCGCGTTGAACCTGGCTTTCAAGCAGTTCCATGTCGACCATCGCGAAGCCGTCTACTACCTAATTCACGAGCTGGCGCACGCCGGATACTTCAGGTACCATCGGATGCCGGAGCTCGCAAGCCTCGACACGACGAGCGACCTCCTGGACGCCGTGAGGCTGCTGACACATCTCGAAGGAATGGGAGTCATCAGCCCGTTCAAGCAGAGGATGAAGGAAGGCGGTCTCCTGGATATTGACTACAAGGTTCTGCTTAATGACAACGAAAGGAACGCGAGGGTCCGCGATTACTTCACGCTGCTGGCAAGACTCGAGAACGAACCGAAAAGGAAGCTGCGCAAAGAGGATCACAGGATTCTGGATGACTTCAGCGCAAGACCAAAGCGCCTTTGGTACATAGCAGGGGGTCACATGGCTTTGAAGATCGAGGAGAAATATGGAACGACGGCTCTACGGAAGGTCGTGATGAAAGGCCACGAAGCATTCTTCAAGACGTATGCGCAGATAGAGAACCCTCTTCTGGTCTAGTCGCACGCTTGCCTTTGGCGCAGGCGCTGGCCCTGACTGGGGATGAGATTACAAGGTTGAGTCGAGTTCATTCGGGTTTTGCCAGCAAACCCAGGGCACTGGCCCGCATCGAAAGAAGAAGAATGCCTGCGTGCAGGCTTCTTCAAGAAGAAAACCATTCATTTCGAGCTTTAATGGGCCGGAGGGGCTAGAACCTCATCTTGCGCGAGGTCATCCCCGGGATCTCGACCTTGGTCTCTATCCTCCTCGAGAGTCTCGCAATGGTCACTGTCACGGCCAGGTAGACCAGGCCTATGACCGCGAAGACGTCCACGAACTGGAAGGTCCTCGCTGCGATGAGCTCTCCTGCCGCGGTGAGCTCCACGACGGTCACGAGAAAGGCGACCGAGGAGTACTGCACAAGATAGACGATTTCGTTGGTCCATGCCGGGATTACCAGCCTAAGGGCTTGAGAGAGTGTGACGTGGACGATGGCCTGGAACTTCCTCATCCCGACGGCCAAAGCCGCCTCCATCTGACCGGCGGGGACGGACCTGATTGCCCCCCTGAAGTACTCGGCCTGGTAAGCGCCGCTGTTGATCCCCATCGCTATCACCGCGGACGTGACTGCGTCGAGCCTGATCCCCACCTGGGGGAGCGCGAAGTAGATGATGAAGAGCTGGACTAGCATCGGGGTGCCCCTGATGACCTCTACGTAGCTGATCGCGAGCCATCTCAGTGGCCTGGCACCATAGACCTCTGCAAGCGATGTCGGCAGGCCGATTGCGAGACCAATGATGAACCCCGAGGCTGCAAGGAAGAGGGTGACTTCGAACCCCTGGAGCAGGAGGGGCCAGTTCTGGGCCACAACCGATACGATGTCCATCTACTCTCCCTCCTTGATTGCCCCGCCATAGAGTTCCTTCATCTTACCAAGGAACCTGCTCGTCCTCTCCTGCTTGGGGTGATAGAGGAGGTCCTCGGGCCTGCCGCTCTCGGCGACGACCCCGTTGTCAATGAAGAGGATTTCGTCCGCCACCTTCCTTGCGAAGCCAATCTCGTGGGTGACCGCGAGCAAGGTGCTTTTCGCTTCGGCCAGCTTCTCCATCACTCTCAAGACCTCTCCGATGAGCTCCGGGTCCAGAGCGGACGTCGGCTCGTCGAGCAGAATTATCTTTGGCTCCAGTGCGATTGCCCTGGCGAAGGCGACCCTCTGCTGCTGTCCGCCGCTCAGCTGGGCTGGGTAGCGTGTGAAGAGTTCCTCGGTGATTCCGACGTCCTCTAGAGCTGCGCGCGCCCTGGACCTGGCGGTCGCCTCGTCGAGCTTCTTCACCTTGATGAGCCCCAGTTCGACGTTCCTTATCGCGTTCAGGTGCATGAAGAGGTTGAAATGCTGAAAGACGAAACCCACCTGTTCCCTTACCTTGCTAGCGTCCACCCCCTTGGCGGTGATCTCGCTGTCGTCGAGGAATATTCTCCCGGAGTCTGGCACCACCAGAAGGTTGATGCAGCGCAGGAGAGTGCTCTTCCCTGCCCCGCTGGGGCCGATGATGATCTTCGTCTCCCCCTTCCTCATGTTGACCGAGGCTCCTTTGAGGACTTCCTGGGTCCCGAACCTCTTCCTGAGGTCCTCTACCCGGAGGAGGAACTCGCTCATGCCATTCCCCTTTCGAGCCCCGGAATTCGGAGCCTTTCGTAGGCCAAGTTCATGCTTCTGTTAACTGCAAGACAGGATGCCAGATAGATTGCCGCAGCTATCATGTAGACCTGGAGCGGCTGAAGGGTCAGCGCAACTGCGTTCGCGGCTTGAGTCATGATCTCCGGGACGCCTATGGCCACGGTCATGCTCGTGTCCTTCAAGACGACAGTGAACTCGTTGGTCCAGGCAGGAATCGAGAGTCTGATAGCCTGAGGGAGGAGGACGCTGCTGTAGGCCTCGAACTTGCCCATCCCGATGCTCAGGGCAGCTTCGACCTGCCCCACTCCTATGCTCTCGAGGGCGCTCCTGAAGATCTGTGATTGGTACCCGCCGCTTCTAATGCCCAAGGCCAGGGAGCCTGCGACGAGAGTCGGGAAGGTGAACCCGAGGGAAGGAAGGCCGAAGTAGATGAGAAAGAGCAGCGGGATGAGGGGGATGCCTCTGAGGACTTGGTCCACTGCGGCCGCGGCTGCCCTAACTGGCCGGGACATGTAGGTCTCGGCGAAGGCCAGAAGGATTCCGACCGCGAACCCGAGCACAAGCCCGCCCAGAGTGAGCAGCAGCGTGTAGTAAAAGCCTGAGATAATCAGGGGAATGTAAGAGGTGACCTGGGCTGGGGCGGCCATCCCCGTGGAGATTCCGTGAGGACTTAAGGTTCTTGCGTTCCGAAGTACTCCCTCAGCGAGGCGTTCCAGCCTGCCGACCCTTGGTAGCTAGCCAGGGCCGTGTTGAGCTTGTTCAGCAGCGATGTGTTGCCGATCTTGACTGCGAACCCCCACACCTCTCCGGTCACAATCGTGCTAGAGACCTTGACGGCGTACTGGCCCGTGAACGCCGTGGCGACTGGGCTGTCTACTATCACGGCATCGAGGCGTCCGTTGACCAGGTCCAGGACCGCGAGCAGGAAGGTGTCGTAGTGTTTGATCGTCATCGTTGTGTTGTACTGCTCGGCCAGTCCCTCACCAGTCGTGCCTGTCTGGACCCCGACTGTCTTGCCGCTGAGGGCTGTCATGTTCTGGGGATTGAAACTGCTCGAGCTCGCCACGAGTATTGACTGGTCTGCCCTCCAGTACGGGTTTGTGAAGTTCACCTGCTTTGCCCTGACAGAGTCAATTGTCATCCCTGCAGCAATCACATCAATCTGCCCCTGCTGCAGGGCCGGAATCAGGCTGTCGAACTCCAGGTTCTTGACCACGATGTTCGGATAACCTGCACTCTGCGCGAGTGCCCTGACCGTGGCGATGTCAAATCCCACTATCGTACCGTTCTGTAGCGTGTACTCGAAGGGCGGAAATGGAACATTGGTCCCTACGACCAGGTCTGCCTTCGAAGAGGAGTATAGCTGGGTGAAGCCGTAGTATCCCCCTACAGCAGCGACGACGATGATTAGGATTATCGCGACCGCCAGACTCTGCTTCAATGCACCTCCTGAGTGGTATCCTTGATTATAAAAACGAATCCCGCCGGGCGCACCTTGTGGCGCCATGAGGCTGTCCCGGTGGGGTGGGGTCCAAACTCGGAAGACGGGGAGGGGTGCCCGACACCTGGGAGGGCTCGAACCCCTCCGGGCCCGAACCTGAATACGCCGCCGCGGCCTTCAGCGCATGCTGCCTAGGAGGACGCGTCTCCAAAGGAACCCATCAACCATCTTATTTAGAGACGGTGGTTTGATTACTGACGGAAGAGGAGCATGGTCAAGGAGCTTGTCTTTGTGGCCTTTGGGGACAGCCTCACAGTGGGTTATCAGTCCCCAACACTGGGGGACGGGTTGCCCCGACCCACTCCGTACACAGAGTTCCTCAAAGAGAGAATAAAGAAGGTGCCCGACCTCGACACGGCTGGTGCACGCAGGGTCGAGTTTCTCAACCGGGGGGTCGTGGGTGAACTCACCGAGGACATGCTCGACCGTTTCGACCGGGACGTCGTAAAGGCTGAACCAGACTTCGTGATAATCCTAGGGGGCTCCAACGACTTGGGCTGGGGGGTCGAACCTCAGCGCGTGGCAGGGAACCTCGCGGAGATGTATCGCGAAGCGGTCAGAACAGAGATACGACCCATTGCTTGCACTGTTCCGTCGGTACTCGGTTTCGACGAAGGCATTCCGCCGAGACTGGTGTTGAATCGGCTCATCAAGGAGTACAGTGCGGAGCATGGCCAAGTCTGCGTGGACCTCTTCACAGCCACGTGCGACTCTGCGACGGGGAGGCTGAGGGAGGAGTGCTCGAGCGACGGGCTGCATATGAATATGAAGGGCTACGAGACAATGGCCGAAGCCATCTTCTCCGAAGCGGTGCGCGGCATCGTCTCAGGGCATCGAGGGGTGCAGCGTCGTCATCGAGTGGCTCTCGCCAAGGAGCGCGCGCTAGGGCAGAAAAGATATTCGAAGAATACAGCAGGCTCGCCAAAGATATGCCCAATCAGCCCATGACCCCGTGAGGCTGACCCTGTGAGGGTGAGGTTGGCTTGGGTTTACTTTCTTTGCTCGTTTTCGAATTGTTCTCACCTGTCGTTCAGCCAATATACTCTCCATTCGGACACACGTCCACGCCGTATCTTAGCGGTCCAAATGCTCGGACCATCGAGTGATTTGTAGGTACAGGTAGAATAGCCAACCATGACAACAACACTGTTTTGAATTGCTACACAAGCGAATATGTTTCGGTAGTCGGGATATCTTTCAAAGAAGTCTCTCCAACCTTCCTTCATGACATCTTTGCCTTTGGTGACCCTCCCAGAACTGTCTATGAACCTGTGGTCATGAGTCATCAAATCAGCTAAACCTTCAAGGTTTCGCTGGTTGATTTCCTCATTGAATTTCAAAGCTGTCAAAATTAACTTTGACGAATTCATACGGCCGCACCTCTAGGTGATAGCATTGCTCTTGGTGTGGCATATTCCGCCATATGAAGCTTGGTGCGGGAGGATGGGAATCTGACCCAGCGAAACTCGGTTTCTGACCCGGTTCCTGCGACAACCGCCCGGTCATGGTGCCACCTGAGAGCTTTGGTTAGTCTTCTAATCAAAAATGGGGTAGGCTGCGCCCCTTCGAGCCCGCAGCCTATTGTTGATGCGACCGCGTTCGCAGAATGACTACCGCAGCCTATTGTTGATGCGACCGCGTTCGCAGAATGACTACCGCAGCTCCCAGCGCAGCTAGGACTACTGCCGTCGCCCCTATCGCGACGGTGGTAAGGTTCCCTCCAGGAAGCGCATGCAAGGACGTCGTTGTCGACTCGGTTGTGCTGCCGACGGATTGAATCAGAGGTATCGTTGACGGCAGGTAGTATTCGCTTCGGGATCCCGTCTGGGACGGAGCGGATTGCACAGTCGATGGCACCCCTGTGGGCTGGCTGGCAATCGTCCCGTTGGACGATCCTGAAGAGTTGGCTGTCGCAGTCTTGACTCCCATGGGCGTCACCCAGTTCTCTGGTTGCTGATAATGAAGAGTCAGGTTGACGCTGTTGTCGGGTGGAATGACTATCGCAGATGCGGATAGGCCGACGTAGGTCGGCTGCCAGTAGACAGTGACGTTGATCGTCTGACCCCCAATCTTGGCTGGAACTGTGTTGTTGCTCGCAGGCTGGTTGACTGGAACCCAGTCCCATGCAGTGATCACGGCCGGTGCCTGCGGAAGGACTAGATGAGCGATTCCAAGGTTGTTGGTCTGGTTTGACATTACGACGCTCGGGTTGGGGCTCCACCAGTAGTAGTTTTGGCCGATGATGGAGGCGGATACATAGGCTCCGGCTGCGGCAGTTCCGTTGGCAAAGGTGACCTTGACCGTGACCGGGCCAGTGGGCAGCAAGGTGACGTTCTGGGTCTGGATTGTGAAAGTGACAGGGCCGCTCACGGTCTCGACAGCGTACCCGTATTCCGAGGCTGACTGGATGAGATACACTGGCACGGCTGTTGTGCTACCGCTTGAGGAAGTGTCCGAGGCGTTGCCCTTGACTTGGCCAACTTCCACATCTGGCTGGGCGCACAGTGGGCAGGAAGGGTACCCTTCACGAAGCGCCGAGACGGTGAAAAGATAGCTTCCTGCTGGAAGCTCGAACGCCGCGGCTGGGAAGGAAGACTGATACGTCGCGACCTGATTCCCGGTCAGGTTGTACGCTGACAAGAGATAGTTGTACTGCAGGTTTGTGCTTGTGCTCACGAAGATCTGTACCGCGTTGAATGAAGTAGCATGAACCCCTAGTGCAGGAACGCCGGTGAGACCGAGGAAGATGATGGTCGCTAGCATGACCGACAGCGCCGAGGCAGTCGTTCTGCGTGAAGTGCGATTCGTTCTCATGGTTTGTAATTTCATTTTTCTCAGACTCCTATTGGGGAGGCGGTGAGTTATACCTATGGTGCCGAACGACCGTTCTGGGCAGTAGAACAGTACTACGTCCGAGGACGACCGTTTCAACCAGTGCTGATGAGGGCCTCGACAGGAAGGGGACTCCTTTCCAGGTCAACCTTCTCGTCAGCCGGAACCCGTTGTACCTTCACGCGCTGATGCGGCCTACGGGTGGAGCGGCAGCCTTCCGGCACGAGGCATGGAGAGTCTGGAGGAGGAAGCTGTTCTGACGAATAGAACTAACTACGTAGCACGCGATAGTGTGTATCCATGAGCTCTGGAAGGTCTGCGTTGGGGGTCATGGCAGGGGTCCTGTTAGGGCTGAGTATAGTCCTGGCTGGCTCAGGCCTTGGCTCGTACGGCGGGCTGGGAGCCTCGATCACTGCGAATCCTGTTCTGACAACCAGTACCAATACTTCGGTGCAATACGTCAAGACAAACGCTAGCGGTACCTGGTATATCCCATCTGGGATAGGTACTGCCAGTTCGAACTCTACCAAAGGCCAGGGAGGATGGGTTCTCATGTATGGCACAAACGCTGTTCGCGCCGATGTTGCCTCGCATCTGGACAATATAGCACGACAGCCGTTTACTCTCACGGCGTTCGCCCTCCTACCGGTCTTCGCCGCTCTCTTGGTTGGGTTCGTACTGTACAGGGTGTCTAGAGCGCGCAACGAGAGAGAAGAACCTCCAGAAGCTGCCTGATCGACAGTCATCCAAGTGACACGATGTATGCTCCGACTGCGGCCACCACAAACCCGACTAGCGCGTTGTTGTATTTTGGCGGGACCGATTGTAAGTATCGTTAGTAGATCATTGAGTCGCTGACCGCGAGCTTGCCCTTTGCACCGACGAAGTAGGGACGGGAAAGGCCCGCGGACCTCGCCCTCTGGAGCACTGCCAGCTGCGCGAGGAAGACCAGGTAGAACACCTGTTCGAAGTGGTTCGAGCCGAAGGGGAGGATCGCCCTGGCGCTGAACCCCCTCTTGAGCAAGGAGGCCGCCAGCCTCTGGCCGGCGCGGAGAGGGTCGAAGGCGCAGAAGACGTTGACGGCGTCGCCCTTCTGAAGGGAGAAGAGGGGGGCGTGGCTGAATTCCTCCAGCCGTTCCGCCTGGGCCCTCGCGCCGAGGAACTCGGACACCTTCAGCGCAGAGTACTGGCCGACGGGGAAGGCCGCATGGTTGCCGAGGAAGAAGGTGCAGCCCCGGTCTGAGAACAGCAGCTTCCTTGCGTCGCGCCTGGCTTGCGAATCGATGCCTGGGAAGTCGCACTCGAACCGGCCGGAGGCCTGCTTGAGGAGGACGAGGAGCGAAAGGGAGAAGGAGAGCGTCCCGGGGAGCCTCGGGACGTACTCGCAGGGGATGAAGACCACTTCGTCGACGGCGCCGATTATCCTGCCCTTCGCGTTCGCAGTCACCGCCACCCTCCTCTCCGCTACCCTCTCGGCGGCCCTTGCGGCCGAGATGCTCGCGGTCGTGTTCCCCGACACAGTCACGAAGTACGCCGTCCTGGCCCTTGCGATGCCTGGGGCGGAAATCAACTCGTAGGGGTCGAGCGCCCGGTGCCTCATCGAGGAGAGGTAGCACGCAGCACTCGAAGCGGCGTAGGAGTCTCCTGCTCCTATGAACAACGAATTGGAAGGAGCTTCAGGCAGAGCCTGGCCCAGGCACGAGCCCAGGACTTCAGGCTGTCGGGCGACCTGGTCCGCGACTACGGAGAGCGTGGGCTGCCCCGGATTCACGAGGACGGATCCGATCCTTCGGCCTTAAAACTGCATGGAATCCAGACTCTGTGCGACCCGCGGCATACGCGCGCGCCAAGAAAGCTTCTCAAAGGAACCAAAGAGCAGATAAATTCGGGGGCGTTGCCCGGCTGGCGGAATGAGCGTGGGCTCAGACAAGCAATTCTTCTATACGGGGCTCCGTGTGGAAGACATCGACAAGGCGATTGAATTCTTCACCAACGTCTTGGGAATGAAGCTTCGGTCGAGGGTTGAGGCGACCCGGAACAAGGGCGTGTTCGCAAATCTGGGATATGATGGCGACGAGCACTACCTCGAACTGAACTGGTATGCAACGGACTCGCCTCACTACACGAAGTTCGTCGAGGGAGACCAGCTGGACCATTTGGGCATAAAGGTCAAGGACTTTGATGGGACGCTGAAGGCACTAGAGGATGCTGGCTACCCCGTGAAGATAGGGCCTATTCACGAAGACAAGGAGCACATTGCTTTCGTCAAGGGATACGAAGGAATCTGGCTTGATATTTACAAGGTCGATGATGACCAAAGAGGATAAGGTGGAGCAACGACACTCCTGCCTTTGGGAACGCCCGGAGCCGCTGCAAGGGTTTCTTTTTCCTATCCTCCAGGAGTGATCTTCACCCTGCAGTGTTGAGCTACTTACCGAGGCGAAGACTAAACTAGAGGGTTGGTTTCCAGCGCCTATGGAAGGCTCACGGGAGCCGACCTGAGATGATTAGACATGATAATAAAGCAAGTCCAAGCAAAAACCATTCTCTCTGGCTCCAAGGTCTACACTTATGCCATAAACCCCTACACAGGTTGTCAACACGGATGCTCTTACTGCTACGCCCGCTTCACGAAGAGATTTAGCGGACACAAGGAGCCTTGGGGCGAATTCGTCGACGTAAAGATCAATGCCCCATTGCTGTTGGCGACAGAGATCACTAGGAAGAAGCGGGGGAGAGTGTGGGTGAGCGGCGTATGTGATCCATACCAGCCGCTGGAGGAAGAATACGAGCTGACGCGGAGATGCCTCGAGATACTCAGGCAGCACGGCTGGCCGGTCATAATTCAGACGCGTTCTCCTCTGGTCCTGCGGGACGTGGATATCATCAAGCAGACAAGGGAATTCGAGGTTGGATTTACAGTGACCACCGCCGATGATGAAACCAGGAAGCTATTCGAGCCCAACGCTCCTCCCATTGGTGAAAGGATCATGGCTCTCGACGAGTTCCACAGGGCCGGGGTCAAGACCTACGCCATGATTGCGCCTATTCTACCGGGAGCTGAGACTCTCCCGGAACTCCTCGCAGGGAAAATTGACTACGTGCTAGTTGATCGGATGAACTACCACTACGCTGATTGGGTGTACCGTAAATACGGTTTAGAGGATAAACGCAGTGACGAATACTTCCAGAGGATGGGGCGAGAACTCGCATTGGGATTCGGGAAACTGAATATCCCATGCCATATTACTTTCTAGAACACGTGCTGGTAGGGAGGCCCGGCGAAGAAACGCAATTCAACCTTTGAGCACATTCAAACCTTTGTCAGTCACCCCTCCGTCACTCGACAGATACCCCTTGAGTTGAAGTACGGCGATCTCATTGCCGACCTTGGCCGGGGCCACCTTCGCCAGTCGTGCAACCTCAGGTACAGCCTTTCCGCATGAGAGACTTCGGAGGATGGTGAGTTCAAGAGGCGAGAGCCCTTCACGGTCAGGAACCTTCGGGTCTTAGTTGGCACTCATCTTGCGACGAAGTTGAGTATTCCTTGCAGGGACCTTTAGGCTTTCCAAGTGAGGATTCTGTAGAGTCTCTTGCACGGTTCTGTGAAGTCTTCGATTGATTTACCATGCTGTCTGGAAGTCAGACGTTCTAGAGAATCAGCCAACGCATTCCTTGTGATAACTCTTCTTCGTCAAGAAGCCCTTCTTCACTTCTTGCCCCACGGGAATCTCTTTGCCGCATTTTGCACACTTAGCCGCCCCAATCACGTCAGGACGTGGCCGGTTTTGGTGTCCAATTATGAGGGGTCCCGAGTTCGACGAACTAGACAATCCGAAGGTGCAGACCCGTTTGTTTGCCTTAAGGGTTTGCCTGTTGGAATTCTGTAAAATCCTTTGCACGGTTAGGCGGTCTTCTCTCTTGCAGTCCGAAGGGCCAGACTCTCACTCCCAGATTTGGACCCATGATCAGTTTGGACCCGTCCGGATACCGTTCCGGACCTGACCACAGCCGACCTGCTCAGGACTTGTTGTTGAAGGTGTAGTTCTTCACGGCCAGAGAGAGGAGTGCGGCCAACGCCATCAGGGCTATCGCGAGATAGAAGATCGCGTCGAACGCGGTCGAAGATGGACCGGTCACGGTCTTGAAGACCGTGAGGGTATAGGTGGTCATGAGAGTCGTCGCGATCACAGGGCCCACGGCCCCGCCCATGTTCCTCAGCATGGTGTTCAACCCAAGGCCAGTGGCGACAGTCTCCCTCGGCAGCGAGACGCTGATCATGTTGACGATCGGGATGATGACGGAGATGGCTCCCGTCAGTGATATGGCCGCCGCCAGTGTGACGTCCGTGGGCGTGGCCCTGTTGACGATGAAGAGCAGAAGGCCGGCGATGGCGATGCAGGAGCCCAACACCATCGTCGGCTTCGGGCCGCTCCTCGTCACGAGCCTCCCCAGACCCGGACCTACGACGAGCATCAGGAGCGTAGCGGGGGCGAGGGTCAGTCCGGCCGAGATGACGTCAAGGCCCAGGCCGAAGGGCTTCGGCAATTCGGTGTAGTAGGCCACGGCAAAGAACAGCAGGAACATGGATGTGCCGGAGATGATCCCCACCAGGTTGGCGACCAGGACGTTCCTGATTCTGAGGAGCTTCAGCTGAATGAGAGGATTGGTTCTCCTACTCTCGGAGACGAAGAAGCCAACAGTGAGGGCTATCCCGGCCGCGAGGGCGGCCAGGTCGTACGCCGAGTACCAGCCTTCGTACGGGCCCTCCGTCACGTAGAGCAGGACGAGCGAGACGCCGGCCATGAGCATGACCGTCGTGTAGTAGTCCACCTTCAGCCTGGTGCCCGGGACGCCCTTCGGGAGGAACCTGGCCACCATGATGAAGAGGACGATGCTCAGGATGAAGGCCGAGTGGAAGGCCCACTGCCACCCCAGGTCCTGGACCACGTAGGCCCCGATGACCAGCCCGGCCGCGGCGCCTACGGCGAACGTTGCGCTGACGACGCCTTGGGCCGTGGCTATCCGCTCCTTCGGGAACGTCTCGGCTATTATCGCGAGGGCGAGCGGGACTATGGCGAACCCGATGCCCTGGACTGCCCTCGCGAAGATTAGGAAGTAGATCGAGGTCGAGAACCCGCCGATGCCCACGCCCGCTGTGTAGAAGACGAGGGCGAGCAGGAACACCCGCTTCTTGCCGTAGCTGTCCCCGAGCTTCCCGAAGAGGGGAGAGACGGCGCTGCCGATGATGAGGAACGCCGAGGTGACCCACGAGACCACGCTCGCTGTCGTCCCGAAGTCGTTTTGGATGGTATGGATCCCCGGAATGATCATGGTCTCGACATAGTTGAGCAGAAGGGCCACACCGACCATCGACAGGAGAGCCCGGAGCTGGTGGTTCCGGAGCCCCCTCGGACCCCCTTCGACCTCCGCCCGTGCCTGGAGAGGTTCCAAACTTGCCGCGAACCTCATCGGGGCTCGGTTATAATGGTAGGGGAGCGCGAGGGCCGCAGACCTGGACCTTCGACGCCGTGCAAGCTCCGGCCGACAGCCGACGGACACTCCTGGCCCGTGCCGCTATCGGTCCGATTTTGAGTACTTCATCCAGGGGCCGCACAGGCGCTTCTCTTCCTCGGGGGTCAGCAAGGGAGTGTCGTGCCCGACCCTCAGCTCGAAGCTGTCGCAGACCGACGTCAGGAGCACGAGGACTCCGTACCTGGCGCAGGTCGCGAGCCTGTTCATTCCTGACCTGTAGCTGACGCAGATGTCGCACGACTCGGGCGCGCCCGCCTTCCCGTTGGACCTGTAGTTTGGGGGGTCCATTCCGTCCGAGAGGACTCTCGCTCGTATTTACGCGACCGCGTGGGCGTGCCTCCCCCGACAGAGAGGGAGATGGCTGAACCTGATTCCGCCGTCGTCGATGCCGGTAGGATTCGCAGGGCCAGACGGTGATCATCCAGAAGGAGATTCGAACCCATGGTTTGGTTGATGAAGAAGAACCGACCTGAACCACATACACCCAAGCTAGCCGTGCAGAAGACGCAAGAGAATCCTTCACGGATTCTTCCTGAGTTAGGAAGAATGGGAACAGAGAGTCAAGAGGAGCCTTAAAGGATAGTGACCCTACACGACGACTGGATGAAGAACGAAGTCGCCGCTGTGTTGATAGTGGTCGCGTTGATTGCCGGGGCTGGAATAGTCTATTCTTGGACGCGCACCAATCCCTCAGAAACTACAACCAGGACGGACACGATAACCACCACCCTGAACCAAGGGTCCAACCTCGTGAAGTGCGTCGTGGTTTACTACGAAGTAGACGCTGCTGAGTTTCTCGGCTCTAGTTCAACATATTACGGTTCTACCACCCGCAGCACCCAAATCAGCAGTTACACAACCATAACTTCAGTAGAACAAACAGTGGGTTACACGACTTCCACGCGGGTGTCGTTGTCAGATACTCTCACCCACATAGGCCCAGCCCTCGCTTCCTGGGACGGTACAGAGTGCGCGTGGGTCTCATAGTAGCAAGAATACCGTGCAGCAGACTCGCAGAACCATCTGCGGACTACCCTCAGATAGCTGATGCCAACTGCACTTGCGGAAGAGGCGCTGATTCACCGTTGTTCAATCAATCACACTCGACCGTAGAGTGCGACACCAGCCGAGAGAGAAGCGGGAATCGAGGGCAAGCATAAGTGGCTCGTCCTGCTGAGAAGCGCTTTGGTAGTGATCAAGAGAGAATGACCAGCTTCAAGACCTTGTCCAAGATACGAATCGCCTCGATTCTCGCAATACTCGTCCTTCTCTGTATCCCTGTCACCTTACCATTCGTTTCCCACTTTGCCTTCCCGTCTGACATAGAGAACCAATCGACTCCTCTCGCACTCGTCCTGTTTGTTCTCCTGCTGATCTATTCGATCGCGCTCTGGCTCCAACCCTTCCTTTTGATTCCATTTGTCGTGGCATTAGTACTTCTAATGAGGTACCATCCTACGAGAAAGAAGAGCGGCGTAGTGGCATTGGGTTTTGCCTCGTTGTTCATCGCCAGATTCGTACCGTCTGGCCTTCCAAGATTGGCCCAACGTCATTCCGACCATCACCGTGTTTATTAGCGGTGCGCGCGCCTACAGGTTCCGCCTGCGAATACTGTCAGATGACTGAGCTCCGGGCCTCTCCAACACCACGAGGATGTCGTTGACGTTTGTCCCAGTGGGGCCGGTGATCACCAGATCCCCCAATTTCTGGAAGAATGTGTAGGAGTTGTTGTTATTCAGGAAATCTCCGGCGCGGAGACCGCTGTTCCTCCCCCGCGTTACCGTTGCACCGTCAGCGATTGCCCCCGCTGCATCAGTCGGGCCGTCAATGCCGTCGGTGCCAACCGACCCGATTGCAATGCTCTTTACTCCTTCGATGCCAATCGCAGCGGAGAGCACGAATTCCTGGTTCCTTCCTCCCTTGCCCCCGTGTTTCACGGTTACTACTGTCTCCCCGCCGGCCACTAGGGCCCATGGTTTCGAGTATGCTGGGTCCTGGGCAGTCTTTTCCACTGCCATCCGGGCGATCCTGGTCCCCACGGTGCGGGCCTCCCCCTCGATTTCCCTCCGCAGGATGGTGGTGTGATAGCCACGATTCCTCAGTATCTCTGCCGCACGGACGCGCGATGCTCTGTTGCTGCCTAGGACGACGTTGTGAACTGCGCGGAACACCTTTGACCCAGGCTTGGGTGTGTCTTTGACCCTTCCACGGATTCCTCCCTCAATGACCCCACGCACCGCCGGGCCTACCTTGGTCCAGATCCCACGTGCCACCAAGACTCGTTTTGCGTCCGAGTAGGTGGTCGGATCTGGTGCAGTGGGGCCCGACCCGACGAAATCAACCCTATCCCCGACGACGTCAGAAATAATCAGAGAGACGATGGTGGCAGGATAAGCCATCTCGGCCAGTCGTCCTCCTTTGATGGACGACAAGTGCTTCCTCACCGTGTTGACCTCCTGAATGTCCGCCCCGGAGGTGAGAAGGAGTTCGGTCACCCTAGCTTCGTCCCCGATGGTGATTCCCTCGGCGGGCGAAGGCAGGAGAGCCGAGGCCCCTCCAGAGATGAGGCAGACGATGAAATCGTCACTCGATGCGACACCGATGACTTTCATCATTCTCTTGACCCCGCGCAATCCCTGGACTGATGGTATGGGATGGGTGGCGGGGTTGAACGTTATCAGAGAGCCTTCGGTCGAGAGATCTTGATAGTCAGGGATGTTTATCGTGCCGGCCGTCAAGTAGTTCCCAAGGATCTTCTCCAGCTCCAGGGCCATCTTCCCCGAAGCCTTTCCTCCTCCAATCACTATGACCCTTCTGTAGCGTGAAAGGTCGAAGCTCAGGGAACGGATTCGTAAGGTCGACCCTCTCAGGCTAAGGTTTTCGCGCAGGATAGTTTGTGGATCGGCGGCCAGAATCGCGCCGTCCAGGGCGCGCAGAATGTCGTTGCGTGCCACACCTCCCCGCCGTCCTTGACGGACGAATGCAAGCTTCGTCTTCGATTCGTTCCCGTGCATAGCATGCATCACTCCTGCCCAGGCGGACTGTCTCTCGTCGCTAGCGGTTTCTCAGTTAAATTCAATCACTGACTTGATCTCTTCCTCGTTTTCAGGGCCATAGGCGCCCTCGTAATCTTCGGGCTTGGACACCTTCGTTATCATCTTGCCGAGCAACCCATGCCACTTCTTCGAGATTCGCAACAAGTCTTTCGCTCCCCTGGTGAAATAGCTCTTGTTTGCGTTGACAGAGCCCAGGTGTACTTGGTTCCCCAGGACCAGGTTGGTGAAAATCCTCCCCGCATCCTCCTTGGCTACTTCGTTCTTGTAGATCCCCAGATAGGAGACAATCCCATTCACCCCGATCAGGCTCTGTGCTTCAAGCGCCAGCGTCGTGCTTCCCGTTATCTCGAAGACGATATCATACTTGTACTCCAGTCTGCTGAGTGCGACCTCCTTGGCGTTGATGTAAGCCGCACCCGTTTCTTCCACCAGTCTGGCCTTGAGGCTCTCCTCCGACCTGGTGGCGACCGTATGAACCTCGAGTCCCTCGAGGCGCAGTAGCGCCGTCGCCAAGAGACCAACAGGCCCCGCGCCCAGGACGAGAGCCCTCTTTGGTTCCCATTTCATTCTGGCCTCCTGGACCCTGTATGTCTGGACCAAGCCTTTTTCTACGATCGTCATGGGTTCGAGCAGTACCCCAGTACCCGCGAGAGATTCGGGGAGTTTGGCGATGTACCTGCCGTCACTTACGGCCAGTTCCCTGGCGAACCCATGAAGCCCCTTTATGCCGTGCTCCTTGTAGTCCCCCGTGAGGCACATATCGGATTCTCCGCTTCTGCAGTTCAGACAGTGTTCCCAGCAGTCACGTCTTACTGTGGGAACTACAAGGTCCCCTGCCCGAAGACCTGTGACGTTGCTTTCCAACTCCGCTACCCGGCAGAGCGACTCGTGCCCCAGCACCAGGAAATCCCCTCCTTCGGGCGCTTCCCCGTAGAATCCCTCGATGATGTCCCTGTCCGTGCCGCATATCCCGACCTTCTGCACTTCGAGTAGCACATCATTCTTCCCTTGTTTCGGCTCCTCGAGATCCTCGAGCCTAAGACTCCCCTGCTTCTTCGGAGTGACCACGATGGCCTTCATTTCAGTCCAGGACCACCAGCATCAGGCTGAGCTCCTCTTCCGGTAGGGAAAAAGGTAGTCCAGGTCGGGCTCGTCGTTCCAATCGACGTAGCAGGTCTTGAGTTGAGTGTAAAGCTCCACCCCATACTTCGAACCCTCGGCACCGATCCCTGATTGCCTGAAGCCCGTGTGCGCTCCCTGGAGCTGCTCTGGCCCGACCTGATTGATGTAGCATTCACCGAACTTAATCCCGTACATAGCCTTCATCACGTTCCTGTTGCTCTTGGTGAAGACGTAGGATGCCAGGCCGTACTTGGAATCGTTTGCCATCTCTATCGCCTCGTCGAATGTCCCAACTTCAAGCACAGGCACCACGGGCCCGAAGATTTCATCCTGCACCAGGGATGAGTTCTGCTCCACTTCGTCGATGATCGTCGGTTCCAGGTACCATCCTCTGTTCATTCCCCTGGGTCTCCCGCCGCCCACTATCAGTTTGGACCCTTCGACGACAGCCGACTCGATGAACTTCTCGCTGGTCTTCCTTTCATTCTCGCTCACCATCGGCCCAAGGTCGGTGCCGCTGGCCAGGGGGTCACCGATCCGCAGGTCTTTGGTGAGCTTCGAGTATTGGGAAAGAAACCTCGTCTTGATGGTGGCATCGAGGTACATCCTCTCTGAGCTGATGCAGGTCTGCCCGCAATTCCAGAAGCGAGCCCACACGGCGCACCTGAGGGCCCACGCCATGTCGGCATCCTTCCACACGATGAAGGGCGCCTTGCCCCCAAGCTCGAGTATGAGCTTCCCAATGTGGTTGGAGGCGCTTTCCATGATCCTCTTTCCCGCCTCCGTGCTGCCGGTCATGGTGGCCAGACCCGTTATCTTGTTGCTGACGAGTTCGTCCCCCACGTCTGACCCCGATCCAGTGACGAGGTTTAGGACGCCCCCGGGAATCCCTGCACGCTCTGCGAGCTTCACGAGTTCGATGGTGCTGAGGGGGGTGTTACTGGAGGGTTTGGTGACTACCGCGTTGCCCGTTATCAACGCAGGCGCCATCTTCTTGGCCGCCATCGCGGAGGGAAAGTTCCAGGGAGTTATGGAGGCCACAACCCCTATGGGCAGCTTAAGGATCATCACAGACTGGCGAGGGAAGTCGCTCGGGAGGACGTCGCCCTCGAGCCTCCTGGCGAATTCCGCATAGTACTCGAAGTTCTCGGCTGCGCCCTCTATCTCAGACCTCGATTCGAACAGGGGCTTGCCCTGCTCCATGGTCAGGATTCTCGCCAGCCGTTCTTTTTCGCTCCTGACAAGCCTGGCAATCTCGAACAGGTATCGGGCCCGCTTGATTGGCGGGAGCTCTTCCCATTCTTGCTGTGCTCCCTGCGCGGCTTCCAGTGCTCGTTTAGCGTCTTCCCGGCTTCCCTTGGGGACCGAAGCGACGATTTCTTCCGTGGCTGGGTTGGTTACCTGTATTACATCGCCGCTCGAGCCATCGACCCACTTCCCACCGATGAACATCTTGTGGTGGAGGACCTTGGGGGCCATTTCGCAAGTAGCTCTCCTCATCATATTTACGATTTTGGGGGCGAATTGGTTGGGCCTGCTGGCGGGTGACTCCCTACAGGTCAGAATTCCTTTCGCAGCCTGAGGAGGGCCCACGGCTGCTTTGTGATCCGTCTTGCGTTGGGGGAGCGATTTACGCTACTGGGCGCTCGTCATCGACCCAGTGAGGACTTGGTGAGGGCTTGGGGGTTCTTCCAGGTGTCCTTCACAACCCACACGGGCTCACCGGGGTTGAATGATTCTTGTCCTTTGGCCTTGTACTCCTCCAGGACTTTCTCGTCGACTTCGACCCCGAGACCTGGCTTCTTCGGGACCTTTGAGTGCCCCTTGACAACGGGAGTCCCGTTTTTCACAAGCCTTCTCTTCCAATCCGGAAAGACGTCGTAGAACGACTCCTGGATCAGGAAATTGGGGATAGAAGCGTCCAACTGTAGGGTAACGGCATTCTGTATGGGCCCGAAGGCGTTGTGGAACGCCATCTCCACACCGAACGCTTCGGCCATGGCCGAGACCTTCTTGGCGCGCGTTACTCCCCCGATGTTGGTGATGTCTGCTTGAAGGAAATCGGTCAGGCCGTTGGAAAGGACCGTCGCCACACTCTCCGGGGTCAGGAGCCGCTCCCCCAGGGCCACCCGCACGTCTGTCGCTCTCCTATACTTCTTGTACCCTTCGAGGTTCTCGGGGTGGACCGGTTCTTCCATGAAAAGAGGGTCGAACTCCCGCAGCGCCTTCGCCACCATGATGGCTGAGTTTGGGTTGAACCTGCCGTGGTGCTCTATCAGCAGGTCGACCCTGCCTCCGGTTGAATCCCGCACCGCCTTGACGCGTTCACGGGCCAGTTTCAGCCCCCTCTGGTCAATGTAGTCGTAGTAGGGGCCGAAGACGTCAAACTTGAGAGCCGTGTACCCTGCATTCTGGAGCTTCTTCGCCCTGGCTCCGAACTGTTCCGGAGTCACGCACCCGTCGTACCATCCGTTGGCGTACAGCCGGACGTTGTCTCGGAACTCGCCGCCGAGCAGCTGATGGATCGGCGCGCCGAAGTGCTTCCCGATAATGTCCCAGCATGCGATGTCGAAGGCGCTCAGCGCGGTGGTTGACTCGAACGACACGGGAAGGTAGAAGTCATGCTTGTGCCATTCGTGCATGTTCTTCTCAACGTTCAGCGGGTCCTTCCCCTTGTAGAAGCGCTCCACCTCACGGATGGACTGCAGCACCGGCTGTACCCTGAGCGTTGGGACAGCCTCGCCGTAGCCCACCGTTCCATCTGATGTTGTCAGGCGGAGGACAATAGAGTTCCCCGCCCAGGTCGCGCCGCCCGCCGCCTTCTCTCCAAGCTGGAAAGCCTCCACATCCGTTATCTTCAATCCACAGACCTCACGTCATGCTCCAACCAGATGGATAAAACGATTCACCCTCGTCGGGTTATTCCAGCCTGCGACAGAAGCCTCCGGACCTGATCCTTGTCTTCTTTGCTGAGCGTCGTGTGGCGCTGGCGCAGGCCCCCGACCGGGAAGCCCGACACTGCCATGGCCTCCTTCAGCCCCGCCGGGAAAAAGCCGAGCCCAGCCGCCTGGATTGCCGGCAGGAGGTCGAACTGAGCCTTTCTTGCGCCTGCGAAGTCCCCCTTCGATGCGAGGTCGTAAATCGATGCCGCTTTTCGTGGCGCTATGTTCGACACGCTAATGATGGCCCCGCTGCCTCCGTACTCGAGGCAGGTCTCTGCCATGGCGTCGGAACCCGTCATCACGCTGATTACTTTCCCAACAGCCCCTATGAATTGAAGCAGATTGAGGAGGTTGTACTCCGTGTACTTCATGCCCGCGATCACCTCTTCGCTGGCCAGTCTTTCCACAACTGGTACCTCGACGAAGTTGTGAGTGAACTGGGGGATGTTGTACAGAAGCAGAGGCAGAGACGTGGCGGAATGAATCCTTACGTAATGATCGTAGATCGACTCCTGCGACAGGGGAAAGTAATACGGAGGCGTCGCCATTAGTGCGTCCGCTCCTGCATCCTTGGCGTCCTTCGCGTAGCCGATGACCGCAGAGGAGTCAGGATCGGACACCCCAGCGAGGATAGGAACCCTTCCGTTGCCCTGGTCGACTACGGTTTCAACTATCTTCCTGCGCTCCTGCTTGCTAAAGAAAGCGAACTCGCCTGTGGTGCCCAACGGGAACAGACCGTCGATTCCGCCCTCAATCAGGTAGTCGGTGAGTTCGCGGAGCCTGCTGATGTCCACGTCCCCGTTCCGGGCTAACGGGGTGGGCATCGGGGACCAGATCCCGCGGAATTCCCTTTTCATAGGATTGTCGAGTTCAGGCGGTCTTAAAGGATTACTCGAGAGGAAAGGCAATCGCCCTTGCAGGGGCGCCATCGATGTCTCTCAGCTTCATGAACAGGCAGACCAGGAGGGTCCGCCTGCCAACGAGAGAAGCGAGGTTCGAGTTGAGGGATTCGATGATCGGAATTCCGTTCTTCAGAAGAGTCACATGGGCGACAGGGTCCTTGGCTCCATACTCCTCGACACTGAGGTAGTCTATCCCGACAGCCTTGACCTTCCTAGAGACCAGCCAGGCGGCAGCGCCTCCAGTCAGATAGGTGAACTTGGTCGTGGCCCAAGCCTCGCCCCAATGTCTGCTAAGGCCCGTGTATAGCAAGACAATCACTCCTTCCTTGACCTCTCCGCCGTGCTTCTCGAGGTCATCGGCCGTTATACCCGAGCCCGGCGGAAGAGAGGAGAAATCCAGGACAACTGCCTCCCCCACGAATTGTTCCGAAGAAAGCCCGTCGGCCCCCGCCCCTCCCCGGACGAAGTGGATGGGCGCGTCGACGTGTGTGCCGGTATGGGAACCCATCAGGATGCTCGATAAGTTGACACTGTCTTTCTCAAGCGTCTTCACCCTGCTAATCTTTGGCGGGGGATCGCCCGGGTAAATCGTCATCCCTTCGAAGACGGTCTGTGTTAGGTCTACTGCAGTTCCGAGCGCTAGAGTGACATTCATGGGGACTTGCTCGCCGCAGCTGCTCTTATGGGTTTGCGGGACGTCCTCGGAGGTTGGACCTTGTCACAGCCTTTGGAATCTGACCTCCATGCCGAGGGAGAACAGAGTTAATACTCCCGCCGGCGCTCGCAAAGACTCACCATGGTCACGTTCCGCGGAACCAGAGATGCCTTTGGCGCCCCGGGCATCGAGCCCAAGTGGAGCCGCGGAGACAAAGATGGGGTGGGAACGGCCTACTCAGCTGACAGCAAGATCTGGTTCAGCACCTGGAGGGGGACCTTGACCGAGGTCTACTTCCCCACAGTCGACACTCCGCAGCTTCGCGACCTGGAATATCTGATTTCGGACGGCCGGACTTTCTTTCACGAAGAGAAGAGGCACCTAGTCACAAAATCGGAAAGACTCTCCCACCATGCCCTCGGCTACCGCATCAGAAACTCCGACCAGGAGGGCAGGTACACCATAGAGAAGGAGATCATAACGGACCCGCACCTCGCCTGCGTCCTCCAAAACACAAGGCTCGAGGTGAAGAAGGAGCTACTCCCCGGCTTCGGTCTCTACCTGCTGGCCGAACCCCACCTTGACCGTGGGGGACTTGGAAACTCTGCGTATGTGGTGGAAGCGATGGGCCACGAGATATTCATGGCAGAAAAGAACGGCACGTGGCTTGCCCTTGGGGCGAACGTGCCTTTCAAGAGGCTCTCGTGCGGATATGTCGGTTACAGCGATGGACTGACCGACCTCTCGAGCGACCTGAGGATGGATTGGGAGTTCGACAGGGCGTTGTACGGGAACGTCGCATTGACTGCCCAGATGGGGGATCCGCCCCCAGAGGAGTTCACCGTGGGACTTGCGTTCGGGACGAGCCAGCACAACGCGGTGTCGACACTCTTCCAGTCGCTGGGCGACCCCTTTGAGACGACCAAGAGCAAATTCCTCGAACAGTGGGAACGGCCTTACGCCAAGCTCCTCCCACTTGGGAAAGCCTCCAGGGACGGGTCCAATCTCTACCACGGCAGCTATTCGCTTCTCCTCTCCCATGAGGACAAGACTTTCCCGGGCGCGTTCATAGCCTCCCTCTCCATCCCGTGGGGCGAGGCCAAGGGAGACGAGGACATGGGCGGCTACCATCTGGTCTGGACCAGGGACCTTGAGAAGATCGCGACCGCTTTGCTGGCTGCCGGAGACACGGAGACCCCTTTCCGTGCTCTCATCTACCTTGCCTCGAGCCAGCAGGACGATGGGGGCTTCGCCCAGAGTTTCTGGATTGATGGCGAGAGATACGGGGGAGGTATACAGCTCGATGAAGTGGCCCTCCCGATAATCCTCGCATGGAGACTTCACGAGGCGGGAGCGCTGAGGGGCTTCGACCCATACCCGATGATCATGAAAGCCGCAGCCTACCTGGTCGGGAACGGGCCGGCGACCCAGCAGGAGCGCTGGGAAGAAGCTTCAGGATATTCTCCTTCGACCCTGGCGTCCAACATCGCCGCTCTGGTATGTGCGGCCGGCTTCGCCAGAGAGAGACGGGATGAAGCCTCGGCAAGATTTCTGGAACAGTATGCAGACTTCCTCGAATCTCATGTAGAAAGATGGACGGTTACAACAGAGGGCAGTGTGCTGCCTTCGGTGAAGCGTCACTACATCAGAATCCTCCCCATCGACGTCGACGACCCGCACCCCCTGGAGGACCCCAACACCGGCGTGATCGCGATTGCGAACTCACCGCCTCTTGCGCAGAGTACGTTTTCCGCAAAGGACGTCGTCGACGCTGGGTTCCTGGAGCTAGTAAGGTACGGTATTCGGCGGCCCGACGACCCCACGGTAGTGGACTCGTTGAAGGTCGTAGACGCCGTGCTCGAAGTCTCCACGCCGTATGGTCCCTGCTGGCACAGGTACAATCACGACGGGTATGGCCAGCGCGATGACGGGGGACCCTACGAGGGATGGGGGAAGGGGAGAGCTTGGCCCCTGTTGACAGGCGAAAGAGGCCACTATGAGCTTGCCAGGGGCAACGATCCCGAGCCGTTCATCAGCGCGATGGAGAGGTTCGCTTCGGCTACGGGGCTCCTCCCCGAGCAGGTCTGGGACGAACCGGACAGGGCTGAGAGCCACCTCTTCCTCGGAAGGCCTACAGGTTCCGCCATGCCGTTGGCCTGGGCTCACGCGGAATACATCAAGCTGCTCAGGTCTGCCCACGATGGGAGGGTGTTTGACTTGATTCCACTCGTGGCTTCCAGGTACCTGACTGATAGGTCCTCATGCCTTGACCTCGAAATCTGGAAGCTCAACCGTCAGCCCAGGACAGTTCGGCGGGGGAGTACCCTCAGGATCCAGACTTCAGAACCTTTCATCCTTCACTGGAGCGACGACGACTGGGGCGAAACGAATGACACGGCTTCAACAACCACCGCCCTCGGCATGGATTTCGTCGACATTGACACCAACCGAGTGGAGAAAGAGGTCAAGTTCACGTTCTACTGGAAGGGACGAGACAAATGGGAAGGGAGAGACTACTTGGTTGCAGTCGACCCCCAGTCACCTCCCAAGCAACTTGCGCGCGCTCGGCACAGCAGTCTCGGCCTATTGCGTAGGCTACCCGAAGTTCAGATAGAGCATTGCTCTTGCAGTCCATTGCCATAATCCTCTTTGTGTTCAAATCCGGCCGCCCCCTACCCACAGTGGCGTGACAACCCGGCGTGACAGGTTGGACGTGGCAGTGTAGTCTCAAATCATCAAACCCGGTTCTGGTAACTTGTCTGCGGATTCATTTTGGTTCACGTTCTCCCTGCTAACTCCCGTCTGCCATGTTTCTTTCAGGATTTCTTCGACTGGTTGTGTTGATTCTTAGGCATCTGGCCTGAAGCGTTGAGCGTCGGCAGTTCGCCTTAGTTGACTCCTCAACACAGGTACGGGGGCGCGTAGCATGACGATACCAACAGGAACACGTCGTAAACCACAGAATTATGTGGGTAGTCGTTAACATACTCGATGAGCATGCCTGCCTTAGGATAGTGTTGCGAAAGGACAAACATGTAGATTGAATCCCCAATAACCTTCCCTACAGTCTCAGTGCTCTTATCTGGGAACGTCATGTTGAAGCGGATTGCCCCTGCATACACAATTGTAGACGAACTGTTGGAGCCGGGGCAGTCTCGAAAATTCGAAGGACATATGGTTTGGAATGTCACCCCGTCAAACGTGACAGACCCGTTTAGGAAGTAACTGTATCCTGGCATCCCGACCATGATGTCCTTTGACACATCGTCTGCCCAGTAATATGACCCGTTCACGTTCATCAAATAGACTCCATTGTTTAGGATTGACGTATGTGCAGTTGAAATGTACTTGGTCGTAGTTGTCAGGGAGGTGTGTGAGGTTGAGATTCCTCCGAAGTATCCCGTTGCCGCGCTTAGTATCATGACCAGTGCCACTGCAAAGGCAGCCAGTGCCTGCTTCAACTCAAATCAAAAGAGGCAGACTGTGTCTTAAGGGCTCGCCCCAGAATGCCTTTCCCTCTTGGCCGCGTTCTTCACTATGTAGCCCGCGCGCGCGCTGTCTCCCTTATATGGCCGGGGTCTGTTATCGCTGTTCATGAGGGAGTCGGCAAAGACCGATAAGACGCACCTGCCGAAGGACACATACCAGGAGTGGCTGAAGTTTCAGAAGGAGGAGCTGTTTGTGAAGGGACGCGGGAAGGAGGTCACGGAGAACTCGTTTGAGGCCTGGATGGCGAAGAGAGTGGGGAGACGGGCCAAGAAGATTTCGGGCAGAGCAAGGCCGAAGAGGAAATCTGCCTAGGCGAACCCTTCGCACCAATCCATCTGCGACTGAAGCGCGCAGCATCCTTCAAAGGCTCAGCTGATGAAGCCATGGACCTCATGGAGGTTCTTTATGCGGGGGCAGTCGAGGCGGGCCAAGCTGCCGTCCCTGTCGATGAGGACGCCTTCCGCGCGCGCCAACGGTAAATAACAACCCGAATCTCTCGTTGGCCGAGTATTAACGTCAAGGATTCACGGGTTCGGATGGAAGCTCGACCCTCCAGATCGCAAAGACTACCACTACCTGCCCCCGATTCCTCCGGAGAAGCTCCCCAAGGTCGTCGACCTCAGGCCGCTCTGTCCTCCCGTTTACGACCAGAAGGGGCTCAACAGCTGCACCGCCAACGCAATCGCGGCGGCTGTGGAGTTCGACCTGATGAAGGAAAAACTAGAGCGTGTCATTTTCCCCTCTCGACTGTTCCTTTACTACAACTCGCGCGCACTCGAACAGAAGGAGCGGTCCAACGAAGGAGTCCAGATCAGGGACACGATCAAGGCGGTTGCCCGCCGGGGGGACTGCCCGGAGAGCCTCTGGCCGTATATCGAGCACAAGTTCGCCGTCAGGCCGCCGAAGAAGTGCTACGAGAGGGCACTGAAATACAAGGCAGTGCAGTACTATCGGGTCCACCGGGACCTCGACGACCTCCGCGCCTGCCTCGCCTCCGGCTATCCATTCGTCTTCGGGTTCTCCGCTCACGAGAAGTTTCGTGACGTCGTGAAACATACGGGGGCCCTCGAGATGCCAACGCCAGGTGAGAAGCTCATCGGCAAGCATGCCGTCCTAGCAGTGGGTTATCACAACCCGCACAGACGCCTCATAGTGAGGAACTCTTGGGGCCCTAGGTTTGGGCTCAAGGGCTACTTCACGATGCCTTACGAGTACCCGCTCGAGGAGGACCTCACGGCAGACTTCTGGACCATCCGGGTGGTTAGCGCGCGCGCGCGACCAGCCTTCGTTTCAAGTGACCGGAAACCAAAATCATTCCGCGGCACGAATCTACCGGTATGAATCGGCAATAGTCTCATCGTTTGAAAGGTTACGTGCCAACGCCGAAACGTTCAGTAAGCTCATATCGGCTTCTTCTTGTGACTGCTAATTGGAGGCGTCCCTGTCTTCGAAGAATGTCTGCAAGAGCCATCACTGCGTGAGCTGCTGCTACGGAACAGAGATGCTTCTGTTGGAGGCCGATGTGCACCGAATAGTCGGCCTGGGCTTCAAAGAAGGCTCCTTTGCAGTTGAATCTGACGGCTTCAAAATGCTCAGGAACGGCAGCAGCGGGAGATGTGTCTTTCACGATGGAAAGCAGTGTACGATCTACTCAAATCGACCCTCGGGATGCAAGCTGTATCCAATCATCTTCGACGAAGACCTAGACCATCCTGTAAAGGACGGGTTATGTCCGTACAGGGATGAGTTTGACTTCTCATTGAAGGCCAAACGAGAGTTATCAGGCGTCTATCCTAAACTGATTGAGGAAAGAAGGCGCCGACACGTGGGTGCATCACTTCGGGCTATCACGTCTTTCGAAGACGACTCCACAATCGGGACAGACCAAGAGCTCTAGTGCGCGAAAAGGAAAGCCAACTTTCCTGTCCGCGTCGCTCGCAAGATTAACCTGAAAATGCGTGAAGCGGGGTTCTTCATCGTGGCTATGGCAACACGGGCACTGGATCTTTTCAGGAGACATCAGTATACGCGGTCTGCCCCCACCTTCGATTCTTATCAACTTGTTTGGTATGGAGCCCCTAGAGTGGTGAATGGGCATCGAGATTCTTTCGAGTTTAGGCATGGTTTGGCTGACTGTGGGCTTAGTGGAGCCACAGTAGGACGCCTGGGTTAGTCTGCCCAAACCGAATTATGACGCAACCTTCGAAACGTATCTCCAGACGCTCGGTGCGGTCCTTCTTCCTTCTCTATTGCGACAATCACAGGGCTTAAGTAGAAGCCAAGAGGTGAAGTCATGAAAACATGCAGCCGCGACAATCTGAAAAGATGGGTGAGGAGCGAGAAACGAGAAGGATCGGTAGGAGAAATGTCGAGATCATTATGTGGGGCCTCGTGCTGATATGGGTTGGCGTCACAGCCTACTCGACTCACGTAGGATGGTTCTCTTCCAGCTATTGGTTCGACTATCTTCTAGCGGGACTGGGTGTCATATTCTTCGCCGATGGACTATTGTGCTATGTGATGAATGTCGGCCAGCATCTAGTTCGAATGGTTTGCGGAGCATTTGTCTTGGCGATTGGAATTCTGGGTGTATTCGATGCGTCCATGGATTGGATCTTGGCGGTTTTAGTAGCGGCAGTAGGAGCAGTTCTAATTGCCTTTGCAATCGTACGAGCAAAATGCTAAGAAGTAAGAAGCGAGTCAGTTGTTGTCTTCTTCTTCGCTCATTACGCCTCTCTCTTCCATAATCGCTTACAGTGCCTGCAATCTCCACACCGGCAGAGGGCCGTCTCCATACCATGTTCACAGTCTTTGTGGCGACAAACGTTGGGTGAATTACAACAGATGCGTCTCATTATGAATTCACCCCACACCTAAATCATACATGTGTTTTGCGGCAGGCATCTGCTCCGGGGTATTTCTGGCTGATAAGCAACGGGGACCTAGCCTCAAATATCCAGCTAAGGCTCCGGGCCGCACTGCTCCATCGTACGTAATGATCACCTCACCCAACGAGTCCACTAGCATCCTGTCCATTCGGCGGGGGCCAAGCAATGTCTTCAGAGCGTTAATCTTCTGATTCTCTTTTCAGGCCTAGGCCCAAGCTTGGGAAGTTTCACTTCGAGGATACCTTCAACCATGCTCGCTGACGATTTCTCCGTGTCTACGCTCTCGCCAAAGCCTATGTGTCTGTGGAATGTGGAGAAAGCCCTTTCTCTGTGCAAATAGGTTTTTCCTTTCTCCTCCGTAACCACGTCAGATTTGGCATTCAGTACCAACTCGTTCGCTCCAATTTCCATCTCCACGTTTTCCTTTGTGATTCCTGGAAGCTCAGCTTTCACAATGTACTCGGTGCCAGCGTCGATGACATCGACGTAGGGTATTCGCGTTGGCAGTTCAATTTCAGTAGGCCACTCGAATCCCCTGAAGGGATCCCAGGGGATCAGGCGAAATGGCTCCAACACCCTGTCGAAGTCTTGAACCCAACTGGGTTGAGGTTCTCTAACGGCAAGCTCAGCCTTCTTTACCTTCTTAACGGCTAGCGTCCCCTCTTTCTTTTTGGACATGGCTATACCTCTATGATTCTGTGTGCAGGACCTCACTAATATGGGTTCTTGCGTGCTCAGTGGGTACCGTCAAGATAAGCTGGATGGAGTTCGTCTCATGTGGTTGTACTAGTAAGCGAACAGATGGACGAATCATTCAACTCTACCGAAGTTGTTGTAGAATCGTTTCGTCCTGTCATTCAGAAATTGTCATTCTGAGTGTTCCTTCGGCTTAGCCACCCTACAACTCTCTCCTGCTCGGGCATTCATCAGGCTTTGAGCCTGATTTCTCCGGTCACGTTAATATAAGAATCATATTAGGAATGAGGAAGAGTTGCTCAAGTTCAAGGTCGTAATCCGGACCAACTTCGGTGAGCTAGAGGTAGAGGGAGAAACAGTCAAGGAATTGAGAGACGGGCTGAATGAGATTGGGTTCTCTGCCGAACAAATAGAGGCCCTACTCAAGACCAAAGTGTGACTTGATCCTTATCCCCTAAGTTTGGTTCGCTCAACGCTTGGTGTTCTTCGACTTCTTCTGCCTCGGTTCCTCTTTCCTGCCGGACGCCAACTTCTTCCGCCTTTGTCCTCCTTTCTTCTCGCTCAGCTTCTCGTCCTTCCTATCTCTGATTCCCTCGGATTCATTCTCTTCCGACTCGTCTTCCGTCTCCCCCTCTAGCTCTTCTGACTCTGCTTCTTCTGTCGACTCGACATCCGTGGCCGCTTCCACCTCATGCTCTTGCTCCGCCGCCTCCGCTTCATTCTCGCTGTCGCTGCTCAACGGATGCACTGCCCAACTTGGTTGTTCTTCTGATATTTATGTCGTCGATGGATAATCAATCAATCAATCAATGCCTAAATAATTGGATCCAGTTTGTGATTCACTGGTGGAATGGTGGGACTCTTTGGAGAGAAGCACGGATGTCAAATATGTGGTGCCGAATTCGACTCTGAAAGCAAACTGATGGAGCATGCGAAGATGCACATGCAAGCGTCCTCTCAGCAGGCAGCTGACGCTTACAAATGCGCCACGTGCGGGGCGGCCTTCACTTCGGAAGCCCACCTGGACGAGCACACGAGAAAGGCCCACATGGATTTCGCTGATCTAAATCGAGAAAGGGCATCTAGGGGGGGATGAATCTGAGCGTCAAGAGAGAACGGCGGAGACAAAACAAAGCTACTGACGACTTGAGAGAAGAGGTCGAAATGCTCGACATCATGCTCTCATCATTGGCCGATGTTCTCGAAGATAGGGGAATCATTGACCATGATGAATGGAAGAGAAGAACAAAGGAAAGGCTAAGTTCGAAGTAAGGGGCAGTGTCAACGCCAAGCAATTTGGCTCTGAGTGACGCGGCGAAAGGGGAGATAGGCCAGACACTCCTCACGCTTGAGCTCGAAAGGCGCGGATGGATGATCTTCTCCCCACACATTGAAGAAAAAGTGGACCTGGTCGCCATAAGGGAAAGGGCAAATGGAAGACTGAGGCATGCCTACATTCAAGTAAAGCGCGCGCGCGCTACTATGTATTGGTCTGCCTCAAGGACGCGAAGTTTCGCGAAGTCGACTTCCACATCGTTCCCAGTCTAGACCTGCGAAAGGTCATAGCAAAGTACTTCGAATCGCCCACATGGAAGAAGACTGGCAGCTGCAATTTCGCCCTGCGATTAGGAGGAAGGTGGGAACGTTACAGGAACAGGTTTGACTTCATCAGGCCGACTTGAGGATGGAGTCACATCGGAAGACTTCGTCGGAGAACAAGTCTCACAACGTCAGATATTTCGAAGCTGTACTCGCCTCGCGTCGTCTGAACCTAGTTTCCTTGGCGGATGAGATCTGGTTTGAGTGTTCCTTCAGCTAGGGCTCTGGTAGGTCTTAGGGACACAGCTCAGGATCTTGTTGGTGTTGAGCATCGGGACATAGAGGGTTAGAAATATCCCCAAACATGAAGGACATACACCGCTACAATTGCGACGACGACGATTGCCCCTATTGCCAACCATCCCTTCCTGTGAATCAAACCCGACACATCTTGGTTCATATGTCTCGCAGATTCCCTGCACGGAATGACGATTTAGCCTTTTAATCTTCTACGTTTCAAGCCCACCAATAACCGAATGGGGCTCTGGCAAGTCTTAGGGACACAGCTCAGGGTTTTGTCGGTGCTGAGGGTCGGAACATGACACTCGCTCATATGGCCTTCGCGACGTAATCCTTCAGACATCGCTTCGAGCAGAACGTGAGGATTGGCTCGACTGACATGGCAGGATTGCTGACCGTCATGATTCGCCGAATCTGCCATGCCTCATCTCCCAAGGCTATCTGCTTCCCGCAATTATCACAATTCCTCAGGAATTGGCCCGATTCCATAGGCGCGCCTCTGAGGTTTCTCCGAGATTAAGATTGCGTAGGAAGGCTCGGTCAACTTGACGGTTGATTCGTCGACGTACCAACCGTCGGGCGGACCGACCCATTTCTGGGGACATTCGACTAGGCTCTCCAATCTGAAGGTGAACCAAAGCCTGTCTTCAGCCCTCCTCTTGCTCAGAATCTCGCCCTTTCAGCGCTTCGTCGACCGCCCCTGCTTGTGTGCATTCTGAACTTGGTTCAGCCTGCGGCAACCGCACCGCAAACTGGTTCAAGACCGAGCTGCGTTAGTGGTTTGTACCGATTTTCGGTATAAATCCCGGCCAGGGACTCTTGCCAGAAAGAGATTCGAACCCACAGATCCATCCAATCTGAGACTTTGGTGGCAGGGAACCATGTTAGTAAAGCAGGCAGCGTAGACTGTCTGACTTTCTCCCAAGGTCTACTTCGTCGCGGCTGGAGTCTTGCGCGACATCACGAAGGCCACAATCCCGACGACGATGAGGACGACCTGGGCCCCAAGCAGGATTACGAAGGCCGCATCTCCAAGAAGATACTTCGAGAAGGCCGCGCTGGTGGTGCCGTTTGAGGAGAATGTCAATGCCCCGAAGAAGACATCGCCGCCCATCGCCCCCAGTTGTACCAGACCGAGCAGGATGGTGACGATGATTGCAGCTCTCGGCACTCTCCATTGGCCGACTATCAAGGCCAGGTCAATGACCGTGAACACCGCGAGTCCGTATGCGTGTGTCGGGGCCACGGACCAGAGATACGAATCGGTGGCGAGGATATAGCCCCCCACAGCCGCCGAGAACAAAAGAACGACCGACAGAATCATGTCTATGGGCTTCATTCTTCCTGAATCAGCTGCCCCCAAAATACCATGACCTATAGGGGTTCAGAAGTCTAACTCGATGATCGTGGGCTTAAGCCTACATCCCTTTCGTACTCTTGGGTCCTAGCAATCGTAGCCAAAGCATAAGCACGCAGGAGAAAGCAAGGAAGAAACTGGGAGGTGCCAGCCCCATTTTGGTATCGGACCCGGTGGGGCAAGCTCTGAGAAGAGTTGGGAGTCGGGCTCAGAGTACCTGGTTCGGGAGGGCCAAGCATTTTGGGAGTTGATCCCATAATCCTTAAGAGTTGTAAAACTGAAAAAGGGCATGTGGGAACGAAGCCTGACCTGACCAGGAGAAGGCGTCTGGCTTCTGCATGTCTTGCTAGCATGCTTGTGGTATTGGCGCTAGCGTCGTTCGTTGCGCCTAGCCATGCCACGGGAAATGTGGCCGTCTCGATTGCCAACTTCGCGTTCCATCCAGATATGATCACAGTGGTCATAGGCGTGAACAACACGGTAACATGGACCAACGACGATTCGACCTCCCACACGGTCACCTCGGACAGCTCGCTCTTTGGAAGCGGAAGTCTAGCCCCGCATGCCACTTACACCCACACTTTTGACCAGGCCGGGACGTATGGCTATCACTGTTCGATCCACCCCACCATGATGGGCACCGTGCACGTGGTGTCGCAGACTCCTACAACTACTTCGACATCCAGTTCCGCCTCGGTCTCCTCGTCATCATCGAGCACGCTTTCCTCCAGTTCGGGAAGTGGTACGGGGATCCCCGAGTTCCCGGTCCAGCTCAGCTTCACCTTTCTCGCCACGATCATCATTGTGATGTCGTATGTGCTCGCCAGACGGAGCCTTCGAATCGGCAGGCAACCTCCGGTCTAGCGCCTGGTTCCATATGTTGGGGCGCCTACCTGAACTGACAAGTCCCGGCCAGGGCGCCACCTAACGACTTCAGTTCGTAAGCCCCTCAACAAGTGCGAACCCTAGCCCGGGCTATCGAATTAAGCTCGAAACAGACCTTACCAGCTTAGGCATCTACAACGGAAGTGCCCATCAGCTTGTCTGTGTACTTCTGGGTGTAACTCTTCGACATGGCCAGGCCGACTATGATGTCCAAGATGAGAAGCAACCAGTAGAGCTTGCTGACGTTTCTGACCAGAGCCTCGACCGCGTTAGGGGCCCTGCCTCCCGATGCGACCACTTTCAGGCCCATGACCCGTTTCCCAATCGAAGCGCCGGCCAGGACCTCGAAGGCGGTGAAGTACAGGACCAAGATCGCTCCGGCAAGGAAGGTGAAGACGCCCACTAGGATTGCAACGAAGACCCCGGGACCCGAGAGAACAAGGAAAGATGCGGCGACCAGGATCACCAAAAGCCCCACCGCAAAGTAGACGATGAACGCGTCAATCACAAAGGCGATGACACGCCTGACCCAGTAGATCTGAGCGCTGCTCTCCTTCATGACAGCGTCGACACCGCTGATTGGTGCCTGTGAAGCTTCTTGGGTCATTTGCCTGTAACTACATTTCTTCCAGTGAAGAATCGGTAGGCTATCACGATGACAGCGATGATCAGTAGTAGATGGATCAACTCTCCGCCGATCCCTCGGATGAATCCGAATAG
>JBEKHX010000009.1:0-110905 GCA_050012055.1 Nitrososphaerales archaeon
GAGAGCCTAATCAAGGATTCCGGGATTCCCGTCTTCGCCCTTTCTGCGGCCGTCATCCCGGCGTGGGTCATTATCGAGGGCTGCGAAACCAGCGTTTCGACGCCGCCCAGGCTGGCCGCCAGGAGGGCGACTTTCAGCCTCTCCGTGAGCCGCTTTGCGTCCTCCATGCTCCCATTCAGCTCGAAGCTCATCATCCCTCCATATCCGCTCATCTGCCTCTTGGCCAGCGCGTGCTGGGGGTGCCCCTTCAGTCCCGGGTAGTGGACAACCTTCACCTTCTTGTGCCTGGAGAGGAACTCGGCGAGAGCCATCGCGCTCTCGTTCTGAGCCCTCACCCTGATTGCCATCGTCCTCATCCCCCGGAGGACGAGCCACGACGCGAGTGGGTCGAGGGTCCCTCCCAGGTTTCTCCTAAGTCGGTTGATCTTCTCCACATTCTCCCTGTCACCTGCCGCAGCGCCTGCGGTAACGTCGGCATGACCGTTCAGGTACTTGGTGGCGCTGTGCAGCACGAGGTCGGCGCCGAGCTCAAGGGGTTTCTGGTTGATCGGCGAGGCGAACGTGTTGTCGACAAACAGGAGGGCGCCTGCCCCACGGGCAATCCTTGCTGTCTTCGCGATATCGACCACCTTCAGCGTCGGGTTGGTGGGCGTCTCGATGAACACAAGCTTCGTATTCGGCCTAACTGCATCCTTCATGGCCTGTTGGTCTTCGGGATCGACCAACGTCGTCTTCACTCCGAACCTCGGAAGAATCTTGCTCATCAGTTCGAACGTACCGCCGTATACATCCCTGATCGCAACCGCGTGGTCTCCTGCGCCGACGAAGGCGAGGACTGAGGTCGAAATCGCCGCCATCCCGGAGGAGAAGAACGCGGCGTCCTCGGCACCCTCGAGTGAAGCAAGCTTCTTCTCCAGCCTTACGGTGGTCGGGTTGCTCCACCTGGTGTAGGTGTACTTCCCGCTCTCTCCGGCGACAGCCTTCCTGGCTTCTTCGGCCTTCGAAAACGCGAAGGTCGTAGTTTGATAGATTGGAGTTACGACCGAGCCAGATTCCTCATCGAAGGGCTCTGCGTCATGCACACACCGCGTCGAATCTTTGGCCATGACGTTTCTTCGCCCTTCCAGAGTGCTAGATAAGGCGTGCGAGGCGGTCGAGAAGTTGATTGTAACTGTGCCATCCAAATCTATGGGAATGGACAGTCAGATTGACGGGGGTCTGCGATGTTCTGGGTCGTGTCCGAGGGCCCGACGGCAGTTGGAATCTGGAACACAGGTGGAACGGCAGATCCATCAAGGATTTCTGCAATGGTAGGTAGCGAGGGGAGGAATTTCAGGGAGTTGGACTCCCTTTTGAACGCACGGCCGGGGTTCCACCCCAGTCTCCGCTCTGCGGGTTATGAGCCCGCCGGGATGTACCTAGCCCCTCTAGTGGGACTGGCTTCCCCACCTCGCTGCCAAGTGGTGGCCCATCGCGGTTTGCCCTTAAGTCTTCCTTCAACTAGCGTCGAGAAGCAGGCTTCGGCATACAAGCGCACCTGCGGTACGTGCAGCAGCTGCACCCTCCACAGCTTTCGTAGTCCTTGTGTTTGCAGATGCGGCAGATGCAGGAGGCCATGAAACCGGCGTCTCCTACCGAGTTTCTTTAATCTTGTCGAAGATGAGCGTTTCGGGGTCCTTTCCGAGGTCGGCCTCGAGGTTCCGCTTCAGTGCTACGAGCCTCCCCACATCGTGCCCCTTCCTCTCGAACCTTCTGACCTCCTCTTCGAAGGGCCTGACCCTGTCCGTGTCGACCATCTTGTCGGCGAAGCAGACTACAACCTGTTCCCTCGTCCTAGGAATGTAGTCAAGGTCCGGGAGTCCGAGCATCTTCGCCTCCTCGGGGGAGATGCCCGCACCGACATGCCTCCTGACTATCTGGACGACAGCTTCGTCGACCCCCTCGCCCTTCAGGATCTCAGAGCCCTCCAGGCCGTGCCGGACCGTCCGGCCCCTGTTCCTGCCTATGTCGTGGAGGAGCGCGCCCGCGGCTGCAGCCTCCGAATCGATCTCCTTTCCCTGACGCCTAAACTCCTCGGCAAGGATGGCCGTGACCTTAGCTACGATCCTGCAATGCATTATGAGGATATCGTTGCTCCCGTGCTTCTTGTGGATCCTCAGGGCCTCCTCCTCGGAAGGCTTCACTTGACCAGTTCCTCGTCTAGCTGCTTGATTTTCCAACGCAGGGCGTCCTTCAGCTCCGCGTTGTCGAGCCTGCTCAGCGGATGCCCGCACGTCGGGCACTTGAAGAAGCTCTCCATCGCGTCCTCGAAAGTCTTGGTCAGACAGGTCGCGGTCCCGCAGTGGTAGAATTCATGTGTGTCCTCATAGTCGAGCCTCTGCCTGAGCCTGTTCAGGACCTTTCTGCGCTGCGTCTGGATGAAACCGTCGGTCTGGTCTCTCTGGGCCTTCCACCTATAGACGAACCAACCACGCTTGGGGTCCCTTACCCTTACTCCTGTGATCAGACTCCGGCCGAAGAGGTCGTATAGGGCCTTCCGCACGGTTTTGATCTTCAGTCCTGTGGCCGAGGCGATCTCCTCGTCCGTGGCATTCTCATTGTTGAGCAGTGCCCTTGCCACCCTGACGTAGTCAGGCCCCCCTATCAGGCCTGCGACCTTCACAAAGGTATCCTCGTATTCTATCTTCATATCTCTACAACCCTCTTGCCCTTGGGCGAAGGCAAGATACGGAGTCTGCTTTTTTCAAACGCACTCTTAAGCTCTTCCCCAGACTGAATCTCATGAAGCGCGATGGCCAGGGCGGCTATCTCGGAGTGCGGCTGCGACGTCACGGCAACGTTGTAGTCAGATTCGTGGTAGACCTTGCCGGGCACCTTGGGTCCACCGACCACCAGCAGGAGCTTCTCGAGGTTCCTCAGCTCCGCGACCTTGTCCTGAAGCGGCATTCCGTACATCGTCAGGTGGACGACGCTCCTCCCCTCGGCCTTGGAATCTTGGATGACCTTCCTCCACGGCACCCCTAGAATCACTTGGAAATCCCCGCCCCACGTCCTGTTCACCTCTTCGAGGGTCCCGACCACGTCCTTCTCTGCGTCTCCGAGGAAGATCGATTCGGCCCCGAGGGCCCTCGACACAAGGCAAAGGTGTGTCAGAGTCCTATCGTCTCTGACGTACCGCTGCCCTACCCTGAGGACCCTGATGCTGTGCATCATTCTCGTGCACCCTCTAGAAGAGTCCGTTGAGGACCTTCGGCTCTCAAAGAAACCTCATGCAAGAGTCGGGTAATTCCTTGGCCAGTCCTGGCGGAGACGAACGTCGCGTCCCTAATGCCGGCCTGCCACATCTTCTCTCCCAGTTCCTCCCGCGTAACAAGATCCGACTTGTTCATGACTGTCGTTATTCTAGAGTCGGGGACGTCGAGTTCCGAGAGGGTCTCGAGACAGCTCCTGCAATTCAAGGCCATTCTCTCCGCGGGAAGGCTGGCATCGACGAGGAGGAGGACGACGGTCGCCAGTGAGACCTCTTCGAGAGTTGACTTGAATGCTTCGACCAAAAAGTGGGGCAGGCGGCTTATGAACCCCACCGTGTCAGTAACGAGGATGCGTCTTCGACCTATGTCGATCCCTCTTGTGGTCGGGCTGAGGGTCGTGAAGACGCCGGCGTCGACCTCCTTCCCCTCTCCGGTCAGCCGGTTGAAGAGGGTCGTCTTCCCCACCCCTGTGTACCCGGTGATAGCCACCGTAGGGTAACCAGTCTTCTCGCGCCTGTACCTGAAGATCTTCCTTCTCTCGCTCACTTCCCTGACCTTCCTCTTCAGCGTGGAAACCCTCTTCTTCATCATCCTCACGTACACGTCCACCTCGTACTTTCCGAGCCCGAAGAAGCCTGGCTGCTCACCTACCTTCGCCATCCTGACTTTGTCCCTTGCCCTCGGGAGCTCGTACGCCAACTCGGCCAGCTCGACCTGCAGCTTTGCTTCAGCCGTATACGCCCTCTTCGCGAAGATTTCCAGTATCAGCTTCTCCCTATCCTTAACCTCCACTTTGCAGAGCTTGGCTAGGTTGTAGGACTGCGAAGCGGTCAATTGCGAGTCGAAGATCACCTTCTCCGCGTTCGTCTCCCTGACCAGCTCCGAGGCCTTCTCTGCCTTCCCCTCCCCAACCCCGTACTTCGCCCTCGCCAGGTACCTCTGGGTCAGCGACCCCACAACCTCGTAACCCCCCGCCTTCGCAAGCGCGTTCGCCTCCTCCGACTCATACCTGTCAGGATAATGGATCAGGATCACCCTAGACATGCAGACTTCCCGCCCTCTCCCCCCGCGGGCGCCGTATAACTGTCCGAGCCACAGCTGGGTGACAGCAGATGGCTCGTCGCAGTTAGCCTAAGAATCCGCCAGAGCCACTCCTTTTATGGCCCTCTCCGGCCCGCCGCCGTCGTTGCAGCCATTTGACGAGCGCCGCAGGCTCTCGATTATGGTCGACTACCTCTTCGGCAAAGGGGTGGCGAGGGCTCTTCCAAAGCAGAATCTACGTCTCGTCTACTCGCGGAGGTCCGGCCGGGTCAAGCTGGTGTTTCATGGAGAGCGGCTCTTTGCAACAGTGAAGCCGAACGGGGCCATGGCCCTCTCCCTCTACGGCGCAGAACAGCTCGCCATGAGCCCGAAGTTCCGAGAGAACTGCGTGGCGGTCGCTGACCAGACTGCGGAATTCGTCCACGGAGGGAGGTCGGTCTTTTGCAAGTTCGTGACGTCTGCGGGAAGAAACGTCTTTCCGAGAAGCGAGGTCGCGGTGCTGGATTCCAAGGGCAACGTGCTGGGGGTCGGGACGGCCGTCCTGAATGGGAAAGTCATGAAACAGTTTAAGTCGGGGGCGGCGGTGAAGATCCGAGCAGGTCGAGAACGATGAAAATGGACAACAGGAACGCCAGGCGTATGATGGAGCGGATGGGCATCAACATGAAGGAGATTCCCAACGTCCAGGAGGTCGTGATCCGGACCACGGAAAAAGAGATGCACATCAAGAATCCGTCAGTTTCCGAAGTGAACGCACAGGGAAACAGGGTCTTCCAAGTCGCGGGCGACGTGGAAGAAGTTGAGGTCGAAAGGGAGACCTACAAAGAGGAGGACGTCCTCCTCGTCCAGCAACAGACCGGCGCTAGCAGGGAGAGGGCTGTCGCGGCCCTCGAGGAATCCGATGGAGAGGTCGCCAGGGCGATTCTGAAGCTGACGTAGCCCTTCTAGAGACGAACCCTCTTCCGACAGGTGCGCAGTGAACTTGACGGCCGACTCAATGCTTTAACGCCGTGCCTCGATGGGGGGGTCGCGTTGGAGCCGAAGAGCCTCCTCACCCTCGCGGAGCTCGACCCGGACGAGATGAGTTTCATCCTGTCCCTTTCCCTGAAGTTGAAGGGAGCCAGGGGGAGGTCGAAGGAACGCCCCCTCCAGGGAAAGACGGTAGCGCTGCTCTTCGAGAAGCCCAGCACCCGAACCAGGGTCAGCTTCCAAGTCGCGGCCAGCGAGCTCGGGGGGAGTTCAATCTGTCTCAGTTCCAACGAGATCCAACTCGGAAGGGGGGAGACGATCGAGGACACGGCCCGTGTCCTGTCAAGATATGTCCATGCGATCATGGCCCGGGTCAACGATCACTCGGAGGTCGAACGCCTTGCCGCTTCTTCCACCGTGTCCGTGATCAACGGATTGAGCGACCTCTACCACCCAGTGCAGATTCTCGCCGACCTCCTCACATTGCGGGAACGGAAGGGAGCGCTCAAGGGGCTGAAGGTTGCGTGGGTTGGGGACGGGAACAACGTCTGCAACTCCTGGTTGATCGGCGCCGCGACCACAGGAATCAGGTTTTCGGCCGCCACTCCGCCTGGCCATGCTCCCAACAAGGGGGCGGTCAGCCTTGCGAAGTCGATCGCAAGGGGTACCGGTGCCTCCCTCACCCTTCTCGAAGACCCGAAGGAGGCAGTGGAAGGAGCGGACTGCATAATCACCGACACGTTCGTATCCATGGGGTTCGACAAAGAGAGAAAAGAGAGAGCCAGAGCCTTCCTGCCGAAGTACAGGGTCGACAGGCGCCTGATGGCCTTGGCAAAGAGGGGCGCCATCTTCCAGCATTGCCTTCCGGCCCACAGAGGCGAAGAGGTGACCGACGAAGTCATCGACGGGCCGAACTCGGCGGTCTGGGACGAAGCGGAGAACCGTCTGCACACGACGAAGGCCCTGCTCTGCTACCTTATGCTCCGGCGGACGGAGCTTCGAAAGCTGTCATAAGTCCTGCGGCTGTGCACGGGCCCGCTCTCCTCCGAGGCTCACTCTCTTCTCGTCTAGGTTGACTCTTGCCGCTTCGGGCTCTGGCAGAGGCAAAGGAATAAGTCGCGCCGGAGGGGAATGCGAAGCGAGCGGAAGAGGCGCGCAGATTTGGAGACTATCAATCAAGACGTCAGGTTCACGTGCTCAGACGGGTCCGAAATGGCCGCCCGTCTCTCCAGACCTGAGGCCACCGGACGAGCCGGCGAGGACAAGATGCCAGCTATAATCGTGATTCACGAGGCCTACGGCTTGAACGAGCAGATCAAAGGGGTCGCACGAAGGTATGCGGAGGAAGGTTTCGTGGCTGTGGCGCCCAACCTCTTTACCAGGAATGGCGACATAATGACGGAGAAGAACATCGAGAACGCGATGAGGCCGCTGTGGTCGCTTCCGCCTGAGAAGCGAAACGACCAGAGCGCAGTCCAGGGCCTGATGAAGACGATGTCGGACACAGACAAGAAGGTCATGAGCATCTTCTTCCTTGGTAGGGAGGGGATGGAGAAGCAGATGGCGAGCGACCTGTTGAGCTGCAAGGACTATCTCAGGAGCCTGAGCTTCGTCAGAGGGGACAGGCTGGGTATCACAGGTTTTTGCCTGGGCGGGGGACTCACCTATCAGGTCTCCGCAATGTACCCCTTCAGCGCTTCTGTGCCATTCTACGGAAACAACCCATCGCCCTTGGAGGCCGTTGCGAACATCAGCGGTCCTGTCTTGGCGTTCTACGCGGGTGAAGATGAAAGAGTCAACGCAGGGGTGCCCGCTCTTGTCGAGGCGATGCTGAAGCACAAGAAGTCTTTCGAAATGAAGCTGTACAGGGGAGCGCAGCATTCGTTCTTCAACGAGACGAGGTCCGTGTACAAAAAGGAGGCCGCGGAGGACGCATGGAAGAGTGCTCTGGCGTTCTTCAACAAACACCTTCTGCGGTAGGGGAATCAAGGGGCTGTCGAATGGTGGTGGAGGAGGGGGTGAGGGAAGTCAAGCGAAGCAGCGACTTCCTATGGGATTGTTTTGTGAATTGGTCGTTGACTCTCGAAAGAATAGAAAAGGGAGAGATTGACGCATCCGACGGCTGAGATCGTGGAGTGAAGGACGGATTTCTTTCTCGAATCTGATTCTATCCTCACCCACAAGAAGGCAGACTGCTGGAAGCGGAGTATCGAAGTGCTTTCCCAAGGAAGTGTCCGCTGCCACCATCTTTACGAAATCGCTTGAACATACGTTTAATTACGCAAACCGATGCAAAGGAAAAAGCAATTCGGATGGGCTCCCTAATCGAGGCGACTGTCAAGGCTCTCATCGAATTCGAATCTGAGCTCGATAGGACGAAGGCAGAGGCCTTGGAGGCTAAGAAGAAGATGGTCAAGTACGCGGAGGGCTTGGCCGAATCGGCCAAGTCGGACACAATCTCGAAAGCCCAGCAGCAGGTATCCGAGAGGCTGGCCAAGGCGAGGGCCGAGGCCGAGGGCGAGGCTGAATCGATAAGGAAAAGGGGAGAATTGTCATTGAAGAATTTCGAAGCATCCATCTATGGGAGAAAAGTGAAAGCCATCGAAGAGGTGGTAGGTCGCCTCCTGGGTGAAACCCAATGAAGGTGGTAGCCGTGGGCGGCAAGGCCTTCGTGACCGGCTTCGCACTCTCCGGCGTCAGTGGTGAATACGTGTCCTCGCCTGACGAGGCTCTCGGGAAGATTGAGAAGCTCGTTAGGGACCCCCGGGTCGGCCTCATCATGGTCAGCGACGAAGTCGCGAAGCCCCTCAGTGCACAGCTGACTGCCATCAGGACGCAGAGGGCAACCCCGCTGATCTACGAAGTCCCCGGACCAGGGAGCAAGAAGGAGAAGGTAGAGTACCATGCCATGCTGAGGAGCATTCTGGGAGTCTGATCGAGATGAGCAATGCGATGGCGGGCACTTTGGAGAAGGTCTCCGGAGAATTCGAAAGCGAACTCCTGGGCGAGCTCCAGAAGGGAAAGAGGCAGGCCCTTTCCGCGGTAGAGTCGTCCAGAAGGGAGGCGAGCGTGGCGGTGACAAAGATCTTGGACGCGAGCGTCAAGCAGGCGGAGTCGCTAAGGCGCCAGATCATCGGGGCGGCAGAACTCGAGGCGCGGAACACCCAACTGAAAACGCTGGAGAAGGCCGTGGTCGAAGTCTTCGACGCGGCAGTCAAGGAGCTCGAAAAGGTGTCCGGCGCACGCTACGACAGGTCGCTAACGCAGCTTGTCAAGGAGGGGCTGGAAGTAATCGGCCCAAGAGCCAGGATCTACTGCAGGCCCAAGGACAGGGAGGCGGTCTCAGCCGTCTTGCACAAGCTCGGGGGCAGTCAGTCAAAACTGGTCCTCGAAGAGAAGAGTGCAGATACCGACGGAGGCGTCGTCGTGACCTCCATGGACGGGTCAGTGAGATTCGACAACACATTCGAAGCCAGGCTTGAGAGAATGCGATCGGTTCTCAGAATGGAAGTCTCGGCTATACTCACGAGCGGCTGAACTCGACATGCACAGGTTCCCTGCGAATAGGTTGACTCAATCAGTACTGGCAACGCGTTTCAAGACAACGGCGGCCCATCTGCGAACAGTTACGGTGGTCAGGCCCTGTCCCAAGACTGCCGGATCTTGGTCGCTTTGTGACCATTCCTTTCAGACGGTCGCTTGTTCCGCCCAAGTATTATAAGGTCGAGACTCAGGAGGGCGAAAAGAATTCATTGACGGTCAGGGGTAGGATTGAGTGGATCTCCGGGCCGGCCGTCAAAGCTTCGGGGATGTCCACCGCGGAGATGCACGAAGTCACTCAGGTAGGCGAGGAAAAGCTGATCGGCGAAGTAATCAAACTGACGGGCGACATCGCCTTTATCCAAGTCTACGAATCCACCAGCGGCCTGCGTCCGGGTGAGCCTGTCCTCGGCACTGGCCAGCCTCTGTCGGCTACCCTCGGGCCCGGCATGATTGGAACAATCTATGATGGCCTCCAGAGACCGCTTGACATAATCGCAAAGAAGGCAGGCGCATTCATCACTAGGGGCGTCTCGGCCAACTCGATACCGTTCGACAAGGAATGGGCGTTCGTCCCCTCAGTCAAGAAAGGAGACGAGATTGAGGGCGGGAGCATCTTGGGGAGTGTCCAGGAAACGCCGCTGATTGAGCACAGGATTCTAGCTCCGCCGACCACGCCGGAGGCGAAGGTCAAGGACGTCTGTAAGGCCGGGGACTACAAGGCCGACGAAACTGTCGTCGTGGCTGAAGACAAGACGGGCAAGAAGCACGAGCTGATGCTGTATCACCGGTGGCCAGTCAGGACGCCGAGGCCGGTCCGCGAGAGGCTCGACCCGGAGATCCCGCTCATGACAGGGCAGAGAGTCCTCGATACTTTCTTCCCGATGGCGAAGGGAGGCACGGGAGCGATACCCGGAGCGTTTGGGACCGGGAAGACTGTGACTCTTCATTCAATCGCGAAATGGGCGGACGCCAAGGTCGTCTTTCACATCGGCTGCGGGGAGCGGGGGAATGAAATGACCGAGGTGCTGGTCGAGTTCCCAGAGCTGATTGACCCCCAGAGTGGCAGGCCGCTGATGGAAAGGACCATCCTCATCGCCAACGTCAGCAACATGCCGGTCGCAGCCAGGGAAGCGAGTATCTACACAGGGGTCACGATGGCCGAGTACTACCGAGACATGGGGTACGACACCGTACTGGTCGCCGACTCGACCAGCAGGTGGGCCGAAGCGCTCCGCGAGATCAGCGGAAGGTTGGAGGAGATGCCGGCCGAAGAGGGCTACCCGCCCTACCTCGCATCGAGGCTCGCCGAGTTCTATCAAAGGGCCGGAAGGGCCGACCTACTGGGACCGCCGTCAAGGACTGGCTCGATCACCCTCGTCGGCGCCGTTTCTCCGGCCGGAGGCGACTTCACCGAACCAGTCACCTCTCAGACAATCAGGTTTGTCGGGACATTCTGGTCCCTCGATGCGAGGCTCGCGTATTCGAGGCACTATCCGGCCATCAACTGGATGAACTCCTACTCGGGATACATCGAATCGGTAAGCAAGTGGTGGAAGGAGAAAGTCGACAAGGAGTGGCTCTCAGTAAGAGCCGATGCCTACGCCATCCTCCAACGCGAAGATGCGCTCAAGGAGATTGTGCGGCTCCTCGGGCCCGAGGCCCTGCCCGACGAACAGAAGCTGATCCTCGACGTCGCAAGGATGATTCAGATTGGGTTCCTCCAGCAGAACGCGTACGATGACGTCGATGCCTACTGCAGCCCGCAGAAGCAATTCAGGATGATGAAGATGTTCGTGCAGTACCACCGGGAGGCGCTGAAGGCGCTGAGGAGCGGCGTGCCGCTACCCAGGATAAGGGGGATGCAGGTAATCGCCCCTATGCTGAGGGCGAAGTTCGCAACAAAGAACGAAGACCTCGGCAAGCTCGAGTCACTTGCGCAGCAGATGCTCGACGAGTTTGCTAGCCTCTCGAATCTACCGGAGGCGAAGGCAACATGAACAAGCCGTCCTCAGGCGTAGAGTACAGCAAAGTGGCTGAGATCAGGGGGCCGCTGCTCGTGGTCGACGGCGTCGACAGGGCCGCCTTCGACGAACTGGTCGAGATAGAAGACAACGGAGGCAAGAGGAAACTCGCGAGGGTCTTGGAGACCGGTTTCGGCAAAGCCGTCGTCCAAGTCTTCGAGGGGACCTCCGGCCTGTCCATCAGCGGGACAAAAGCGCGTTTCCTGGGCCACACGATGCAGCTCCCGGTCTCTGACCAGCTCCTCGGAAGGGTCTTCGACGGACTGGGCAAGCCTCTTGACGGTCTTCCCGAGCCGGTCCCCAAGATCTTCCTCGATGTCAATGGCGCGCCGATCAACCCCGAGAGGAGGGCGTATCCGACCGACCTCATCAGGACCGGCATTTCGGTCATCGACGGCATGCTGACCCTTGTCAGGGGTCAGAAGCTTCCAATCTTCTCGGGAGCCGGCATGCCTCACAACATGCTGGCCGCCCAGGTCGCAAGGCAGGCAACCGTGGCGGGGGAAGGCGAAGAGTTCGCAGTCGTCTTCGCCGCCGTGGGCGTCTCGAGTAGCGACGCCAGGTTCTTCCAGCGCACGCTCGCGGAGTCGGGCGCGATTAGGAGGAGCATCCTGTACCTGAACCTCGCGGACGACCCGGCCATTGAGAGGATCATCACTCCCCGCGTCGCTCTCACGGCGGCAGAATACCTCGCCTTCGAACTGAACATGCACGTTCTGGTGATAATCACTGACATCACGAACTATTGCGAGGCGCTCAGAGAGATTTCGGCAGCAAGAGAAGAGGTGCCCGGCAGGAAGGGCTTCCCAGGTTACCTCTACACGGACCTCGCGATGATCTACGAACGGGCCGGCAGAATCAAAGGCATGAAGGGAAGTATCACCCAGATGCCCATCCTTTCGATGCCCAACGATGACGTGACTCATCCGATCCCCGACCTGACGGGCTACATAACCGAGGGCCAGATTTTCCTCGGGAGAGAGCTCTTCAGGAAAGGCCTCTACCCGCCAGTGTACGTGCTTTCAAGCCTCAGCAGACTGATGGGCCCAGCGCTTGGCCAAGTCATCAAGCAGGGCAAAGCACCGGCCGACCACTACCAAGTGGGCAACCAACTGTACAATGCGTACGCAAGGTCAGTCGAGTTGCGAGCTCTGGCGGAAATCGTCGGAAAGTCGGGTCTGACAGACTCAGACCTGAAATACCTCGCTTTCGGCGACGCGTTCGAGCAGAAGTACCTCAACCAGGGCTACGACGAGAACCGGTCCTTCGGGGACACGCTGAGGATCGCGTGGGAGATTCTCTCGATACTCCCGCAGAGCGAGCTCACCAACATCAAGGAAGAGTTCATCCAGAAGTACTACGTCACGGACAGGTCGACTGCATAGAGATGTCCGTAGCGTCCGGCTCCAACGTCCTTCCCACGAAGATCGAACTGATCAGCACGCGCAGGAGGCTCCAGACCGCGGTCAGGGTGAAGGAAGTCCTCGACGACAAGCGGGACATCCTCCTGAAGCGCCTAGACGAGATGATTCAGCAGGCGACAGCAGCACGCGACGAAGTCTCGCAGCCCCTCTCTGATGCCTACCTCGCGCTCTACGACGCGTACCTCAAACTGGGCCCGCTCAGGCTTGAGGGAATCGCTGCAAGCAGCCCGCCGATGGTTGAGGCCGCCATCACTGTCCGCAGGATCGTCGGTGTGGACGTGCCCTCGATCAAGCTTTCCGAGAAGGAGGTGGGAATGACCTACGGGTTCGCGGACACCAACGTGGCAGTCGACAGGGCATCTAGGCAGATGAGGAAGGTCCTCCCCTCCATCTTCAGGGCCGCGGAGTTCGAGAACGCGATATTCAGGCTCGCGAAGGAACTCGAGAAGACGCAGCGCCTCCTGAACGCGCTCGAGTACATGATAATCCCGCGGTACGAGAACTCCATCCGCTACATTCAGCAGACTCTCGAAGAGAGGGAGAGGGAGGAGTTCACCAGGCTAAAGCATGTGAAGAAGGTCCTAGAGAGGAGGGCCACCGAATGACCGAAGAAACGGTGGACGAAGCGTTCAACGCGGCTACCGAGAAGGTCGAGGCGACACACCGACAGGCCGTGGCCGACCTCAGGTCCAAGCTCGAGAAGGCGAAGTCAGCCGCACTGAAGAAGGTCAGCTCCTAGGCCTGTCCGTCCAAGCAACGACCGACCTTATCACCCTTAACAGTACCGCCATCCCGGCCAGAAACCCGGCGGTCGAGAAGGCTATCGCGAGGACGCTCTTCGAATATCCTGCCGTGTCCCCGACGTAGTAACCCAGATAGACGCCCAGGAGCACCAGAGGAGTGATCATAAGGGCAGTCGCAAGAACCACGACAAAGAGGGCCCTTTTTCCTCTGGCTCGGCTCAACGTGTGGCCCGGCCCCGTGAGCAGTAAAAATCGTTCGGGAGGGCCGAGGCGACCCGGCCTGTAGCTTCTACTCGCACTTGCTGTAGCCGCAGTTGGTGCACTTGTAGCAGCCGTTCTCGAAGATCAGGGCGCTCTCGTGGCAGTCAGGGCACGTCCCTCCCTGCGCGACCTGCCTCGGGGCGGTAGGCTGCAACGAGACCTCCGACTCCTTCACGACGTGGTTGAGGGTCAGAAGCTCAAGCGCCTTGGCAATCGCGTCCGGGATCGAGAGCAGCTGCGTCCCTTCGTCCCACGAGACGTACTTACCCTTGATCCCCTTCAAGGTGGATATGGCGCTCTTGACGTCTCCTCCGTGCTGAAGGTAGAGGCTGATCAGCCTCCCCAGAGCCTCAGCGTCGGCCTTCTCGTCTCCGCCTGACTTGCCCAGGGTCACGAAGACCTCCTTCAGCTCGCCGTTCACCAGGTTGGCCGTAAGGTACAGGCCTCCCTGCGGGAGCTTCAGTTTGAGGGTTCTACCTTCCATCATCCTCGGCCTCTCGAAGGGGGCCTTCGGCTGCTGGGTCTTCTTGGGCACCTTGGCCGTCTCCAGAATCCCCTCTCTGCTCCCCTCCCTGTAGACTGTGATGCCCTTGCATCCGATTTTCCAGGCGAGGAGGTAGATCTTCTCGACCTCTTCGGGGGTTATCTCCTGAGGCAGGTTGACGGTGCTGGAGATGGCCGTGTCGATGTGCTTCTGAATGGTCGCCTGCATCCTGACCCTCATCTCAGGCTTGATCTGGTGAGAGGTGACGAAGTAGTTCGGCAACTGTCCCTCGTCCCTTGCGCCAGTCTGAGCCATGTACTCCTTGACGAGCGGATGGAAGACTTTGAACTCGCCTTCGCTGAGAGACTTGCTCCTCCTCGTGTAGGCGAGGGCGAAGACCGGCTCTATTCCGCTGGAGCAGCCCGCGAGAATTGAGCCCGAGCCCACCGGGGGGATCGTCGTTATCGCGGCGTTCCTGATGCCCTGGGCCCGGATCTTCTCCTTGACCTTCTCGTCCAGCCTGGAGATGAACGGTTGGGCTAGGTGGCTCTCGGCGTCGAAGGCCGGGAAGCTCCCCTTCTCCTTGGCGAGGTCGGTAGAGTAGTCGTAGATCACGTTCTTGATCCTCTCGAACAGATGGTCCACGAACCCAATCGTCGAGTCCTCGTCGTACTTCAGGCCGAGCTTGATCAGCATGTCGCCCAGTCCTGTGATGCCGACTCCTATCCTCCTGCTGTGAAGTGAGGTGTCCTTCTGTTGGTGGAGCGGGTGCCGTTCGGTGTTGTAGTCGAGGACGTTGTCAAGGAACCTCACGGCGAACTGGGTCGCCTTTGTGAGCGATTCCCAATCTATGCTGGCCCTTTCCGTGAAAGGCTCTTGGATGAAGGCGCTGAGGTTGACGGAGCCCAGACAGCAGCACCCGTAGTTCTCCAGTGTCTGCTCGCTGCAGGGGTTGACCCCCTGCACCTCCATGCCGCCGTACTCGGTTGTCGACTCCCTCTTTATGGTGTCCCAGAAGAGGACCCCAGGTTCAGCCGATTCCCACGCGCCCCTGATGAGCGACTTCCAGACGTCCCTAGCCATGACGGTCCTGTCGACCTGCACCTTCTCGTTCTTGAAGTGAAGAAGGAAGTCCGCGTCGGTCTCTACTGCTCTCATGAAGTCGTCAGTAATCTTCACCGAGATGTTGGCATAGTTTACCTTCTTCAGGTCCCTCTTGACGTTGATGAAGTCCATCACGTCCGGGTGGTCGACCCTTATCGTGATCATGAGCGCGCCCCTCCTTCCTGCCTGGCCGATCGTTCCTGTCGTGGTCGAGAGGAGCTCCATGAACGAGACCGAACCCGAACTGTAGATCGCCGAGTTGTTGACCGGGGCTCCCCTGGGCCTCAGGACCGAGATGTCTGTGCCGACTCCTCCGCCGAAGCTGTAGGTCCTCGCCGCCTCCTTGCACCAATCGAATATCGCTTCAATCGAGTCCTCCCTTATCCTGAAGAAGTAACAATTCAATAGAGTCGACTTCCTCGTCTGTCCAGCCCCGAAGAGGATTCTTCCTCCCGGGACGAACCTGTAGTCCTGAAGCAGCCAGTGGAACTTCGCGGTCCACTCCTTCCTCTTCTCCTCGTCCCTCTCCGGCGAGGCTAGTTCCTTCGCCACTCTGCGCCACATGTCGTCAGGGACCTTCTCCACCTGCTTTCCCTGCTGGTCTCTCAAGGCGTACTTCTCATAGAAGACCCTGGCGCGCAGTTCATCTCCTCCGAACGCGGCGAGGGTCTCCAAGGGAATCTTCACTTCTCCCCTGTTCTGCTCTCCGGCATTCGGAGAGTCACGTGGTTCTTCAACTATTGACGTCATAACCTTAGTCTATACCCTATTTCCGACGATATATATCTCACTCTTGGCTGACTCGCCGTTGACAACCACGGGAGGCCCGGCCCGGGGTCTCGACGAAATGAAGCGAACTATGGTGGAATCTTTTTGACAGAATGTCGACTTCATTCGCTCGAGCTAGACGGCTGTCGAATACTGAGTCGTGGCCACTGACTTGCATCTCCTGCACCGGGCCGCGTTCTGCGGCAACTTGGCGCCACAGTTCCTACAGACTGATATGGTTCTGTCGACCTTGAAGTAGGGAAGCTTCGGCGTCGCATTCAGGATCAGGTTGTAGACGCCTCTAACATCTCCCGCGTTTCCCTCGAGTGAGACAGAGAGCCCACCGTGGAGACCTGTTGCCAGCTTGGCCATGTAACTCATCTTCTCAGGACTCTCTAGGTCTGCCAGGAGCAACCTAGGGGCCTGGGTGTAAGCGCCCTTCTGCAACGGCTGGAGGTTCGCCTTACCATATTTCTCGGAGTCGAGTGTTGCCAGTCTGAGCGCACCATCGAGTTCAAGCATCGCAACGCCCAGTCGGTCAATCCTGGTCGACTTGTCGTTGGCGACTTGGCTTGCCGTCTCCACTATCTTCTCGGCGAGCTCGGACCGCGAGCTCGTGGTCGGGTCCCTGATCAGACTGGCCAAAGTCTCCTCGAGGCCGACCAAGTTCATGATTAGTGGCATTGTGTCCGATGTTACGGCGTCCGACCCAGCCGCGAGAGACGGCAAGAGGCCCCGCTTCAGGGTCCTCTCGATGAGTCTTCTCCTCGTTGAGAGCGCGTCGGAGGCGACACCGATCAGCATGGCCAGCTTTGCCCGGAAGTATGTCTCATCTTGGTTGGAATCATATGCCAACCTGGGAAGGTTGAGGCTCAACCCGTGAAGGACGCTGATGTTGTCCGCCTGCGACTCTTGAGGAAGGACGTTCGCGCTGAGGCCCAGGAAGCTCCGCCTCTGGTCCGATGAGAAGAATGCCATCCTGCCTCCGTTGAATATGATAGAAGCAGCGTCTTTGAGCGTCTTTGTCTCGTCGACCCTGTTCGGCTTGGCAAGCAGCAGCCTGATGTCGGGCCGAGGCGTCTCCTCCACGAAGCTCCGGTAGGCCCCGAGCACGGCGTCGAGCGTCCTATCGAGGACGTCTCTGCCCACGTCGTCGTGCCTGTATGGGTTCAGCTCAAAACTAATCGCAGGACCCTCGGCTCCGGCGATGGGGGAGCTCACTGCTTCGAAGAACCTCAGGAAGAGCGACTCCATCTCCCTCTTCCCGCGCGACTTGCAGAAGGGACCAATGTACTGCAGGAAGTTCCTGAATGTGACTTCGTCGGATGCCTCTTTGCAGAGCATCGACGCCATGTTGAGTACGATGTTGAGGGCCCTCTCCGCGTTCTCTGGGCTCGGGATCATCGACATGTTGACAATCCTTCCCCGTGGGTTCATCCCGCTGCTCCTCACCGATAACAGGTCTACGAAGACCGTGTCAGGGGTCAGCCCCCAGGTCCCGGCGTTGGCAATGTGAATGTCACCTGAAAGGTGGGCATCGGCGACGTCTCTGGGGAGCTGTTCCAGCAGAAGGTACTCAGAGAAGACCTGCCTCCCCGTCTGGTGCACTAGCGACTCTACGTTGCCCCCGTCGTCACCCGCCTTCCCCAGCAGTTGGGTAACATCGTAGATCGGCATCCCGAGCCTCGTCAGCTTGTGCCTGTACTCCTCCATGCTGTGCTCCACTAGGAGGGCATTGACTATCTCCCGGATCAGAGGCGCGGTCAAGTACTGCGTCTGGAACTTGTAGAGCCTCGACTCGGTCTCGCTGGTTATCTTTTGAGCCAGCTCGACCGGCATCCCTGCCTCCTTTACGAGGGATTGCAGGATTTTGTTCGCGTTGAACTCCTCCATCGTCTGGTGGGAGGTTCTCACATACAGCTTCCCGCTTTCGACGAGCGACTGTTCCTCGATTTGACGGGTCAGGTTAAGCACCAACCTTCCGAGGTTGGTCACGGTGTACTTCCTCTCCTGCCTGTTGAGTTGGATAAGCAGCTGCTTGACCAGCTTCCTGAGGTGGTACGCGAACTTTCCTGATTCCTTCTTCGACTTGAAGCCGGCCAGGGTCTTCAGCGCGCTGTAGGTAAGAGGACCTTTGATGTTGAGTATCCTCAGTATCTCCAGTCTCTGAGGAGACGCAATCACACTGTAAATCGTCTTGACTCTTCGAGGAGCTGCCTGCAAACCTTCTCGGAAGGTCGTTGTCAATTGTATTTAACATTATGACGATTCGAATTCAGCAAGACATGGATAGTGGGCTCTCTCTCTCGGGGGAGGCAGTAGGATTAACTGCTGCAGATTTTTTCAGAAAAAAAAGCAGCAGTTAACATGAGGCTGCCCGCGCGAATGTGGAAAGAGCGGCTGCAATGGCTATCGCGCTCAACTTCTTCAACAAGCGTGCGCTGGTACTGCTCTCATAGCTAGAAGTAATCGAGGAAGTGGCAGGTGAACGAGCGATTGACTGTGCCTAGCTCTCGCTTGAGGTCCTCGTGGACACCTTCTAGCGGCCTGACCATGAGCCCGTAGTACGGGTAGTCAGTGAACAAGTATCCGAGCTTACTGAGCAGGTCTGACGAATCTCTGACGAACGTGCCTTGGAGAAGAAGCCAACCGGGGGTGGCCTCGCTCTGCAGCAAAGACGTTATCTCTCCCGGATCAGCGCGTTCCGTCAGGACAACCTCGTCAGACTTGACCCACCCTGGGCCCTTCTGCATCTGAAGGTACCCGACGGGCTCTCCGTCGGAGAGAATCAACCTGAACGCGTTCGGCTTGAGTAGGCCGAGCTTGAAGAGCGGAGGCAGGACGCTCTTCGGCCTCGGAGTGAACCCGATGCGGCCCCTGGTCGACTCGGCGTGCAGCCTCTCGATGGTGGTCGCGTCGCTTTTCTTGGTGGTCCTGAGCTTGTACTTCTGCCTCTCAGACCTGGGTCCATCGCACCTGCGCATCGCGAGCCTCGGAGTGTAGATGTCCACGTACCCAATCGAGCTGTAAAGGGAGTGGGAGAAGTTCCAGAATCCCATCCAGAGTATGCAAAACCTGTTACCGACGGTCGCCTCCCTGCGGTGGACCTCCCCGAGAAGCGCTTTGGCCAGTCCCTTGCGCGACCATTCCCTCCTAGTGACCACGCCGCAAATCCCTGACACAGTCTCTGTCACCCCGTTGTCGAGTGTGTACGGTATGCGGAGGACCCTGACCGCCGACTGGACTTCGTCCCCCTCCACGGCGTAGACTCCGAAGTAGTCTGCCGCAGGATACCCCATCCTCCTCGCCTCCTTCATGTGCCTGAAGTCCGTCAGGTACCATCCTACTGAGGCGTCAAGGAGCTGAGCCTTGGGTTCCCACTCCTTGGGCAGCTCGTCGAAGCTTACTATCCGCATGAATGTCAGTCATGCGAGGGTCTCTGCGCTGTTATGACTCTTTCCTATCTTGAAGGGTGCTTACGAGAGAGAGGGCCTAAGGTGCGCTCTCTCTCGCCTGTGCCTGTTCTTGTCTGCCTGTGCCTGTGCCTGTTCTTGTCTGCCTGTGCCTGTTCTTGTCTGCCTGTGCCTGTTCTTGTCTGCCTGTGCCTGTGCCTGTGCCTGTGCTCGTGTGTGTGAGAGAGACCCCGTGACGGAGAGAGAGTGCCCGCCTGTGTGTATGTGGAAAGAAGGTCTCTACTTCCAGAGGATTCCAAGCACGAGTAGCACTATTCCTACTGCGAGCAGTCCAGCGAGGGCCTCTGAGTAGCCACGTGCGGCTAGGAAAATGGCACTTAGGGCCGAAATGATGCACCCCATGATTAGGAATCTTAGTTTCATACTATTCGTCTTTTTCACCCCCTAGAACACTACTTCCATTTTGTCAGTATCTCCTCCCTTTGGAAGGTAGCCTTTGCGACGTAAAGAAGAAGCACATCAATCGCCAGAAGAACCCCTGAGATGATGAGGAGGTTGCTGATGTCGCCGAGTTGTATTAGTTTGAGTTCACCGGAGACGTAGATGCCCGCGAAGGGGAGGATCAGGAGGATTCCAATCTGTTGCGCAATCCGCACATCACTCACCCTCGCTGAGACGAAAACGTTCCACTCGACGCTCATTATCGCTGCGAGGGGGACCATGAGGAATAGAACAACGGCTGCATTCCAGTTGGGGAAGAAGTAGTAACCCAGTGTGTCATGCGTCACCAAGTCCATGAGAACCATGAAGATTGTAGCTCCACCCAAGATGGCCCCTATGGGCGGCACGAACGCAGAGATTCCCTTCCCAAACAGGATTTCGCTGTCGGTCGTGGGGGTGGCAAGGAGCCGCTCGAGGCTCTTTTCGACTTTCTCGCCGACTATGCTGTAGGAGGCAATCGTTGTTGGAATTAGACCCGCGAGGATGAGGTAGAAGAAGGTGAACGAAGGCAGAAGTATCGTGAGTTCATTCGCGGGAATCCCACTCCCCCCTTTTCGTCCTGCATACTCGATGACCAGAGGAAAAAGAATCGAAACAAGGAGGGGGACGACGAAAATCGAATAGATTATGTTCTTCCTCTTCAGGAATGTCTTGAAGTCCTTCGATGCAATAATCCATGATTTCGAGAGTCTCATTTGGCCTGCCTCACGAGTTTCAGATAGGCGTCCTCCAATGTTGAGCCAACGATTGTAACAGATCGAACGTGGCCGCCAGCCCGGTAGATCGCGTCCACGATGGCGACATTCTCTTCTTCTGGGTCTTTGACATCTACTGTCAGCGTGTTGCCATCGACTGCTATGTTTCCGAGCGGCAGTTTCCTGAGAGCAGCCAAAATAGCATCGCTCGCCTGCACAAGCTGAACTACGGTCTTCCTCCCGCTTGTCGAACGCTCCAGCTCCTCCGGGGTGCCCATCGCCATCAGCTTCGTGTTCAGGATCGCAATCTTGTCGCAAATCCTCTGCGCTTCGTCGAGGTTGTGCGTGTTCAGAAAGATAGTCCTTTTCTCCTTCTTGAGCTCTAGGATGAAGTCTCTTACGGTCTTGGCTGACTCGGGGTCGAGGTTCGCAGTGGGCTCGTCCATGAAGAGTATCTGCGGGTCGTGAACGAGCGCGCATGCAATTCCGAGCTTCTGTTTCATCCCTTTCGAGAACGTGCCGACCGCCACGTCCTTCTTTTCCCACAACCCCAGTATCGTGAGCAAGCGCTGGATGTTCTCCTTCCTCTGCGCTTCTGGGCAGTCGTAGAGCTTCCCGTAGAAGTCCAAGTTGTCGTAGGCGCTGAGGGTGTCGTAAAGGCCTACGTTGTCAGGCATCAATCCAATTAGCTTCCTTATTTTCAGCGCGTCCGCATCCCTGCCCACTTGGTAGCCAGCAATCCTCGCCTCACCACTGGTTTTCGATATCAGGCAACAGAGCATCCTGATGGTGGTTGTCTTACCTGCTCCGTTGGGTCCGAGGAAGCCGAAGACCTCGCCTTCCTCCACACGGAGTGTCAAGGCGTCGACTGCCGTCAAGTCGCCGAACTTCTTGGTAAGGTTCTCCGTCTCAATCAAGGGGTGCTACAGCTAATCGTCTCCGTGTGAGAATCGATTTAGGCCTTTGGATGCGCTCTCTTCTTCGTCTGTCAACGTCCACTGATTCTTGGCCTTGGCGCGTAAGACTCGAGAGAGACTGACTATGCGAATGTGGAAAGAACTAGAAGGAAGGAGAGGTCATTCAGCCTACGCGCGTGCCCGCTCCATGTCATACAATAGCCTCATTCGGCGATTCTTGCACAATCTGTAAGTAAGACTTCAGACTTTGGCTTCTTCCGGCGAAGGCCGAAGAGACCCGTTGACTGACAAGCCCTACAGTTCGTATCACCGCTTGTATGCCCTGTGTGGAGTCGTCGCACCCATCTTCTCGGTATTCATGATACAAATAGAGCATGCGCTAGTTCCTAGCTTCAGCTGGATGACCCAACAGACAAGCGACTTGGGCGCATACGCCCTGTATGGGTCCTATGCCCTCCTTCAGAACGTGAATTTCGTGGTTTTCGGGATTCTGGTTATTGCCTTTGCGGTCGGTCTTCGGCGAAAGGTCGTGGGCTCTAGGGCCATAGCAACCCCCCCTCGGTCTTACCGGGGTCGCGTTCTTCCTACTCGGCTTCTTCCCTGACCAGCCCATGCCCTGACCCGGGGTGGCTCACGACCTGATTTCATGGGTAGGTGGAGTCTCGTGGCTCCTTGCCCAATTCTACGCGTGGAGAAGGCTCCGTCGCCCAAGCACTGACGAGGGGACAGGCTGGACCAAAATCGCTGCTTTTTCACTCGTCTGCTTCGTGACGGGTCTGGCTTTTCTGTTTGTTCTTGTGACCTTTGGACAGCCAGGTTCGCCAGTGACCGGATTGCTTCAGAGTGCCTTTGGAGCACCAATGTTGATCTGGTTGGAAGTCATGGCGCTTAGGCTTCTCCGTCTGCGCTAGACTCAGCGGTTTAGGCAGTGGACTCAAGGCGTCTGACCGTGGGCTCATTCTTTCTGCTCACTTTCTTTCCACATACACACAGGCGCAGGCAGTCTCCCATGTTAACTGCTGCTTTTTTTTCTGAAAAAATCTGCAGCAGTTAATCCTACTGCCTCCCCCGAGAGAGAGCATGGATAGTGGGGTCGCCCGGATTTGAACCGGGGATCTTCAGCGCCCAAGGCTGAAAGCCTAGACCAGACTAGCCCCTTGATTGCGAAGGACAAGACTCAAGGTCTAGCCGACGACCCCACGAATTCGGCACCCTCGCTTGCCTTAGTTATGGGTTGTGTGCAGGGTCGATGGTCTTGCCTTCGAGACGAACCTATTCCCTTTGATGAAGAACCTCCACCTGAACGCAACTCCTTGACGTATTCCCACCCTCGAGCTCGAGCCAGTCTCTTCCACCTTTTTCCCTTCTTCCACGAAGAGCCTGTCAGATGTGATCAAGTCCTCCCCGTTCAGGGTGGAATCTATTCCAAGCGCCTGAGTCAGCTTCCCTGGCCCGTCTGCAACATGTTCATCTGAGTCTAGATTCCTGGTCCTCAGCATCTGTTCCAGACCCTCAATCGGCTCGACCGCCCTGACCAGGACGGCTCCGGCCCTACCTGCGGGTTCCGTGGTCAGATTGAGGCACCAGTGAAACCCGTAGGAGAAATACACGTAGGCATGCCCTCCCTCGCCAAACATCACAGCGTTTCGCTTCGTCCTTCCGCTGTAGGCGTGGCTAGCAGGGTCTCTGGCCCCTCTGTAGGCCTCAGTCTCCACAATCGTCCCCGAGAGCCGCTTGCCGTCTACGACCCGCACAAGAACTGTTCCCAGAAGGGCTCTGGCGACACTCGGCGTGTATTCGTCGAAGAACCGCCGGGTCAGCCTTGTCATCTGTCCCTGAGGCCTACCCCTTCGTCTTCACATTTCTGAAATTGGCGTATAGGAGTACGATTCCAGCTACGTAGAAGGCCACCGCCCCCAGCCACGGGACGTCGTACAGGAAGTGGTTCCCTGTATCGTATCCGGTCTTAAGTATGAAACCTCCGAGAATCGTGCTGAGGCTGTTGGGAAGCCTCCACACTATCGCTGAGATCGCGCTGGCCAGCCCCCTCCTGTCCGGATGTATGATTCCCATCAGGTACGAGTCCATGAGCGGAGAGGCCATGTTCATGAGTGAAGCCCGGATGATGTAGACCCCTCCAGCGAGGAACAGATTGGGAATGAAAGCCATGCTGAACATGAACACAGTGGAGCTCCCGGCTGTCATCAGGATTGCCCTGAAGAGCCCGAACCGCTTCGACAGCCTCGAGCTCCCCACGGCTGCAAAGGCGATTGTCATTCCTGATAGGGCGAGGTACGGCCCGCTGAACGTGTTTGAGACGGAGAATTTGTAAAGGAGCCAGGTCGCCATGAGTGGCATTATCAGGCCCGCGCCTAACCCGATGAGACCGTTCATGCCAGAGAACTTCAGAAGCAGCCTCATGTCGCCTCTATCTTTGGGCTCTTCTTCCTGCTTCGGTTTCTCGTGGTAGTTCCTAAGGAGCGCCCACAACACGAGGGGTACGAAGATGCTTGCTACCCCAACGAGAAGAAGGGCCCCGGAATGGACTTGGGCTGGGCTCATGCCCCAGGCGCCTTCAAGCACAGGCATCGCCAGTGGAAGCGCCAGGCCGGCGGAGATGCCCACATTGCTCACTATGAAAGAAAGGGAGAACGCCGCGTCCCTGTTGCCAGTGTCGGTCTGGTCGGCAATGATGGCGTTCCATGAAGAGAGGGACGCTGCCTCACCTAGCCCTGCTAGTAGGGCGGCGACGAGAAAGAGCGAAAAGTCATTGGTGAGGGCGAAGATGAGCAACATTGGCGGCAGGAGTAGGTTACCAAGAATCAGGAACCACTTTCTTTCTCGCTTGTCTGACAGAATCCCCAGCGGGATTCCTGCCGCAATCATGACCAGGCTCTCAATGCCGAAGATGATGCCCACACCGGCCGCGTCGAGGACCTTGACTTCGACGAGGTACCCGCTGAGGTAGATCATGAAGTAACCGAAGCCGAGTGTGTTCAGTAGCTGGCTGAAGATCAGTAGCTTGACCCGCGTGGGGATTGATGCCATGAACCCTAGTTTGACAGTCTGGGACTCGGTGGACAAGCGACAGCCTCCCACTCGTGCTGCTAATTAACACGACTCACTTCAAGTGACTAGCCATTACGCCACAATCCTGTCAGAAAAGGAACCCGCTTCCCCTCGTGACAACTCCTGGGCTCTTAATTAGGTGGCTTAGTTCGACGGCATCCGATGCGGGTCGTCGCTGACCTCCAGCTGCACTCGAAGTACGCCCTGGCGACGAGCAAAAATATGGACCTGGAACACTTGGCGGAAGGAGCCAAGGTCAAGGGCCTCAACCTTCTGGGAACTGGAGACTTCACGCACCCGAAGTGGTTCTCCGAGCTGAAGATGAAGCTGGAGCCTATCCCGGGCACGGGGCTGTACTCCTACAGAGGAATGACCTGGATGCTGGCCGGGGAAGTCAGCACGGTCTATGAGCAGGAAGGGAAGACGCGGAAGGTCCATCATCTGATCTACTCTCCTGAACTCGAAGTCGTAGCTCAGATTAACGAGGTCCTCTCGAAGGTTGGAAACTTGAGCTCAGACGGAAGGCCGGTCCTGAAGGGGATAGATTCGGCTGAGCTCGTTGAGCTGGTCACTTCAGTGTCCAGTGGTGTTGTCGTGATTCCAGCGCATTGCTGGACCCCGTGGTTTGGTGTCTTCGGGAGCAGGTCAGGGTTCGATTCCCTCGAAGAGTGCTACCAAGACCAGGCGAGGAAGATCTTCGCCATTGAGACTGGGCTGTCCTCTGATCCTCAGATGAACTGGCGGCTCTCGTCTCTCGGCAGGGTGGCGCTGGTTTCGAACTCGGATGCGCACTCTCCCAACCCCTGGCGCCTGGGAAGAGAGGCGAATGTCTTCGAGTTTGAGAAGCTGAGTTATCGCGCGGTCTTTGATGCAATCAGGCTAAAGGACAGGAGCCGATTCCTCCACACCATCGAGGTCGACCCGGCGTACGGCAAGTACCACTTCACCGGACACAAAAAATGCGGGGTCTCCCTGTCCCCAGGAGAAGCAGTGCGGATGGGCAACAAATGCCCGAAATGCGGGAAGAAGCTGACCGTGGGCGTCCTGCAGAGGGTGGAGGAGCTCGCGGACCGCCCCGAAGGCTTCAGGCCAGAGGGCGCCATCCCGTTCAGGAGCCTGCTTCCGCTCTACGAGGTGATATCGTTCGCCACAGGAGTGAACCGCCTCTATGCAAAGGCTGTCCTAGAACAGCAAGACCGCCTTATCAGAGCGTTCGGGAGTGAGCTCGCCGTTCTCCTGAACGCCTCGCTGGAGGAGCTTTCTCGTTATTCAAAGCAGGTGGTCGCCAGGGCCATAGTTGCCGTTAGGGAGAACCGATTGAAGTTCACGCCAGGGTATGACGGCGTCTACGGCGTCCCGTCCCTTCAGTGATGCAATCGAACGGCTTGCCTTGGCTCGATCAGGGGTTTCAGGGTCGAACCTTCTTGCTCCTACTGATAACTGGTCGACCTTTGGGTAGAGATGCTCAGCCAATGCCGAACGCGGGGTCTTCGACGCCAAGCAGACCTCGCGCCTCTTGCTGTGATGGGCTTGCGTTTCAAGAACCGATGTGGGGACACTCGGATTTGAACACATAGAAAAGTATGGTAATGGACTGCACTGGAACAGTGTTTACTCTTCGCCGACTGGCTTAGGGTTGTGGGGCGCCAAGCCCTGATGGACTGGAACCTCCAAAACCGTTGCCACTGCAGGTATCGCTCGAATAGGAGTTCGCAGTTCCTAGTGTGCCTGAGCCCGTGGAGTCATCACGGTAGCCATAGAATCCGTTCGTGCTCGCCGTGTTCCCAGTGAGAGTGTTACTCTTGGAGAAGGTGTTAAGGGAGAAACCATTCTCAACGTTGTAGTTCGCTTTGTTCCCGCTGAGAGTATTGCTGGAAGAGCTGGAAAGGATGAAGCCAACATTGTTGTAGTTCGTCGTGTTCCCGCTGAGAGTGTTGCTGTTGGAAGAGATAGTAATGGAGATGCCATAGTAGTTCACGTTCGCCGTGTCCAAGTGGAAAAGATTACTGGATGCGATGGCAACAATGGACCACTTGGGCATCCACCCCCCTCCGTCAAAGAGCATCGATCACGGCATGGCTGCAGGCCTAGACTAGGCCATGTTTTGGGCAATCATGGGCCAACATTTCCTCTGCTGGCACAGATAGGGTGACTGAAATACGCTCTGAGCCACTGGCTAGATGGCCATCAATTTGGGCCCACATGATGGCCATAGTTTGGGCTTGGGTCTGTATGTTTTACACACGGACAGAGCTGGTCAAGTTGGTCAGCTGGTCAAGTTGGTCAGCTGGTCAAGTTGGTCAGCTGGTCAAATCTGGTCAGCTGGTCAAATCTGGTCAGCTGGTCAAATCTGGTCAGTTGGTCAAATGACCAAAGAGGGGTTACTCTTCTAGGCCTAGGCAGGACAGGCCTTAGACCTCGTGTTGGCCTAGTGGTCATGTGGCCTCGATGCCAACTGCCAAGCCCACCCCTCTGCTGGCACGGATTTGGTGCTGGCACGGATTTGGTGCTGGCACGGATTTGGTGCTGGCACGGATTTGGTGCTGGCACGGATTTGGTGCTGGCACGGCCTGGTGGCTGGGGGGTCCAGCCCAAAATCGGCGAGAATTCGTTCTAGGCCAATGGCTGGGGGGTCCGGCTGAGGTGGCTGGGGGGTGGCTGGGGTCAGAGGTTTCGTTCGGGGACATGGCTGGACCCCGGGGCCCGGGCCCCGGACCCCAGACCCCGGACCCCAGCCAAAACCCTGTACCATGCTATAGGGTAGACAGGGCTCCCAGGGACTTGGGCAGACGACAGGGTCAGGACATAGAGAAGAACCCTCTCTATATCCGAGGTTCTGGGGATGCCACTTGGCCCTCAAATCCCCTCTCCATTACCACACAAAGATGTGGGGACGGTCGGATTTGAACCGACGGTCTACAGGTTTCTGCAGCTCCAATGCCTAATCATCCACGCTGCCGTGTCATCAAACGTTTTCGTTTGACCACTGGAGCCTGTCGCCCTGCCTTTCCAGGGTGAAGTCCTATCATTGGTCTCCACCTAGCTGGGCTACGTCCCCACACGTTCTGCGAGGGCGCCGCGTCGTAGCTTTATGGTTTCTTTACCGCCGGCCCTTCAGCTTCTTCAGGTCAAGGGATTCGCCGAGCGAGGGCTTCCCGACCTCGGAGGCCTCGAAGGCGACACGGGCGACAGGCTTCCTGATCTTTATCATCCTAGTCAGGTCGGAGGGCGTCCCGAGGACCACCGCATCGCATTCGACGGCGTTGATGCTCTGTTCCAACTCTTTGAGTTGCTCCTCGCTGTAACCGAGGGCGGGAAGCACTTTCCCGAGCTTCGGGAACCTCTGGTATGCATTCTTTATCGAACCGACCGCCTTGTTCCTGGGGTCAATCAACGTTGCCCCTACGGCTTTCGCGGCGACGGCTCCTGCGCCGATAGACAGTCCGCCATGCGTGACCGATGGCCCATCCTCCACGGCGAGGACCCTCCTCTTCCTGACGAGCTCTGGCTTGTCCAGTACCGCCTCGGACCTCGTCTTCACTATCTTCGCTCCGGGATTGAGCTTGCGGCAGTTCTGAATCAGCTGGTCGACCGCCTTCTTGGCAACTATATTCACCTTGTTGACGACGATGATGTCCGCCATCCTCACGTTGGTCTCAGCCGGATAGTACACCGACTCGTCCCCGACCCGGACCGGGTCAGCGACGACTATGTTCAGGTCCGGCACGTAGAAGCTGAAATCGTTGTTCCCGCCGTCCCACAGGACGACGTCGCCCTCCTTTTCTGCCTCGTCCAGAATCGCCTGGTAGTCGACACCGGCATAGACCACGAGGCCCTTGTCGATGTGCCCCTCGTACTCCTCTCTTTCCTCGATTGTTGTGTGGAACCTATCCAGGTCTTCATGCGTGGCGAACCTCTGTACCGCAATCGAGAGGTCCCCGTAGGGCATCGGGTGCCTGATTACGACCGGCTTTAGGCCCCTCTCCAGCAGCAAATCGGCCACTCTTCGGCTGATCGTACTCTTCCCCGCACCGGTCCTCGTCGCAACGACAGCTACTACGGGCTTCTTGGACCTGATCATGGTGTCGGCTGGTCCGAGCAGATGGTAGCTCGCGCCCTTCGACTGGGCGATTGATGCCTTGTCCATCACATACTGGTTCGAAACATCGCTGTACGAGAAGTAGACGTCGGTTACCTTCTCCGACACAATCAGGTCCTCAAGCTCCTCCTCGGGCCGGATTGGAATTCCCTTCGGGTACAGCCGGCCAGCAAGGGAAGCCGGATAAGTCCTGTTCGATATGTACGGAATCTGGGTCGCAGTGAAAGCCACCACCCTGAAGTCAGGGTTGTTGCGGAAGAACACGTTGAAGTTGTGGAAGTCCCTTCCGGCCGCGCCCATTATCAGTACATTTCTTGACAATGTCTATCCCTCATGGAGCCGCCCTCGAGACCGTTCTTATATCTGGTTTCCCGAATCTGAGGTCTCTTCCCCGGGCTGCGCTGGCTTGATTACAGGCTCCACGGCTTCCCGCCATGGATGACCTTTTCCGGGAGGCGGCTGCCCCACTTTCCCAGAAAGGCGAGGTCGTCTCTCTTGTTTCTGAGGTTGTCAGGAAGCATGACCGGAATCTCCTCGACTATAGGATAATAGCGGCCACACTCCGAGCAGAGCAGGACGCCGTCGACAATCACTTCGCCATTTACGTTGAATTCCAGCAGCTCGAGCGGGTAGTGCTTGTCGATTGGGCATGCAAGTATGTCGAGGAGCTTCCTCTGCACGCCGCTCAGACGCCCTGCCGACTGTATAAAACTCTCGGGCAACCAGAAACGTTAATTTACTGTACCCAGAGCCTCCCTACTCAGCCGGCCATAGCGTGTGGGTCCTACCCAGACTCGTTCCGACCCTGGAAGTAAAACCACGCGTCGTCACCGTGTTACTGAGTTCCGAGAGGACTCGGGAAGGGGTGATGCCGGCACCGATTTTTCGAATCTCGCTTGTCTCTGCTCCCTAGCGTGGCGCTTCAGGTGCCGGCTGACATGGGCACCATCTTGTACATCGTATTCTTCATGGGGATCTTCGTATTCCAATTCGCCTTCGGAACGAGAATCCAGGTCGCCTTCGCCCTCAACGACATTGGAAGAGGCCTCAGCAAGCTGAAGGTGATGAAGGAAAAGTCAAGGAAAGAGGCGATCGACTACCTAGTTAACGTGGGCAAAGCGCCCAGCGACCCCACTCAGAGGGTCGACCAGTTCCTCGACTATGTTACGATAATGCCGGTCAACACAGACCCTCAGGGCATAATGAACAAGATTGACCACATAGTGACGACCAACAACGACAGGGTCAGGGCCGAAGTCACGGCCCTCGTCGCCCAGAACAACCCAGTCACTGTCTCAATATCGGAGAACCTGCTCGAGGTTGCCACCTCGCTCAACATGATTCACAAGATCGTAAGGCACTACTATATCCTGGGGAAGAAGACCAACTCGTACTTCACCCTGATTCAGCTGCAGATGCTGATGCCGATGATAATCCAGGAGTCCGACGCACTACTCAACGCGGTCGACTCGTTCAAGGTGGGCCAGCCGGTCGGCGACGGGATAGGTGCAGTGGCGGTCTCGAAGTTCATGGTGGGTAAGGAGAAGCGCGCGATCGCGAAGGACACCGTCATGGCAATCACCGAATACAAGGGGAGGAAGCTGTACGTCGTGAAGGCCGATGGCCCGATGGCGTACGTCGGCCAGCCGGGCGTCGCAATCAAGAAGGTGATAGAAGAGATGGGGGTCAAGCCTAGCGCGATCATAATGATCGATGCTGCTCTGAAGCTCGAAGGCGAGAAGACTGGGGAGATAGCGGAAGGCGTGGGAGCTGCCATCGGTGGTTTAGGGGTTGAGAAGTTCCAGATAGAGGAGGTCGCGACCAAGAACAAGGTCCCGCTGTACGCGATCTTAGTGAAAGAGAGCATCCTTGAGGCTATCACCGTGATGCGAAAGGAAATCGCCGAGGCCTCCGAGAAGGTGGTCCAAACGCTGCAGAGAGTGATAGAGGAGAAGACTAAGGAAGGAGACGATGTCCTCGTCGCAGGGATCGGCAACACTCTGGGGATAGCTCAATGATGAGCTCAGTGCCGGCAACTGACAGGAAGTCCAAGCTTCTGGTCTACTCCATAGAGGAATGCCCCGTCTGCGCCCAGAAGACGAAGAGGGCCTTCGTAGTAGGAGACTACATCACCAAGGAAAGCTCGAAGTGTACGAAGTGCGGCAATCAGACCCGAATCAGCCTCGTCTACGCAGAGAGCTCGAAGCCTTCAGGTTAGGACGACGAGTCCGCCCTCGTCGAGCGCCATAGTCTGTTCGAACTGCGCTACGGGGTTCCCTGAGGCCTCCACGAGAGTGGGGTACGACCTGACAATGCGTCGTTCCATCAGCCGCCCCAGGATTCCTCCGAGCTCATCCCTGGGGAACTCGTCGGCGTACCAGCGGGGGGTGAAGGGAAGGGTCTTGCGCTCCTCCCAGACCATTTCTGCGAACCTGTCCAGTTCCCCAACTCCTGTCCTCTTTCTCGCCACCAGGGAGAAGATCGTCTGAGAGGGCGAGTCGACCACGTAGCCGGCCGCGGAACCCAGGGTGACGAACGGCTCGATCGCGAAGACATCCCCTTTCTTCAGCGACTGCATTCCTGGCATGTAGAGGTTCGGGATGCTCTTCCCTGCGTGGACCACGTACCTGTCCAGGGTGTGTCCCGTCAGGTTCTCGATGGTCTTGAACCCCAAGCGAGATGCCTCTCGGTAGATCTCCCTGCCAATCTCACCCGTCCTCACCTCTCTCTTGGCCGTCTCGATTGCTGCGCCGAGCGCCCTTTCAGTAGCTTCGAGGAGCAGTCGGTAATCCGGGTTGAACGTCACACTGACGGCGGTGTCCGTGATGTACCCATCGACATGCACCCCGAAGTCGACCTTGATTAGGTCGTTCTCTTGGAAGACGGACTTGTCGTCCTCCTGGGGGGCGTAGTGTGCAGTAACCCGGTCAACGCCGATTCCCGTCGGGAACGCCAGGCTCCCGCCCCGCGCCTCGATCTCCTTCTCTACGAACAGGCATGTCTCAAGGTACCCCATTCCAGGCCGGACGCGCGTCTTCACGAGCGCCCTGACCTCGTTGGTGATTCGCCCCGACTTCTCGTACTGTTCAGCTATTAGCGTCAGTTCACTTCACAAATCCTTTATTCGGTTCGTCTGACCGACAAGCCTGGGGTATTTCAATTGATTCCAGCCGCGAGGTCTGTTCAATGAAATACAACGCCGTGGCCACAGGAGGGACCTTCGACCATCTTCACAAGGGGCACGTGGTTCTCCTCACGAGGAGCTTCTCGCTCGGCGATGCCGTCGTAATCGGTGTCACTTCCGACGCCTTCGCCTCAAGGGAGGGAAAGTCGCCGGACCAATCGTACCTGGAAAGGGTGGAGGTTCTCGAGCACTTCCTCCGTTCAAAGTTCCCAGGAAGGAAGTACGTCATTGCCAAACTCGACGACTACTTCGGCCCCCGGATTGCCTCGCCCGAAGTCGAGGCGATAGTCGTCAGCAGGGAGACCGCCCAACGCGTCCCCATGGCGAACGCGCTCCGGGCTGAGAGGGGGTACCCCCCTCTCGAAGTGGTCACAGTGAACTACATCCTGGCTGACGACGCGAAACCGATTTCGTCGACCCGGATTCGCAGGGGAGAGATAGACACCGAGGGACGGCTCCTGAAGGGGAGGCATTGCTGAGTGCCTGACCCCCAAAAGGGATTATATGCGAATTCGTACAGGCAAGCGCATTGTGGAGAAGGACAGGCTGGACCCGTGGGGTTCCAGTACAATCAAGGACTATTCCCGACTCCAGTCTGAATTCGGGATCGAGCCCATAACCCCGCTGCTCCGACGCTTCAAGAGGCTCAGTCACCATCTCGGTCGAGGAGTCGACTTCGGACACCGCGACCTTGGGAGAGTCCTCGACGCCATAGACAGGAACAAACCTTATGCTGTGATGAGCGGCATCAAGCCGGACGGGAGCTTCCATCTCGGGAACAAGATGACTGCCGACGACATGGTGTACTTCCAGTCCCTTTCCAAGAAGGCAACGGTGTTCTACGCGATAGCCGATGTCGAAGCATACGCAGACAACGGGCTGTCCTTCAACGATACTTCGAAAATCGCCACCCGGAACGTCGCCGACATACTCGCCCTAGGCCTAGACCCCGGAAGGGCCGTGGTTTACAAGCAGAGCGAGGAGATGAGGGTGATGCGGATGTCCACAATCTTCTCCCGAGGCGTAACGAACAACATGCTCAGGGCAATCTATGGAGAGAGGCAGATAGGTCTCTATCTCTCCGCCTTGGTCCAGGCGGGCGACATCCTGATGCCGCAGCTTGCTGACCTCGGTGGCCCAAAACCAGTCCTAGTCCCCGTCGGAGCCGACCAGGACCCGCACATCAGGCTCGCGAGGGACCTCGCAACCAAGTACAGTAACGACTTCGGGTTCATCCCCCCATCGGCAGTCTATCATCGGCTCGAATTCGCTCTCACTGGGGGATACAAGATGTCGAAGAGAGTCCCCGAGTCTGGATTCACCTTGGACGACACTCCAGCCGAGGCCTCTAAGCGAGTGCTCAGCGCCTTCACCGGGGGGAGGGCAACAGTCGAGGAGCAGAGACGCCTAGGGGGGAGGGCCGACATCTGCCCGGTGTACGACCTCTACCGCTTCCACTTCGCAATCGATGACGAACACTCCCAGCGGGTCTACCGCGAGTGCATCAAAGGAATCAGGATGTGCGGAGAGTGCAAGCAGGAGGCCGCAGGGCTTGTGAGGGAATTCCTCGAACGGCACCGGAGGATGCGTGACTCGCTTGTGAAGGACGCCGAACAACTCATGATCTCGAGCAGGAAGTTCCTATCCTCGTCGGGGAAGTAGGGGAGGACATTGTCGAGCACACTTCACCCTATAGAGCGGCGGGTGCTGTCCTCTCTTGCGAAGGTGGGCCGAGAGGATTTCCGGGCTCTGATAGACGACACAGGACTGAACCCAGATCAGGTGAGGCGTTCTATTGCGTGGCTTTCATCCAAAGGGCTCGTGCTGTCCAGCGAGACGACGACGACAAGGATGGAAGTTGCAGGGAGGACCCCGCCTGAGCTGACCCTCTTCAAGAGCGTCAGTTCCGCACCCTCTCCCCCAACCCTAGAGTCCCTGAAGAGCGCGTTCGATTCTAGCGACGAGTTCTCCGCGGCCTTGGGGAGGGCCAGGGGGCTCGGATGGGTCGCAGTGGACAAGACCGTCACTAAACAGGTCGTCAGGGTCGCAAACAGAGAGGGCCCACGCACCCTAGAGTCTGTGATTGAAGCAATAAGGAGCGGTCAGGACCAGTCTCTGTCTGAAGACCAGCGCGGGATACTCGCAGACCTTCTGAAGAGGGGCCTTGTCACCGAGGTCCAGCACCGGGAAACGTCGATCGAGATTACAGAAGCAGGAAGGGCTGCATCAGAAGCAAGAGTCGAGACGCAGTACTTGGAAAGGCTTACCCCAGGCATCCTGGCGTCTCGGGCCTGGAAGGGAAAGGCGCTGCGCCCGATTGATGTCGAGGCGAAGGCCCCCCGGTTCTACCCCGGGCGGAGGCACCCGGTCCGGGACTTCATTTGGGAAGTAAGAGAGACCTACATCTCGATGGGGTTCACAGAGCTGGAAGGAAACAGTGTCCACCCGGCCTTCTGGAACTTCGACGCGCTCTTCATCCCGCAGGACCATCCTGGGAGGGAGATGCAGGACACGTTTTACCTCGAGGGGCTCATAGACAAGGAGATGGACCGCCGGGGGGTCGTGGCGAACGTCGCGGCAACCCATGAGAACGGCTGGAAGACCGGCAGCAAGGGCTGGGGGTACACTTGGAGAATCGAGGAGGCCAAGCGCCTGGTCCTCAGGACGCACAACACCGTCCTGACGGTGAGGGCGCTCTCCGAGTCACGTGAAAAAGAGACCCGGGTCTTCGCCGTCAGCAAGGTTTACAGGAATGAAAACCTCGATTACAAGCATCTCGCAGAGTTCTACCAGATGGATGGAATTATCGTGGGCGAGGGGCTCAACGTGAGGCACCTGATGGGGTTCCTCAAGGAGTTCTACAAGAAACTCGGCATGAAGGACATCAAGCTCTGGCCCACATACTTCCCCTACACGGAACCATCTCTGGAAGTGGTCGGTTATTCTGATGCGGCGAAGGCGTGGATCGAGCTGAGCGGGTCGGGCGTATTCAGACCTGAAGTGACGGTCCCACTGGGAGTGACGGTCCCGGTCCTCGCCTGGGGGCCAGGCATAGAGCGCCTGATGCTGATGCGCTTCGGGCTCGATGACATGAGGGCCCTGTACGGCAGCGACCTAAACTGGCTAAGGAACAGAGTGGAAATTGCCCGTAGTTAAGATCGACCTGAGGAGGTTCTCAAAGATGGTCGGCGCCAACGAAGCCAATATTCTTGATAGGCTCCCATACGTAGGCCTGGACATCGAGAGCGCTGACAAGGACTCCGTGCGAGTCGAGTACAGCCCCAACAGACCCGACTACGGAACTGACTTTGGGATCGGCAGGTCGCTCAAAGGCCTCCTCGGCAAGGAAGTCGGGATGCCTCACTATCCGGTTAAGCCTTCGGGAGTCTCGGTTTCGGTTGATGCGAGGCTGTCTTCAATAAGGCCGTTCATTGCCTGCGCCACTGCAACCGGCCTTCGTCTAGACGCCGAAGACGTCAGGCAGATCATCTCCTTGCAGGAGGACCTTCACAACGGCCTCGGAAGGAAGAGAAAGAAGGTCGCAATCGGCCTGCACGACCTGGGAACCGTGACGCCCCCCTTTTCATACGTTGCCGTCATGTCCGACTTCAGGTTCACTCCTCTGGGAGGCAAGGAGCCTGCGACGATATCTCAGATTCTTTCGGAGACGGCCGAGGGAAGGGCCTACGGACCGGTCCTCGGAGGGAGCAGGCTGTTCCCGATTATCACCGACTCCCGAGGGAAAGTCCTGTCATTTCCTCCCGTCATCAACGGCTACCTCACCAAGGTTACCACGAAGACCCGCAACATGTTCATCGACGTCACCAGTACAGACCGCACGGCAGGGGACGACGTCCTGGCGATAATGGCCACGACGCTCGCAGAGGCCGGCGCGAAGGTCGGCACAGTCTCCATCAGATACGCCACTGGGCCGCGCATAACGCCAGACCTGAAGCCGGTCCGGCTCGCGCTGGACCTCGACCTCATCGTCTCGGTCCTCGGCCTTGATTTGACGAAGCGCCAGGTCGTCGAAGCACTCGGAAGGAGCCGTCTGTCGGTCAAAGGCGACACTGCTATGGCCGCAAGGTACAGGATCGACCTCCTCCATCCGGTCGACATCGCCGAAGAGGTCGCGTTGGGATACGGGATGGACAGGATCGAATCACTCTACCCGCCTAGCAACCAGCCGGGGAGCTTCCACCCGTTCGAGCAGTTCCTTGACTCGACGTCGACCGTGATGGCCGGCTCCGAGATGCTGGAGCTCATTACCTTCGAGCTTGTAGACGAGGAATCGCTCTATGCGAAGTTCCGCAGGCCCTCTGACGGGAAGGTGGTCGTGCACGAGCCGCGGAGCCTCGAGCACTCGGTGCTGAGGGACTCAATAATCCCCAACCTGATGGCCGCCCTCTCGAGCAACGTGAAGTCCGAATATCCTCAGCGCGTCTTCGAGATAGGAAGGGTCTATACACGCACTGAAGGCGGGGTCTCCGAAGCATGGCACCTGGGGTGTCTTGTCGCTCACTCTCAGGCATCCTACTCGGAGGCCAAGATGTACTTGGAGTCTGTCTGCAGGACGCTCGCGGGGAAGGAACTCGTGGCGGAGGAGTCTCAGCATTGGGCCTTTGCTGCAGGCCGGTGTGCAGCGGTCGGCACGGCCGGTCAGCCGCTGGGCCACGTGGGCGAACTGAAACCCGAGACAATCGATGCCTTCGGATTGAAGGTCCCGGTGTCCGGGTTCGAACTTGACCTCTCGGCGCTCCACAAACAGCTAAAATAGACCGCCTCTCCGTCGGTTCCAGACGGCTTTCGTTCCAAAGCGCGCAAAACGGCCACCTGCGAAGGCGGAAACGCTTTGATGAGCAGATGGTTTACCCAGTCGTGCGACAGACGAAGGCCGTTTGCCCGTTGAAGAGGCTTGGTGATGTTCCCCGCCAAAGGCTGGGGCATGATCCGAGCTCGTCAGAGACGGGCAACAACACCAAGAGCGATTGAAGGATGATAGACAAGCGCAAAAAGGCCATTGATGTCTTCGGGGCCTTCATCTCAGATTTCGTGCGCGATCTCAACCAACTTTCCGAGGAAGGCTGGTCCATACTGGTTGAGGGCCAGCGAGATGAGAAAGCTCTCCGCAAGCTGGGATTCAGGGGTCTCCTGGTCTCCATCTCTTTCGTAAGAAGGAGGGGGATGAGAGTCTTCGAGGACTCGAGGAAAGTCGTAATCCTCACCGACCTTGACAGGGAAGGAGCGGTCTTGGCCTCGAGATACCTTAAGGCGCTCTCACACGAAGGCCTACGCACCTCATTAGCAGAACGGCGACGTCTCAAACATGCCTCGAGGGGCGTCTTCCTCCACATCGAGAACCTCTCCAGGTTCGCAGAGAACTCCCCGAGTTGAGACCTGGTACAGATTTCTTCCAGTCGGAGCCCTTCTCTTGGGATTCAGGCATCAGGTCCTGTGGCTTCAGTTCACCCCGTCGGGTGGATTCCGGAGATGTAATGTCGCTGAAACTCGACGAGAAATCACCGTTCCTTCTAATCGCGTTTGCCTCAATCTTCCTTGTGGTCGGCGCCTATTCTCATAAGCACCGTTGCCACCCGCCTTGGACTTGCTGCAAGGTGGAGCAAGGACAGGAGCTAGAGATGTCATTTCGTGGCTTCGATGGTCGAGTCCTCCTTACGTGACAGAGATTAGTTTTCATGCGGAGATTTGTAGACTTGAGAGCCAAAGACCACGAAGTTTATATTCTCGGTTTTTCCTCCAAGAAATCGACTTACGCTAACCCCGTTAAGCACGAGTTAGAACACAGGTGAAAGAACCAGAAGTGAATGGAATTGCCAGATTCAGGTATAGTAAAGTATCTAGTAAGACTGAGGTTTGAAGTAGACGGAGTCGTAGAAAGGGCTGACGTAATCGGCGCCATCTTCGGTCAAACCGAAGGGCTCTTCGGCCCCGAAATGAACCTCAACGAGCTTCAGAAAAGCTGGAAGGTCGGGCGGATAGAGATCAACCTCGAATCCAAGAACGACAAGACCAAGGGAGAGGTGATAGTGCCGATGTCGACCGACATAGGGACGGCCGCACTAATAGCCGCCGCTGTCGAGAGCGTCGACAAGGTCGGCCCCTGCAGCGCCCGTTTCAACCTAGGCGCGATAGAGGACGTGAGGGCGACCAAGAGGAAACAGATTGTTGACAGAGCGAAGCTGATAGTCAGGGACTGGAGTTCCAAGACTTCCAGCGAAGGCGAGAATGTCCTGAAGGACGTCACGGAGTCGACCAAAAGAGCTCGCGTGATTAACTACGGTCTAGAGAACCTTCCTGCCGGGCCTGGTGTCTACTCCTCGGATTTAGTCTACCTGGTGGAGGGAAGGGCCGACGTCGTGCTCTTCCTCAGAGCCGGAATCGAGAACGTCGTCGCACTCGAAGGCACGAGCGTTCCCGACTCGATAATCGAGCTCGGGAAGAAGAAGCGCCTGATTGCAGTCCTGGACGGCGACAGGGGAGGCGACCTAATCGAGAAGGAGCTGGCCCAGGTCGCCAGGGTGGAGAAGGTCATCAGGGCGCCGACGGGTAAGGAAGTCGAAGACCTGACGCCTATCGATGTCATCAAGATGTTGAAGGCCGAGAAGCTGGAGACCGCTCCCACGGGTTCCCGCAAGGAGGGGCCTGCCGAGCGCCCCACAGAGAGAGCCCCAGAAGAGCCAGATGAGCCGGTCGTTGTAAAGGCTCGCGAACTCTATCCGGACCTGAACGGAACCTTGGAGGCAGTACTGCTTGACCAGGGGCTGCAGGAGGTCGCACGGTTCCCGATAAGCGAACTTGTCCAGAAGATGGAGGGTTCGAATGGCGCCCATTTCCTGATTTTCGACGGCATAGTCACCCAGAGACTCGTAGAATCAGCCGCAAAGGTGGGGGTGAAGGGGATCATCGGCCACCGGACCGGCGAGCTGAACAACATCCCTGATGACGTACGGATCGGAACGTTCAGGGACCTCGGGCTAGAGTAGCTCGGGCCTTTGATAACTATTAAAGGTCACGTAACCGTAACGGTATATCAACACTAGACCGATGACAAGATGCAAATCGTTGCATGCCAATGCTCAAGAACTCGGTCTTCTCCTCTCGTCTGAAAATTCGATTTGTTCCCGAGGGGGGCTGACAGAAATGCCGAGTTCTTGCATTACTTTCACTCCGACTATCGCTTCGTCGGTAAGTTCATCAAGCAGGATTGCTTCTGGATCATGTACTTGCAGGCCTCTGACGCTTAGCGATTCGAAACGCACTTTTGATCCTCGTGTAATTGTGCTATTCGCAAGGATAACATTTCTTTCTCCCTCATAGGTATTGTATCCGATGTCGTCGCCTATGTCCGTTCGGACGTAACTTCTGTAAGCTCCAGAGTCAAACAACGCGGTAAGTTCTCTTGACTTCAGCGGTCCAACGATCGTTATCTTCTCCCTTGTAAACCCCATTCTACCGCCGCCTAGAACTTCCAATACTTTCCTTTCTGGAACTCAAGTACTTCCCCGTTGACAGCGTCCAAGGACACTAGGGCGGTGACGTCGAAATTGCCTTCTTTGAACTCGACATTGACTTTCCATATCTCCCTTGCAGTCTGCCCCAAGGCAAATTCCTTTGTGCGCTTGGCAAATGTGACATCGAAATCGGTGATATTCATTGCGGTCTTGAGATGCTCGCCCACTTTCTTCTTCACTTCAGAGAATGTCAAATAGCCGCTGGGAGGAACGAACGTCATACACCAACCTGCTATGAGACTCTCTTATTTGCCTTGATTATTCCACAGATTCATTCTTACCGGAATTTGGCCGTTCCTTTTCTTCGATGAATCCATAGGTCCTCAGCTTGAGGGCCATGTTGTATATTCGCTTTTCGAATGTGCCCGAGATTAGTGGCGTGTTCTTGTAGATGTTGTAGAGGTCGATGTCCGCCATGAGTTCGTCGTAGAGGTCGCCCTTGATTCTGTTGAGTTCCTTGAAGGGGGATTTGGGTTTGAGTGTAATGGAACCGTTCGCCATCCCTCGTAACAGCCTTTGGACTGATTCGTGAACAGACTCCGTCAGAGCAGGAGAAACTTGTTCTACCTTCTTCTCTTGCGCGGATTGTACTGAAATGTTATTTGATTGCGGAAGCCATTCCAGTCTGCCATTCACGCGAGCGAGTATTCCAAGATACTCGTAATGATCTACGAATCGGTCCACATACTTGTCAACTGAAGCGGGTTTGAGCTTGCCGAAGTGAGGGTGTTCGGCGGCTTTCCTGGCTAGGTCGGCGTTAGACATCGAACCGAACTTCTTGAGGAACTCGGACAGAGTCCTGTCCCTCATTGTCCCTAGCTTGTGCGGCATTTGTCCCCGCTGCTTGAAATCTGGGGACAGTGTAATAAGATTCTTCGATGGTAACAGGGAGCAGATACGCGATTCCTTCCGACAGGTACCTCTCGAGGGTTCCTAGCGAATCGTGGTTAGAGCTGGTGTCACGGGTTTCGCTGGGAAAGGTAATCGGGATGGCGAAGTGTAGGCAGCTATTCAGTACCTGGGCTGATTCGAACGGGCATACGTTCTACCGAGGCACCCTCTGCCAACAACGAGATGTCTGTCTCACTTGTTCCTGGGTGTATAACGAGGAGCTGGTTGCCAGTACGATGGACCTGTATCGTCTCCTGTGCAATACAGTCAATTCGAAGATCGAATTCGCGGAAGCGACTTTCACTCTCCCTCCCAGCGCGCAGAGGCTTGTCGGGAACGAGATGCTGGGCACGTTGCGCCGCACGGCCTTCGAAGCCATCAACGAAGTGCTGAGTGAAGAGGGCAGGTTCATTCTAGGTTCTGTTGGTTCTACTCATCACTGGCACTCGAAAGCGCCTCTAGAGGGGTGGTTTCCCCATGTGGATTTGACGACCTTGGAATTGGCGTATGAGAAAGACAAGGACAGGTTTGTGCCGATTGATCTGTATCTCAAGGTTGAGCGGCTGGACCGATTCAACAAGCTATGGCGGTCTAAGTTTATCGAGACCTTCGGGGAGGTCAGGACTGCCCGTTTTGTAACCTATTGGCAATATGGAAGTGGCTTTGCCACTGCAGAACATCGTTTCGGCTACCAATTCAGGCGACCTGCGTCAGAAACATTCCAGGCAGTTAGCAAGTTAGGGAATCTGAACTCTGTGAACATCGATTGGGTCAAGCGCATGCTGATTCGCCCGAAGAATGAGAAACGCCACCAGTGGTACGGCTATTTGTCAGACGGAATCAGGTCGAAGTATCTTCAGAAGTTAGGAATCCGCGTTGAACGCAAATCTGTGAGAGACAGGGTGCGAAGGAGGGCGTACTGTCCGGATTGCGGAGATGAACTTGTCTGTGTGGGGCACGGCACTCCCTACGAGGAATTGAGGAATGAGGTGGGTTCGAAGATTCTCGCATTCAGGAGACAAGGAAGGCGGAGTAATTGACAGAAAGTGGGCCGAAGCCGAAGATGCCCAAGCGGATGTTCTTTCGCCTTGTCAGTAATGGGAAGCGTCTGAAGTTCTACTTCTCAGAAGATGTCGGTGGCGTGTATCTATGTCCATCAGATGTCATCGAAGCGGTCCAGCATACGGGGAAGTACGAAGGATATGCAGATTTCATACTTGATTCTCCCGAGTGGCGGTCTAGAGCACCCCGACTTCAGGAGACTTCACAAAGATAGAGCAGATTGTCTGGTTTATCAGGAACAGGAAAGCTGGAACAGAAGAAGAAGGGGAAATGACAATCTGGTCTAGGTATGGCTGGAAGCCATGATAGGTTTCGTCTACGTCGTGTATGTTAAGCTGTTTTTTGGTGGAAGGAAGTTCGAGTCTGTCGAGCTTGATGCGCTGGCTGAGCGCATGGGCGTGTTGGGTCTTCTAGGTAGTACGAAATTTGGGCGGTATTTTAAGTCAAAGAGTCGAATTTCGGCGATTAGCTTTGGAAGCAGAATAATATTCGGACTCAACTGTTGGAATCGTCTCAACGAAGAACAACGGCTGGCGTTAGGGGCACACGAGTTCGTCCACATCAAGGAACGTGACTCTCAACGCAAGGTGAGGCGTCTTCTTGTTCCCTCGCTCATTGCTGCTGTTTTGACATTCCTGCTATGGCTCTCGTTCGTTCATTCGATACCATTGAATCTGGCGGTCTTGTCTTTCGGATTAGTGCTGGCGCTCATTGCATGGCTTGTAACACTTGCTTTGGCGATAGGTGTCAACGCCAGATGGAATCGAAAAATAGAGCTTCGGTGCGATACGACAGCAGCGTCCTATGTTGATGGGGAGGTCTTGATTGGCGCACTTGAGGTTTGTGACTCGATGGTAAGCAAGAAAGTGAAGAACAGCTGGACGTATCGGCTTACGGCAAAGACCTATCCAACTCAAGAGGAGCGTGTAGAGGCCATACGCAAAGTGATTGGGCAAAGTCGTGGCAGTGCGCTAGAACTCTCTAAAGAGGGGACGGGAGAAAAGCCGTAGGCTTGTCGCCCGACGCGCGGGGCGGAGCCACGCGCGAGCTAAGCAAATTCAGGTGAGAGAGCAATAGCTTCTGTGTTCGTCGAATATCTCTCTAGCCAATGCTTGAAGGAGCTTTAGAAGAAGGCCGACCTCATGATTCTTGATGCTTCCACCAGGGATGTGAGCTTCGTGGTCGATGGTGTTACGGTTAGTTCTGTAGCTCGCGAGGTTTGAAAGAACAATTCTCCTGGGCCGCGTTCCTTTCATTCTCGCTTCTTCGTACAGCTTGTCCTGGACTTTGTTCGTCTTCTCATCCCAATGCATTTTCTCGATCTGGGCTTCGCTGTACCCATGGTCCATTAGGAACTTTGTCAGAAGTGTCTCGACGAAATTGAGGATAACTAATGCGTCCGTCCAATTCTGGTCAATATTGGCGACTTCATACCTTGCTCCCATGGATAGAACCGACTCGATTGCCCTTGAGTGGGTAACCGCCTCTGCTAGTTTGTGTTGAGGCGCTAGTGCTTGTACGTGTGTAGTTTCTGCGGCTGGAGTTGACCTTAGGTAGACCAGGCTAGTCTTATCTTCCTGCTCAAGATATCTGAATATGCTTATGCCCTTGCTCTTGCCATAGATGTATGCCGCAGCGTTCATTGTAAGCCCGGGGTTCCTCTGATGTATCCTAGAGATCATGACTCGTAGACTTTGTTCGTCGCGACCCTTGAGCTTCGGGTTAGATTGTAGTCTCTCCCACAGGGGGGCAGTGATTATATCACGTGGCAAGAGTGGTCATTCTTTACTGTACAGATATGGTGCAACAGACGTCGCGTTTTTCAAGCCCAGAATTCTGGCAATCTCAGTCGGCCTCAATCCAGCTGAGTAGAGTACTCTAACAGCGTCCGGTACTGTGATGCCTTCCTCGTTCTTTGGGTTCTTGCCCTCTACCATGAGACGGATGATTGCGTCTAGCCGCGTAGTGATAGGGTCAGTCGCTTCCCGGGGAATCTTAGACCTCTTTGACATCCTTCTCGCCTTTTGGATTAAGTATCTGGCTTACTCGGCCTTCAGTGATGCCTAGTACTCGCGCGACGTCTCGTTGGTCGACGTCGTTCGCTTTGAGTAGGAGAATGAGGAGCTTCTTAATGTCCCTGAGTTCATCGATCTCATTGGGCATGCTACTTCTTCTCCAGTTTCGCCAACAGCTTCTTGTTGGTTGCGTTTCGTAGGTAAGATGGAACTTGGTTTGTTTGTATGCCGAGGACCTTGGCTGCTTCGGTCCGACTCATTCCAGAGTCCTGAAGGAGTAGAATTTGGTCCCCTATTGTTATGTTGTCATCTTTCGTTCGCATATCTTCTAGATTCAGGCGTAAGAGCGCGTCGAGTCGAGCGACGAGGGGGTCGACATCCCTCTGTCTAGGCATTTTCTCTCTTCCTAACAACCCTACTCATTGGAAACCTGTTTCTGATGGTCTTGACATTTGAGTCTGTTGCGTCGGCAATGGCCTCATAGCTAACCCCGGCTCGCAGCAGGGATAACATCATCAAGTTCTTTAGGGCATCGAACTCTCTCTGTTCCATGATTGGAACTAAACTGTACGCTAATATAAGCCTTTGGAATCGTGCTCGTTCAGGAAGCCATCATAGCTTTGAATCTAGGTTACGAAGTGGGGCTAGGGCCTTCGTAAGGCAGTTTGCAGCTGACGGACTAGGCTGTCTTGTCGTTGTATGACCTTTCTCAGGTAGTCGATGGTGTCAGCTGGGAATGATTCGCCTGGTGAGGTCCATTGATCCGCTGCAGGGTTCTTCAGATCTGAGAGGGAAAGGTATGGGGCCAGGTATCGTCCGTATTCTTCGATTAGTTCCGACCAGTCTTCGAGTGTGTAGGCATTTGCTCCATGTCCCACTTCCAGCTTGTCTCCCATGAGGAAATCCCAGTCGTTAACTGGCATGGGTGTCTTCTGGGCTATTGTGTGGAACCGCTTCCTGAGATAGTGGCTCGTCAGTCTTACCCCATGCTTTGACCGAGCGTAGTTCGTAATCTGCTTCCACAGGTAGGGATAGTTCGGAAATGGGTTGATTCGGCCAGTCTCTTTGGCTATCTGGATGACAGCTTCAGCTACTCTTCGAGGTATGACACAGATGTGGGGCATGCGTGTCTTGTTCTGCCAGAACTCGATGTTGACGATTGAGAAATCGTCGTTGTAGTGCTCTATCTGGTCTATTCTCACCGCTTTGCATAGACAGTGAATCCTTTGGCCTGCGTAGGCTTGGTATTCCATGAGTGTTCGCTTCTCGAAGGTTTGACCTAGGAAGATGTCTCGTAGGATGCCATCGCTAATCTTCTTGGTTCTTGAAACCGGATGGAAGTCAATACTCACTTGGAGCCTTGCTCTGTTCTCCCTGAATACCCCAAGGACAGTGTTTCCTATGTGGCGGTGAGTGGATATGGGTTGCAGATTGGAGAAGCGTAGGAGTCTGTCTTCTATCGTGAAGTCGGAAGGATGCTGTTGCTTCCATTTTACCAAGTCTGAAACGGCATGGTCTGTAATCTCAGTCCCTAGGTAGGTAAGGAACTTCACCGAGTAATGGAGGACCCTCCAAATTGAGTGTCGGCTGATGTAGCCATTGTTTCTCTTCTTGGCCTTGATCGCTTCGAAGTACTGTTCTATGGCGGGGTCTTTTGCTACGATCTCAACAAATGGAGATGCAGGCTTTCTTGGCTTCCGTGGTGTCCAGATATGGAGTGTCTTGAATTCCGAGTTGCTTCCGGTTGGGAAGAGGACGATTCCATTAGCCTTGAAGATGCTTCGGATGAAGGATGAGTAGCGAGGCTTCCGCTTGGTCGCTTCATGGAACGCCTTCAGTTTCTTCTCAAGGGTGGTGTCCTTAGGTGGGGCTGCCAGTCTCTGGGCTATGAGGTTGCTGAAAGCGTGGTTGGTAGGTTCGACTTCGCAGAACCTGAGGAACTTATAGACGGCGGTTCTGATGTTGCTGTTGGTGTCGTATGGTATCCTCCCATACTTCTCGATACGCCTGGTCAGGTAGAGTTGTATCGCTGGGTCAGCGCAGACGGCGTCCAGGGTTCTCTTTCCGGTGTATGGCCTCACGATCACGGGCTCACGGGTAACGGATTAGCTTGATAGTCACTGAGTTCAATCCGAAGCACGGTCGCTGTTCGCTCATCATCGAGTCGGCGGAGGATCTCTGGACGCTCAGGCGGCTCATCTCAAAGGGGGACGTCATCGTCACGCGCAGCTCGAGGGTCATGAAGAATGAGAGTGAGTTCTCCAGACCCGACAAGGGAGAAAGGGTCAAGGTTACTATTGCCCTTTCCGTCGAGGAAATCCGCCTCGACAGCAGCGTCGAAAGGGTCAGGGTCAGGGGCTCGATCGTCGAAGCGAGCGACGAAAGCGTAACCAAGACTGGGTCACACGCCATTACACTCTCACCGGGTCACGCACTGACCATCCGCAAGGTGCGATGGAGTCCAGTGGAAAAGGGGCTCGTACGTCCCCCCAGGGCCCTCTCGAAAAGATTCATCATCGTCACGGTCGACAGGCGGGAAGCCGGCATTGGAACGCTGAGCGGTTCCCACCTTTCCGTGGCCGCAACGGTGGAATCAGGCCTCGGGGGGAAGATGTCGACGGAGCAGAGCTCCAAACCTTACATCTCAAAGGTCGTGGGCATCGTAGCTCAGTCTTCCAAGGAGGGCGACGAGATCGTCGTCGCTGGGCCCGGGAACTTCAAGAATGCCATAGTCAACCAACTGAAGGAGCGGCTGAAGTCCATCCCAGTCCAGTCGGTTGAGGGCCTGGACACGACCGGCGCCGACGGAGTCCGTTCCCTCGTGAAGGATCCTGCCTTCCAGAAGATAGCCAAGGGGTCGCTGCTCGTGGAGATGCAACAGCTAGTCGCCGAGGTGGTCAGGAGGGTCTCTGCAGGCGACCCCAAGGTGGCCTACTCGTTGCCCCGCGTCAGGGAGGCTGCGGAGGCCGGCGCAGTGGAGTCGTGCGCGGTCTCCGACGACGTCTTCTCCGGGGGTCTCGACGAGGAGGAGCTAGTGCAGGTCCTGAACGTCGTCGAAGGCAGGGGAGGGTCGGTCTATCTGGCAGACTCGTCACTGGAGTTCGGGAAGCAGATATCCTCCTTCGGAGGGGTAGTGGCCCTGCTGCGGTATCCGGTCAGACCCTACCGATGACGGGGAGGACGAACTCGGAGAGTACGGTGAGCACGACTCCTCCCTTGATCAGGTACTTCCCAAGCCTTCTTTGCACATGGGTGAAGTGGTGCAGGAGGCTGATCATCAGAATCGAGAGGTGGGCCAGCCTGGCGATGCCCAGCACCGTCGAGTCAGTAGTAAGGAGGACCGTCGTCATGACAGCCCTGAACTGCTGAGTGAGCTGTTGGATCACGCTGCCCGCGTCAAGCGAGAGAGGAGTCTGTAGCATCAGCCAAGGAATCGGTTTCGGCATTCGACGGGCGCTGAGGCTCAGATCAGCCCGAGGTAGGCCGCGAGCGGGAGGCCGAGAACTATGGCCAGTATCACCAGCGTGACCGCCACCGTCACGATGCCAAGTCTCTCTTCGCTGAGCCGGCCGCGCGTGGCGCTCTTGAGGCCCACCTTGAACGCCTGCCCTCCGTCCAGGGGGAAGATCGGCAGCGCATTGAAGATCGCCAGGCTGAAGTTGATGAAAAAGAACCAATAGAGGACAGTCGCGAGCGGGGCCAGCGACTGACCGTAGGGCGAGGCGTAAAACGACGACAGCGAGTTGGAGAAGGGCACATGACCCTGACAGTTGGTGAAGGTCGGGATGCAGAGATACAGGATCGGACTGGTCAGGAACGACCCCGTATACGTCGAAACCGTTGCCTTGAGGTCAGAGTATCCTATTACATTCACGCCGATGAACGCGACCGTGTAGTTGTCCGGATTATGCCCAACTGTCAACGGGACCGGTGTAGTGGCGCCCGAGCTCCATACCGTCAGGGTAATGTTCTGTCCCGGCTTGTACCAGCTCGCCTGCGCAATCAATGACGAATCGTTGTAGGGGACGCCGTTCACCGCCGTGATGAAGTCTCCAGGCTTGATTCCGGCAGTCGCGGCCGGAGAAGAAATGGCAACGGATGTAACCCCGATTCCGTCAACGGCAGGGGTCATGGTCGAAACCACACTGAAGAGCAGGAGGAGGAACAAGATCCCAAGCGCGAAGTTGATTCCAGCCCCGGCCGCAAGGACACGCCCCGAATCCCGCGCCTTGGCCAGCTTGAGCGCCTCCTCGTCGAGGTCGACGAAGGCGCCGATTGGGATGACGAGGAAGAACAGAAGTCCTGAAGACTTGACTGGAAGGCCAAGGCTCCGGGCGACTATTCCGTGGGCCCCCTCATGCACGACCATCGCAAAGACAAGGGCGAGCCACCCGTCGACGATTGGGAGGTACGGGTTGATCCCGGGGAGTCCCAGGTAAGCGAGAGGAGTGACGCCCCTGACCGCCACCCCGACCTGATGGGCGGTCGGTGAGAAGATCACAAGGAATTCCGCAAGGAAGAGGAATACCCCGAGTCCCGCGACCACTGGCATCAGGTAGAGGAGGAACCAACCCACGGGCCTCGAAATCCGGTTCTTGCCGAGCCTGTCCATCAGCGACTGGAAACGCTTCGTCCTGAGCATGATTATGCCGTACTGAAACTCTAGCCGCTTGTACTCCTCCGACAACTTTCGTGAGTCGTCGAATCGGGTGTCGCTTTAAGTATTCACGCTTAATATCGACCAGAAGGCTGGACGGCCGAGATTCATGGAAGGCTGTTCGAGGTGCGGAGGGAATGTCTTTTACACTAGACGGTATTCAGGCGAGTCCCTCTGTTCTTCTTGCTTCAGCAAATCAATCGTCGAGAAGACGCGAAAGACCATCTCAAAGTATAGGATGATACGCCATGGGGTGCGGGTCGGGGTCGCGGTCTCCGGCGGAAAGGATAGCCTCTCGCTGCTCAGCGTCCTTCATCGCCTCAGCGACAGGCACGGGAGCCATCTCGTGGCGATATCTGTCGACGAGGGAGTGGCAGGCTACCGTGATGAGGCGCTGGAGCACGCGAGGTCCGCTGCCGCACAGCTCGGCGTGGAACACCTGACAGTCTCGTATAAGGACCTCTTCGGGTTCTCCTTGGATGAGGCACTGAACTGGAAGGAAGAGAGGGACGTCTCTTCCTGCAGCTTCTGCGGGGTCTTCAGGCGCCGGGCGATAGACGAGGCCGCCGAAAGGGCGAAGGTCTCTGTCGTGGCCACAGCCCATAACCTCGACGATTGCATCCAGACATTCATGATGAACCTGCTCCACGGCGACGTGGCGCGGCTGGGCTGGCTCGACCCGGCCTACGTCGACGACAGCTTCGCAATCAGGAGGGTCAAGCCCTTCATGGAAATCTACGAGGAGGAGGTGGCCCTTTTCGCTTTCCAGTCGGGGATCCCCTTCCAGAGCGTCAGCTGTCCGTACATGCACGAGGGTCTGAGAACTGAGGTCCGAGACTACCTCAACCGGATGGAGGCCAGCCATCCAGGGATCAAGAACGTGATTCTGAGGTCGAGCCTGGACGTCATTTCGCGATACGCGGGTACCGATAGGAAGACGTCGGTTCCTTGCTCCGACTGTGGAAGGCCGTCATCGTCGGGCCTCTGCAACGTCTGCCGGATGAAGGCGACAATAAAACAGCACGTTAATTACACAGGCTAGCCTCCGCCGCGTCGGCGGTGGGTAGGGAACGGGGGTTAGCCGTCCCCGCGCGGCTGAAACCGGCTTCACGCAGCGCCAGCAACCTTCGGGTAAAGCCACCTTCCCCGGGACCCGCGCTGGGCGGGGGAGACGAACTCACGCCGAGGCGGGCGGTCATGAGGAGCGGTCCTCTCGAAGGAGAGGTCCTGACTCTTGATTGCCGAAACGGGCGAGGTCCGGGAGGGAGCAGCCCTATGGTGACGTGGCCACGCTGCCTCGTCTACGTGGGGGATTCCCAGTCCGGCGAAAAGGGGGCGGAGAGTGATGGTGAACTCCGAGGGGCCCGCCGCCCCTCACAGCTTTTTAACGGCCATGAATCGGACTGAACTTGCGCAGGGGTAGCCTAGAGTCGCACACGGGCAGCCTGGTAAGGCGCAGACAAGTCGCGCAAGCTTGCTAAGCCTGTGTCTCTAACGGGACTCGTGGGTTCGAATCCCACCCCCTGCGCTCCGAAGTCCGCTGACCTACCGGTAGAGTTGATTGCCCGCGTATCGGGCCTTCGACCCGAGCTGTTCCTCGATCCTCATCAACTCGTTGTACTTCGCTACGCGTTCCCCTCTGGCTGGTGCGCCCGTCTTGATGAACGCAGAGCCGAACGCGGTCGCGAGATGGGATATGAACGGGTCGTCAGTCTCTCCCGACCGGTGCGAGACGACAACGTCCCATTCTGCTCTTCCAGCGAGGCCTATCGCATCCTCGGTCTCGGATACCGTCCCGATCTGGTTGAGTTTGATCAGGACGGAATTGGTCGCCTTCATCTTGATCCCTTTCTTCATCCTGGTGACGTCAGTCACGTAGAGGTCGTCACCGATTATCCGAGTCTCCTTCCCAAGTCTCCTCGTGATGGATGCGAAGGAATCGAATGAATCCTCGGAGAACGGGTCTTCGATCGTCAGCAGCCCGTACTCATCTCTCAGCGCTGCGTAGAAATCCTCGAGCCCGTCCGCACTCATGGACTCTCCATCTATAGCGTACATTCTCTTCTTGGTGTCGTAAAACGTCGACGCTGCGGCGTCTATGCCGAGCCTGACCTCATCCTCGTCGTATCCTGCCTTCTTGATTGCCTCCCGGAGCGAGGCAAGCGCGTCACTTGTCCTTCTCAGCGGAGGAGCAAATCCTCCCTCATCCCCCACGTTTGTGGCGTTCCTCCCGTGCTCGGCGGTCAAGACCTTCTTCAGCGACTGGTAGACCTCGGCACCCATCCTGATCGCCTCCATGCAAGAGTCCGCCCCAACCGGTTCCACTTGGAACTCCTGGACAACAAGCTCGTTCCCCGCATGCTTGCCGCCGTTGATCACGTTCATCATCGGCACCGGGAGGGTATAGGTTGCGGAGGCTCTGAGCTGGGCGAAGAGCCCGACCAGGTTGGAGTTGGCTGCCGCCTTGGCGGCCGCCATGGAAACTGCGAGTATTGCGTTCGCGCCCAACTTGCCCTTGTTCGGCGTTCCGTCCAGCCTGATCATCGTTTCGTCTATCGCTCTCTGGTCATGGCAGTCCATTCCTTTCAGCCTGGGGCCGATTACCCTGTTCACATTCGCGACGGCCTTCAAGACTCCTCTCCCGAGGAACCGCTTCGGGTCCCCATCTCTGAGCTCAAGGGCCTCGTGAGATCCCGTCGACGCGCCAGAAGGCACGCTTGCTCTGCCGACCGCTGAGGTCGTCATCACCTCTGCCTCCACGGTCGGGTATCCCCGAGAGTCGAGGATTTCTCTGGCTCTGACGGCAACTATCTTGACAGGTTCGAGTCCCACAACTAGCACCAACCCCGGCCCACGGCCGTCGGTTAAATCTGATTCGTCGAGAGGTGACCAAGGGGTGCCTCTCCAATTCATCTGGGCTTCCAACGCTTATTACCGGTCTGGATCGCGAGCGAGGTGGGCCGGTCGTCTAGCTCGGTTAGGACGTCAGGCCAAGCCCGTCAAGCCCTTACACGGCGAAAGTCGGCGGTCCAAGTCCGCCCCGGCCCATTCGTCTCACCCTCCTTTCGAAAGCTCGGCGTCGAAGAGTTATCTAGACTTGCAACGGTTCTGCCATCCAAATGACCGACTTCAGGTATGTCGGCTGGGCTGAGTACGGCAACCTGACCGAAGCCCTGGCAGAGAAGGTCCGATTGTCAGGGAAGACCTTCGACCTAGTGATTGGGATTGCAAGAGGAGGCATACCGGTCGCGATGGTGGTGTCGGACCGTCTAGGCGTCAAGATCGACACGATTACGGTGAAATCGTACAGCGGCATCGCCGAGAGAGGCTCCGTCAGGATACTCTCGACACTCACCGAGGACATCAAGGGAAAGCGCGTCCTCCTCGTCGACGACCTGGTCGACCAAGGCGACACTATGAGCGGGGTGAAAGGGTTCCTGAGCGAAAAGGGCGCCAAGGTGGTCGAAACAGCCGTACTCTTCAAGAAGCCGTGGAGCAAGATCAAACCTGACTACTTCCTCGAGAGGACCGGGGAATGGTTGGTCTTCCCCTTTGAGCTCAGCGAGGTAAACAGTCTCAGGAAGTCCCGTGAGGAAGCCCTACAAGGTCAGTAGAAGATAGGCGTCTAGTGCGATTATCGTACCAGCAAAAACCAGTGCGATTATCGTCGCAGCCCAGTGGTTGACGAACTCTCCCATGAATTTCCTCCGGCTCGTGTAGTAGAGCAGGGGCACCATGGGAAGTGGTATCATCAGACTGAGCACCACTTGGCTGTAGACGAGTAGTGACAACGGCTGGAGGCCGAGCGAGATTGCAGTGAATGTCGGGATGACGTTGATGAATCGTGATAACTTTTTGAGGAGACAGGTGAGACAACGGGGCATGGCGGCTGGCAGGCGTCGTTCGGAGCAGACTCCCAGGTCGGAGGACTACTTGGAAGCAGTGTATCACCTCATTCAAGACAAAGGCTACGCTACCACCTCTGACATCTCCGTTGCGCTGGAGGTCACGCCTCCGACAGTCTCGAACATGATAGGCAAGCTCGCCGGCAAGGGATACCTGGAGTACCGACGATACCGCGGGATGAAGCTGACCGAGGACGGAGAGCGTATGGCGAAGTCGGTCATCAAGAGGCACAAAGTCATCGCCGAATTCCTCTCGATGCTCGGGGTTGACGATCAGACCGCGTTTGAGGACACCGAGGGGATCGAGCATCACGTTCAGCCCACCACTCTACGTCGCCTGGAACGATTAGCTGAGTACTTGAGGAGCAACCCGGCTGCGCTGAAGGCGATAAGGAAGCATCTGGATTCCGGCTAGCTCTTGATTTGACGCAGAGAAACGACCGGCACGGTTCAGCCAAGGAGCGAGGAGATGATTCGGTGGGTGAGCCCCCAGACCGCGTAGTTGCCCACGAGCAAGGCAGGCATCTCTCTGGTCCGACCGCTCACGTCGACTCTGTAGGACGACCTTGCTTGTCCGGCCATCAGCTCCCCCAGCTTCACCCATCGGTAAGACGAGACCTCTTCGTTCGGGTGCATCTCGACTTCCTTCTCGAGCAGAAAGACAGCAGGGAAGACGTCCAGTGTGCCCGTGTGGGTCCTGAACGGCGTGAAATAACCCAGGAATTCGGCATCCTGCCCTAGGTCGATGCCCACCTCCTCGCGAGTTTCTCTCATTGCTGTGTCCTTCAATGTGCTGTCTCCCTCCTGGGCCTTTCCACCTGGGAACGCGACCTGCCCCGACCACGGATCGCCCTCCCGGTCCGCTCTCTTGATCAAGAGCACGCTGGGTGACTCAGGGTCCTTGAGAGCCACAGCGACTGAAGCCCGTCTGAGCTGCCCGGCTGAAGGTTCGTTGGCGTCCAGTTTCTCCTTCAGGGCCTGGAGGATTTCCATTTTCACCGCGGAAGAATCTGAAACAATTCTCGCAATCTTAATAATGTATTTAGTACTTTCTTAGTACACCTCAGTAGTAGTACAGCGACACTGTTGTCTTGATGATCATCTTAGAGTGTTGGGTGTCAGCATCGAAGACTCTGGCGCGGGGGCGTGTACGATTTCCGGTCAGGTGGGCAAGTTCCGCGGATTGACCTTGAAACGGGCCGTGACGACCGATTCCCCCCGACTGATTCGGGGCTCAGTATGGAAAAATCGCTTCACAATTTCCCGGGAGGCACTCTCCACGAGGATACTCCACTTAGGACCCAAGTCGTGGCGGAAGACAACCGTATACTCGTTCCCTTCCTTCGTTATCTTTGCTCGCATCAGGGGATCGAACTTGAATCTCGTGTTGATGGCATCTAGTATCTTCTCCGGAGCGGAGTCTTGAAACCAGAGTTCAGCCATCTCTTCATACAGAGGAGGAATGACCTCTCGCCCTATACGGGCGAGTGTCTCGCCATCCAACCCTTCAACCAGGTTCGTGAAGGCCGACCTGGCAACCGTAACGAATCCATACTCCCTCAACTTCTTATGCCAATTGAAATGCCGACTAATGATCGAGTTTATGTCTGCGTTGACAGTCGTGCCTTCGTCAGCGGCTTCCTTCTTAATAGAACGCGCCAACGATTCCTGGAGTCTGATTGTCTTGAGAACGGACTTGCGCTCATCCTTGCTAGAGTTTGGCAAAGAATGGCCTCTGATAGAAGGGACTATCCCCGATACTTATGCTTTGTTTGTAGTGGCGCTTGCGATTTGTGACTTGCTGGCCTTCTCCTACACACAGTCGTATCGTGTTTCAGCGGTCTGACAAGTCTGAGGTTGTTCCGGATAAGCATGCTCTCGTCATCAAGTTCTCGGAGGAGTTCAAGGCTCGGCTGGCTAGGTCTAGGAATCTGAATCGGACGAGTTGACACTGCGGCGGAGAAGCAAGAAGCCCGAGAAGTTCATCGCTATTCTGTGGAAGGTACTTTAGAACTCTCGTAGTGTATGGGGTCAGCAGGAGATGACTTTAGGCGGTCTTTCTAATTGGGCGCTTTCTCTGGCACAGCATTCGGTGTGGGTCGTTCTTTGAGGTCCTTTCCCCATTTGTTCCAAGCGTAGAGAAGAAGACTGAGAGCAGCCGACACAATCGCCACAGCTTCCGCAGCGGGGACTCTGGAAGTGGCTTCGGCAGTGGGTACGTTTGACCCTACTATCAAGATTGTTGAGAACAACGATAAGACAGCCAGTTTGAAGTATCCCTCCGTCCCCTCCGCGAGGTCTGTGTCGAAGTCTTTGGCCAATCTATAGATTAGAGCAAAGCCTAAGCTCAGCAGCAGGAATGAGAAGAAACCAGTTGCGTTAAGACTGAAGAGGTGATCGACAATCGCCTTAGCAATATTAGAGAGCAGTGGCACGACTTTGCCCGTGCTTATGGCTTTGGTGAAATCTTGTGAGAAACGCAATTGGTTGACACGGAAGTACTCCATCGACGTTGGTCGAACGAAGAGATAGATTGCCGTAGCAATGTACATTACTAGCGTGACAGCCTTCAATAACGGAGCCCAGTCACCCTTCGACAATCGATAGTCTTGGATTGACAGGATGTGTCTTCAATCCTTTCTTGACTATCTGACTTGAATCTGGGGCGCGCGCGCTCTGGTACCCTGACTCGACCGTGGTCACTGGCGATAAGCAGGTTCGATGGCCAGTTCCTGGTAAGTAGCGCTCTTGAATCATGCAGAATGACTTGGATTTCTTGAGGACGTTTCAGGTCTAATCTCCCAGTTTCTCTTCGAGCAGGCTCAGGAGCTTATCAATAGAGTTCAAGGCTCGGCTTGCGAGGGCTTCGCGTCGAACACAGATCGGTTAGTTTGCTAAGCAGGGATCGGTCAGGATTCCGACTTGTTCGGGTTCTTTCCACCGGAAAATGCACCGTCAGGGTTCTTGGACTCGCCAGCAGCAGTGTCTTCTGAATTGGCAGAATCCGGCGCCGCCTGGCTGTTCCTGATGCCGCCCAATGAGCCCATCAATCCCAGTGGAAAACCTACGAGGAGTACTGCGAGAAGACACACTGTCAGCACGTCCTCAAAAAACGACCCTGTTGCGGCGTATGGCCAGCCCTGAAAACCGACCAGTGTATCTACTAAGTCTATCGCAACAAGCGTCCCCAGGACTGAGAATCCTACCCCGAGTATTCCTCCTACTGCGAGTCTGCTTGCTTTCGATGACGAGACTAGGAAAGCTGCCAAAATCAGGGCCAAACCCAGGACTATCATGATTACTGAATCGCCCCAGATTGTAAGGTAGAGATTTGTGTTGCCGTTTAGTGCACTGCTGTAGCTCATAGCCACAGTAATGGCGACGAATCCGAAGGTCATGAATATGGCGGCGCAGTAACAGACAGTAGCAAACTGGAATCTCGCTTTCAAGCGAAGAAGGCTCATCTGTTAGGCGCGCTCCTTCGTTATTTAAGCCCAAGCGTTCGTCTCACGCGAAGTACCTTTGACAAGGTTGGTTAGCAATTCATGATGCAATTGTTCGTTGATGGCCAGATGGTTGCGCAGTCTGACAGTTTCTGTCTGGGTAATCAGGCTGCGGTACGTTCGCAATTCCGTCCGAGAGGAGATGCCCACTGATTACCTCTATGCCAAGGTCAGACCATTCTCAGAGGAATTCAAGGCTCGTTTGGCTGGATCCCTAAGTCGAGGGTAGGGCATTGTCTGTTTTCTGTTCTAATCAGTAAGCGTATATCCTTCTGCGGACAAATTACCTGTGATGAAACAGAGATTTGTCATGATTTCTGCATTGGTTATCATTGCAGTTCTTGCCATCGTCATCTTCGTCTACGCATTCACGGCCGTGGGAAGGCCTGCGGGTACATGTCCACCAATCTTGTTGGGTTCAGGTTATCCGAGCGAAGGTCCGACACCGTTCAGCGTAGAGGCTGTTGGGGAGCAGTCAGAGGTGATTTCAGGCAGCGGTCAGATTCACGGGGTTTCGGGCAGCGGGACTATCGCTTGGTGCTTCTACGGCAGTTTTGGCGTACTGGAGAATAGTCTCTTGACAAACAGGCTCATAGGGCAGGTATCGTCTTCTGCCGATGAAGAAGAAGTGGCGGTGGCAGGCTATCAGATAGCGCCTGGCCCTGCGGGAATGTACACCAATGGAGGTGTGTATCTGTTCGGCAAGGAAGGACAAATGAAATGGAACCTCTTGACATCGGAACCGGTTTTCTCCGTTCACATCAACAGCAACGGTTCTGTGATTGTCACTGATGGCCCCGATTTGCTCTACATTGGCGGCGGAGGCAGAGTGCTGTGGAACTACTCGGAGCATGAGTCTATGGCGACAGTGTTGGTTGACGACGGTTCCACTGTTCTAGCGGGGGTCAATGGGGTCACCTTCCCTAACGATTTGAATTATGGGAGCGTGCTGACGATGTTCGATTCCCACGGGAATGTGTTGTGGAATGCTTCTATTCCCGATGAGACCTTCGACAGCTCAAATTCGCTTGCCGCTTCGGGAGGGCTGATTGTGGCGGGTGTTTCAGTATCCGGATACAATGGCACTTTGTCTTGCTACAATATGCAGGGCGTTCTGCTATGGTCTAGACACATCGATAGCGCAATATTCAAGGTGAGTTTCGAGAATAACGGCTCATCTATTTTGGCCGAAACAAATTGGGGGCACGTTACTTTCGACCCAACGGGAAAGGTAATCGAGAATCAGACGTCGCCTCATTAGGTTCCATTCTCAAACTTCTTGCTCAGAAGGTCGAGAAGATGGACGACGTGCCACTGATTACCTCTACGCCAAGGTCAGGCCTTTCTCGGAGGAGTTCAAAGCCCGGCTTTCTAAGTCGAAGAATCGCATAGTGACGGTTTAGTTTTCCTCAGAACACTGACGGCCTATTGAATCTTGACCAGTTCCGGCGAGAATTGTCTCATCAATTCAATCATCATTACGCACGGAATCTGGCCGTGAATCCTAATCTTGATTGGATTCCCCGACTTCTTCCTGATTAGGAGGTAGCCGTTGGTTATGATGCCTGGTTTGGCAATCATCAGTTCGGAAATCTCTTCCCTGCCAACTGCAAAATCCTTTCTATCTTCTAGGTCGCGGATAACAAATGCACTGTTTTCGGATTGAGGTATGCGGTGCGTTGATGCGCTCCCCTGCGAAGGCCATCAGGTCTATGATTAGACGGTGTTCTTCCGCTAGCTCTTCGTCGTTGTAGATGGCGAGCAAGATTGGTTCAGAGATAGGTATCGTCTGATGGTTCGATGTCACTCTGACGTGGATTCTCAGGTCTGCGAAATTCCGATGATAGAGCCCTACGATCAGGCTAGTCATGTGGTCTCCCCATCTGGCTTGGAACAGGCGAACCATCCGTTCGGAGTTCATGTCGGTAGGGCTGTTCACTTTGCCTGAAATGAGGTCGTCCAATGCGTGGTTTGTGGCTTCGATTCCGTGGAATTCGAGGTAGCGTCTTGTTGCGCTGAGCAGTTGGCTGTATGTGTTCCTCGAAGGCTGTCCGTTCGACTTCCTCAGGCTTGACAGATAGACTTGGACGCATTGGTTCGCTCTGATTGCGTCGTTCCTCGGGTCCTCGTAGACGTGGCGTATCTGTCTGGGTTTGAAATGCAGATGCAGGTACGCGCTATCCTCAGTAGTCCTCGGTACCTTAGTAGTCATCACTCCGTACATTATCTTAAATATACATCGCCGTTCGGTGGGCAAAGCGATTCAAGATGATGCCTACAAAAACGGAACAACAGAGCTTAACCGTGAAGCTTACCGAGGCGAACTTTGACGAGCTCAGCTCAGGAGGCAAACCACTGTTCGTAGATTTCTGGGCGACTTGGTGCGGCCCGTGCAGGGTGATGGACCCGGTGGTCGAAAGGCTGGCAGCGAAGTACTCCGACAGGGTAATCTTCGGCAAGGTCAACGTCGACGAGGAGATCAACATCTCGTCGCGCTACGAGGTCTTCTCGATCCCCACCTTCATGGTCTTCAGGGGCGGTCAACCAATGGACACTGTCATAGGCGCGGTCGGTGAGCCATCTCTGGAGCGTCTGCTGAGGTCCGCCATTGGCGGACTCTCTCAGCCGACCTAGAACTGTCTAGGTCACCCTCGTACCGTCCATCAGGAATATGTCCGCTTCTTCGAGGCTGACCGACCTTGACGAAAGCACTGGTCCGAACTGAAACGACTTGCTCCTGTTGATTGGCTGGCCTCCCACCATCCTGTTGAACGGGGGCATCACCGTCAGCTTTCCCTTTCCCTTTGCCCTCGAGCGGTACCCAGCCCCTTCCATCAGCTGGAGAACGTCATAGGTGGCGGAGACCCAGACCGACTCCCTAGTCCTCGACCCCAGCGCGTCCCTCATCTCGTACGTGAAATGAGAGTGACCGATCACGAGATTCTTCGTGGCGATTGCCTCCTCGGAGGGCCAAGCGTGACCGTGGGCCAGCCCGACTCTACCGCGCCCCTGCCCGATTACCGTTCCCTGTGAGGGGTGCAGCTTCACGCGGGGAGGCAGTACCGTCCTGATGTTCCCGTCGTGGTTGCCCGGCACCACCTCGACGGCCTCGAAGAGGTCCAGCATCGTGTCGAAGAACCACGGAACGACCCCCCAGTCGATGTCTTCGACCTTTCCCACGGTATGCTTGACGTCGCCTAGGACTGCCAGGCTTGTCGCGTGATATCTCTCTGCCAGGTCACGGATTCTCCCGACCATCTTTATCGAATAGGCGGGGAGGCTGAATCCCTTCTTCGCCATCTCCTTCTCGAGTCCGAGGTGAAGGTCGGAGACGAGCAGGGTGCTCTGACTGGGGCTCGTGAAGATTAGAGCCGCGTCGCCAGGTATAATCTTCAGCAAGCTATGTGATCAGCGGGAGTATCTCTCCCCTGATGAACGAGCTGAATTCGGACATGTCCATCTTGCTGAAGCCGGTGACTACGCAGTTTCTGGTAACCCCCATCACGTAGCCGGTCTTCGAGCTCTTCAGCACGATGTACCAGAGCTTCCCGTGAGTCAAGTAGTCCGAGTAAAGCGTCGTGTTCCCAAGGCTCGTCCCGTAGAGCGACAGTTTGTTGATGCTGGGCAGATCCATGTCGTCGAAGAATATGATTTTCGTGTCTTCGAAGTTCTTCTCATGGAATTTCCGCAGGGTCTCCGGGTCAATCCTCGCTTCGACAATCTGCCCCAGGCTCAGGAAGACTGCCTTGCTCATTTCATTCGCGATGTTGTTCGCCCTGTTCTTCTTATCGTACACAGTCAGGAAGAGCCTGTCCTTGTAGAGGTTGAAGGAGAATGGAGCCTCGTAAGTCCTCGGTACCGGGACCGCCTTCTCCCTGTGCCTCACCACGAAGACCGTATCGAAAGAGTAAGTTCCCTCCAGAGTTCCCTTCCCTGCTGTCAAGTCTCTGATCTCCGAGAGGAGCTTGAACTCCTGGTCCTCGACCGTGTTCTCCGTCTCGACCCTGAACGCCTTTAGCTTCTCCGCGAGCACATCCATGTCGAAGTTCTCCCTCACTATGAAGACCTTCCCCGCCAGAACCAACTTGAGTCTGCCCCATCCTCGCCCGTTAATGGACTTTCAGTTTCCCCAGAACTGCCGGGTCGTCACGAACCTGATTTTGGCCTCCAGCAGGTCCCTGTAGAATGCCTCCTCGTCGTCGTGCATCTCGGCCAGAATCCTGGAAGCAGTCTGAGGGCCGATGCCGTAGACCGTCTGGGCCACCACGGCCTTCTTTCCGTACGACAGGACCAAGTCGGCCGCCCTCCTCGCCTTGGAGAGCTCGACCCTCTCCTCTTCGTTGAGCTGCACCTTGGCACTCCTTTTCTCAAGGAGATCCATGATTTTGGCCGTACCCCAGTAACACGGCGTCAGCAGCCCAGACCCACATGAGGTACACCTCGGCTCTTCCTGCAGGTCGCCGACCGCCACCACGCCATGGTCGGTCCCACATTTCACGCAGACCAGGCTGACGTCGGTCCCGAAGATGCTCGCCTTCATGCGCTGGTAGGACGACCTTCCGAGCGAATCCGGAGCGACCGCCTCCGGGACCTCCAGGTACCTGTACAGAAGACCATAGGCTATCGGGGTGGGCCTGTCCCCGGCCTGGAAGGTCTCCACGGCTATCTCGCCGCCAGCGATGTGAGTCAGCACCTGTTTGCTTCTCTCCATGTCGATGAGGTCCCTGCCTGTCTCTTGGAGCGCCTCCTCGAAGATCGGGGTCTTCTCGAACCGGGCGGGGAGGGAGCACATGTTGGGGTAGGCGATCAGTTTTCCACGCTTCAGGGCCCCGAACCTTTCGGCCACGTGCTTGACGCGAGCAGGGAAGGGAAAGTTCCGCTGGGCCGCCAATGCGTAGGTCCTCTCGAGCTCCTTTGGCGAGAGGCCCATCAGCTCCTTCGAAAGGGCCTTCAAATCGAGCTCTTCGGTGTCGGTGGTCAGTTCCATCAGGATTCTGTACCCATCCAGCCACCAGACCCTCACAAGCCCTCTCCTGGAGAGGAGCTCTTCGAAGACGTAGGCGAAGGTCCTGTTCACCGACTCGCCGAAGCAGAGATGCACTATCAGGTACCTCCCGAACCCCTCGAAGAGCACGAGGTTGTCGGACGGGACCGCAGCCCCCATCTTCTTGTGCTCCGCGATTTCGTCAACCACGAGGGCCTTTGCGGCGGCGCTTCCCGGAATCTCCCTGAGGGCCTCCTCGACCGCCTGATCGCCCCTGTCGAGTGCCTCCGAGACAGACCTCCTGAGCCTCCCTGTCTCGAGGGCCAGCTCGAAGGGTATCGGGAGCATCTCCCCGTCCCACGTCGCGACCGCGGCAAGCGGGTCTTCCACAGGCGTGACGTAAATCTTCCTGTCGTCCGCCACCTGCTCTATCTGCCACACCTTTCCCTTGCAGATGAAATGGACTCCCACCTTCGCCTTCAGCAGGACGAACTCCTCTCCCAGTATCCCAACAGTCTCGTTCGTCGACACGTCGACGACGAGGTATCTGGTCTCGTCCGGTATCATCGACAGGTTCTCGAAGTAGTACTCCCTGGTCAGCCTCGTCCTCGAGAGCGTCTTGCCGTCGAACCTCACCTTCCTGAGCTCTGACAGGTAGCCCACTGTGCGGTTGAAGGTCTCCTTCTGAAGGTCCCTGAACGGGGCCGCCTTCCTCACTTCCTCCAGCATCTGGTCGGACTCCATGGTCTCGAAATCCATTAGATGCCCTGCCACCTGATGAGCGAGGACGTCGAGGGAGTTGGCATAGGGCCTTGTGGGCTCGATCTTTCCGCGCCTTGCGGACAGGATGCTTGCTGACGATTCAAGGATGTCGTCGGCCGAGACGGTCATCAAGACGCCCTTCGATACCCGGCCGAGGTTGTGCCCGCTCCTCCCGACTCGCTGGACGAGGGAGGTCACCTGTCTCGGGGACATGTACTGCACCACCAGGTCGACGGACCCGATGTCGATTCCTAGCTCCAAGGTGGAAGTGCAGACCAGCGCCTTCAGCTGACCCGCCTTGAATGCCTGCTCGACCCTCTCCCGCTCCTCCCTCGGAAGGGAGCCGTGATGAACGCCGACGTCCTTTCTCAGCCTAGCAAGCTTCTCGCCCAGCATTTCGGCCACCGTCCTGCTGTTTACGAAGATCAGGGTGGACGTGTGCTTCTCGATCAAGTCGTTGATTCTAGTGAGCCTCGCCGCCAGGTCGGGCGCGGAGTAGGTCTCCCGAGCGGCCGACTGGTTCGAGGGGTCTGGCACCGGATACTCGATCTCGTAGGTGAACTCCTTGGGCGTCTCTGCCTTGACTATCGTTGGCCTCCCTTCGCCGAAAAGGAACCTTGCAGCGACATCGGGCGTCCCGACAGTGGCTGACAGCGCGACCAGCTGGTAGCCCGGTGCCACCTTCCTGAGCCTCTGGAGCCCGACGCAGAGCTGAACGCCCCGCTTGCTCTCCACCAGATTGTGCAGCTCGTCTACCACCACGGCCTTCACGTGCGAAAGGTTCTCCCGCATCCTCAGCCCCGGGAGGACGGCCTGCAGGGTCTCAGGCGTGGTCACCAGCACATCGGGCGGGTGGGCGGACTGCCTTGAGCGCTGCGGCTGGGGGGTGTCGCCGTGCCTGATGTCCACGGTCAGGCCCAGCCTTCTGCACCAAACCTGCAATCGCTTGAGCATGTCCCTGTTCAGCGCGCGCATCGGGGTGATGTACAGCAGGGAGATCCCCTCCCTGTGCCCTTCTGTCACGAGCCGTCCGAGCAGGGGGAGTAGCGCCGCCTCGGTCTTTCCCGACCCTGTCGGCGCGACGATGAGTACGTCCTCTCCGCGGGCGACCAGCGGCCATGCCTGGGTCTGGGGAGGAGTCGGCTCGGTGATGCCGGTCTCAGCGAGCAGGTCTCTCACCTGAGGAGCAAGGGCATCGAAGGACCTCTGAATCAACGGTCTCCTACGACCCTTTCCGTTCATTTAAGCCCTTGCGGGGGAGGGTCAGCCGAAAGTGTCGTCAGACCCCGCTCACGCGCGCAACCTCTAAATGCCTCCCGCATTTGCGCAGTACGAATCTTGTCCAGACGCACCGAGGAGGTCTCGAAAGAGGCCCCCGTTCCTCTCACGACCGTCAAGGAAATCATCCTTGAGAACTTCATGAGCTACGAATACGCAAGGATTCCCCTCAGGGAGGGCCTCAACCTGATAGTGGGCCCGAATGGGGCGGGAAAGTCCTCTGTCCTTCTCGCAATCTCGGTCGCCTTCGGTCAGGCCTACACCGAGCGCTCCCGCAAGCTTTCAGACCTGATCAGGCGGGGAAAGGACATCGCAAGGGTCTCGCTCGTCTTCGACAACTCGGCAAAGCACGGCAGGCGCCCTATCCCCTACTCGAAGTCTGACACCTTCATGCTCAGCAGGTATCTCCGGCGGGACGGCTCGTACTGGTTCGAGGCAGACTACAAGGAGATAGACAAGAGCGAGGTCGTCAGGCTCCTGAAGGAGTTTGGGATCAACCCAGACAACCTGCTCATCATCATGCATCAGGGCATGATCGAGGAGCTCGGCGCTGTGACGCCACAGGAGCGCCTGAAGATGGTCGAGGAGGCCGTCGGCTTCGCGGAGTTCAGGCAGAGGATCCTCCTCGCGGAGCAGGAGCTCGGCGGGCTCATAGGGGAGGAGAGCTCGCTGCTGCAGCTCATCGAGAACGCCAACCAGGCACTCGAATACTGGAAGCAGGTCTACGACAGGTACCAGGAGAAGAGGAGGCTGATCGAGCACCGAGACCTCCTAGGCAAGGAGCTCGTCTGGAGCACAGAGGCGAAGCTGAGCAAGTCCCTCCAGTCGGTCGAGGAGAAGATCAAAGCGAAGTCGAGGGCACTGGAGGACCTGAAGTCCCAACAGGTGGAGGTGGCGGCTGACGCGGACCAGACTCACCAGACGCTCTTGGACAAGCAGGTCGAGCTCAGGAAGTTCTACTACGCGCTAGTCAGGGCGGAGGCCGAGAAGGCAAAGGACGAATCTGCAAGGAACGCATTCCAGAGCCTCAAAGAGGACCTTGCCGGGCTCTCGAGCACGATAGACGAGCTGCTGTCCCAAGGCACGGAGAAGAAGACCAAGCGGCTGAAGGAGCTCGTCGACTACATCGAGGGTAAGGGCGCCTCCGCCGAAGCGGACGCGCAGAGGCGAAAGACGGAGCTCGACAGGGAAGTCTCCTCGCTTCAACCCGAGATCAGCAGGACCGAGGAGCTGATTAGGAGGACGATGGAGAGCTACATCTCCTTCCGGGTGAAATCCGAGGTTCTTTCATACAGAATCAAGGTAACGGAGTCGGACCTTCACGACCTGGAAAGGAGCGCCAGGGAGTTCAAGGCAGAGCTGGACAAGATGGAGCCCGAGCTCGCCAGCGCGGGTCCCCGGGTTGAGACCCTGCGTCAGCCCTATGAGGTCTCAGAAGAGCTCAAGCTCGTCTCAGCCCACATCCAGAAGATGCAGGACGTGCCGGACGAGGCAGAGAAGATATACAACGACTACTCGGGGAACATCGACGAGCTCAAGATCAAGCTCGCCCAGCTTCAAGAGAACAAGAAGGCGGTGCTCGCCGAGCTGGAATCGAGGAAGAAGGTCTGGAGAGACGCGATGGAGAACCTGGTGGAGTCTGCCGACCCCGCCTACCAGGCCGTCCTCTCAGCGGTCGACGCGAGTGGTTTCATCAAGTTCGAGGAGGGCGCCGACATCGAGGACGCAGGCATTGCGCTCTACGTAGGGTTCCAAGGCGGAGCGCCCACGACCCTCGACCCCTTCACCCAGAGCGGCGGCGAGCGCTCGGTCGCCCTGATGGCCTTCATACTTTCCCTTCAGGGGAGGATAGTCTCGCCTATGAGGGCGATGGACGAGTTCGACATTCACATGGACCCCAAGAACAGGGAGGCGATGTTCAAGATGATCCTCTCGCAGATGAAGCAGCGCGAAGCCTCCCAGTACCTGGTGATTACTCCTTCAATCCTCACCGTCTTTGACAGGAGCGCCCACGTCATCACCGTCCAAGCGGTCCACGGGGCCTCCGAAGTGAAGGAGCTGAAGTAGAGTGGAAGAGAAGAAGCTTGAGGATCTGCTACGAGTCATCGAACTCTGCCGCGCAGTCGAAACTAGCAGCGCGAACCCCTTCGATGTCGACATAAAGGAGAAGATTCTCCTGTTGAAGAGCCGGCTGCCGGAGTGGCGGTTCCTCGACGAGCTGCTCGTAGACTCAGAGGCTTTGCTCGAGCTCGCCCAAATCGTGAAACTCCAGGACGAGTGGCTGAAGCACAGGGCTTCGTCGTTGTACATCGACCCGCTCCTGATTCAGCTCAAGGTCAAGCTCCTTCCGAAGGAAGCGCTGACCGAGGCCTTCGTCAAGAGCTGGCACCCGGTCGCACAGGTCGACCAGATTTCACCGAAGGGCCTGGAGAGGGCGTTCGTCTACTGGCGCGACCTTTTGCCCATGGCAGAGCGATTCAAGGATGAGTTCAGCAATTATGGGGTCAAGCCCGGTGCGGTCGACTACCAGGAGCTCATCTCGCTAGGGGTCTTCACCCAGGACCAGTTCGAGAACAGGTTGAAGGACCTGCACGACGAACTCCTCGAGAAGTCGAACGGGGAGTGGATCGACTACATGGAATTCATTCAGTCGCCCCACTTCGAGACCAGGGTGCTAAGGGCCTACCTTCTGGCCTTCCTAATCAGCGAGGGGAGGGCCTCGCTGAGAACCGAGCCTCTGATTGGGAGGGTCTGGACGACGGCCTTGAGCGAGAAGGCGAAGGGCCCGTCCAAGTCCGTGGCCATCTCGATAGTGGGTGAGAGCTGATGGAGTCGGCAGACAGGGCTCTCCTCGAAAGGAAGGTCAGGAAGGCCTTCCAGGTGCTCGTGCTGCAGCGAGGGAGAAACCCAGGCGTCAAGGGCTGGGAGATGAAGAGGCACCTCGGCAGGGACTACCGGAAGATAGTCGAGGTCCTCTCCGAAGACGTCTCCGCCCTAGGACTGGAGGTCTTCGAGGTGAAGGGGGCTGACGGGACCGACGACTCGTCCCGGTTCCTCCTCAGGTTCAAGGAGCCGCCCACGGTGAGCGAGGCTGAGACATCAGGCATCAGGATCGACGACCTGGCGGTCCTCGCCGCAACCATCGCCTTCATCAATTCCAAGCAGGGAAGAGCAGCGCGCAGGGAGGCCGAGCAGTTTCTCCGCGAAAAGTTCCCGAAGTGGAGGGTGGAGTATTCGTTGGAGAGGTACTTGAAGAGGGGCTACCTCGAGCAGGACGACAGGACGATGCTGCACGTCGGCTGGAGGACACGAGCCGAGGTGGACGAGAAGACTCTGATGACCATGATTCTGTCCCGGGCTCAGGAAGCCCCCAAGAAGTAGCGGCGCCTGAGCGCCTCCCTCTCGCCCTCGATTATCAACTCGACCAGGTCGGTCCCTTCCTTCCTCATTTTTGCCGCGAGAGTGGCCGCTTCCGCGAGCCTGATCCCCCTACCTCCGATGAGCATGTCGGCCGAGTGCCCGTACTCCTTCCGCAGCTCCGCCGACTTCCTCACAGCTTCGACGAGCTTCAGCTTCTTCCCCCGCATGTCTGCCCTGCTCCGGGCTTTCATCGCGAGCGAGAAGACGTTCTCGTAGGAATCCGTCGAAAGACCGATTGCCTCCTTCTCGCAGACCGGGCACTTCAGGAGGCCCTCCAGGTCGCCGACCCGCCTCAGTTCGAGGAAGTTCCAGCAGTTTGTGCAGACGGCCACCAAGAAGGTGTCGTTGACCCTCGCCCGGGTCGACTGTCTGAGCAGCGCCCTGAGCCTCTCCGGAGAGACTATCTCTCCCCTCCTGCTGATCTCCTCAACCCCTATCCTCGCAATCGGAGAAAGCGCCTCTGACTCGATCAGCTTCACTTCGATGGCGCCTGCGTTGATCTTCTCGACCACGTCAGCGGACCCAGCGAGGTCCAGGTCGTCGTGGAAGATCATGCTCATCGCCTCTTCGTAGACAGGAGTGTCCCTCAACGCCTCGATTAGGCCGGCTATCGAAACGCTCGCATATTCAGCGTCCTTGGCAATCGCTCCGCACTTCTTTCCCGCATGGATGAGCCGCCTCTTGAAGATCCCGCTCCTCTCCACGGCCTTCTCGGTCGCAGCCTTCAGGTCCAGCTTGTGCAGCTCCTCCAAGACCGAGACGACTGCCGACGGAGCCACGTCTGCCTCGATGATTATCCTGTACGGGTCTTGATGCACGGCGACCGACTGCCCCATCCTTTCAGAGATGAGGTGCCCTATCACCCTTGCCAGCAGCCGGTTCACCTTGTGTCCGAACGCCGCCTGGACCACGATGTATCTGTCCCATCTTTCGATCGTGACCAGCCTTTCCGAGGGAATTGGCAGCTTCGCGGAATGCTGTTCCGCCACCTCCTTGAGTGCGTCCAGAATCAATTCCCTGGAGACCGGGTACGTCCTGCAGAGCTCACTAAGATACTTCTCCGCGCCTCCCTTCTCGATCTCTTCCGCGTACCTGCGGCGGATTGTCCCGACCTCGGCAGCTACCTCCCTTGGAACTGGGATCTCGTCTCCCACCCAGTTGGGAACGGCTCCGGTGGGGTCCTCCTCCGCCTTGACGTACACCTTGTTGCCGTAGATTTGCTCGACCTTCCAGCACCTCCCGGCCTCCACGAACTTCACGCCCACCTCCCCGTACTCGGAGACGAAGGCCTCGTCCAGGGTTCCGACGAAGCTGTCGCCCTCCATCACTAGGTACTGCCTTTCGTCCGGGATCATCGACAGGTTGTCGAAGTAGTACTGGAAGAGAGGCTTGACGTCCCTTGCCCGGAAGACCTTGCCGTCGGATTCGCTGTAATAGGCCAGCCTCGGGTATCTCTCTCTCATGTAGGTCAGGACCTTCTTCAACTTCTGCCCATCCATCCCGGAGTAGACATGGCTCCTCTTCAGGAGCCCCTCCAGGTCCCCGAAGTTCCAGTTTCCTTGCTCAATGAGGAGGCCCGCGACCTGGTGGACTGCGACGTCATACGGCTCCATTACCGGCTCGAGCGGCTCGAGCTCCCCGGCTACGGCCTTCCTGCAAAGGACCGCAGCCTCGAGCGTGTCGTCTGAATCCTGAGTAATGATCATTCCGTTCGACACCTCTCCGACCCTGTGCCCGCTCCTGCCGACCCTCTGGATCAGTCTAGTCACCTGCCGGGGAGAGTTGTATTGGATGACGTACTCCAGGAAGCCGATGTCGATTCCTAGTTCCAGGCTGCTCGTGCAGATCACCCCAAAGAGCCTGCCTTCCTTGAGGTTCCTCTCGACCGCCTCCCTCGTTGCCTTCGAGAGCGAGCTGTGGTGTATTCCCACGGGGAACTTGGGGTCCCAGACTCTGAACCTGCTGGCCAGCGCCTCCGCTTCAGTCCTTGTGTTGGTGAAGATCAGTACCGACCTGTATCTTTCCACGGTCTCTTTTATCATCCTAAGCCTCGCCGCCACTTCGGGGAAGGAGTAGATCGCCTCGGCTAGGATCCTGTCTTCTCCTGTCGGCTTCGGCGCGGCGACCTTTAGCGAGAGGCTCTTCTCCACTGGGACCCTGACTACCTCGCAATCCCTTCCGCTGCCAACGAGGAACTTGGCCACTCTTTCGGGTGACCCTACAGTGGCCGACAGCCCTATCATCTGGATTTCGTTCTCGACGACGTCGCGCAGCCTCTCGAGCCCCACGCTCAGCTGGCTCCCCCTCTTGTCCTCAGCGAGCTCGTGGACCTCGTCCACCACGACCCATCTCAGCTTCGAAAGGTTCTGCCTGATTCTTCTCCCGACCAGCAGGATTTGCAGTGTCTCTGGCGTCGTGATCAGGATGTCGGGCGGGGCGAAACTGAGGTTGGTCCTCTCCGCCTGAGAGCTGTCGCCGTGCCTCACTCCGAGCCTTATGTCGAAGCGCTTGCACCACCACTGCATCCTCTCGAGCATGTCTCTGTTCAGCGCCCGGAGGGGCGTGATGTACAGCAGCTTCGTCCCTCTCTCACGTCCCTCGCCCTCCCTTACCAGTGCGTCGAGTATCGGGAGAAGCGCGGCTTCGGTCTTCCCGGTCCCGGTCGGTGCCATCAAGAGCGCGTTCTTGCCTGCCCTCACCAGCGGGATCAGCTTCATCTGCGGGTCGGTCGGCGTCACGAACCCTCTCTCCTTCAGCGCCTGGATCAACGGGGGCGAGAAGAGTTGGAAGATACTCGGCTCGCTCAAATGCTGTCCTCCAGGCCTCTATCCAAGAAAGTGAACTTCAAAGAATTCCCCGCTGCGAAGAAGCCTTCTAGTCGGAAGGCTCCTCCAATAAGCTTGCGGGTGTGTTATCCTTCACCACAAAACCTCGGCTCCGCGTCGGTCCAAAATCTGGCCGGTGCGTCACGACCGAACCACACACAGAGCAGTGCCTCTCGATTACGCCTTCGGAAATCTGCACATACATAACTTCGAAATGTTTTGCTGACTGCAACCCATGAACCGGACAGACCCAAGGTCGGCTCATCACGTGACACCTCCCTGTTGAGAGTCTCCCTGTTGAGCTTGTCCCCCGCCTCTCTGCAACCCAGGCCGACTACCCTTAAATAGCCGGTTATAACATAAGTAATAAAACAATGATAAGCCCATATGAGATTGTCTCGAAGTCAGCACTCCCCGCCCTTAGAGCGATGGTGGCCAGACGCCTACAGCTGGATTACCACATGACGCAGCAGCAGGTCGCGAACGCTCTTGGCATAACCCAAGCCTCTGTCAGCAACTACACCCGCAAAACGCGGGGCGTGATGGTGAACTTCGAGAGCGATCCCACAGTCACGAAGGCCGCAGACACCATCGCCAGCGGACTCGCCGAGAAGGACCCCGACCAGCTGGAAGCCATGAAGTCGATGACCGATGTGCTCGACTACATCAGACTGAACCACATGATGTGTTCCCTGCACAGCGACCTCGAGCCAGGGTTCCAGACAGAAGAATGTTACGCGTGCAACGGAGCGCTCTCCGGAAAGGGTTTTGATAGGCTCAAAGTACTGGCCGGCAGCTGAATTGCTAGCCGACGCGAAACCGGATTGGCTGGTCGTAGGGCCTCCAGGTGGCCGGAGCCACGCGGAGCTCAAGAACCTGCTCGGGAGGCTGAGCCTTCACACAGTCTGCGAGGAGGCCCACTGTCCCAACGTGCACGAATGCTGGGGGGGTGGGACTGTCACTCTGATGCTTATGGGGGGTGTCTGCTCAAGGGCCTGCCGCTTCTGCATGGTCACCCCTGGCAAGCCCGGCGGGGCCCTCGACCGGCTCGAGCCTGAGAACGTCGCCTTTGCCCTGTCCGAGATGGGCCTGAAATACGTGGTCCTGACCTCGGTCGACCGAGACGACCTTCCCGACGGGGGTGCAGCGCATTTCGCGGAGACGATAAGGCTCGTGAAGGAGCGGATCCCGGGTCTTCTGATCGAGGTTCTCATCCCTGACTTCCAGGACGACCTGGACGCAATCAGGACTGTGGCAGAGGCGAGGCCCTACGTCATCGCACACAACATCGAGACGACGCTGTCGCTGACCCCGAAGGTCAGGGACCCCCGGGCCAGCTACTGGCAGTCTCTCTCTGTGCTGAGGAACGTGAAGAAGGTCAGCACGCGCATCTTCACGAAGTCGTCCATCATGGTTGGGCTGGGCGAGACCGAAGAAGAGGTCGTTCTTGCGATGGCCCACCTCCGCAGGGCGGGGGTCGACTTCCTGACCGTCGGGCAGTACCTCCGTCCGTCGAGCAGGCACCTACCTGTGATCGAATACGTGAAACCCTCGCAGTTCGAGCGCTACAGGGCTCTCGGTGAAGAGCTCGGATTCATGTATGTGACATCCGGCCCTCTCGTGAGGAGCAGCTACCGGGCCGGTGAGTTCTTCATCCGTTCCGCCATTGAAGGCGGGCCGCGCGAACGCGAGTCATATGGCCGCCGACGCTGAAATGCAGGTTTGACCGAGTCAGAGTTCCTGAAGGGCCCGGGAGCCGACGCGATACCGAGAGTCTTCAGCGAGGCAGACTTCAAGTTCTCGAATGCCGAGGAGGTGCTGTACCAGAGGCTCACCCCAGACGGGACGATAAGGGGGAAAGAGCCGGGCATCAGCCCCGCTCTGCTCAGGAGGCTCTACGAGCAGATGGTCTTCGGCAGGGTCTTCGACGAGAAGGCGAGCAACCTCTCTCTCGCGCGCTAGAGGATTGTCAAGGCCGCGGCGGACCTGGCCAGATACTAGAATCTCGAAAAGCACTAATAGAGTCGGCCGGTCGAGTCGTTCTGACATCACCGTTGGTCTTTGAGTTCAAGCTTCCTTCCATTGGCGAGGGGGTTGCTGGAGGCGAGATTCTGAAGTGGATGGTCAAGGAAGGCGACCAGGTCAGGGAAGACCAACCTCTTGTCGAGGTGATGACCGACAAGGTCAATGTGCAGATACCGGCGCCAAGAAGCGGCAAGGTCTCCGAGATTATCGCCAAGGAAGGTGACATGGCGAAGGTCGGGCAGACGATTATGGTGATAGACGACGGGCCATCCGGGGCCGTTGCGCCGGCGACTTCTCAGGGCTCACCAAGCCCTGCGAAAGCCGCTCCGGTCCTGCAGACGCAGCCCATCCAGGCGCGCGCGCGGACGGCAGGGTGGAAGTGAGGGACATCGCGTATCCTTTCTCTGACCTTCGACCACCGGGTCCTCGACGGGGCGTACGCGGCTAGGTTCACAAGCGGGGTCATCGAGACAATTCAGGACACCAAGAAGTTGCTCGCCGAAGTCGTCTGAGCGCGGACCCGCTCAGCAAGGTTTAAGCCACAAAGTCGGACGAAGCCGACAGAACCCATCATGCTCGAAGCAGACGTCACGGTCATCGGCGGTGGAATAGGAGGCTATGTATGCGCCATCAGGGCCGGCCAGCTCGGCCTGAGGACAGTCATCGTCGAAGCTGACAGGATTGGGGGCGAGTGCCTCAACTACGGATGCATCCCTTCGAAGTCACTGATTACGGTCTCCAGGCTCCTCGAAAGAGTCAGGGAGGCAGAGAAGTTCGGGTTGAAGGCATCTGGGCTGACCGTCGACTTCGCTCAGATGCAGAAGTGGAAGTCGGAAGTCGTCTCCAAGCTGGTCAGCGGGGTCGAGATGCTTCTGAAGGGCAACCGCGTCACAGTAATCATGGGAGCGGCGGAGGTCGTGGGAGCGAATAAGGTCCTAGTCAGGAAGGCGGACGGCCAGGAAGAAATCTCGACAAAGAACCTCGTGATAGCGACAGGCACCGAGACTGTCCAGCTGCCGGGGTTAAAGTTCGACGGCGAGGCGGTAATCGGCTCAAGGGAGGGCCTCGAGCTGACGAGCGCCCCGAAGAGGCTTATGGTCGTGGGAGGAGGAGCAATCGGACTCGAGTTTGCCTCGATGTTCCAGAAGTTTGGAAGCGCCGTTACGATAGTCGAAGTGATGGACCAGCTGATGCCCGGCAGCGACCCGGAGGTAGTTCGGGTGGTCCAGCGCAAGCTCGAGGGGAGGGGTGTCAAGATCCACCTAAAGTCCAAGGTCGCAAAGGTCTCCAAGAAAGGGTCGGGTGTGAGAGTCGAAGTGGAAACCCCTGACGGGATGGTGGCAGTGGAAGTTGACAAGGTCTTGGTCAGCGTAGGGCGCAAGCCCAAGACGGGAGGGATGAACCTCCAGGCGATCGGGGTCCAGACTGACGAAAGGGGCTTCATCGTGACCGACAACAGGATGCAGACGTCAGCGCGCTGGGTCTATGCAATAGGCGACGTGCGTGGCCCGCCGCTGCTGGCCCATAAAGCATCGAAGGAGGGCGTGGTCGCCGCAGAGTGCATCTCTGGTCTTCCAAGCGCTGCAGACTGGAAAGTGATTCCTGACGCTGTCTTCTGCGACCCTGAGGTCGCCAGCGCCGGCCTCACTGAAGAGAAAGCCGTCCAGGCGGGCTACAGTGTGAAGAGGACTAGGTTCCAGTTCGCGGCCCTGGGCAGAGCCCTGTCCACTGGAGAGGGGGAGGGGTTCGTCAAGGTCGTCTCGAAGGCAGACGACGGCCTCGTCCTCGGCGTCCAGATCGTCGGCCCCGAAGCCTCGAACCTGATTAGCGAGGCTGCTCTCGCAATTGAGATGGGCGCCACGGTGGAGGACATCGCCCTGACCATCCATCCTCATCCGACGCTCTCTGAAGCGATTATGGAGGCGTCCGAGTCGGCGGCAGGGAAGCCGATTCACCAGCTGAGGATATGACTGGATTAATTCTCGACCTCGGCAGGATGGAGTATGGAGGGGCGCTCGAACTCCAGAGGAGGCTTGCCGGTCAGAGAGCCAGGAGAGAGGTCCCAGACGTCCTGATTCTTCTGGAACACGACCACGTAATCACTCTTGGGAGGAAGACGACCCCGGAGAACTTCAGGCCCCAGGACGTTCCTGTCTTCCAGGTCGAGCGGGGCGGTGACGCCACCTACCACGGCCCTGGACAGCTCGTGGGCTACCCCATCCTCTTGCTGGAAGACCATGACGTGCGCAGGCACGTCAGGAACATCGAGGAAGCCCTCCTGAAGACGGTGGGGAGGTTCGGCATAGAAGGCGAGAGGCTGGATGGGCACCCCGGGGTCTGGGTACGGGGAAAGAAACTCGCCTCCGTGGGGGTCGCGGTGACCAACTGGGTGACCTACCACGGGTTCGCGCTGAACGTCAACACGGAGTTGTCCTACTTCAACCTTATCAAGCCTTGCGGTCTCGACCCTGACATGATGACCTCGATGGAACGGCTCAGGGGGGAGAAGATCCCGTTCGAGGAAGTGAAGGAAGCTGTCGGGACGGGGTTCTCTTCGGCGTTGGGCCGAGCCTTCACGCATGGGACTCTCGGAAGCTTGGCCGAACCGGGAAACATTAAGTAGAGCAGCGGTTCGCGCGGGCCGAGATGCCCAAAAGAACCGCGCCAAAGGTGACCTACGTAACCCTCTTCGCGGACGAGAGCCTGCACCCGAAATTCGAGGCAGCACTGAAGCGGTTCAAGCCGAAGCTGGGCAGCCGCTACCCGATGTTCATAGGAGGGAGGAAGGTCTGGTCGGGAGCAGGCGAGTTCGAGCACCGGAGCCCCATTGACACCTCGATCGTGGTCGGGAGGTTCCAGATTGGCACGCGGGAACATGCAGTTGATGCGATAACCTCAGCGAGAGAGGGCTTCGAGGTCTGGAGCTCGAAGTCTTGGCAGGAACGGGTCAGGGTGATGGAGAGGTTCGCCAAGCTCGTCGACGAAAGGAAGTTCGAGATAGCCGTAGCGATAACCTACGAGGTCGGTAAGAACCGACTCGAGGCGCTCGCGGAAGCGTGGGAGGCCGTGGACTCCGTGAAGTACTGTGCGAAGACTGTGCGCGACGAGAAGGGGTATGCCACCAGGATGGGGCCAGGAGGGCCGGGAGAGCACACGCTCGTATTTGGCAAGCCTTACGGGGTCTGGCCCGTCATCTCTCCGTTCAACTTCCCGTTCATGCTCGCCAGCGGAATGGCCTTAGGCGCTCTGATCACTGGCAACTCGATCATCCTGAAACCGACGAGCGAGGCGCCCTTGACCGGCTTGATGCTCTACGAGGCCTTCAGCGACGCGGGCGTCCCTGCAGGTGCGGTCAACTTCATCACCGGCCCAGGGGTCAACTTCGAGGACGAATTCGTTTCAAATCCTGACGTGGCCGGCATCGCCTTCACGGGCTCGAGGGATGTCGGGATGCGCCTCTACAGGAGGTTCCTCACAGGCCAGCCATTCCCGAAGCCGATGCTGCTCGAAATGGGGAGCAAGAACCCCACGATAGTAACCGCAAAGGCGGACATCGCGAAGGCGGTCGAAGGGACCGTCAGAGCGGCCTATGGCTACGGTGGCCAGAAGTGCAGCGCAACCTCACGCCTTTATCTTCAGAAGGGCATCGCGCGCGAGTTCCTCAACGCGCTGAGCGACCGGGTCGACAAACTGGTCGTCGGCGATCCGCGCGACAAAGAAGTCTTCATGGGGCCGGTCATCAACGAGGCGGCAGTCGCTAGGTTCGAGGCGGCCGTGGAGGAGGCGAAGTCCGCAGGCGGCAATGTCCTCATCGGAGGGACGGTGATGAAGGAGGGCGGACTCGCAAGAGGCTATTACGTCTCGCCGACGGTCGTGACTGGTCTCCCTCGCGGCCACAGGCTCTTCAAGGACGAGCTCTTCATCCCGTTCGTCGTCGTCGGAGAGTTCTCAACTGTGGAAGAAGCAATAGCGGAGGCCAACGCCACGGAGTACGGCCTCACGGCCGGCATCTTCTCCAAAGACAGGGGCGAGGTCAAGAAGTTCTTCGACGGCATTAGGTTCGGGGTGACATACGCCAACAGGGGCGGCGGCTCCACAACAGGCGCGTGGCCCGGAGCACAGTCCTTCACGGGCTGGAACGCGAGCGGCGCGACCGGAAGGGGGATCGGCGGACCCCATTACCTGTTGAACTTCCTCCGTGACCAGTCTCAGACGACGGTCAGTTGACTAGGGCGGGACCAGATACAACGCGAGAGCAACGAGTAGGTCCAGCGATCACCAGGCTGACTGTCCATTCGGCCTCTCTCCAGTTGACGTGCCTGTACTCGATCCCTGCGTAGACTATCGCGAAGACGATTACCCTTGCAAACGAAGCGGGTTCTTGCGAGTCACTTTAGTGGGACGTAGAGGCTCGAGCGGCTCGAGCCGATGCCCGGCGTCCCGTGTACGACCTTCCTGTTGGTGATTACGAACTCGCCGAGGTATCTGCCGATCATCTCGGGCTTCACTTCGAGGGGCACGAATTCCTTTCCGTTGTGGACCCCTATCGTGAGACCCACCATCGACGGCAGGACTATCATGTCCCTCGCGTGAGTCTTGATCTGTCCCTGCAGTCTTCCTTCTTTGATCGCCCTGGCATCCTCCAGGATCTTCCTCTTCTCTTCAGAGACCCCCCTGTTGAGCGACCTTCTGGCCCTGGAGGGCAGCAGCTCAAGGAGCGCCTCAGTGGACATCGAGCTAAGCTCCTCGATGGACCGCCCCCTGTACCTGAACTCCTTCGGCAACTACTTTACCTCCACGCTCGCCCTGGGCAATCTCCCCCGTCCGGTCTTTCTTGGCGCTATTAACCCTACCTTCCTTCCAGGAGGGGCGTTTCTGGATGTGCTGGTCGACTTGCCTGGGTGCTGGTGTCTCCCTCCTCCGAAGGGATGGTAGACGGCGGCCATCGCTATCCCTCTCATGCGTGGATAGACTCTGCCCGACGCCCTCATGGCGTGGTGCCTCGCGCCCGCCGTGAGGAAGGGCTTCTCGCGCCTCCCTCCTCCGGCGATCTCGCCGACCATCGCCCTGCACCTGTCGTCGATCAGAATGTGCTTGCCGGACGGCAACTTGACGATTGCCTTGCCGTTGGCCTTCGAGAAGAGGACCGCAGATGTGCCGGAGGCCCTCACCAACCTTCCTCCGTCTCCCTGCCTCAGCTCGATGTTGCAGACCCTCGTGCCTTCTGGAATTCGTGACAGCGGCATCATGTTCCCAGGGACCGGGGCCGCGCCCGCCCCCATCGAGAGTTGCCTCCCTACCGACAGTCCCGCGACCGCCGGCAGGTAGGCGAATCTGTGGTTCCCGTATCCTACCTGTACAAGAGGGGCCGACCTGCCTCTCTCGTCCATGAGGGCCGTGACCGTCGCTGTCCCCTCTGAGTCGGGTCCGATCCTCGGGTACCTTACGGGGGCAATCTTCCCCTTGGTCCGGGCCCTGAACTGAATGCCAGCCTTTCCTCTTCTGCGCTGAAGGATTCTCTTTCCCAATCTCTACACCAGGCCCAGCTTCGCCGCCAATTCCGCGGCTTTGTTCTCCTCCAGAAGCCTGACAAAAGCCTTCTTTCCCTTTACCGTCCTCTCGGTGTTGACCGCCGCCACCTTCAATTCGTAGAGTGCTTCAAAGGCCCTTGCTATTTGCGGTTTCGAGGCCTTGTCATCGACCAGGAAACAGAGCTTGTTCTCCTTCTCGATCTGGTCGAAGGTCCTCTCAGTGACGTAGGGCCGTCTCAGAAGCTTCTGTGCGTCTTCAAGCCGCATCTGAAGATTCCACCTCTCTCTCTCTTGCACTCAGAGTCCCCAAGGCCGATTCAGTCCACACCGTTAATCTTCCAGGAACGCCCCCTGGAGCGAGATCCATCACGCTCAGACTATCCACCCTTGCGACTTCGACGCCCGGGATGCCACACGCCGCCTTGCCGACCCCCCTGTCGTTCGTCACCACGATCAGAGGTCCGACCCTCGTCCGGTACACCCGCCCGCGGAGCCTCGACTTCCCAGTTCTCCTCTTCGACCCCTCGTCGACCCGCTTCAGCTCTGCGTCCAGCTCCACCTTTTCCAGGAACGACATCAGGTCTGTGGTCTTCTCCACGGTCTCTATGTCGTCCGTGACCACAAGCGGCAACTCGAGCTTCTTGACTCTGTGACCGCGCGCCATCACTGCGTCGAGGCTCGCGGTATAAGCGATGGCCGAATCCGTTGCTAGGCGCCTCTCCTTCCTGTTGATGTCCAGATGAATCACCTTTTCCGACTTCGGCGGATGGGGCAGGCGTCCTTTCACTACGCTTGCGACGCCTCCGGCTAGTCCACCCCTCGGGTACTTTTCCCCCTTCACCCTGGGGATTCTGGACCTTCCTGTACCCGTCGGGGGGTTGTGCGTCTCAGCCGATGTCCTCTCGCCCGCCATCGGGTCCCTTCCCTTCGGCTGGAATCCATGGGAGCCCACGAGCCAGAAGGCTCGCTTGACAAGGTCGGGCCTCAGCTGCGTGGAGAAGACTTCCGGAACATCGATCTTCCCTGCCGGCTTCCCGTCCAGACCCACGACCTCTGTCTTCATCTAACTCATCTTCCTATCATCGGGCTCAGCTCGAGGACCTGAGGCGGCGCCTGGCTCTTCGTGACCCCTCTCACCCTGACCCTGACCATCACGAACCTCCGGGCCGGACCTGGCACGGAGCCTCTCACGACTGCGTAGTCGCCTTTTACTTCGCCGAAATGGAGGAAGCCGCCAGCAGGGGTTATCGGTTTCTCGGCCGCGTTCGCCGCCAACAGAATCCTCTTTCCAGTCTCCGTCCTCTGGTGGAAGCCCATCTGTCCTGCCCTGGCCACCGTGTACATGACGGCCGCAGGGTGCCAGGGGCCTATGACGCCTACCGCTCTGACGCTCTTCCTAGACTTGTGCTGCTTCCTCTTGACCCCGAACCTGGTGACCGGGCCCTCGAACCCTTTTCCCTTCGTGATCCCCAATACGTCGACGTACATGCCAGCCTTGAAGACATCCGCAAATTTCACCTTCTTCCCGATCAGCCCAAGGACGTAGTCTGCCTGGGACTTCACATCTGTTCCCGCAACCCCTACCTCCATCACGATGGGCTGCTTCTGGGAGAGCCCTACGTCGTGGGGGACCGTCGAGATCATCGCTGCTACGCGCCTGGCGCGTTCGAGCGGGAGTTTCTCCGACGTCTGACCCGCTGCCTTCACGTCTGCGATCGGCAGGTCCCGTCCGTCCTCATGGCTGTAGAGGCGCAGCCCGACCACCTCGGCCTCCGGCAGCGACAACACGCTGGACATGTTGAAGAGCGGCTTGCCGAAGTTCGGAGTCTTCGCCCTGTCGTCGACCGTGATGACGTGAATCGTACCTGCCTTGAATGCCGGGAACCCTAGGATTGTGGGTTTTTCGCTTTCGATCTTGGGCCAGGTCCTTATCCTTGGGAGTAGGCTCTTGGCACGCCCTCTGGGCCTGTATGCAAGACTCCCTCTGCGTGGCGCGCTATGCTTACGATGACCCAACTCACGCTAACCTTTCCCGAACCCCGTTTCTCGGTTCGCACTTAAGCTTTCTCAGGCCACGAGCATATTCACGAGGTTGAGACCGGCGAAGATCGCTTCCTCTGCCCTCACGGTCTCCACATGCTGGTCTGCGAAGAGGTTCAACACGAAGTCGGATTTCTGCGCCAGCTCGGGGCCGACTATGTCGAAGAGGCCCCTTGAGGGGGAGCCAAAGATGAGCTTCACACCGCCGGCCTTGAGGACTGCGCTTGTCAGGCTAGGGATTAGGGACTGGAGGGAATTCCCGAACCTCGAGGTGGCGACCCTGAGCCCGAATCTCTGATCGGAGAAGACCTCCTCGACCGTCCTGGTCTCCACCGAGTAGCCCCAGTATTCGTTGACCTGGTCCCGCGGAATCAACTCCGCGGCCAGCGGGGCCGTGGAAGCAATCCTGACCGTCACTCTCCGATTGACCTCAGTCCTTCCCTGCAGCCGAGGGTTTCTGTCAAGGCCGATGTCGACTGTCCCATCTGAGTTAGTGATTCCTTCCCTCACGTCTCCAACAGCGAGCTTCTCCAACGGCACCTTAGGCTTGTGTGAGGGTATCCTCAGAGGAGGAAGGAGGCCGGCGTATCTGAGCATATCGTCAAGGGGGTACAGTCTCCTCCGGAGGTACTGGGGGGTCTCGAGGTACTCCAGCACTTTCTTGATCAGCGTCGGTTCGCCGCGTTTCTTGTCGTCCCTGAAGACTTGGATGACGTCGACGCCGTAGATGGAACAGGCCCTCGCGATCAGACCCAGCTTGGCCGTCTTGTCCCTCGGAGAGTCTCTTTCTTCGAGCACAGTGTCGGGGAAGGCTACGGCGAGCCGCCTTCCAAGAAGGGCCATCGAACCTAGACTCTCTCTCCTGCGCTAATTCAGCTTTCTGCGAGAAGGCGAGTTCGGTTCGATAGGCAGATGAGGGGAGCCCGGTAGGGGGTGGACTCGTGGAGTCTAAGAGGGGCAGACGGACGAGGAAGATGAACTGGGTCTACTCGGTCTTCCCGGTCGCGCTTGCCACGGGCCCGCTGGGCACGATGGTCCAGCTGTACCTCATCGAGCTGAACGGGGTCACCCTGGGCACGATCTACAGCAGCCTGGCCATTGCCATCTTCAATGGAGTCAGCATCCCTGCCGCGATCTTCTGGGGCTTCACGACCGACAGGCTGCACAGGCGCCGAGGCCTCATAGCGGCCAGCTATGCGCTCATGGCTGTCGTGCTAGTCTCGTTCTATTTCGACAGGACGACCGCTGGGACGATTGCCACCTACTCTATCTTCTCCTTCGTCTCTGTGGCCTCTGCGACGCCACTCAACCTCCTGATCATGGAAACCGAGGAGAAGGGGAGGTGGGCGAGCGCCTTCGCCAAGCTCTCCATGGTGTCGAGTGTCGGGTACGTCGGGGGTCTCGTTTTGAGCACGCTGTGGTCCGGGGAGTTCCCATTGATTCTGCTTTCGGTCCCGTTAGGCTTCTTCGCCCTGGCCTCAGCCGCCCTCTCGGTCATCACCATCTCAGAACCTACCTTCATCTTCGAAAGGGAGAGCGTCGCCCTGAGGAGATCGAGCTTCTTCAACAGACTCCTCACACTCCCGGTCTTCTTCATCAGAGCCCCGAAGGCATCGGACTTCACGAGGGTCTTCAGAGGGCTCCGTTCGAGTCTCACCAGCTACGTTCCGCTCTTCTACATATCCACGGTCCTGTTCTATCTGTCAAGCGGCCTCTTCAACACCTCTTTTGTGCCAGCCATGTCCGCCTACTCCCTTACCGAGGTCGAGACCTTTGCAGTCATCTTGGCCGGAGCTGCGGTCCAAACCCTGGCCTTCCAGGGGGCTGGGCGTTACGTGAGCAATCAGTCGCTTGTGACGACCACCGCTCAGGGACTGCTCCTCCGTGGGTGGTCCTACATCGTGATCGGAGCGGCCGCTTTGTTTCTGGCGGGGCCTCTGTTCATCGTTCCAGCCCTCGTCATGTACCCGATTGCCGGCGGGATAGCCTTCGCAGTCTACTACACCTCTTCGAACACGATGATGTTCAACACAGTCCAGAGGAAGAACCCCGGCGCAGCTCTCGGCGTCTATTCTGCCGTCGTCGGATTAGCTGCGATGGGAGGGTCCCTCGCGTCGGGGTTCATTTCGGTGTACCTGGGATTCTACACGACCTTCGTACTGGCCGGCGTCCTTCTCTTCGCGGCTGTCTGGATTGTCGCGCAACTGCCGAAGTCGCCAGGCACTGATTCGGGGTCCCACCAGTAGGCCACGAGGAACGCTTTTCTAAAATACCGGCCGTCTTGACGTCCGACCGCAAGTGGCAAGCAAGCATTTCAGGGTCGTGGCGCGAGTGAGCAGTTCGAACCTGAAGGCCGTCGAGCCCGTTCTGAAGCAGCTCATCAAGACGGGCTCCGTCAAGGAAGCGAAAGGCGAGTTCATCGTCGAGGCCGAGTTGGAGGGTGACAGCCCAAAGGAGTTGAACCGCTCCCTTCTTTCCGCATTGAGAAGGGCAGAGAAGAGGACGAGGTTGCGCGCCGAGTGGACCTCTGACAATGGGACGACACAGAAGTTCTTCGACTATGTCCTGAAGAAGACAACCAAGACCCGCCGTTCATCATAGGCTGTCTCATCTTGGACGAGTCATCAAGTAGCAAGGCGGCAAGCAGGACAGTCCACGCCATATCAGCTGCCGAGCGGCGCTATCGCAACGTTGCAATCACTGTCGTAATGTTGGGGGTGACGATGAGTGGTATCGATACCTCGGCAGTCGTCCTCGGCTTGCCCGTCATGACGCGAGACCTCCACTCTGACCTCATCAGCATGGTGTGGGTAATCATGGCATATCTCCTCGTGATTACGATACTCGGCACACAGGTTGGCAGGTTGGGCGACATGTTCGGGAGGGTCAGGATGTACAACCTTGGATTCGCCTCGTTCACCTTAGGCTCACTTCTGTGCGGTCTCTCAGCCAGCGGGCCCCAGCTCATTGGCTTCCGCGCAGTGCAGGGGCTGGGTGGCGCCCTGATCTACTCGAACAGCGGGGCGATCATCGCTGATACGTTCCCGCAGAACGAGAGAGGGAAGGCATACGGAATCACTGGGACCGGCTGGTCGCTGGGCGCGATACTGGGAATCCTCGTAGGCGGCGCCATTGTCACCTTTCTGAACTGGCGCTATATCTTCTTCATCAACCTCCCCATAGGAATCATTGCAACCACGGTCGGTTTCCTGATGCTTAGCGAACGCTCCCCAAGGATCAAGGCCAAGTTCGACATCGGCGGAATGATCATTCTCGGCGCTTCGCTCTTCTTCTTGCTTTTTGGAATGACCAATATCACGGGGTCAGGTTTCATTCCAGAGTATGTCGCCGAAGTCGCGGTAGGCTTTGTGCTCCTGCCGGCCTTCATCGCATACGAACGACGGCACTCTTCCCCGCTGCTCGACCTCTCCTTGCTGAAGCAGAGGGTCCTGACCGCATCCATCTTCGCGGCCTTCCTTCAGTCGCTGGCTAGTTTCGCCGTACTGTTTCTGGTGATCATGTATCTTCAGGGGCCGCGCGATATGACTCCCTGGAACGCTTCGCTGTTGCTCATACCAGGCTACGTATTGGGTGGGATGATTGCCCCGTTCGCTGGCAGGCTGTCTGACAGGATGGGCGCCCGCGTCATCGCATCGACCGGGCTCGCTCTGCAAGCTTGCGGCTTTCTGGTCTATCTCACGCTTGGCTTGACAACATCGACTTACGTCGTCATAGTCGGCGCCATCCTCAACGGTGCTGGGAGCAGCTCGTTCTTCCCCGCCAACAACAGCGCCGTCATGGCAAGCGCCCCAAGTCGGGCCTACGGCGTAGTCTCCGGTCTGCTCCGAACGCTCTCCAACATAGGCATGGTCTGCAGCTTCGCCGTCGCCCTGCTAGTTGCTTCCTTGTCGATACCACGTCAGATGGCTTTCGAAATCTTCCTCGGCGTGGGTGGGTTTCAAAGCCAACTCTCTTCGGCCTTCGTGGACGGAATGCATGCCGCCTTGGCTGGGTCCATATCGGTGATCATTATCGCCCTAGTCCTGTCAATCCTGCGAGGGAAGGAGGCGCGTACGGTAAAGCCTCCAGCAACGGCGTGAAGGTTAGGCCAAGCACGACGAAGTCATGCCTCGGCTGGGAACGATTGAATCCGTGCCGACCCTGAGGACGGGAGAGCACACGAGGCACGGATAAGCAAAGCCTAAGATCACGGACAGTCACTTGGATGCTTTGATCTGCACTACTCCATTCATGGGTTCGCCGGCCGAAGGCCTCGATCGACGTCGGTCGGGACCTGTCGAGCGCGATCCGGCGAGCCCCCCGGCCGTCGGTCGACCCGAGCCGACCCGGAAACCTGCCAGAAATCCTGGTGACCTTGTCGAGAGTCCTCGAGGTCCTTCCCGGGGGCGTCCGGCCGGGGCTCCGGTCGAGACCGTCGATGATATCCAGCCAGTTTGTCGGACGTTTGTTCGAGGATAGGGCGAGCCGTTCGGCTCGACCCGACCCGGAGATGTCCGGCTCGACCCCAGTCGATGGATTCTGCAGATGATTCTCCGAGCTTTGTCGAGGGACGTCGACGCTTTTCTCGACGAGGTCCGGCTCGACCCGACCCGGAGATGCCCGACGAAGTCTGTTTGGATTTCCCGGGGAGCTGTTCGGGAAAGTGTGGTGATGTCCGGTCCGAACCGATGGAGGGGTGACCCCTCTAGGTGGGGCAAAGACCGGCCCGGGACTGCGTGTCGGCCGAGATGACGTGCCGACTCGATGTCGACCGGGAGACCCATCCCTCTCCGGGGGGCCGGTCGAGGTCATGTCCGGCCGAGGGCCCGATTAAGGACGTTGAAAACCGTCGACAAAAGCCCGGCCGATACGAGCCGGGAACCCCGATGGGATCGTCGAGACTAACCGACTGACGCGCGCGCGCGCCGTCTCGAGGTTTCATCGGGACCTTGTCCCAAATATGGTCGACACGTCTCGGCCGAGCCGTCGAGGGCCCCGGCCGAGGGTCAGCGGGAGGGTATCTCGGCAACTTTGTCGGGAGAGCTCTGGGGACCCCAAGCCGATTGTCAGGAGCTTCCGGCAGACACCCGACAACTGGTGAGGGTACCCGAACCCTTGACGTGGGCGGGCCCGGTGGGGTCCGTCAACCGTGGAATTGGGATGATGCTGGCAAAATGGGGGAGGGGGGTTGTTCAAACCCTATGCAGATGTGGACCTGGGGGGACTCGCAAGTCTGAGCTTACGAATCTACTCAGTGTGAGGACGCAGCCCAGCAAGTAGTCACGCGGGTGGGGACATCAGAAGACCAAAAAACGTGGATCTCCCCACGTGAATAGGCCGGACTGACCGGCTGGGCCTAATCAATTAGGGGAGCGGGGTCATCTCCACCCTGTGTATCCTGGAATAGAGATAGTATATCAGCAACCCCAAGATCATCCAGATTGTTCCGACTTCTCTTCCGATCGGATGAAGGATAACTACTAACAGCCAGATAATGAAGTCTGCCGTAAAGCAGCCCGCAGCGAAGATCGGGATCTCATACTCTCCTCGCCCACCATCTTCGTTCTTCCTCTTGATTCTAATGCTCCAAGGCGCTTTGAAGGGGCGAACGAGATTCTTTTCCTTGTTCCGTAATGAAATGAGGCTCAAACCCACCACCATGTAGGCAATCAATGCTCCGAAATTGTACATCTCCGCAAGAATGTCAAGCTGGGCGGAAAAAGCAACGACGATGGCGATTGCAATCGATGAAAAGACAAGAATTGAGACGAAGGGAGTCTTGTATTTCTTATGCAGCCGGCTGAAGATTTTCGGTATCACTCCCTCATCACTCATGGCATAGGTGATTCGAGAGATTCCCACAATTCCTGCGTTCGCAGCAACAATCAGTACTGAAATTCCGAGGATAGCGGTAAGTCCGCCAAGAATCCATCCGAATGGAAGCTTTGACGCGATAAACGAAACGGGATAGTTGATTGCGGTCGGATTGTTTTGAAAGGCTTGATAGGGGACGACGCCCAACGCTAGCGTCGAATATGCTAGTGTTGCTGCGACTACCGCTACGCTGATGAGAAAAATCGCCCGTGGAATATTTTTTCCAGCATTCTTGGTTTCGCCGCTGCTCTGAGAGACGACTTCAATCCCAAGGTAGGAGGACATGGCGATTGTTACGGCGTAAAGAAAATTCGGATAGGTGGGCGTGCTGCCAAAATGTGGCGCAGCATTCAGCGCCGGGTGATAGGAAAGGACAAAACCAATCGTCAGCACGGACGCCTCTCCGATCAGATCAAACAGCACTAGGAGATACGAAAATCTCGCAGACTCCGCGATTCCCACAATGTTGAGTGCTAACAATCCAAGGATGACTGAAACGGTTACAGCAGTTGCTACAGTGCTCAGCACTGGGAAAAAATATCCCATGTAGCCGACAGCGGCTACAGCAGAAATCGTGGTCGTCACAAGATAATCTAAGAGAAGCGCCCAGGCAGCTAGGAATGCGACTCTACGGCCAAAGGCCTTGTTCGCGAAGATGAAGGCGCCGCCGGCTTGGTGGTAAGAGCTTGATAGTTCGGCGTAGCAAATAGCGGTGAGGACGTATGCTATGGTAGCGAAGAGATACGCATACGTCGCAGCCGCATCTGCGTACAGTATTACGAGGCCGAGTGTGAAATAGATCCCTTCAGCGACATCGCCGTAGGCGAAGGCAAAGTTTCCGAGGATTCCGATGTTCCTTCGCAGACTTTGCCCTCGTTTGCGTTGCATGGGAATAGTCGGGGGTTCGATGGTCTAGCGCATCTCTAAAAAGCATTAAATCGAGCTAGTTTACGGTTTCATCAAGCAGTGATCGCTGTTCATCGGAGAAACCCTAAATGAAAAATCCACCCATTGAGTGTTTCTGAGTTTGCCAACGCTAATCGCCGGTGGAGGCGTGATAGGCTCTAGGCTTGCGGTCTATCTCTCACAGAGAGGGGAAGAAGTGACAGTCGTCGACGAAGATAGAAAGAAATGTGAATGGATCTCGAAGAACTCCGACGCAAAGGTCTACAATGGCAGTGCGTTGGACCCAGAACTCCTCATGCAGGCCGGCATCGACAAGGCTGACACCCTGATTGTGACTATGGGGAGCGATCAGCTCACCAGAAAGGTTGTGGATTTCGCAAAGAAGCAGTTTGGAATTCCTAGAGTTTTCGCGATAACACGAGAATCTGAGCATTCTGATCAAATACGCTCTAGCGGAGCTAGCAAGGTGATATGCGCCCAAAATGAAGTGCTGGACGAGGTCGAAAACGCACTGCACTCGGGCGCGAATCGGACGATATATCACGACGAGCAGAGAAGCTGTCTAATTTCAAGAGCAACTCTTAGAGCGACTTCAAACGCAATTGGAAAGCCCGTTTCAAAGCTCCAAAACAAATCTGCAAAGATTTCAGGAATAGTACGTGATGGAAGCCTCATGTTTCCGTACGAAGACACGGTCCTCGAAATGGGCGACGAGCTGTTCATTATTGGAATGCAGGAGGCAGTTGAAAAGGTTGTGAGCGAGATAGGCCAAGAGAGCTGAGAGCAGAGAAATGTCATCAGTGATATCAACGTCAGCCGCTACGGATATCGTTGTAAGGGTACTTGTTTCTGCGGTGATCTTGATACTCACATACGTGATCACCTTCGCTTTCAACCGAATTGTCATGCAGGCGATCGGGGGGCGAAGCAGGAGCTCGGCCTATGAAATTGGGAGAATAGGGTCCACAGTGATTTGGATCATGGGGATACTCTCGATACTACCTGTCCTTGGTGCTTCAGAAATTGTGATTGCGGTGGTCATCCTGCTCGTCGGCGCCTTCCTGATCCTAGCCACAAGGGACTTTTCAAACAACTATTTTGCCGGCCAGATGATCAGGGCGATTGGGCCCTTCAAGATTGGAGACTGGATTCGGACGACGGATGGCTCCTACGGACGAGTTGTAAGGATAGAAGGGCTCTACACTCTGCTCGTGACGCCCCAGAACGAGACAATTGTCATCCCAAACAGCAAACTGACATCTGATTTGCTGTTGGATAGGACTACGAGTGGGAGTCTAAAAGTTCCAATCGACCTGGAATTGAATCGCGACGTGGAGTTTGGGCAATTCACGCTGGCTGTCTCAAAGATAATGGAAGATCTGGCGCGGAACCTTTCTGATTCGGGGCCAAAAAGTAACGAACCGGAGATATACCTGGTATCGACAACGCCCGATTGTGTCAAGGTCAGAGTCTTCCTCAGGATCGACAATGCCGCGAAAGAGGAAAAGGTGGCCTCGGAGTTCAGAAAGCGTTTCAACATGCTAGGACTAGAACGTCAAAAAGCACCCGTTACCAATTAGCCCTGCATCGAACCATAGAGAAAAGAAACTGGCTACACCTATTGATATCAAGTGTGGGACTCGCCGCCGCGCGCGCTAATGTGGACCGGGGGGTACTCGTCCGATTAATCGGCTGGGTCTTCGGCCTTCGAAGCCCAAAGTCCCATTACTCGCCATACTATTACAAGGCCAGAGATAAAAACGCCACGGTCACTGGTTTATCATCGTCGGAGGCTGGGAGGATTCGCCGCCGTTCAAAGAGAAGAGGCCCTCGTATTTCGAGAAGCTCCGCTTCTGACCGGAAACACGCAAGCCGACGCTTGACAGCCCTAACCGTGAGCCGCTATCTTGGCCGAACCACAATTACATAGATTTATATAATTCCACTCCATGTGGGTTTGCGTAGGGTGAGAAAGGAATGGCAACTGGGAAGGTGATCGGAGGATTGGAATCGGCCGCAGGACACAGCCCAAACTTGCGAACTCTGATGATGGTAGAAAAGGCAATACTGGATTCAAAGAGCTATCCGACAAAGAAAGAGCTATGGACACAACTTCCTCGGAGAATTGAATATCCCACCTTTCAACGCATCTTGGAATACCTCGAAGCTTCTGGAAAGATAGTATTCAACAGCAGGAGTATAGTATACACAGGAGCGAACAACCCGAAGCTCAGAAGGCTCCTTGAGACTAGCGTTACACTGGTCTAAGACTCAACTAGTGTGATAGCCGAATATCCTATCGTATTCGTTGTGGTCGACCAAGTCCAAGATACAGGGACATACCCCGACACCAGGGAAATCCTCCAGAGTGTAGATGCAACGGTATCCCTCCGAAAGTCTGTAACGATATAGATTGTTGACTGCAAACTTCCTTTTGTATTTCCGAGGGATTTGGGATTTTGGAACTTGCTCTCCCGCAAACATGTTCTCCTTTAGAATGATTTGGATTTCATCTCTGGCTTGCTTTAGTTTGTCACTTGACGGAAGGGAGTCCAAGAATCTCTGCAAATCGCGGTCAATCTGAACATGTGGAGCGGGCTTTCTTACCAACCTTTACATCGCCTCCTCTACGCGACAGACTTCCCTCCTGAAAAGTTCGAGGTTCATGAGGTAGGGACCCTTCGATTGTTCGATTTTTATTTCGTCGCGCGCGTGCATGCGACGTTTGAACAGTTCTTTATATATACAATTGGCTTGTTGTGAACAGTTCTTCATATATTCAGCCGAGCTCTTCTGAACAGTCTTTCGTATATCCAATCGTCGGATTTGAGCGTTAATTTGCCGGCAAATCTGATCGTGTCGAATGTCTCTTTGTTGTCAGTGCAGATGGGCCTCAAAGGGGGCACTCACAAATCGGCAGTTAGTCCTTCACAATTGAACGCCCCGCAACTTATGGTTGCGCCATCGCAAGTTTTGATTGCGCAGCAGTTGAGCTGACATCGTGCGTTCCGACTTGAGAACGGTTACCTCAACAAGTCCCTATACGAGCGTTCCGGCGGCAGCGCCCAGATCGGGACTGAGGACACACACCCCGCTAGGACTGCTTGAGTGAATGAACCCAGAGTAGCCCTAGACAGTGCGCGAAATACGACTAAATATCCGCCGCGACTCCAAGAGGCGATGAGTGGGACAGATCTTGAGAAGCTCAGGCTGCAAATCATCTCGGCTCAGAGCGTCCCCCATGAGAAGGTAGAGAACCTACTTCACTCTTGCGCCGAACTTCCACAGACGGACCGTCGAACTCTCACGTTCTACCTTACCCGCTGTGATGCGGACGGATTCAGGGAGGACGAGCTAGTTGACTTCCTTCTGAACCAGATGGTAACCTATGTCCTCGGGAAGTCGGAGTACAAGGAAATCAAGGCTGATGACGCACGGCGCGTAGTGTTAGCCGCCAAGGAGACCTTCCAGCAAACGGAAGGAAGTGGTGAAGTAGGCGAGCTGCTCCTCTATGTGCTGTTGGAATCGAGGGGAATAATCCAGCTCTACAGCAAGATGGATCTGAAGACGTCTGCTGGCATGCCTTTTCATGGCTATGATGCAATCCATCTTGAAGCAGGCAAGTCCGTGGTATTGCATTTCGGACACGCGAAGACATACGCTTCATTTTCGGCGGGCCTAAACTCAGCGTTAGGCGATATAGAGAGGTTTGGTAAGAACAGGGCGCAGAAGAATAGAGAGCTGCGCCTGGTATCCAAGAACCTAGACACAGTCAAGTTTGGTGAATCAGCCAAGTACATTCAGAACATGATTGATCCTTATGAGAAGCATAAGGAGAACTACGCCGAAGCCGATTCGGTCTTCATAGGCGCGGAGTTTCCGTTCACGAGCGAAGCCGAGCATTCGCGGGGTCCAGAACTCGACAAACTCATGGTGGAAAAATACCAGCAATTGGTGGAAGATATCGCAGAGACCGTCAAGTCAGCAGTAGAGGCCAAGGCCGAAGTGAGGCACAGGACATTACTTTTCCTCATTCTGCCAATAACGGACGTTGAGAGCTTCCGAAAGCGCTTCATGGAGGAGCTCAGCAGGTAATGGTCAGCTTTCTGACTGAAACATCCGTAGAGATATGCAACCACCCCGCATTTGTGAGTGATTTCTCCCGCCTCACGGTGAGAGAGATAACACCCCAAAGGGCGGAACAGTTGAACGAGGACGAGATCGTCCGGCTGCTCGAATCCAGCGCAATCCTCTCCCTCAGCGAGAACGAATCTCATCAGATGCTGGCTTACAAAATCGCGGTCTACTTGCTCTCTCAGTATGCTGAAGCGTACGATTCAATCCCGTTTGTCGGGCAGGTGGTCCTTACCAGACTCGGAGACTTGCCGGTTATCCAGCAGATGGTGGTGAAAAACGAAGTCCCTGACTTCTTCTCATACTTCTCGCGATTTAACTGGGACTACAAAGGGCCGAGGGGAATAGATCCCTCGTCAGTACTTTCTAATTTCCCCGAGGCAATTCAGCGGAAGGCGTCCAACCAGCAGACGATTGCGGGATCGCATAAGCTGAGCCTCACTGATTTCCAATCTCAAATCTTGACGGTCATGAAGTCAGGAGCCAACCTCGCCTTCTCCGCTCCGACGTCGTCTGGGAAATCATACGTCCTGCATAACCTAGTGGCCGACCGTATGTTCTCGAATGAGGAGTTCTGTGCGGTTTACATTGTACCCACTAAGGCTCTGGTAGCAGAAGCCCAAAAGCAGATCTCAGAAAGCGTCAGACTAGTTCTGGGGCAATCAGACTTCGTCGTTTTCACAGGAGCTAGCACTCTCAACTCTCAAGAGGTCAGAGCGGCCAAGAAGAAGGTGTTCGTGCTCACGCAAGAGAGACTCCAGGATATGCTCGCAAATCAAATCATCGACTTCCCAGTGGACCTACTCGTTGTTGACGAGGCCCAGCAAGTAGCCAATGATAGTAGAGGAATCGTGATTGAGGATGCCGTCGTCGAGCTAGTACGAAGCCAGCCCGAGATGCAGAAGGTATTCGTTTCTCCCTACGTCACCAACCCAGAGAAGTTCAGGAGTATATTCGGTCTGGGCACAGAAGAGCTCCAAACTGCACGGACCAAGAAATCCCCCGTCGGACAGAACATCATCTTCGTCACGTTTAGGAAGGAAGGAAGAGGGAGCACCTTTGTCACCGATGCCTCGGTTCTCGTCAGAGAGTTAAGACGTAACGGAGAAGCTGAATCCCTCACATTGGTCTATGACAAGAAACTCACTGAATTCACACCATCGGCTTTCCGTTACAAGGCCTGGGTCGCCCAGAAAGTGATCGCAGGGCGAGAACCTACGTTAATCTATTGCAACCGACCTTCCGACTGTCGGAAGGTGGCGGATGAAATAGCATCCACAGCTCAGCAGTTGAAGGAACTTTCTCCCAAGATGAAGGAGACAATCAGCTTCCTTCGTTCGAACGTGCACCCCCGATACTATCTTGCAGACTACCTCAAGAGCCAGATTGGGTACCATTATGGTACGATGCCGCAGTTCGTAAGGAATCAAGTGAAGCGATTGTTCGAAGATGAAGAGATTACTCTTCTGGCTTGCACCAGCACACTTCTCGAAGGCGTCAACCTTCCAGCGAAGAATCTTGTTCTCTTCGACCCTAGAAAGGGCCCTCTGCCTATGGATTCGCTTTCGGTTCGTAACCTGATGGGTCGAGCTGGCAGACTAAGCAGGGACTACTACGGTAAGATTTACTGCGTCAATGTCGAGGAATGGGAGTCTGGTAAAGACGCTTTTGAGGACAAGCCAGAACCTATCGAAAGCTCATCTGAAACGGCTCTGTCCGAAGAAGTCGATGACCTCATACATTACCTGAACGATGTAAATTTCGAGGCATCAAAGAGGACAGTCGCGATGGCGACAAGTCTCCTGATGAAGCAACTGCTTTACCCTGACCGAGACTTCCTATCGACATTCAAGGAACGCCATCAAGGTATTGACGCAGTCAAGCTGGAGGAGGTCAGAACACTACTTCGAGAGGATATCGCGCGCCTGGAGCTGAGCAAAGAGGTTATGGTAAAGAATCGCTCATTCGACCCGAGATTGCAAGACTCCCTCTACCGCATGATGATGAACCAAGACATCCCTCTAATGCCCCCCTTCCCAACGTGGGACATGTACAAGTTCCTCGTGGGAGTCTTCGAAGTTATCTCGACTAGATTGATGCAAAAGAAGAACAAGCTCTTCAGGCGATATGCCGTCATTGCCTCGATGTGGATTAATCAGGAAGCTTACAAGAGAATCTTGCTAAAAGAGATCGACTACGAGATAAAAGGGAAACCCTCAGATTCGCCTGATGTGACGAAGAAGATCAATGAGGTGATTGAGGAATTAGATGATACAATTGAAGACAAGATCAGGTACGACTACGTCAGGGGGATGAAGTGCTACTGTGACATCCTAGCGTATGTCGAGGCCAAGAAGTCGAAGAAGTGGACTTACTGCGAGCGTCTTCCCATGTTCATTGAGGCTGGCGCATCGGACGAGAGAATTCTCTTCTTGATAGGTGCGGGCCTATCTCGGACAGTAGCCATTGAATTGTACGAGAGCTTTGGGGGGAGAGAGGGTTTGCCTGAATGGAAATCAGTGGGAGAGACAATCATGTGGCTGCGCGCGAATGGCTCCCGGCTCCGTGGAAACCTTCATCCGTTCTTCTTCAGTGAGTTGGAGGACCTGTTCGGAATTAAGACAACCGATAGTGCTCCACGCTATTAGACCAGAGTACTCGCAAATCTACGTGCACCAGCGGGCCTTGGAGTCCATGCCAACAGGGCTCGTGGGGTCACTTAACGGCCGGTACTGAACGCGGGGGGATGCGGGCCCGATGGGTATCCACCCCTTGCAGGGGGCGAGTCCCAGGCCCAAAACTGAGAGGGTGCGGAACCTCTCCGTTCCACACCTGTCAATGTGATTGAGTATTCCAAATCAGCGTATTTGTCCTCCACTGTGAGAGAAGCATGGAAGGACGAGGAGTATGCGAGAGAGTATGATGTACCGCGGGTCGGCTAATAGCCCGCGGGCCTGAGTCCGCCCCCATTTCGGCGGCGACTCGACGCTTCCTTTGCATCATTTCAGGTCATCCTCTTGCCGGGACCGACTTTTTTTGACCTAGACCACGCGCAACCATTAGCTTGTAGACCTTAGGCAGGGCCCAGGCGAAACCAATGTAGACGCAGTTGTCTGTGTGGTCATGATCACAGAAGAGGACATTGTCCTGGAAAGTCAGTTCGACCAAGTCACCAATGCGGTTATCTCTAATGAAGATCTTGTTCGCCTCAACGGCAACCAACGGAAGAACATGAAACGAGCGCCAATGCATGAGTTTTGACCACTATCCCGGGCCTAATACTCCCCTGATCCTATACCCACTGACGCATTGAGCACAGCTCAAGCGAAAAAAGGAAACGTCGTCGCCAACCAGATGACGACAGCAGCAGCTGCCAGGATCCAATCCCGGGCAGACAGCACGGGCAACCCCTCCCTCCAGGGGTTCAAGGCCCGCGCCATGTCAGCCGCAGCCAAGAACACCAAGAAGTGAGATGGCTTGGGAGACGGTCCTGACGACTACTACCCTGACGAATGGGACGAAGGCGGCTTCGCCTCAGACGACTACGAGGACCGGGATGACGACGACTACGACTGAAGGCCCCGACGGGCCAGAAGCGGGGAGCACAGCTCCCCTCCCCCTCTTTTTTAGGGTCCACCCAACGAATTCAGGGGACGAGGGATGAACGAACCCGACCGGACAAACGAGCCTATTCGAAGGTTCGACAGGACCCATGCAATATGGGCCAAGTACTGGTCCACATTCAACACCAGAAGACGAGCGCTCGCAGGAGGCGATCTCCAGACCTACGAAGACAGGTTTGCCAGGTTGTACTCTTTCTTCTGGCGCAATCTCAACGATCAAGGGTTCCACAGGCACCTCAATAGACTGACTGACTACGTCGGCCACAACAATGCACCAGTGATACGGGAGCATCTTGTGATACTCACGAAATACGTTCTGCTTGACAGTTTGAAAGCTGAGGAGAAGGAGTATGCCACGATCAAAGACCTCAAAGGGCGGTCGGACCCATCGAGAACAGTCCGTCAAACGAAGTACGCCGCAGGCATTCCTGGTTACAAACAGCTTCACCGCTTCGTAAGCGAACGTTACCCGGAGCTAATCGATTACCCGATTAGGCTACTGAGACTCCCCCCAGCTGACCTCCGAGAGCAGATTTTCCAGACCACCTTCACTGAACCGGAAATCTCCCGCTACGAATTGGGATTCGCCGAGCTAATGCAGTGGTACCTTGAGGGGATGCCCCGCCAACTGGCCCTCTTTCTGGACCAGCGCATGGAACGGAATCAAATCCTCAGAATACTCGATCCTATCGATCTAGGAAAGCTCATCGTGTATCGGAAGGACGTTCTGGCCGCAATAGAACACGAATTCCCACTGAACCTCGTCCAGAAGTACGGGGCCAACTGGATGCTCTTGCAGTTCGAGAAGTACGGCTACGGAGTCCAGGCCCTCCTTCATCAGCTGCGCTGGTACGTTGAATGCAAGTGGTTTGAATGGAAGGACGACGCCACGCAAAGGACAGTCATCGCTGGAGGTACGGACCTGCCCTACTATCCCAATGAGGCACGAATCGGAGTGAAACGCAACCTAGAGTGGTTCGGCGACCCGAACTTAACCTTCAGGAGCGCTAGCGCCACTGCGAGCGTCTTGCTGAAGATGAAGAGAAACAATGAGGCTCTTGAGATCTACAAGGAGTGCCTGAAGCTCAGACTCTCCCGGGAGAGCAGAGGATTCTGCTGGGGGAACATCGCCCACTGCTACTACTGGTCCGGTAACGTCCGAAAGTCATTGAATGCATTCAATAGGGCTGCGGGCATTTGGAAGCGTGAGAAGAATCCAAGAGAGGAGGCTGTCGTCCAGAACCGGCTCGCTCTAATCTACAGGTCAATCGGGGACATGACCCGCTACAAAGAGCACCGAGAGTTAACCACGAACCTCCTCAAGATGCCCATGAAGGTCTCGAAGCCGGAGTGGATGGCCAAGCTGTACATCGACCTGGCCGACTTCGCTGACCACTTCGAGGACCGGGAGTGGGAGAGGGAGTTAGTGGCCAAAGGCTTTGAGATCAGCCAGAAGTGTGAAGATCTGCAATACCCACTGTATCTGGGTCAGTGGGTGACCGACCTTCGAGACTATGGTCGGTGCCTCCCAGACGGTCCCGGGAGGATGCCCCACCCCAATATGGAGGATTGGGAACAGGTGAGAATCTCGGATACGTTTGGGGAGACGTTTCGCTAGGTCTACATTTTCGTCAGACCTCACATGAGGGAGGTAGGATACCAAAGAACACTTTCACCGTCCCCACTCCTCTACAGGACCTAGAGAAGACTAATGCGCAAACTTAAAACAGCACCTAACGGATTGATGCACCCGGCTGAAACATTGACTCCAATTCTCCTGGTTGATGACTCCCGGGAGAGCGCGGAGGCAGCCAAGGTCCTGAATGGGTCGGGTATCAATTACCTGGTGATGAACACGCCCACTGAAGGGAAGCCAACTCCACCCGCTCTCCTGGTCGACGCGAAGATCATACAGGGAGCGAAGGCTATCGACAAGTACGTGAGGGGTCTGGGAGATTCACTGGACGCTGAGAGCAAGAGAATCAAGACGACTTTGGCCGTCTTGAAGCACCTCGGGGTACTCTCGAGCATGAGCACTTTCTCAGATAGGCTGAAAATGCAAAAAGTCATCTATCTGCTCCAAAGATTCGGTCTCCGGACCGGTTGGAGTTTCTCCTGGTACCTACGGGGTCCCTACAGTTCCGAATTGACACACGCATTCTTCGAGACGAATCTCACTCCGTCCTCCGAGGCTGACTTCGACGAGCACACGAAGCGGGCAATCGAACGCTTCAAGACCTTCTTCAAACCAGAATCGATGACGGCAGTAGATCTGGAGGCTGCCGCGAGTACACTCTACATCGCAGCCATGTACAAGGGGTCCCTCCGATCACAGAAAGAACTTGAGGATCAGGTAGCGCAATGGAAGCCCGCTCTTGACCGGTCCAAAGTCGCCAAGTACGTGTCTGTATTGTGGAACGAGATCCCACACGCAAACTAGAGTCACACCTAGCCATCCTGACAGAATGAGGGCATCCACACAGACCAGACATCGTTTAGAAGGGTGGATCGGGAACGATTGCCGATGACGACCTCGGCAAAGACCGTTGTCATCTGCTCATCCATGGAGTTCATTCCCGAGATACGCAAGTGGAGAGCGCTCCTTAACAGACTTGGTTACAGGGTCTTCACGCCTCATCTAGTGGACCACCGAAAGGCGCGGAAAACATACGAGGAGATTCTAGCTCTCAAGCAGCAAGATGCACTCCGGCATTTCCACAGAATAAGGGACGCCAATCTTGTCCTGGTCCTGAATTACGATAATCATGGTATCAGAAACTACGTAGGCGGGGCTGTTTTTGCGGAGATAGCCGTCGCTACTTTTCTCAAGAAACCAGTCTATCTGGTGAACCCCATTCCAGAGGGAATGCCATTCACGGAGGAGCTGCAGGCCTGGAAAGTAATGCTCTGGAGGAAACAGCGGATCAAAGGAGAGGCAGGAATTGAGTAGGGACAGGCCTCAGATCGTAATCATCGGGGGAGGCCCCGCTGGTCTTTTCGCGGCATACCAACTTGTTAGATTCATTAGGAACGCAAGAGTCACAGTGATCGAGGGAGGGCAAAACCGGAGAGCTAGACTCCAGGGTCTAACAAGGAGCCCACTGATGTGTCCAGCGACACCTGGAGGTTACGGGGGAGCAGCGGTATTCTCCGACAAGCTGTACTTCGACGCCGCTGGAGGATGGCTGGAGGAAAAGACACCAGGGATAGAACCCAAGGTCTACATGTCCCTAGTCTCTGAAATCTATGAGAAACACGTAGGCCAGTTGGGCTGGCAGCCAACGGGACGACAGAGCGTTGACCTGAATGCGCCCGGACTAAAACTGAAGCCGTACCCCAACTTGGTGCCCACGACTCTCAAGACCTACATGAGTCTCGTTGACAAAATGATAAGAACAATTGAGCAAGGCGGCTGCGAAGTACACTTCTCGACGAACGTCAATTCGGTTTCAAAGGTGGAGAAGCCAAATCCCCACTTCAGGCTAACTCTGGGCAATGGACGCCAGGTCGAAGCCGATGTCGTCCTTATCGCAACAGGTCGCGTTGGAACAAGTTGGCTCTACGGTCAGGCCGCCCGTTTGGGTCTTAGATTGGACGAGCCCAAACCCTTGTTTGGGGTAAGAGTAGAGACTCTGAGCTCACGTGTTAGGGATCTAACTGCATTGGGGCTCGACCCCAAAATCAAATCTACCATCGATCAAACCAAATTGCATTGTGTATGCGGGGGAGGCCAGGTAATGTCGATCAGTTGCGAAAACATGACACTGGTCGACGGGACTAAAATACAATCCCCAACGCCCAATACAAGTTTCAACATACTCACTCCGATTCTCGGGAAGAAGCATCCCGCAAAATACGGAAGAGCGATTGTGGCGGAGATGATTCGACTTGGACGCGGGGTCCCTCTAGTACAGCGGATGGAGGATTTCATGCATGGAGTCCCCTCTGATGCCAAGTCAATCAATTCAGGCTCAGTTACGCCAACCCTTACGAAATGCACAGCTGGTGAGATTACTAGGCCCTTGCCTGATGATCTCCAAGAGCGCATCATTAACTTCCTTTGGATACTAGGGGAACGGTTTCCAGGAGTTTTGAAGCCTGACAATCTTGTCTACGCCCCAGTCTTTGAATGGTTCTACCCAGCCGTAAAACGAGACGAAACGGGAAACACCTCCGTCAGAGGATTGTTCGTTGCTGGAGATGCAGCAGGAGATAGCCAGGGGGTTGTGATGGCCGGTGCATCGGGGGTGAGGGCCGCTTTCGCCATCGAATCATATCTGGATAGTTTAAACGTGAACTAGAACCATGCTTGGGGCAGTGAAAGGGCTGCGCCTTCCAGAAGGGACTTGCAAGCCGCTCAGACCGTCATTCTACAAGCGACCTGCCCCAATGGTAGCGTGGGACCTGCTTGGAAAGATTCTCGTTCATAATGGTCCAGATGGTCCAAGAGGCGGAATCATCACTGAAACCGAAGCCTACCTTGGCAAACGTGATCGTGCATGTCACGCCTCTCACGGCCTAACTAACCGGAACAGGATCTTTTACGAAGCCGAAGCCGGTACTGCATACGTCTTTCAGTGTCACGGAGGGAAGTTCCTCTTCAACGTGCTCACAAACGACTACGAACCCCTAGAGTGCGTACTGATTAGGGCAATTGAGCCTACTATTGGCGTCGAACGAATGCAAGGAAACCACCACAAGGAGGCATGCCATCTCACAAATGGGCCAGCGAAGATGAGTAAAGCCCTTGGGATCACCAAGTCCATCAATGGCTCGCTCGTAACAGATGGACCCGTGCTGATTCTCGGCTCGAGGAAAAACGGCTATTCGAAGGATTCTAGCCCAAGGATTGGTATTTCAAGGGACAAAGAATACCCGCTTAGGTACTACATCGCAGGCAACAGATTCGTGTCTAGACATCCAGGACCGAAGCCCAATGCCATTCGGTGATTTCCGCGGAAGATTCATCTCAATCGAAGGAGTGGACAATACAGGCAAGTCTACAATCTGTGCAGACATCAAGGCGTTCCTTGAAAAGGAGGGGAACAAAGTCACATTCGTGAACGACCCTCCAATGGTAGAACCATGGAAATCATGGAAGGAGACCATTACCGGAAGTCACGATCTAATGACTCCAGCCAGGGCGATGCTGTTCTTGGCAGGCAGGTTGGATGCAGTCTCAAGAATTATTAGGCCCGCCCAGGAAAGAAAGGAAACTGTCCTGGCTGACAGATTCATTGACAGCTGGTTCGCCTACCAGCTCAACGCCTTTGAGAAGTTCATGTCCAAGGAGGATTCATACAACCTGCTGCTAGCTCTGCACAAGACACTGCTCTCTTCAGGGTTGCTAGTGGAACCGGACAGGACTTATCTCATCATCGGCGAGGTCGAGAAGGTGGCTAAGAGGGGAAAGGACAAGACCCCTTCGGTCTATGATGACATCGGGACCCAGGCAGCCATCCAAGCGAATTTCCTTTGGCTTGCTGAGAGGTTCGGAAGAGACCGTATACGCATTCTCAAACTAGATGGCAAGACTAGCAGGGAAATGGTAGAGGAGATTCGGAGGGACCTAGCTGAGGGATAGATGGTCCCGAAGCGCATGATGGAGAAAGGGATCCCAGCTAGGCGCGTATACCAACACTCCATCTTCTGCAGCTCCAGGTTTCGACGGCTCCCGCTCGAGGCTCGAGTCTACACCATTCTGGTTGCTTCTAAACTGAAGCCGGCAGCGGACTTCGAAGTGGGCGAAGAGCTAGCAGGAGATCTAGAGCGAATCTTGAGACGGCTCAAGATTCGCTACGAGAAGGGTGAATACGATGAAGAACACGGCCGGGATGCGATGTACTACATCTCGAGGAGCGTCTTGCGCGCCAGAAGACTCAAGGTTTTGGATGGAGAATCCACAAGAGGGTTCGACAGCGCCCTCGTTTCTGAGATAGGGAAGCTATACGGAGTGCCCGAATGTTGTATCAGACACTTTATTCGCTCCTCACGAGACTCAAGTCCGGGCCAAATCATTCCTAGGGATGCCCCAGCGGAATATGGATACCTCTTCCATCTTCCTTGCAGCAAGAAGTGCGCGGAATCAAGGTCGCTGGGAAGGGCCATTCGAGAAACACTCAAGAGATTCGAACCAATCACGGCGTTCGAATGGAGTAACAAATCGCACCTTGTACTACCATAGTATTGACGCCATCTTCAGCGCGGTCCAAAACTGCCAACTTTGCCCGTTGGCTCGCGGAAGGACCAAAACCGTGCCAGGTGAAGGACCTATCAACGCCAGCGTGATGCTCATTGGCGAAGGCCCAGGCGGGGAGGAGGACAGAACAGGTCGGCCATTCGTCGGTCGGGCTGGCAAGCTCCTTGACGGAGCATTGAAGTCGATAGGAACGTCAAGAAAGGACGTTTTCATAACCAACGTCGTTAAGTGTCGCCCGCCAAAGAACAGAGTGCCGACGAGATCTGAAAGGGAGACGTGCAAAAATGCATATCTCATGAACCAGGTTGATCTTATCAAACCGAGCCTTATCATCTTGCTTGGCAGGACTGCAACCCAGACTATGCTCGAGGAGAACACATTGAATAAGGTGAGGGGCAGGATAATCATTCACAGCGGTACAAAGTATCTCTGTACGTATCATCCTGCGGCTGTCCTACGCAACCCCCACCTCAAGGGAACACTTTCACGAGATTTGCGGAAGGCCGTCAAAGAGAACACATAGCTACTCGCCAAGGGGAAACAAACCATGCGGTGGTCGAGCTCAGGCTTGACATCCTACCTCAATTCTGAGTTCTTCACATCGAGGAGGTTCGGGTCAGGCGTCACCTTGTCCTTCAGAAGCTCGAACAGGTGGGCGATCTGCTTCTTCATGTCGGCCAACTCATCGTCCTTTTTCATGGCCACCTGAAGCGTCAGCGCCATGCCGCACTTGCTGCACAGCTCCACCTCTACTGCTGCACAGCTCCACCTCTACTGCTGCACAGCTCCACCTCTACTGCTGCACAGCTCCACCTCTACTGCTGCACAGCTCCACCTCTACTGCTGCACAGTCTTGTAGCGTGGCAACCCCAATTGCTATGCCGTTCTCGTCCAACACCGGGGCCTGACTGTACCTCTTCTGCTTCAGCCTGTCTATGAGGTGCGAATCGACGTTGTACGCAAGGCGGGCAGAAAAGCGCGGGTCGATTTCGACGCACATGAGACCTAGGTCAATCTCCGAGTCGACGACCTTCATGGCTTCATTCCTCTAGAGGCAGGTTCTTCACGAGGCGCCTCCGACAGCAGGCGGTCCAGATCCATGAACGGTCCCATGGCCGCATGCTTCATCCTGTGCCATGCGAGGTAACCCACTCCAGGAGGAGTCTCCTTCCAGCCACTGACGCCATCACCCGCGAGACTCCGCAAGAAGAGGAGAGTCGCCGGGTCTGACAGCCTCGGGGAGTACAGGATCTTCAGATCGTCGCCCGCCACCACATATCCCCGTTCGAACAGCTCGTCGTGGAGGGCGCAGAGCATCAACACGTTCGCGTCGTCGTACTTCTCCTTCCTCTTGCTCTTGGCCCAGTCCTTGATGTGGCTCGCAATCAGTAGGCCACGCAGAGCGATGCGGGGCTTGCACATGGCGCACCCCTGGGGGTAGTTCCTCTCCGCGTTCTGTCTGACGAGCTCTTGCCCTATCCTCCGTCTAGCCTGCGAAACCGCCTCGCTGCGTCTTGGGATGGAGGCCTTCTGCAACTCCTTCCGCTCGCCGTCGAACTCGTCTGAAGGGCGCAAAGCCCCGACGTTGTCTTGTGGTGCAGCACCCTTCGGGCTCGGAGTTATGCCCGCTAGAAGGTTGTAAATCGGGAGGAGCTGCCTTGTGGTATCCATGACCGCTTTCTCGACGTTGTCGAGTCTCAGAAGGGCCTTTTTGGAGACCTCCTCTCCGATGTCTACCCAGAGCCTCCTCTTCCCGAGCCCCGTTAGGAAGTCCTCCATGAGGTCCTCGTCAAGGTCGGTCACCCACTCGTCCCTCTTCAAGCCTGGCCACCGTGCCGTGCGGTCCGCCCTGAACCAAAGGTACGTGTTCGCTCCGGCTTGCGAGAAGCGCCGGACGAGGTCCGCGGCAGTGAACCTTCGGAGTGAGAGATGGGCGGCCTTCCTGGCCTTGCTCGTGGCGCTGTCGCCTTGTATCCAGATGCCGAAGAAGGCGGACCCCCTGTTTCCTGTCCCAAATTGAAACTCGATTCCAGTCCTCGGGTCCGGGAACTTCTTGTGGGAGAATCCGACCCAGCTCACTTTCCTCAGTTCCCCTGTACTCCGGACTTTCGCCCTTGGAACGTAGAGGGTCGACACGAAGTCCTTCAGGACAGGGTCGCGAACCATCTTCACAGCCAGCAATTCCTTCAGCTTCTCGAAACGTTGTCGCGTCTTCTTGGCCGCGTCCGAATCATGATAGTCGAAGTCAGACTCAGAGTATTTCCAGGACACGACCGCATTCTCCCCGCCTAACCATAAAAACATCTGTCCTTGAAACCATCGCGCACGCGATGGATAGGCCTAGTTCGCGTAGGTCGGATTTGAGCCATAGCTTACCGTAGATTGAGAACGAATCTGGACCGCAAGTTCGAATCCGGTGGGGTTAGGGTCTACGTAGGTTCTTTCGCCTAGCGAGGTTTTGCCTGGGCGAAGAGGCGCCCTGGCCGGATATATGCGCTTTGGCATAGGTGTCCGAACAGGCCTTACCTTACGTAATCCACTAGACTATCGAACCAACTTATTTCCGCATTCGGGAAGACCTTATGGTATCTCCTTTCTAGTTGTGTCCGGCTGTCAGGTGTAGTCACAACATCCAAGGAAATCCTTGTCTGACTGCCAACGCTTGTACGGAGAAGTGCCTCTGCAGCTCTGTCGTTGTCAGAGAAGCTGTAACCAATGGAGACAATTCTGTCTGTTCCTATGGTTTTCCTTTCCGAATAGAGCCACAAGAACCTAAAGGGATTATCAGCGTACTCCTTCGTCTGCAAGGGTGGTACGATCATCAGCTCGAGAGAACCCTTCCTGTTGCATCGCGGGCATTCAAGCGAAGGTTCCCTGCTTGGGAACAATCTCAAGAGTCGGAGCGGATTGGTGATCAGAATGAGTGATGTACATTCAATACATCTCCCCCAATTCAAAGAGCCATGAAGCTTCAAAACCTGCATCTTGGCTTGGTCATGTTCCATCGCCCGAACACCATCTGGTGTGACCACCTGATAGAAGGGCAAACAATACCCCGCTTCATCGAATCTTCCTTCCGCCGCCATTGCATTCTCCAAGAGAAGGTCATAATTGAAATCTACAATTGTGTCCCCTGGGGCAAACTTCCTTGCCAGCGCTCTATGAGTGGTAGATACAGGACCGCTCTGAGCTCGAATAATCACATAGGCGATAAGTTCCTTCAGAACCTCTTCAGAAGTCGGCTCCGGGTGGTATCTCCTCGAGTCGAACAGCTGTCTCTTCATGTTAAGGTGTGTCATCACAGCCTCCAAGTTGTCTAGTGAGGAAGCGCCCAAGTCAGGGTTTCTCAGATGAAGTCCATAGAGCTGATGAAGGTCTCGGAAAAGTGATCGAAGTCTCGTCGCGTCTAGTCTGTCATGATCAATCACGAGCTTCGCTTTGTCGAAGAAGTCTCTGTTGAGTGGAGATTCCAGCCCGACAATGCCATGATCTGCCTCAGGATAGTTACGTGAGCAACCCGCCCCAATAAGAAACAGAGTTCTCAATGGTGCTCACAATTGTGCCCCATTACCGTACAGATTGGGCAAGAGGTCTTAGTCGAGTCAGAATCACTTGATGACGAACCTTGCGAGGAATGATGTTATCGGTCTGTCTCTGGCAGGCCCTCACAAATTCAGCAAACTCAGGTCTAGGTCTCACAGATTCGATCTGATTCGTCAAGTGCGATAGAACCTGTCTAGCCGAGTGAGAACTAGCTACCTCTATGCGCCCGTAAGGACCATTTTCTCCGGGTAGACCGTATTCGAGATCGTACATGCAACAAAACAGACTGTAAAATAGAGCTCGTTTGTGGAAACTTGACATAGACAAGACACCGCCGAATATCTGGCCAATATGATGTAGAATTTCTGCAAACCGAGGAACAACTATTTCTTCCTGCGGAAACTGGGTATCGTACTCCTTATAGTAGCGGCTGATTGATTTCTTCTTATCCTGCAGCCCCCACAACATTGCGATAACCAGCTCCGAGGCCAGTTCAGCGTCTGCCATTCTTACAATCGCTCTCTGTGAGAGTATGCGATTCTCCAGCAGGAAAGCGAGATTCTTGGACGCAAGGTTGTACATTGCTGTTTTGAATTCTCCATGGAACTTTGCATTCCTAAGTTCCTGGTCGTTTAGAGTGACTGTGAAGGTATTCAATCGAGCAAACATGTCGAGGACTTCTTGATCTGTTGCGTTCTTCATCACATCAACTGAAAGCTTGTAATCGAGAAACTCATCTCGCAGTGTTCGCGGAAGGGCGGCGAACCGCATATCACCGATTTCAGCGTTATACTTGGGTTTCACTACGAACTCATTTTGGATGAAGTCGATTATTGTGCGGAGTCGTTGCTGACCATCCACGACCTCTTTGACAAGTCTCCTCTTGGGAGACAATCTCTCCCTGAGGTAGATTTTCGGAGAGGGTAGATCCTGAAACAACGTATCAAGGAAGTATGACTTGATGTTCGGTGTCCATACGGACCTGCGTTGAAACTTGGGTGTCAGTTCTAGTAAGCCACGATCATATAGGTCCTTGAACTCTCGAACCGTAAGCACGATTGGCTCGAAATTGGCCACATATATCCAAGGCATCTGAAGTCATTTATGTTTTCCCTCATGCGCGCGCTGATTACCGTGCACTGACCCAATCCCGGGCTATCAATTCTGCCTGTTGGAGTACCGTCTGGGTTGCCCTCTCTTGTCTGTCAGGGGGATAACCGTACTTCCTCAGGATCTTCTTGACCTTCAGACGGATTTCTGCCTGGACACTCTCTCTTTGAGTCCAATCTATCGTCACACTACTCCTTATCATCTGAGTCAGCTCCAAGGCTATCTTCCTCAGAGTATCATTTCCCAAGATCTGAACAGCACTGTCATTCACACCCAGCGCATCGTAGAAGGCAATCTCGTCATCGGTCATGTCTTGGAGTTTCGCCCTGCTCTTCTCCTCTCGCACTTTCCGTGCGAGTTCGATGAGCTCCTCGACGACTTGGGCCGCTTCGACGCTCTTGTTGGTGTACTTCCTTATCGTCACTTCAAGCATCTCCATAAATGACTTGCCTTGAACCAAGTTCTTCCTTGAAATGAATCTAATCTCATCACTCAGAAGCTTCTTCAGGGCTTCGAATGCCAGGTTCTTCTGGGGCATCTCCTTGACTTCGGCAAGGAAGCCCTCTGAGAGGATCGATAGCTCTGGCTTCTGAATGCCGACTGCTTCGAAGATGTCTATGATGCGGTCGGAGATCACGGCCTTTGAGAGGATCTGCTTGATTGCTGTGTCGAACCTCTCCTCACTTGCTCCCCTCGTCTCAGTTGTCTTGGTGATTGCTGACTTTACGGCTTGGAACAGGCCTACCTCCTCCTTAATCTTCATTGCCTTCTCACTTGGTACGGCGAGCGAGAACGCTTTCAGGAGGCCGGTGGTCTCTCTCACAAATCGTTCCTTCTTGTCTGCTTCCTTGAGAATATGCTCCATTGCTTGGGGAATGAACGAGACTCTCTCGCTTGGCTGGAGTTCGAAGAACCTCCTGTAGTTGAACCCGTGGAACATGTCTCTTACAATTTCGTACTTCTCTTGCATCAACACGACGGCTTGCTCTTGGTCAACTGTGGGCCTTCCTTTTCCGCCACTTGTAGTGTAGTTCATCAATGCCTCCTTCAGTTCAGCTCCAATTCCCATGTAGTCTACTACCAGTCCGCCTTCCTTTCCTGGGTAGACGCGGTTGACTCTGGCTATGGCCTGCATCAGAGTGTGACCCTTGATTGGTTTGTCCAGGTACATGGTGTGAAGTGTAGGGGCGTCGAACCCGGTTAGGAACATGTCTCTGACGATGAGGAGCTTAAGCTCGTGTTTGGGATCCTTGAAGTTGTCTCCAATTCTCTTTCTCCTGAGCTTGTTTCTGATGTGTTTCTGCCAGTCTTTCGGATCCGAGGCAGCACCAGTCATGACTATCTTGACGAAACCCTTGTCGTCGTCCTCGCTGTACCACGCAGGTCTAAGTCTCGTGATTTCATTGTGAAGGTCGTAGCAAATCCTCCTTGACATGCAGACGATGAGCCCCTTTCCCTCTAATACCGAGGTCCGCTCCTCGAAATGATCGATAATATCCTGAGCTATTCTGTTGATCCTCTTTGGAGAGCCGGCGACCTTCTCCAATCTGGCCCATTTACTCTTCAGCTTCTCTCTGCCTTCAACCTCTTCGCCTTCAGTGACCTCTTCGAACTCTCTGTCTATCTTCGGCCTCTCTTCGGGCTTCAGCTCGAGCTTGGCCAACCTGCTCTCGTAGAAGATTCTGACTGTGGCACCGTCGTCGACAGCCTGCTCAATGTCGTAGGTGTCAACATACTTTCCGAAGACTGCAGGAGTGGAACGATCAGCCAGCTCAATGGGCGTACCCGTGAAGCCGATGAATGAAGCACTTGGAAGAGCGTCTCGCAGGTACTTCGCGTAACCGTACGTAAAGAGAGTCCTGTCTTTCTTGTCTAGGATCTTCGCAGAGAATCCATACTGGCTCCGGTGCGCCTCGTCTGCGATGACGATTATGTTGTCCCTCGCTGACAGCAGGGGGTGCTTTTCCCTTTCTTCCTCAGGAAGGAACTTTTGAATGGTCGTGAACACAATGCCGCCCGAGGACACGCTGAGCAGTTTCGATAGTTCTTTCCTGGAGTTGGCCTGTACGGGTTCCTGTCTTAGGAGGTCTTGGCATCTCGCAAAGGTCCCGAACAACTGATCGTCTAAGTCGTTCCTGTCCGTGAGCACAACGATGGTTGGGTTGTCAAGTTCCCTTACAAGCTTGCCCGAGTAGAAGACCATAGTCAACGACTTGCCGGAGCCTTGGGTATGCCAGACTATCCCTGCTTTCTTGTTCCCTTTCCGCGCCGTCAGTGTTGACTCTACTGCCTTGTTAGTCGCCCAGTATTGATGATAGGCAGCCAGCTTCTTCTTTGTTTCCTTGTCCTTTTCGAAAACCACAAAATTCCTGACGATGTCGATTAGCCTACCTTTGTCGCACATTCCTCTGAGAAGAATCTCGATCTCTGTCAGTCCTTTCCTCGGCCCTTCACCGTCAATCGTCTTCCATTGCATGAACCTCTCTCTTTCCGAGGTGATGGTCCCTGCTCTTGCTTCAATTCCATCGCTGATGACCAGGATTTCGTTGTATCTGAACAGGTAGCGCAGTTGGTCCTCGTAGGTCTGGAACTGATCATATGCCGTCCAGATCGTAGCCTCCTCATTTGCAAGGTTCTTCAGCTCAAGAATCAGCAGAGGAATCCCGTTCACGAATATGATGACATCTGGCCTTCTTTCGACGTTGTTCTCAACTACGGTGAATTGGTTGGTGACTAGGAAGTCGTTGTTCTCGGGGTTCTTGAAGTCAAATAGCCAGACCTTCTGATACCTTTCTTCGTCATCTGATTGGAGCGGAACGTCCACTCCGTCGACGAGTAGCTTATGGAAGCTCTCGTTATCTTCGACCAGCTTCTGGCTTTCAGTCCTGAGAACCTGCTTTGCCGCCCGCTCCCTTGCATCTTCAGGAACGAATGGATTGATCTTCCTCAGCGCATTCCTCAATCTCTCTGCTAAAACAACTTCTTTGAAGTCAGCTCTTAGCGCAGAGCGACCGCCTGGAAGATAGTTCTCGTCTTCCCCCCTGATTACCTGGTAGCCCAGATTCTCCAGTACAGCTAGAACGTTCTCTTCGACATCTGATTCGTGTATTGCTTTCGGCATGACTATCTGACCTCAACAGGAACTCTGATCTTCCCTGACATCAGTTTTGGCAGAATCGAGTCTCTTATTCGAGCCAAATGCCTGCTTTGCATATTTGATGTATTCGTTCTTTGACATATCAGAGAGAATAGGGCGTTGAATCTCTCGACAACCGTCTTGTCTGGTACCGCAAAAGGAAGGGCCAAGACGGTATCTCTAGGTAGGGCGAGAACTGTCGTTCCAGTAGCAAATCCCTTGGCGCGATCCTTGTATCCTTTCGTTTGAAGAAGATAGTAAATGAACGACACGGGTAGGAATGATTTGATTCTCACAGCGAAGATGTGATGCGTGAAAAGCACCTTCTCCGACCCTAAATAGGGCGGGACTACTGCCGGGCTTCCAAGAACTTCCCTCCTCTGGGTGATGTCGGTATTTGCGATTACGATATCTCCTGCTTTGACCAATTGCCTTTCCTTGTACTTTCCGGTGTAGTGTTTCAATCCCTCATAGATGAATCCGGATCCCGGGGCAATTGTTCCGAGATTTACCAAGGGAGTGCCTTTGTTAGACAGGAATTCTCCCTTGTAGGAAAGGCCTTTGTCCAAGTCGATGAATTCCTCCAGCTCTCCAACACGCCATCCCTTCGGAATCTCCTTCCCCAATTCCTCACTGTAAACCAGCTCTCCGCCTGACGATTTGTAGGGCTTGCCTTCCTCGTTAGGAAACTCGAAGTTGGTGAACCAGTGTTTGAAGGTTGCCTTGGCGATTGCTTCGAGGGTATCTCTCATCTGCTGGTTGAGTTCAATCTTACGATCCAGCGAGTCAAGAATGCTCGCGATGGCATGCTGCTCATTTAGCGAGGGTAAGTCGAATTCAAACCCTTCAATCCGTTTTGGTGCAGTGTGCAAGATCTTGGTCCCTGACGAAGAATCGAATAACCATCGATTGAATTTGCTCCATAAGAAAAGCCAATATAAGAAATCTGGATCCACTTTCCCAGGACATGTAACTATTACCTTGCCCAGTCTTTGATTATGAAGGTATACTCGGCCATTATCCGGCACACGAGCGGGCACCCCGAGTATTTCTCCTTCGCTAGTCTGACATGTCATGATGAGCAAGATATCACCTGGCTTTAGTTCGTATTCTCGCGGATACTTGCCGTCATACTCTCTCACTTTCGTCGTGTCGAATCTGAAGCCACCTGTATACTTGAAATTTCCAATGTTCACAACGATAGGTTTGCCTGTTAGGTGTTCGGAAATGAACGCAGTCTTGAAAGGCCATCCATGTTTTATGGTGAGAAGGTCGCCAAGTCGGGTATTGCTCCAGTTTGATGTACTCACCATGCTCGGCATCTCACAACTCAAATCCAGCCTGCCGCAAGGTTCTCCGTATTTCTTCGTCTAGTAGTTGTCCTCTTTCCATTTGTTCTGCAAGTTCGACAGTCAAGTGTTTCATCTTCTCTTCAAAGACCTCTGTGTCGTCTTCTTCCTTCTCCGCTCCTACATATCTCCCAGGCGTCAGGATCCAGCCTTGTTTCCGAATCTCCTCCAATGACACAGACTTGCAAAAACCAGAATTGTCTTCGTACTTCTTGTCCTTTAGCTCTCCTCTCCAGGAATGGTAGATGTCAGAAATCTTCCTGATATCCTCTTCTTTGAGTTCTCTGTGCCTTCTGTCAATCAACGTTCCGAGTTTTCGCCCGTCAATGAATAGCACACTGCCACTTCTGTCTCTAAACTTGCCATTCTTCTTATTGCGTGCGATGAACCATAGGCAGGCAGGAATCATCGTGTTGTAGAATATTTGAGATGGCAGCGCAACCATGCAGTCGACCAGATCAGCTTCTATGATGTTCTTGCGAATCTCTCCCTCGTTTGAGTTGTTGGAAGACATCGACCCGTTGGCCAGAACAAAACCCGCAACTCCCGTGGGTGAAAGGTGATGGATGAAATGTTGGACCCAAGCAAAATTGGCGTTACCCCTTGAAGGAGCCCCAAACTTCCACCTTACGTCGTCCTGCAGAAGTTCGCCACTCCAGTCGCTGTCGTTGAACGGTGGATTGGCGAGGATGAAGTCTGCCCTCAGGTCCTTATGTTCGTCATTCAGGAAGCTTCCTTGATTGTTCCATTTTACCAGGTCTGACTCTATTCCCCTTATCGCCAGGTTCATCTTGCACAGACGCCAGGTTGTCTGGTTGCTCTCCTGCCCGTAGATGGAGATGTCGCCGACTCTTCCTCCGTGCGCTTCGATGAATTTCTCGCTCTGGACGAACATGCCGCCGGAGCCGCAGCATGGGTCGAAGATTCTGCCCTTGTAGGGCTCCAACACCTCGACGAGCAGCCTAACAATACTTCTCGGGGTGTAGAATTGTCCGCCCCTCTTACCCTCTGCAGAAGCGAACTGACCAAGAAAGTACTCGTAGACTCTACCGAGAACATCTTTGCTTCTGTTCTCCCGATCACCTAAGCCGATAGTTCCTACGAGGTCAATCAGCTCCCCAAGTCTTTGTTTGTCTAGGCCTGGTCTCGAATAGTTCTTCACTAAGACGCCTCTGAGAGAATGATTATCTCTTTCGATGGCATCCATTGCGTCATCGATCAGTTTTCCTATCTCAGGCTTCTTCGCATTACTTTCCAAGTTGACCCATCTTGCTTCCTTGGGTACCCAGAATACTCTCCTGGAATGATACTCGTCGACATCTTCGGCATCTGATGTCGAATCCTGTCGGAGCTCTTCATGCACTTCATTGAAGGCGTCGGAGATGTACTTCAGAAAGAGCAGTCCGAGAACTATATGCTTGTACTCCGCGGCATCCATGTTGCTGCGCAGTTTGTCAGCTGCTTGCCAGAGCTTGTTTTCAAAGCTGATCTCCTTCCCCCTCTCTCCAGCTGCCATCCACGTCTCCGTCAATTCCCGTAGGATTAAGTCTAGCCTTCGGCCCGACCACAACCCCCAAGGCATCGCCGTTGGTGCAGTCTCCACGAATTCGAATCCGTGACCCTTCAGTCAGTCTTGGAGAATAGCGCGTGGCCCTCCTCTTTGCTCTTACACGCTGTTCAGGGAGCATTGAGGCTTGGACCAGACCTCGGTACATTCGGTCGGCCTCGGACCATGGTCCACGGTCCGGCCCCAGTTTTGCGTAAACCTGGGGTATTTGGGGCGAGCAGAATCTGGTCAGATTTCTACACTGAGTTCCCGGGACAACGTCCACATGAGACGAAGTGGGCTCCTCGGACAGTGTAGCAGTGTAGTTAGGGGGCGACGCACACTTTTTCCTTTTCATATAATCATATTACTTCCCAGATTGAGCAATCTTGGACTTTGGACCCTAGAAGCTGGACCCTAGAAGTAAACCTTCTTTGAGGATCTGTTTGTATGCAGTTGTCACCTGCGAGGAGTAGGCCCCTCCCCCCCGTATCGCCGCAGCTTGTCCAAGAACGAACCTTGATCAAGGTTCCAGCTCTACCTGCTGCCCTAGACTTGGAACTGAACCTCATCGCCGAGTCTGGGTACAAGAGCGCTTCACAACTCGCCAGGCTATCTACAGAACGATGGACTCTCGACAACTTCTATTGTCCCTCTTGCGGAGATGATCTATCTCCATACCGGGCCAACACGCCGCTTTACGACTTCCACTCTGTCGAATGTCACGAAAGGTTCCAGCTGAAGGCCTCCAGGAGGGAGTTCGGCAAATCAGTCCTGGATTCGGAATACCACACGGCCCTGAGGGGCGTCATTCAAGACGCCTACCCGTCGCTGATCCTCCTGCATTACGACCCTGTGAAGTGGGTCGTCTCGGACCTCGACCTCGTTCACAGGGCATGCATCACGCCGAGCTGTCTCCTTCCACGAAGGCCGCTCGGCGACGACGCCAGGCGCGCAGGATGGCAAGGGTGCCTCATATCTTTGGTCGAAGTACCTGCGCTCGCTCGGATTAATGTCATACGAGAGGGCGTCGTCCGCCCCCAATCGGAAGTTCTTTTGCAATGGAAGCAGAGCGACCGGTTGCTAGAAGCCGCGCCCCAGGCCCGTGGCTGGCTGGCCGACGTTTTGAGGTGCGTCGAACGGCTCTACTCGACGTTCACATTGGAGAACGTGTACTCCTTCGAAGCAGAACTCGCCGCGAAGCACCCGAAGAACCGCAATATCAGGCCCAAGATACGCCAGCAGTTGCAGGCGCTGCGAGACCTTGGTATCATTGAGTTCGTAAGCCCAGGAGTCTACAAGAATCTCAGAACATGACTCGTTTCCCGATAGAGGCGCAACAAAATCCTATCCTAGTCGGGTTCTGACTGCGGCTTTTGCTGGGTTACTTTCCGACATAATCGTATTCTTGTGCCATGAGCATATTAAGAGAAGTGACATAACCACAGAACACGAGCTCATACATTCTGTACACTACGGTGAAGGACCTCATCTCGAAGTCAGACGATTGGGACTCCCTTCGAGCGGAGCTTAGGCAGAACTTTCGCTCGGTCTATCGCGAAGAACCG
>JBEKHX010000010.1:0-67564 GCA_050012055.1 Nitrososphaerales archaeon
ACCACAATCGGTTCGATGACATTCAACGGGGTGACTCCGGCCGCGCAGACCTGCACCGCCCAAACGACCTCAGGCACAGGCACCTTCACATGCACATTCACGGTGCCGTCGATAGCTGCCGGCACGTATACGGTCACCCTATCCGGCAGCGACGTCGGGACTGTACCGGCTGACACCGCCTCCGCGACCTTCACGGTCACGACGCCCACGATCACTCTGTCTCCCACCCAGGGTCCAGTAAGCACCTCCGTCACCGTGACCGGCACAGGGTACTCCGTCAACACGGCGATAGGCTCGATCTCCATCACAGGAGGCACGATAGCGACCCAGACCTGCACCTCTCAGACGACGTCGGCCACAGGCACCTTCTCATGCACATTCACCGTGCCCGCCGAGACGGCTGGTGCTCACACCGTCACTGTCTCCGGAAGCGACATCGGGACTGTACCGGCTGACACCGCCTCCGCGACCTTCACGGTCACGACGCCCTCGATCACTCTGTCTCCCACCCAGGGCCCGGTCGGCACTTCCGTCACCGTAACGGGTTCAGGGTTCTCCGTCGCCACCACAATCGGTATGATCACACTCAACGGGAACACTCCGGCCACGCAGACCTGCACCGCCCAAACGACCTCAGGCACAGGCACCTTCACATGCACATTCACGGTGCCGTCGATCGGGTCAGGCGCGAAGACAGTCATCCTAGGTGGCAGCGACTGGATCATCGTACCGGCTGACATCGCCTCCACAACCTTCACCGTCACCACTCCCACAATCACTCTGTCTCCCACCCAGGGACCGAAGGGTATCTCGGTTACGATAACGGGTTCAGGGTTCTCTGTGGCCACCACAATCGGTTCGATGACATTCAACGGGGTGACTCCGGCCGCGCAGACCTGCACCGCCCAAACGACCTCAGGCACAGGCACCTTCACATGCACATTTCACAATAACGACCCCCACGATCACTCTGTCTCCCATCCAGGGACCGATGGGTATCTCGGTTGCGATAACGGGTTCAGGGTTCTCTGTATCTACCACAATCGGTACGATGACATTCAATGGGGTGCATCTGGCCGCACAGGACTGCACCACCCAAACGACCTCACCCACAGGCGCCTTCACATGCTCATTCACAGTGCCGTCGGTAGCTGCCGGCCCGTATACGGTCACCTTATCCGGCAGCGACGTCGGGACTGTACCGGCTGACACCGCCTCTGCGACCTTCACTGTCAAGTCAAGTGGTAGCTAGCGTGAGCTGCAGTTCCTACTACGCATGTTTGCTGGCGACGTGCACCGTTACGGTGACAGACACCGACTCCGGTACACCGACCACGCCAACAAGAACTGTAACCTTCACTTCCAGTCCGTCGAGCGGTGTCACTTGGGCGCCCTTGATTGGTCAATGCGTTCTCTCTAGTGGGATCTGCAGCGTCACTTTCGCCGAACAGATCTGCACTTCGTACGCCATTACTGCGACCTACAGCGGGGACACGGACCACCCAGGGATCGAAGGCATCGCGGCCCGCCTTCCGCAGCGGGCAATTCTGCTTTTATGGAATGGACGTGGAATCCATATGGGTTATAGGCAGGAGGAGACAAGGAGGATAGACAGCTGAGAATGCCTGCCCAAGAACCCGACGGAGACGAACATGAGGGACTTTTCGGTCACTTCCTCCGCAGATGGTGGAAGAACCATAAGACGGAGCCCAAGGATACTCTAGCTTCCACAGTGCAGAAGCCAGCGCCCGTACTCCAATCGCCTCCCAAGCCTGCATCTCCTCCAACGGAATTCAAGGATACTCCAACTTCCGCCGTTCAAAAGCCAACGCCCGTACTCCAATCGCCTCCCAAGCCTACGTCTCCTCCCACGGCAGCATCCCCTCCGCCGACTCCAGTATCGCCGCCAGTTGCACTACCTGCGCCCAGGCCCGCGGAGCCAAGCTCCCCACGCCTTACCGTGACCTCTTCGTCCGAACGGAAACCGACGACATCCAGCATGTCCGGCCAACGCCAGCAAACCGTCCAGTTGCAGAAACCGGCACCGAAAGAACCGCCGGTGGAAATGAGCAGCGAGGAGCAGGAGATCGAATTGGCCCAGCGCTTCAGGTTCCTGAAGAACGTCGAAATAAGGCTCCCTTTCACTGGCACTCCGATTCCTCCGTCGTGGAAGGTGGCAGAGAGGTATCCGGTCAACAGCCCGTTCGCCTACGCCGTAATCGCGCAGAGCCCCCTCCAGGCGAAGAGATACTTCCTCGACGAAGTCCCTCTGACAAAGACCGAGGCTGCGATTTACTCCTATCTTCTCGACGCCCTGGAGGCAGAACTCACTGTCCCCAGGGAGCAGGTAAACCCGCGGCAGTACTTCGCGGACCAGGCTAGGAAGATCCTGCTGAAGTACTCGATCAGGGTCCCTGCCGCCTCTTGGTCCAAGATCATCTACTTCGCCGAGAGGGACCTGGTAGGCTTCGGGGTCCTGGACGGCATGATGAGAGACCCGAACATCGAAGACATCTCGATCGACTCGCTGGGCAAGCCCCTCTTCATCTATCATAAGAACCACGAGAGCTTGGAGACGAACGTCACCCTGAGCGACGAAGAGCAGCTGGACAACATTGTCACAAGGCTCTCCCACATGGCAGGGAAGCACGTCTCCACTGCTTTCCCCATTGTCCAGGGCACCCTTCCGGGCAGGCACAGGCTGGTCGCAACGTTCAGGCGCGAGGTCTCGCCCCAGGGAAGCTCGGCCACGATAAGGAAGTTCAGGGAAGACCCTATGACCATAGTCGACATGCTCAACTTGAATCTGCTCGATCACCACATGGCCGCGTATGCCTGGTACCTGATGCAGAACAGGGCCACTGCCATAGTCGTGGGAGCGACGGGCGCAGGCAAGACCACCCTCCTCAACGCGATCCTGACTCTGACCCGGCTGAGCACGAAACTCGTCACAATCGAAGAGGTCCAAGAGATCAACATCCCGCACTTGAACTGGACCTCCCTGGTCTCGAGGGAGAGCTACGCAACCACTGAGGAGAAGTCCGGCGAAGTAGGCTTGTTCGACCTCGTCAAGGCGGCAATGAGAATGAGGCCAGACATCCTCGTGGTCGGAGAGGTCCGCGGCGAAGAGGCGTACGTCCTCTTCCAGGCGATCAGCACGGGCCACGGGGGTCTATGTACCCTCCACGCAGACGACGCAGCATCAGCGCTCCAGAGACTCGTCTCGGAACCGATGAACGTCCCAAAGGCCTTCATTCCATTCCTCGACCTCACCTTTGTGGTGAGAAGGATCTCGGTTCCCGCTCCCGGAGGCGGCTTCAAGGCAATGAGGAGGATCGTCTCGATCGACGAGATAATCACCGACCAGGAATTGAATAAGGCATTCAGGTGGGACCCGAGGACGGACACCTTCAAGGCGAGCTATGATAAGAGCCCCAAGCTCGAGAAGATATCGAGGGACACGGGGATGCCGATGGAGGAGATCCTCAGGGAGATCGACCGGCGCGCGCTCATCCTCAGGTGGGTCCAGCAAAAGGGCATCAGGAACTTCAAGGAGTTATCGCCGATACTTGAACTCTACATCTCCAAGCCCCAGGAAGTGTTCAACACGGCTGCGAGCGAGCTCGAGGCGAAGGGTATTGCGATCGCGGAGATAACTGGAGATTACAAACCCGGCGGTCAGCGGCAGTGAGCTTCAAGGTAGTCCTTCCCAGCCGGCAGAAGAAGAAAGTCCCCCTGACTTTCTTCGACAGATTCACTCTTATCACATTCAAGCTCTTCGCCCGACCTGCGACTAGGTTCACCCGTTTCATTCCCATGCTTAGGGACGACATCCTGAAGTCAAACCTCAGGATAACACCGGAAGGCCTCGTCTCTGTCGCCTTCTTCTCAGCGCTCATTACTGCGGTAGTGTCTGCGATCAGCACCTACGTTGCGGCCGCTAGGTTCGGTGTCTTTTGGCTGTTGGGAGTGCTCGTCGCTATCCCTCTCATCATCATAGTCTTCACATTGGTCATAAATGCTCCGAAGATCAGCGCCTCAAACCGGGCTTCCTCAATCGACACCGAGCTTCCGTTCGTCATCGGATACCTGTCTGTCCTGGCGGGCGGGGGGGTATCTCCTCTCACCACGCTCAGAAGGATCAGCGAAATAAAGCTGTTTCCCGCATCGGCCAAGGAAGCAAAAAGGATACTCGTCGAGGTCGACGTCTTCGGCCAGGACCCCATCACCGCAATCGAAAGAGTCGCGCGGTGGTGTCCGAGCAAGAGGTTCTCGGAGTTCCTCTTCGGCTACACCGCCATCCTGAAGAGCGGTGGTGACTTCATCGCATACGTCGGCATGAAACTCCGTGACACCATGGAGCACAAAACCTCCGCGGTGAAGAGGTCAGCAGACACCACAGGTACGTTGGCCGAAGCCTACCTCACGGTAACCGTCATACTGGGAATGGTGCTATACACTCTGTACATGATTCAGACCCTACTGAGCAACAACCTGTCAGGGCTCAACAGCCTGTACATGTTCGCATTTGTCCTGGTCCCCATAATCTCAGCCGTGTTCATCTGGCTGATCGACGCCGTGCAACCGAAGTGGCCGTACGTCGACTATCGGCCTTACAAGCTCTTCATCTACACCATTGTGCCCGCGATGATATTCTTCTTCCTTACCCACTTCCTGAATGCTCCACCTTTCTTGCCTCTCTACCTGTTCGAGAGTCTGTCGGGTACGCTGATAATAGCTGCTTCACTGCCTGCCATCGCAGCGATGAAGTATTCGAGAGAACGCTGGAGTCTCGAGAAGGTTCTGCCCGAGTTCATTCGTGATGTGGCCGAGGGCAGGAAGACGGGTCTCTCGCCCGAGGTGGCGATAGAAAGGCTCACTGGCAGACACTACGGGGCCCTTTCGAAGCATGTGAAGAAGATGGGGGCGCAGCTTTCGTGGGGAGTTTCGCTGTCGAAGGTCATCACGACGTTCACCAGTGCAGTGGGGAGCTGGGTCACCAGGGCAATCGGCACCCTTCTGATCGAGGTCGTCGATGTGGGCGGAGGGACCATCCGGAGCTTCTCGGAGATGGCGGAGTTCACACGGAACATAAACGACATGGAGAGCGACAGGAAGGCGGCCCTGAAGCCATTCGTCTACATCACCTACATTGCCGGAATCATGGTCGTCATCACGACATTCATCATGGTCTACCTCCTGTCCGCGCCCGCGGCGACCGGGCTCGCCAGCGCCTCGACCCCGAAGGTGCAACCCGAGACAATCGACATGCTCCTCACCACCGCGGTCTTCGATACCTTCGTCATCGGCATAGTCGCAGGGAAGATGGGCGAGAGCGGGCTTTCAGACGGCTTCAAGCATGCAATCGCCTTGGTGGTAGTCAGCCTGATAGCCATTGCCCTGGCCCACTACCTCATGGGCTTTGCACTCTAGGCTGCTCAGGCCGGGCGAATCGTTATAAACAAATTTCAACTGAAGCGAAAAGCGAGGATGAGTCGTTCCACCCCCAGCGTCGAGACTGAGGCTTCAGGGAGGGCGACTCCGCCTTTTGCAGCCAGAGGCGAGGCCGGGTATGGGATTGACGAGCCCAGGTCCATCATCGAACTCCTGATTGCCGGAGCCCTTTCCATCACAATTGGACTCGACGTCGCGGTCTACACACGGACCGACCCCAGTCTGGCGCGGGTTGGGCTGCTCGGTCTGGTCGTAGGGCCGGCGGTCGGTCTTCTAATCCTCGCGGTCGCTGCTGCCCTCTACAGGAGCAGCCAGAAGGGGAAGGTCGCAGAGATGTCGAAGCTGATCGCAGATATTCCCTGGGGCGGCGACGAAGTCGTCCTCGACATCGGCTGCGGGAGGGGGCTCGGGATGGTCCTGGCGAGCAAGCGCCTCGAGGGCGGATACTCGGTCGGAGTGGACCTCTGGCAGAAGAGTCATCTTACTGGAAACGATCCTTCCTCGATATGGGCCAACGCTGCGCAAGAGGGCGTACAGGAGAGGGTCGCACCAGTGAAGGCCGACACTGGGAGCCTTCCCTTGACAGACTCGTCTGTCGACGTGATACTCTCGGCCCTTTCACTTCACAGGCTGATTCAGAAGAAGGACAGGGTCTTAGCCTTCAAGGAGGTCGCGAGGGTGCTCAAGCAAGGAGGAAGGGTCGGAATCATAGACACAGGCTACGGCGGGGAATACTCGAAGGCCTTCCGCGAAGTCGGCTTGAGCGACATCTCCGTGCGCCGCATCAGGTTCTCCGGCTTCCCTCCATTCCAGGTGATATTGGCCAGAAAACCCTTCCGAGGCTAGGCAAGATTGGAAAACGCACAAAGCCATCTGGAAAAGAAGTATAAAGATGCCATAAGCGCAGGTATGGAGGAACAGACAATGTTTAGAGGCTCTCAGAGGAAGGAACCCCCAAATGACGACCTCTTCGACGTAGACCTCCGTCACGGGACAATCAAGAGGAGGTCTGACGGAATCAGGGTCATTGCGATGGGATCCCTCGGGTGGGCGACACTTGAGAAGGAGCTCACAACCACCTTCGTCTCAGGGGCTGCCGTGATCCTGCAGAGGATGGGCTACAGCTACGGGAGGTACCTGGGAGGAGTCGCAAAGTCGCAGCAGAGGACGGAGCATGACGTGCTAGAATCGCTTCAACGTTTCTCGAGGGAATCAGGATGGGGGGAGCTCGTGCTTAACGGAGGCGACCTATCGGGCGGGCAGGCCCGGCTAGTGCTGCGGAACTGCATCTTCTGCCTCCACATCGAGGAGGCGAGCGAGCCTGTCTGCTACATGCTTACGGGCCTAATCGCAGGGATTGCTGACGAGATCATGGGCGCAACCCACCGGGTGCTCGAGGAGAAGTGCGTCGCAAAAGGGGACGCCCTCTGCGAAGTCGTGGTCGAGCGTGTCGGATAGCATAGTCCGAACTGGTATCTGACCAAAACCGTCATGGCATGAATTAACCGAGTAGCCTAATCTCCGGCTGACGATGTTTGCGAAATGACGAAAAGTCTTAATTCAAAATCCAGGCACTACCTTCCTTCGTTGAACGGACACAGGCGTAGGGACTCCGGGGAGATCACATATGCGATACTGAAGGCCGCGGCCGGCGGACAAAGGAAGACGAGGATAATGTACCAATCGTCCCTCAACCTGAAGCAGCTCAACCAGTACATCGAGGAGCTGGTTCTGAACGAGTTGCTTGGGTACCAGCCGGCAACCCGTTGCTACCAGACCACAGAGAGAGGAAGGACCTTCACGAGGATGTTCGAAAACTACAAGGAGACGAGAGACCTCCTCAGCGAGCAGGAGAAGGCTCTCGGTCGGTTCCTTACGACCAGAGCGAAGAAGTCCTTCGCGGTTCCACTATAGAGGCGCTTTCGAGGATCTGGCTCACACCCCCGTCCTTTCCTATGTTGACGGTCCCTTTCAAGCTCAGCCGCAGCCCGTCGTAGAGCTGCAGAATCGACCTTCCCTTCACCGTGAGCGTGTAGATGCACCGCTTTCCGCCCTGGTCCTCCTTTTCAATCAGTCCTCGCTTCAGGAGGAAGTCTAGGTAGGACGAAAGCACCCTCCAGCTCATGTTAGCCCTGTAGAGGATGTGCGTCGGCTTGGTCGGACCTTCCGACACGACGCCGAGAATATCGCAGACCATCTCCATGGGCGACCTTCTCACCTGACCCAGCGGGTCCTCGGAAGACGGCGTTCCATAGTTCGCGTTCGTGTCCATGTCTCGGATAAGGCATAGTACTCCTAATAGGTTTTACGTGCAGATTCCAAAACTAGTCTCGGAAAACGGCGCTCTGATGCATGCCCCAGCTTAAATACTGCGGAGGTTAAGAAAGACCGCAGGCTTTCAGCTCCGTCTGGCCAATCTCGGGAGTCTACTTCTTCTCTGCACCAGAGGATCTCAGGAGAGTCGGGAGAGGATGAGGCACCTTCAGCGAGCCTGCCACGAGGTAGAGCAGGCCGTAGATCCTTTCATAGATGGTCGTGAGGACCAATGGTGGAGTCTTATCGTTGAGCGAGGCTAGTCCGCTCTGGATTTCATCCTTGGCGCCGGTCAGGGTGGCGATGCCAGATATCGCAATCCTCGCCAGTTGAGGTTGGTTGGTCAGTTCGAGTGTGAACTTGAGAATGAGCGTTTCGGGGCTCCTATCCCTCTCAGACATCGAGACGTTCAGGCTGTAGTTCGAGGGCGAGTTCTCGCTCACCTTGTCGGAAAGACGCGCCGCATCAACTCTCTCGATAAGGACGCTCACTTGGAGCATGTTCTGCGCCTGGGTTGCAAAGGTATTGATTAAAAGCTATACCGAAATGCGATATTGGCCCCCAATCCAGTTTGGGTTGCATTTGCCGTCGAGAGACAGGCGAGCCTACTCGGTCTTGAACGTGCCGTTGAACAGGAACTTCTGGGGCTTCGTCTCGACCGTGTCGACTATCAGCCTCTCGGGGACACCGTCTCTGAGGTAGAGCAGGAATGTGGCATCATCTGGGATAGGGAGCCCTTCGATGCTGTCGAACGACCTCAGCACCTGTTCCGTCTTCGCGAGCCTGGGTTTCATCTCGTTTACAATCTGGAAAACAACCTCCATCGCGCCCTTCTCCGAATCGGCCACGTTGAGGAATAGGTTTCCCACCTTCGTCCACCCCTTCGACATTATGACCTCCATCGACTTTCCCCCGTCCGTCCTGAGCAGTGAACCGATGATGTTGGAGGACTTGTCGTACTCCCTCTGGTAAGTGTTCAACAGTTCCTTCATGTACCGCCTGACGTCGTTCAGTGAGTAGAACCTCAGGACCCCGGAAATGGCGCTTATCCCGGTCTCAGGAATCACGTTTCGCCGGTCGCCTCTTCATAGTTATGAAGGTTTCCAGGGATCCCCTTTCAGCCCATGGTGAGATAGTGATAGTATGACGCAAGCGTCCCGAGATTGGAGCCGACCACAGCCAAGTAGAAGAGGTCTGCGGCAACCAGAGCCACGAAGGCGCTGACCTTCACGATCCTGATGGCGAGTGGGCGCGAGGCATTCTCCTTCAAGTAAGTCGCATAGACCAGCGGAACGACCGGCATGTACTTCAGCACGAGCGCGGCTATGAACCCTGCAAAGTGCAGGTTGAAGAGGCTCGCCGCAAGGGGGTTATGCTCGACAAAGCTTGGACCTGCGTTAATCGCGACCAACGTCGTGAGCGCATCGAAACAGTTCAGAGCGATGAAGATGGACAGTAGTATCACGAGCCTCCCGTTTAGCTTTGAGACATCGAAGGACATTAGGAACTTCGTCTCCCTGAGCCGCACCGTCTGACGCCTTTCCTTCATCCTAGATCTCGCTCTTTCCAGCATGACCAGGAGACGACCTCCCAGGGCTCCGATAAGGTTCTTTCAGGAATCGAACCCGAGAATTCAAGGAGAGATGCCGGGCACTTCGCGTTTCTCCCCATAACTTCCCTTGAACGCGAACCCCTCTCTCAAAGGCCGCGGCTGCGGCGTGACTTCGGTCTGTTCCTTCTGGATGGGCTTCTGCTCTTCCATCCTGTTCTTCATCTCGTCCTTGGGTTCTTCCTGCTCTTCAATCTCATCCCTTCTGCTTTGCTTGAATGTCGCCTGCGCCTTCTTCAGCTCCTTGAGGACCCTCTCCAGGGACCTCACCTTGTAGCTCTCTGTCTTGCGTTTCTCGAACAGAAGGCGCCTGAGCTCGGGAGTGCACTCCTCTATTACGGAGACTATCGTTGCAGCGGGGAGTCTGTAGAGAGGCCTGGAGATCCTGTTCCCGCTGTTGTCCACGAGGACGACGACAGCTTCAGAGACCAGATACGCCTCCCTGCACTGCCCGCCTATGGCGTCGGGCCTGATCGTAATCGTGGAGTCGACCTCGTCCTGAAGGGTCTTCATCATGTCAGTGAGCTTCTGTCCGTAGCTCTTCTCCTTCTCGTAGAGCTCAGTCAGCATGATGTACTCACCCTGAATGTCTCTCAGACTGTCCGTAAAGTTGCCGGCTTCCTCCTTGCCCTTTTGCTCTTCTGCCATTGTCTCGGAATTGCCTTCTTCAGCATTAAAGACATTGTGAAGTCCCAATCTGTTTTCGGAGTTCATGCACGCTAGGTCATGAAGACTACGATTGCAGGAGGCGGGTTCCGTCTACAAACCGGGCTGCCAGGCTGAGATACATCTCAGCGCGCGCTCCTGTGCGGGGTGCTTTCTTTCGAGTACCCTTGTCCAGAGCATGTTGTCCCTTGTCGATCCGACAGGAATCCTCTCCTCATCCTTGACGAAGCGTGCACTCCAGATATGGACTCTGAGTTCGGGTTATCTCTAGGCAAAGGCTATTTGTGCGAAGGCCGCGATTCCGGAATGCATGTCTGAGAGTCTTCTGAATCCGGCGACCGAGAGGTTCCTCCACCGTTCGGAACTCGCGGAGGGGCGCAGGTCCCTGCTTCAGATCAGGGTCGACATACTCAGAGTGGTCATGCAGGGTTACGGGAAGCCGACCCAGATCATGTACAAGGCAAATCTGTCCTGGAACGTGCTTCAGAGCCAGCTCAGGGCCTTCTTAGAGGCCGGGCTGCTGAAGGTCGAGGAGTACGGCAGCAGGCGCAGGTATCAGATAACTCAAAACGGGGCAGAGATGGTCCGCTCCTACCAGAAGGTCGTAGACGAGATTCTCGACTAGAGAGCTCCATTCGCGCTCTGAGATTGGTCCGGATGCCTCCAGTCACACATAAGCTAGATGACCATTACTCCTTGGATGCTCTGATCCGCCAGTCTCCCACTGAGGTTCTTTCAACTTCAGCGCAGGTCGGGTTCCTGCGCTTCCCGGCGGTTCAGCAACAGCATCTTCTCCGATTTGAAGAACCCGCCTATTTCCGCCGGGCTGAGGATTCTCACGCCAAGCTCAGCCGCAACATCCTGCGCCCTTCCGCTCGGCTTGCCGCTCAGGCAGACAAGGACTCCCGAGGCCCCAGTGTCCATCTCCTTGATGAATGTCCGGAGGACCTCTATCTCTCCGATCTCCGGATAGAGGTCGAAACCGTACATGTGCCCCGAGTCGGACGCAAGAAACGTGAACCTGTGCTCAACCCCCGATGTCCCCATACACCACGCTGGCTTGATGACCTCCCATCCTGCCGTGGTCGCTGTTATCTCCAGAGCCAGTTTCTCGAAATACACGGTCCATCCATGCTCGCCGGGAGTAGTTAAGCCGTAATCCGGATTCTGCCGAATTCACCGCGCATTTCCTTCCAGAAGGGCAACACGACGTATTCCGAATCCATGTTGGCCCCAGCCAGGGATTCGAGGAAGAGAGAAGATGGTTACCTGGGCTGAGCCAGGCCAGGCTAGACTGGACTCCTTGGATTGAAGATGGACTGATGGCGGGGGGGCTCGCCGTTCCGTGCGACAAGCGGCCCCAGTCGGTCCTAGAGTTTGATGTCCTTCAGCCTGTCCATGTACGGCTCGATGATGTTGTGCGTCGTGTCCCTTACGTAGGTCAGGTTATCCAGCCTGAGCATGTGGGCGTTGGGGAAGGCTGCTGCTGGTCCGAAGGCCAGGTCCTCCTGTCTCCTTCCTGCCTTGTTGACGCTGATCATGCTGAGGTAGAGCTGCTTCAGCTCTTCCGCGATTTTCTTCGGACGCCTTTCTAGCAGACCCGCGTCGGCGTACTCTCGAAATGAGCGTAGCCTGAACGTGGGCATTGGGGCGACGCTGGTGCCCCCGGATAGCTGCGCGTCCGCGTAGGTCACTATCGCCAAAGTCACTGCTGCATTGTTATCGATTTCTGCTCTCAGCGCCTTCTTGAGCGCCCCCTTCCTTCTCCTTCCCTGCAGAGCCACAGCGAAGCCGGTCGTGAGGAAGGCTATGGCGAGAACCACCAAGTACGGAGCGACTGACTTCTGGAGGTAGTCGGCAACGGTCTGGATTATCTGGTCGTATGGCCCTGCCATTTCCCTAGCTCAGGTCAAAGGGCCAAGAGGTATAAAGTCTAGCAGTCTTGAGGATACAGATTCCCAGTCGGAGGAACGGGATGTGCCTATTTCTTGCCGTACATGTCTGCGCGTTCGGCCGACCTCGTGACTACTCCCGACAACGTCACGGGGAGGCTGGAAAGTAGCTCTTCGAGCCTGAGTCTTTCTTCGAACGGCCTTGTCGTGTCGATCATCGTCCGCTTGATTGTAAAAGAAGTCCAGGCTGTCGTGAGGATGCTCGACATCAGCATGAAGACGAGGGCGTAGTTGCCCACAACACCGGTCTCCTTTGCCAGGCTGGCCGCCTGCTTCCTGAGGAGGTCTTCGATGCGCTCCTTCCCTGCCTCCATCTCTGCCTCAGTCTTGCCGGGCCCGACTTCCTTGAGAATCTTGGAGAGTTCGTCCTGCAGCTCGTCCACATATTTCGAGAGGCTCACCTTCCCGAGGGACACGTCGAAGGCGTCGCTCAACTCTTTCCACCTCGAAGTCCTCGCTCGTCAGTCTTAAACCTTTGAGTTGTTCCAATCGATATTTGGAAGTGGTCTCGGGCAGAGACGGTCTCAGTCCCCTGCGAAGGCGACGGTCTTCCCGCCCGTTCTCAGCCTGCGGCCTCGGTTCTTCGGGTCTGAACTCTCTGACAGCGATTCCGCCCGCACTGCCTCTAGAATGGAACATCCTAACTATAGTTCCATACTATTAGTTCGTTTTCCGCCAAATTGCTTAAATAAGAAATCTAGGGAAAGCGCGCTGGCACCCCTCATGCACTGCGTCTACGCAGATGAGTCTAGAGCATTCTCCCTAAGGGTAAAGAATCATTTGAGAAAGGCCATCACCGCATCAAAGCGAAGGGGCGCTTGGTTTTCGCTGGACAGGACGGAGAGATCCATCCTGTATCTGGCTACGCGGCTTGAACTGAAGTTCTCAAGCCTCGACCTCCTCCGCGCGTTGGCTTCGATACTGAAGAAGTTGGAGCAGTGCGGAGAAACGCTGTACGCATGGCTCCAGAGAGGCATCAAGCTCGCTTGGGCCTTCTCCGAATTCGCCGTCGCATCAGGGAACAGATCCGCACGTTCGTGGAGGAACGACAGGTCGTATGCCGTGTACCTGGGTCAAGTCTTCTCGAACAGCACAGGAGGGCGCTTCGCGCATTGACGGTCACAATCAAACCAACAGAACGGAGCAATCGTTGAAGGCTGTTCTGCTGGTCGGCGGAGCAGGCACGAGGCTGAGACCCCTTACCTACGTGGTCCCGAAGTGCCTCCTGCCCGTCGGCGGCAAGCCGTTGCTAGAGAGGACCCTGAGATACCTCGAAGGCTATGGCATAAGGGAGTTCGTACTCTGCGTGGCCTACCTCAAGAAGCAGATCACGGACACCTTCAAGGACGGGGCGGCTCTGGGGGTCGAGATACGGTACGCCGAAGCCGAACAGCCAATGGGCACCGCAGGACAGCTGAAGACCGCGAGTGACTTCGTTGACGGCCCCTTCCTCGCGATGAACGGGGACATCATAACAAACCTGAATGTTGCCAACCTGGCGGCGACCCACAAGAAGAAGGGAGGCATAGCCACAGTAGCTCTGAAGGAATTCGGGGTCAGAATACCCTACGGCCACATTATCGTGGGCGACGACGGAAGGGTCACGGCCTTTGAGGAGAAGCCGACGCTGAGCTACATGGCAAACGCGGGCGTCTACGTCCTCGAGCCGAGGCTCCTCGAATCCATCCCACAGGGAAGGGTCTGCAGTCTGGAGACCGAGACGTTCCCCTCCCTGATTGCAAAGGGGGAGCGGATCAATTCCTACTACGAGTCTGCCTACTGGGCGGACGTCGGCTCAATGGCGGACTTTGAACGGGTCAACAACGAAGCACTTTCCGACTCGTCCGGGCTCGTCCCCCCAAGCGAGGGCTCGCAATGATCAGGCAGGCTGCAGTCATCGGGTTATCGCTGCTCCCCTTCATCCTGTCGTCAGGGGCTGCCTTTCTTGCTTGGGAGTTCGCCACGGCGCTCGAGACCGTGTGGCGGATGATCTTCGTAGTTCTTGTCTGGATACCGGCGTTCGCCGGCGGGACTCAACTATTCTGGAAGGTGGTCGGGCTATTAGCTCTGAAGCTGTAAGTTTAGGTCTAGCGGGATCGGCCGCCGCGGCGGTCGCCCTCGTCACCTCTTACTCCGTCGCTAGGTTTGAGAGTGTGAAGTTCCCCGCAATTGGCATCAGCGGCGTGGACATCCACAAGCAGGGCGGCCCGGTGAGGGCCGAGATGGGTGGGCTCGCCGTGCTAATCGCCCTCGCCGCAGCTTCGACGGTTTACCTCAGTGTCGACTTCGCCTTGGATGGCCAGTCGGTCCTCTTCGCCGCGGCGGCGTCGACCATTACGCTCACCGGCTTGGTCGGGGTCGCAGACGACGTCGTCGAGCTGAGCCAGAGGTTCAAGCCGTTTCTCATTGTAGCGGCTTCAATCCCTCTGATGCTCTGCCTCCTGAGCCGTGGCTGGATCTTCATACCTGAGATAGGAAGCATCCACCTAGGTCTCCTTTACCCCCTGGTGGCGGTTCCACTCGCTATCACTACGTCGGCCAACTTCTCCAACCTCCTCGCCGGATTCAACGGTCTCGAGGCAGGATGCGCGGCGATCTCCTTGGGTACGATGGCCTTCCTGTCAGGCATTACCGGACATCCTACTGTCGCTGTGCTGGGGTGCATAGCCACCTTCGCATACATCGGATTCCTCAAGCTGAACTGGTATCCTGCGAAGATCTTCCCCGGCGACACAGGCACGCTGATGGCCGGGGCTACACTGGCAGCGCTGGGCCTGGCGTCGGGTCTCGAGTTCGAAGCCATAGTGCTGAGCATCCCGGCCGCCATGGACTTCTCCCTGAAGATGATGCACAAGCACCCCTTCAAGCAGAGGCACCTGTTCGGCAACACCAGGGTCAGACCCGACGGCATGTTGGAGCCGGCCGGCTACCCGGCCGTGGTTCACGCTTTCATGAGAGTCTCGCCAATCACAGAGGAGGGACTAGTCGTCTCACTCCTGGCAATGCAGGCCGTATTCGCAGCGCTAGCAATCGGGATCACGCTGGTGTTCACATGACAAGTACAGGACCGGGTTCGGCGCCCGTGGAGCCTTTGAAGGTCAGGAAGATTTGGGTAGCGATGAGCACGCCGTTCCAAGCGAACTTTTTCTCCCCACTCATTAAGGAACTCAGTTCAGAGTTCGATTTCGTAGTCACGGCCAGGGACCACGACAACATCCAGCAGATCTTGGACGCTAAGGGGATAGAGTACATTCCCGTTGGAAAGCACGGGGGGCGCGAGCTCGGCTTCAAGCTCGAGGCCTATGCAGACACAATCCAGAAGCTGGTGCCGATCATTCAGCGCGAAAAGCCCGACATGCTGCTGACCGAAAGGTGGCCTGAGGCCGTCAGAGTCGCGTTTGGTCTCAACATACCCTCCTGGACGATATTCTACGACGAGAGGGAGAAGCACGTCAACCAGATGGTCTTCCCACTGGCCACTAGGGTGTATGTGCCGAGGTTCTATGCATTCCAAGAGTTATACACGAACGGGGTCACTGACCCAGACAAGGTGGCGTGGTTCAACGGTTTCCACACCGGTTACTTGAAGGGGACTCAAGCCGATGGCGAGAACCCGTACGAGAAGATGGGGGTACGCTCCCCGGTGGTCTTTGTCAGGCCCGAACCAGAGTTCGCTTCGTTCTTCCCGAGGCACGAGCCAATCCTTGAGAAGGCAGTCAAGCAGATTGTGAAAAAAGACAATGCCTCGGTTGTGGTCCTACCGCGCACCGAGTCGCAGCGAGAGAAGTACTCAGCAATGGGGACAACGATGCTCGAATCCTCAATGGTAGAATCCCCCGTTTCTCACGCTGACGTCGCCCTTGGCGCGGCTGAAACGATGCTGATGGAGGCCTTCATCCTCGGCAAGCCTGCCATAAGCGCCATCTACTGGGAAGCGTCCAAGCCAGTCGAGGAGCTCCACAGATACATCCCTCACTCGACCGATCCCACGAAGATCGCTAACTATGTGGAGGATTACCTCGATGCGGACAACCGAAAGGCGTTCAGCGAGAAGGTCTCCCTTCTCGTGAAGAACATGGACAACCCTGTCAGACTCATGATAAACGACATCAGGAAGATCAACGAACCTAAGCACGAAGTGACCTCTCTCAAGCGGCGGTCCAGAATGGAGATATATCTCGACATCATACAGGCCGCTTCACTCAGACCGCTTCGTCCGACTCAAATCATGAAGGAGGCAAACATCTCGTACAACGAGCTTCGCCGCATCATGGAGACCCTCGAAGTCAATGGTCTACTCCGGACAGAAAGCACCCTGGGCGGCAAGTACTACCAATCGACCACCGATGGACTCCGCCTGCTGGACGACTATCGGGCAGTAAGGACTAGACTCTTCCCTGAGTAGGGCTTAATCCTGCCTGGGAAGAGTGGGTTCGGCTGGGCACCCCCACGAGTGGGGAAGCCCCAGGATTTGGCACCCCCCCGAACCCGGCTATAGTATAGGGTCGGGTTCCGATAAAAGGTTGATGAATTTGAAAATCATGTGCATGGGTATGAAATTCTTACGCTGTGAGACCCTAATCCACAAGGGATTTTGAGGATTACGTTCAAACGGGCCATCAAGCGGACAGCACTGAAGGGGATAGAGATGCCCCTCGGTTCCACACCCGCAATCGCGAGCAAAGTGCTTAGAGCTCTCAACGTGGATTACGGGCCGATTCACGATGGGATGTGTTATCGCCAGGGTAAACATACGGTATTCTGCTTCTCCGTCGACTTCGACGTTACCCGGCCCGAGAGAGGGGACCCAAACAGAATTGGAACTCTCGAGCTGCTTCGTCTGTCGGAAGCGTATCGTATCCCGTTAACCTGGGCGATTTGTGGCGAGACGGCTGAGAATGACCTTCGATCGTATCACTCGATCACGGATTCAGAGATTCCTCAGGAGATTGGAATCCACACCTACTCCCACCTTGACTCCCAAGCTGCCTCGCCTGACGCTTTCCGCGCAGACCTACAACGTTGCCTACAGGTACTCAACCTAGAATCGCGACCGAAGACCTTCACTTTCCCATGGAACCGGGAGGCGCACTTTGAAGTGCTGAACGAGTTCGGCTTCAGGGCCTTCAGGGGCGCGAGTCGCGCGGTGGGGGTTCCGGTGCAATGCGGGGGCCTGTGGAATGTTCGGCCGGTCTACTACGTCGATCAGAAATCGGCCCGGGCGTCAGGTCTAATGAAAGAGTACATCAATCTGTGCCGCGAGTATTCAGCCGTCTGTCATTTTTGGACTCATCCATGGAGCATAATGGATGGTAGCCGTTCCAAAGAGATGCTGGAGGCTTTGAACGATGTCCTCGGTCATGTGTCTTCTCTCAGGGAGGCAAGTGAATTGGAGACTTCGACCCTGGGTGACCTGGCCGAATGGCTGGATTCATCGAAAGGTGTCGGCGCCGGGGCGACTGAACCTCACCCGGGAACGTTGGATCACACGGGAGAACCCAGCCAGTTGACCGGAGTCTCGCGGCCCGGCTAGGACTTCACAAGAACATCACGGTTCGTGTTGTTTGGTGAAAATCGCCCAAGTCTGCCCGTTCTTCTACCCGGTGGAAGGCGGGGTCGAGAACCATGTTCTCAGCATTTCAACGGAGCTACTCAAGCGCGGGCACGAAGTCCACGTTTTGACAAGCGCGAACTCGAGGGATTCGAAAGCCCTCGCTCCCAGCGAAAGGGTCAGCAATCTTGAGGTCAGGAGGTTTCGCCCACTTATGATTCTTGGTGAATTCGGGAGCTTCTGGCCGGGAGTCATAATGGAGCTCCTGGACGGTCATTACGACGTCGTTCACGCGCACTCCTTCAGACACCCACATACGGATCTCGCTGCACTTTCATCAAAGATCACTGGTTCGAGCTGCATTTTGACGAGCCATTCGCCGTTCCATCCAGGGGAAGTAAGGGGCCCTCTTGCGAGGGATTTGGTCTCAGCCTACGACCACATGATGGCACCCTTGACCCTAAGGGCGTTCGACGGCGTCATATCCCTCACAACGCACGAGGCGAGAACTCTGGTGGGCCTTGGTGCTCCGAAGGACAGGGTCACGGTAATCCCCAACGGTGTTGGGGATGAGCATTTCGAGGAAACCGTTACTGATGCGTTCATCTCACATTTCGGGCTGCTGGGGAAAAGGGTGGTGCTCTATCTGGGGAGAATAAACCGGACCAAGGGCATAGAGGTGCTGGTCCACTCCTTTTCTTTGGTCGCGACGAAGGTCGCCGATGCGCAACTCGTGATAGCCGGTCCGGCGACTGATATCAACGAGACGACATACAGGGAAGACCTTGAAACCCTTGTTGCTGACCTCGGAATCTCCGGGCGTGTGACGTTTACGGGGAGGTTGTCAGAAGATGACAAGCTTGCAGCCCTTCAGGCATGCGATTTGCTAGTCCTGCCTAGCGTTTACGAGCCATTTGGCATCGTGTTGCTCGAGGCTGCCGCCCATGGAAAGGCAGTCGTCGCAGCCAGAACTGACGGGCCCAGCAGCATCATAAGTCATGGACTGAACGGTCTCTTGGTCGAGCCGAGAGACGTCAGTGGGCTCGCCGAGGCGATCCTTACACTCCTCAACGATGACGATTACAGAGAGAGGCTTGGCAAGATGGCGAGACAGGATGCGGAAAGATACAGATGGAAGAACATTACTGATAGGGTCGAGTCTCTTTACAACAGGTTCGCCCCCCCATGAACCGACCCTCGATTGCAATAGTGTCCCCATCGTTCTTCCCGATGATAGGCGGGATTGAGAGCTATGTCCACGGCGTCGGGAAGGAACTTGTGGAGCTGGGGCACGAGGTGCATGTGTACACGCCGGATTCTGTTTTGGGTAGAAAGATTCCGAACCACCATGAGCAGCTCGACGGTATCAACGTGCATCGCGTTGACGTCCGCATCGACCTGAGCTATCGGCTGAGGTTTTGGCCGGACCTACTGAATGAGCTCAAGAGAGATGCACCTGACATAGTCCACGTCTATAGTCATGATTCGTACGCCCTCCCAGCCCTTATGGCTGCCCGATCAGGCCAGGTTCCATTCTTGGTCACTACTTATGGCCCCCTTGAGACTCACTCGAGTTACGGTGTTGTAGAAACAGTGCTCTTCCGGGCATACGATTCATTGGTCGCGCCGCCCCTCTTCCGCAGATGCAACTTAGTGATGATTAGGTATCCCACGATAGCGTACTGGCTGGTTTCGATGCACGTCGCGAGAACCAAGATTCGATTGGAGCCCTCTGGGATTCCAAAGGACGCCCTAAGACAGCGAGATGGATCAGACTTCCGGGTTCGTCACCATATTGGCGGTCCTCTGATACTGTACTTGGGACGCATAAGTTCTCAGAAAGGAGTCCAATACGCCGTGGAATCAATCAAGAGGGTGAACAGGCGATTTCCAGATGCGCGGCTGATGATTGTCGGTCCCGACTATTCCGGTTTCGTTTCCATAATCAAGAACAAGGCAGCGAAGCTTGGGGTCTCTGAAAGTGTCCTCGTTCTCCCCCCGATGCTCGGGGAAGAAGCACAGCTGGAAGTCCTAGCGGCATGTGACGTCTTCGTTATGCCAAGCAGCTTCGAAGGGTTCAGCCAATCAGTGATGAAGGCGATGGCTCAGGGGAGGCCGGTCGTCGTCACAAATGTCGGGGGTTTGCCTTATGAGGTGGGCTACGGGAAGTGCGGCCTTATTACTCAATATGGGGACGCAGATTCGCTCGCCGACTGCATACTGAAGCTGCTCGGGAATCCGGACCTATCCCGACGGTTAGGAGCAGAGGGTAAGGAAAGGGCGCAGGATTTCACTTTCGACGAGCTAGCCCTCAGGATTTCCCACACCTACGACCAGCTGGCATAGAGGAACCGGCCGAGTTGGATTTAGCGGGCAAGAAGGTCTTGGTGACGGGAGGTGCGGGTTTCATTGGGTCTACACTAGTAGATCTCCTCCTCCGACTAGGAAGTAAGGTTGTAGTCTATGACAACTTCGATGATTTCTACGCGGGGAAGGAAGCGAACATAGCACACCACCTGACAGACAAGGGCTTCACAGTGATAAATGGAGACATCCTGGATTTCGAGCGCCTTGAGGCCGCCGCGAGGGGGGTGGACGTTGTCTTCCACGAGGCAGCCCAGGCCGGGGTGAGGTACTGCAACGAACACCTAGAGAAGGCCAATAACGTGAATGTGACTGGGACGCTCAACGTTCTCCTCGCCGCGAAGAAGAACCACGTCAGCAGACTGGTGTACGCCTCGTCTTCGTCCGTCTATGGGAAGCCCGTGCGCGTTCCAATGGACGAGGAGCATCCACAGTCCCCGCCCAATCTCTACGGTTCAACTAAGCTGGCAGGGGAGAAGTACTGCCTTTCTTTCTATGAGACCTTCGGCCTCCCGGTCGTCTGTCTACGGTATTTCTCGGTGTACGGGCCAAGGGGGCGACCTGACATGGTAGTCGCGTCGTTTACCAGAAGCATCGCCGACGGCAGGCGCCCGCGGATCTTCGGAGATGGATCCCAGTCGAGAGACTTCACCTACGTCTCAGATGTGGTTTCTGCGACGGCCATGGGCGCCATGTCCGACAATGCGGTTGGTCAGGTGCTCAATGTCGGGTACGGCAAAGACTACTCAGTTAGCTACGTCGCCAGGAAGGTGGCGGAGTATTTCGGAATAGATACTAGCCCGGAGTTTCTGCCCGGCTATGATGGCGACTTCCCAAGGACAATCTGTTCGAATGCCAAAGCGCTCCGGCTTCTCAGCTGGAGGCCCAGCGTGAGTTTCGATGAGGGAATCAAATGCTACCTCGACTGGTTCAAATCGAAGCCCGAGCCTCAGACCGCGTCTTCTCCCGTCTGACAGGATTCGTCCAATGCCAGGCTCAAGGCAAGGGTCAACCCAGAAGAGAAGGAGCGCAGATGACGGGGCGGGTCAGGTTCCCGCGGCGGTAGTCCGGATGGCAGTCGAAGATAGGAACTTGAACGATGTGGACACTCTACGCATGAAGATGTGGCGCGGACGCTCCTCGCACTCGAAGATCACTGGAGGACTTCTAGTCCTGGTTAGCACCTGTCTGTTTGTTGTCGCCTACTTGCTCCCAAACCTCGCGGTTGAAATTGCCTCGGTTTCGTGCTTCACAATCGGCATATTCCTACTGGCCTACGAGGCTGAACCTCGGATGAAGCTCTACCCCGCGTCGATGAGCCTGCTCGGTTCCATGCAGGTCATGGTGTCAGCAATGAAGCAGCAGAAGTACGGGGGGAGCGCAGTCTACTCGCCCGAAGAGACCGGTTTGACGGTGAGCTTCGAACAAGGCTTAGACCCCTCTCCCCCTTCATCTCTGTCTCCATGTGGTCACGGTCTCTACGAGGCCTACGAGAGGGAGCTGGGAGATCTCAGAGGAAAGGGGTTTGATTACGTCAACCTTTGGCTACCGCGTGTGATGGTGGACGGGCTCGGCCTGGCCCAACGTGTCAGGATCCGTCAGAAGAAAGAGGGCATCGACACCGTGATGGTAAAGCCATTCGTGAGGTCGCTGTGCGTAAACGAATTCATGACCAAGAACGTCTGCGGGACCACCGGCTGTCCTCTTGTGGCCTCGGTTTCAGAGACCCTCGCATTGTCGTCAGGCAAGCCTGTAAGGCATTTGGGATGCGGATACGACCCCATCACTCAGACGGCGACGGCGAGGCTTGCCGTCGTAGCGTAGGTGAGCAAGGCACGATAAGCTCAAGGACCCTCCAAGTCGCAATCCTCGCGATCCCAATTCCCGCCCTGGCGTTCATGGTCCGCTGGGACGCCGAGTACCTCCGTAACCTGCTTGAGGCGTCTCCCTTCATCTCTTCCGTATTGATCGCGCTGGTTCCAGTCTCGCTCTTCGTGGGAATGCGATACTACCGACCGGTCCTGGAGCGAGTAGATACGATGCCTGGGATCGCAATCTTGCTCTGCTCCCTCGGTGCTTACGCTGTTGGCTCGTACCTCGGGTATCCAGAGCTCCACCTGGTCGCGCTGGCGGGAGTGTATCTCGGCTTTGTTGTCATCCTCGGGGGCAGGACTCACATGTTTCCGGTCACGGTATCTCTCCTGCCGGTGCTGGCGCTCGTCCTGCCTGCAATCGCTCCGGGCTTGGTGGCCACGGCGGTCCAACTAGCCGTTCTTGCCTCGGTATCCGTCTTCGTCTTGGCCCGCTGGAAGAGGCCAAGCATGAGTTCGGAAAGGTGCAAGTATTGTGCGTCCAATGAGAGCAGCGGGTCGCAGTCCTGCCTCTACTGTGGCCGGTTCATTTCCAGAGATCGTCCACGGATTCCAATGTCGATGCTAGCCATAGGTGGAGTACTCTCCATCGTCCTCATTATTTTAGCATCAGTTTCAGTTCCTGTTCTCACTGTCACTGGGACGGGTGTCAACTACACAACCGCCGGATTTGCCGGGATGCAACCTGTGAACCCGATCGCGGGCTCCGGCTCGTGGACTCTGGGGGGAGTTTCGTCGCACGCCTACCCAGGTTTGGGAATGGCATTCTTATATCCCGTGAAGGGTGCCGGGGAGAACTTGACCTTCTGGGAGATAGTCTCTCCTTTTCACCTCTCAATTGTCCAGCTGTCGACGATTCTGCCTGGGCTTATGACGGATTCGACCAGCGGCACCTTTGGCAACATCTCGCTGCCCGTTTTCGCCTGGACCTATGAGAATCGCTCGTTCACGGGTTTCTACGGAGCCACCGCAGCTTCGGTAGTCTCGAGCGTTACGAAGTCTCAGGTCTCCATAGCCTACCTTGTGGGGGTGGAGGGCCAGATTCCCGGGGATGGAGGGAGCTCATTGGCCAAGCAAGTCGTCCCAGTAGTTGCCGGCAGACTGTCAAATGCCCAGAAATACAGCTTCCTCGTCTCTGCAGCACAGTTTCCGAGCAAAATTGGTGTCTATCTGCAAGCTGTCGGCGGCGTTGCGGTCCTGCTCGGGGTGCTTGGGCTCACGAGAGGTCGGGCACTACGAGCTTCCAGAATCATGGAGAACACCGAAGGACTTTCGAGGAGCGATTTCGAACTGTTCGCCACGCTTTCCAGTTCGGGAGGAGAGGGAACTGGGCAGGAAATCCTCGAGAGGGCAAGTGCAAAGCTCGGGATAACGAGCTGGAACGCTCTCCTGGCGAAACTCCAGCGGTTCCGCGAGCTCGACCTTGTTGAGACTAGGCTGAGGGTGAGCCAGGGTGTACCCTCCTTGAAGTGGGTCTGCAAGGTGAGATAATTGGCTTCTCCCAGCAGAGCCCGGGTGGTCTGCGCCGTCGTTCTGCTTTCCCTCGTTGCATTCGTGGGACCGGCATCGGGAACCGCTGCATCTGCGCAGTCCCAGGCGACGAGCGAATGGTGGAACTCCGCATACAGCTTCAGGGTGAGCATAACTCTGTCGAACCCCACCAGTCAAGACATGGCAAGTGAGCCGGTTCTTGTCTACGTGACATTTCCTGTCGCTCATCTTGTCGACGCTGTGTCTGAGCTGACTCTCAGGGAGCAGAACGGGACGGAAGTCCCGAGCTACGTCGTCGATTGGACTACCTCAGGCGGATTTGTCAGCTCTGTTTGGCTGATGGCAATCGTCAGCATCCAGGCGTCGTCCAGCCGGACCTATTGGCTCTACTACGGTGACCTTTCGGCAGGAGCTCCCTCGTACAGGATACAGACCCAGGGAGCCACGTTCACGTCGGGCTTGATTGCGATAACCCAAAAGTCGTCGAGCCCGGGCTCACTCTACTACCAGCTTTCATACGGAAGGACCTACTCTGAAACCATCCTCTCGAGAGTGTCCTATGGTACTCAAGCTGGAGACCAATTCGGGACCCTCGAAATCTCAGCTAATCCTCTGCAGCAAATCGCTCCTTGGCGCATGATAGCAAACAATTCTCGACTTCTTGCCACGGTCGCAGCTTCCGCAGCCGATGACCTGCACGTCGTCCGGGTCGATGCCCTTTCGGGGAGTACCGTGTCGACCATCTACCTGGTTCGGAATACAGGCGACACGATCCTGAACGGCGTAACCCTTGTCAATGTTCTAGACACCTCCCCGGTTGCGAGCATCGCACCCTCCTACACCGTGTTCGACTCATCCCGTGGTTCTTTGATCACGACGGTGGGAGATGCGCTGGTGGGTTTCGAGGGAAGTCTTTACCCATCAGCATTCGGTCTGGGCCCGTACGATCAAGTGGTCAATCAGACTCGCGCAGACAGCTTCAACTCGCGGGTTCGTTCCTACGGTCCATCAGCGGGGGCACTGAGCTGGGGGCTCGGGTCGCTCGAACCAGGTTCGACGGCTGAGTTTGGCACTTCCTGGAGCGTTTCGTCGAACATGGGTGACCTGAACGCCTACCTCGCCTCCATTCGGTCTTCCCCGACTGCCACAGTAGGCGTCGAAGAGACTCTCCAGTCGCTCTTTCCAACGGCCAACGTCTTTTGGAAGTCGAGTCTGAGCCTCAATAATGTGACTTTCGGATCCGGGGGCCTTACCTATCCGATGACCATCCAAGGCGGAAGGTGGCTCCCTGAGTCAGCTACCCTTTCTGGTGAGTTGAGTTACTTTACGCCCGCGCCTGATTTTGAGCCCGCCCACTCAGGCCTCTGGAGTGCATATTCCAAGGCAACTGGCAACGCCACGGCAGCTGCCTCCGCCGCATTCTATTCCGTGCAGGGTTCAAATTACCTAGGCAGAATTAGCTCTACGACTTCGGACTCCAACAGCACGGCGGTCTCTTCCCTCGTCTCTTCGCGACAGGTCGTCCTAGGTGGTCAGTCACCAGAATTCACTCTCAACTACAGCGCAACGTTCAGCGGAAGCGGGAATGCTTCGGCGCAGGCTATGTTTGCAGCCATCGACATAGACCATACCCTTACTGGAGTCTACGACGAATCACTGCTACTCCCGGTGTTCGGGTCGTCGGGGAACCTTGCATGCCCTCCGGGTGTTTCGACGTCGTTTTCCCACCCTGTGGTCAGTACCCCGACGAACCTTGTCGCTGACGGAACTTGGAAACCACTGAACGTAAGCCTCGGGAATGTGTCCTCGCCACTCGGATTTGGGTTTCGCGTCCGATTCTGCGCTTCCATGGGCAAGGCTTTCGTAGGAAGCATGGAGCTGAATGTCGCCAGCGCGGGGGTGAACGTCAAGATAAGCACCGATGGAGTGGTGGTTCCAGGGCTCTCCGAGGCAGTCCCGATGGCCTCGCTCGGTCTGGCCCCTCAACTGCCTTCGATACCTTCGAATGCTCGGCTGAGCGGGAATCTGTCATTTATGCTGGCAACGTCGGGTACCATGGCGCAGCAGGGGGGAATCAGCTTCTCGACCGAGCCGATGGCTGCCCCCACAGTCCGGCTGAACGGGAGTGCGCGCTCGACAGGCAGCGTCCAGCTCAGAACTTCGGTGGAAAGTGTCCTCGTCACGACCTCATTCGCCTCACTCGGGCCAAGACTCTATGTAGGTGGGTCGAGGGTCTCCGGGGCCTCGGTAGTTAGCGGCTCGATATTCGCGCCAGGTGAGGGGTTAGCAGACGCCTGGAACAACCCGAAACAGAGCGCAATCATAGGTGTAACGTTCACCGGGTATGTCCTCAGAGTGTCGGTGACCGACGCAAATGGGAGTCCGGTGAGAGGGGCGAACCTCACCATTTCGAGTCTCTCTGCGCTAGCGAACAGCAACTTGACCAACCATGAAGGAGTGGCGAGCGTTCAGCTCGTGCCTTGGAATTACAGCGTAAGTGTGAGATATCAAGGACTCGTGGTGGCTACGAGCAACATTAACGCGAGCACGTTTATCGGGAGCTCGCCCTTGAACCTGAGTGCCACAGTGATACAGGCAAACCTGGGCGTCAAGACCGCTCTTGGCTCCCCGCTCGGAGATGTCCTGGTCACGGCCGTCGGACCTGCGGGCTCTGCACCGATTCAAGGCGTGACAGACCAAAATGGCCGATTCTCATTCCAGGCTCCATCCGGAGGTATCTACCACGTGACCGTTGCCAGCGGGGGATCCACCTACTTCAAGGGAGATATCAGGGCCGTCGTGAACAAGGGTGTGATTGTCATCACCACTTCCTACTATCCGGAAACGCTGTGGATCGGCATAACGGTTGCAGTGACCGCCATCCTTGTCGCTGGGGTTGCCGCATACTACTTCCATAGCAGACGAACACAACGAAAAGCGTCAGAATGAGAAGAATAGTACTGCTTCTGGCATTCACTGCTCTTCTGATCACGTCTGGCCTTGCGTCCACCCCAGTACGAGCCCAGTCGCAGCCGTCAATGAGCGTCAGTTACGTCGTCAATCTGAGTCAACATTACTCGGTCCTTTCGGCCATCTCCCAACGTATATCTGTCGAGGTATCGGTTATCACGGTCCCACATTCGGTTCAGGCACATGTAGCCGTATCGTTCCCATTTGCGTATCTTGGCTATCTGGCTCCGCCCGGAGTCAACCCCCCCACGGTGATAGTCCTTAGTCAACATCCTCTCTTCACCCAAGTCTTGTTCTCCATTCCATCTCAACTGAACCAGTTCAACGTCACTGTACTGGGCCAGACCCAAGATTACAGCCTGCTCTATCGCGACACGGCAACCCTGCCCTATGCATCCGTCCACTCTGACGTTTCTCCCTACGCCCCAACTTCCTACAACTTGGTAATCCCAGTGCAGCCGAGGACTCAGTATGTCTCTGTCGTTCCCTTCGGCGCGTACCCTCTCCCTCCAGGGGCCAACAGGAGCCTTGTTAGTGAAGTCGTGCAGCTGGGCGGAAGAGAGTACCTGACCGCGGTTTTCTCTTCCAATTTCGCACGGATCATGGTGCTGTATCAGCCGTCGCTCCGCGATTATTCCGTCTTCTTCTATGCGGCAATCTTGGTCGTCCTGGTGATCATGGCACCGTTTCTCTACAGGGGACTTCGACCCAAACTCCCACGCGCCGTGTCTGTGATCTCTACTCTTCTCTGGCGGGTCGTGACCTGGTTCAACGCCAGGAGGCTCCTGGGCATCTTCGCGCTGTCGTTGGCGTTGATGGTGGGGCTTGCCATCGTTTTCGGTCCAGCCCCGGCTCCACGGCTCTATCTGGCGGCGACTCCGAGCGCCGTTTCAGCGATCGGCCCGCCCCTCTCCAAGGCCGGGTACCTGTACTTCACGCCCCTCGACGCAGGCGACCAATTCAACACGATGACCTCTCTTGGGATGTACCAAGCCGTGGTCATCGTTGATTACTCGCTCCCCATGAACTCGCTCGGCCTTTACGCCGTCAACAGTATATACATCAATGCGAGCAACCTTCCAAGTTATGCTCATACTCTTACCGCGGTATTTGGGACACAGAAGGTTATCAACTTCTCGACCCAGCGGGATCTCCTCAACGACATCACGGGGTCGCACTTCTACGCCGTCTCGAACCGGCTCGGCCTGTCAATCTCGACTTGGACGTACAACAAAGTGTTGTGGGTGGAAGGAGTTCTCACAGTGGTCACTACATTCGCGGCGCTTGCATATTTTTCGCGAGCTATGGTTGAATCTGGGGCAAAGGGATGGGTCTTTCTCGCTGAAGCTGCAGTCTTGCCCCTTCTCGTTTTCATGTTCACGACAATGATATTCATTCAGACGAGCGTTCTGTTGGGTCTGCCAGTCGCTCTGCATGCTGCGATCAGTCAGGTGGAGAGCGCATCGGGGATTGTTGGGTTCGGGGGTGGCTCCAGGCCGAGGGAGCTTGCGGGGGTACTTGGTTTCTTGTTCGGGGCCGTCGTAGGTCCCGCAGGCAGGACCAAGCTCGACAGGATTGGCTTCTTGGTCTTCGCTGGCGTGCTCGTGTTTCTGGTGACTGACCCCCTCTCCATCGGTAGCAGCTTCTACAGCCTGCTCCAGAATCTAATGACGAGCGAATCTGGCGGAACTGCGGGGCTCGCAGCCCAGGAGGGGACCCGAGACTTCCTCGGCAATGTAATGGACTTCTACGGCAGGTACATCTCCCCCTTCTTCTATTCTTCACACGGCGCTGTTTTGTTCTACGTTGGCGCCTTTCCCTTCGCAATATTCGCCAGGCTGAGGAAGACAACCGCGACACTCCTGCTCCTGTTCTCTTCATTGGCGGCTTCCATTGGCTTCATACGAGTTGCAGATCTGAATGCTGCAGAAGCACTCGCGTCGCCCGTACCTGGATTGACCCTTGGGATTGTAGTGATGGCAGCATTTCTCCTGCTGAGTTTGGGCGAGTCCCAATTGAGGAAACTGTTCTCGTGATTCAATCCCCTACGATGTCAGATTCTCATTCGCGGGGCCGATGCGGAGCATGAAGCTTAGATGGTAGGGATCTGCTACGTGGCTCCTGATGTCCCCATACCCCACCAGAGGGGAGCTTCCACTCATGTTCTTGAACTGGCCCGAGCGCTACAGCAGCTTGGAAATCAGGTGCACGTGGTCTGCAGACGAGAGAGGTTCCAAAGCAGTGAAGAGACCATATCAGGCGTGGTCTTTCACAGGCTCTACAGGGGGTTGCTGTTCCCTCTCCCTGGATCGGAACCGTCAATCGGTCCCGCTGGCGAAAGGGCGGACGTGGTTTCAACCGCGTACAGCCTGTATCTCGGGACCTTCAACGCTCTCTTCGCGGGCCTGTTCGCCGTGAGACTGATCAGGTCTCACGGACTTCAAGTGATAATCGAAAGAGAGACCGCCTTCGGTGCCGGGGCTGTCGCTTCGGTCCTCTCCCGCAGGCCGATGATTCTCGAAATCATAGGTCCGAAGACGAGCTGGCTCTCAACACACGTCTCTTCAAGGATTCTCGCCTACAACGAGAAGATGGTTTCTCCCAATGCATTGAAGAAGACTGTCTTTGTGAAGGCTGCTGTCAATCCCGAATTGTTCAAACCGGATTCAGCTGCACGAATGAGGGTCAGGAAGAAGCTCAGTATCGATGATTCAATCGTCGTTGGCTACGTTGGGACGTTTCAGTCTTGGCACGGGCTAGAAGACCTGATTCGGGCCGCAAAGATGCTGAGGCATTTTGGGCCGAAGCTGAAATTCCTGCTTGTTGGGCCCCTGAAGAGCAATGCTGCATCTTTCTCCGACGCCGGAGATGATTCTCTGATTCTTACGGGCCCTGTCCCCTACGAGGCAGTTCCGGACTACATCAACGCCGCCGACATTACAGTGGCCCCCTACAACGTATTGAACTCATCGAGAAAGGACAAGGGAATAGGATCTCCCCTCAAGGTGCTGGAATACATGGCGTGTGGCAAGCCGACTATAGGAAGCTCTCTCCCTCAGGTCGCTTCAATCATTGAGGACGGGAAGACAGGGTTTCTCTTCCCCCAGGGAGATGTATCTCTTTTGGCCAGAAGAATCGAGGAGCTTGCACGCAACTCCTCACTGAGGGAGGAGATGGGGAGGTATGCCTTGGAGAGAGTTCGAAAGGAATATACCTGGGTCTCGTTTGCCCAGAGAACCCTCTCACAAATCGAAGAATGTGTGACGCAGGACCAGGACTCCTAGGGACCTGGTTTGGACTCGCGCAAGGACATTCCTGCAATTCAGATGATTGACGTAGGCAAGAGCTACTCGGCGTTCAGCAATCTCAGGGTCGGTCGAGGCTCGACGGTGAACTTCGTCAACTTCTTCAGAAAAATGACAGGGGTCGGGGGCAGAAGGGTCACCGCGCTTGATGACGTCACTTTTGAGGTGAAACACGGCGAGGTTCTCGGCCTCTTGGGTCCGAACGGGGCGGGAAAAACCACCATCATAAAGATACTCTCAACGCTCGTGCTCCCAGACTCGGGCAAAGCGCTTGTCGATGGCATTGATGTGACTCGGAGGCCCAGGGCGACCGTGAGACACTTGCAGACCGTATTGTCAGGTAATGTCGGCTTTGACAGGAGGCTCACAGGAAGGAGTAGCCTTCAGTTCTTCGCAGATTTGTATGGGATACCCAAGAAGGAGTCAAGGAAGAGGATAGATGACCTTCTCGCCTTTACCGGTTTGACCGAATGGGCCGACGTGATGTTCCAGCGCTATTCAACCGGCATGATGCGAAAAGTCCTGGTCTGCAGGGCTCTCCTCTCGAATGCCTCAGTATTGCTTTTCGACGAGCCCACTGCAGCTCTCGACCCGATTTCGTCCGCGGACTTCAGGAAACTAATCAGGCATGATTTAGCCGACGAGGGAGGAAAGACGATTCTGCTAGCCACTCACAACTTGTGGGAAGCGGAACAGATCTGTGATAGAATCGCGCTCTTGAATAAGGGAAGAATAATCGCAATCGGAACGCCGGCTGAGATAAAAGCGAAGGTCTCCGACAAGGTCAGTCTCTCTGTATTCGTTTCCAACTTCTTGCCCTCTTCAGAAGAAGCTGTCACCGAGACACTGATGGAAGCGAGGGGCGTGCGCGGAGTGGAGATTCAAGAGAATGCAGATGATAATGGGTACACAAGGCTGAACATCGAGGCAGACAAGACGCTCAATTACAACGAGTTGTTCGAGAAGCTCACATCTGTGAAGCTCGAGATAAAATCACTCGAATCTTCTCAACCGTCACTCGAGGATGCGTTCTTGAAACTGAACGTGGAGGCGGCCAGCTGATGGAGTCTCCGATTGAATTCGGAAAAGTGTGGGCGATGGCCAGACGAGACATGAGTGCATGGGGGACGTACAAGACCCAGGCGGTGTTAAGCATCCTGAGCGGCGTCCTGGGAATAGTGACCTGGGGCTTGAGCTCGACTTATGTAAACAGGCCCGTTCCCCAATACAACACGGATTACGTGTCATTCCTCATTGTTGGGATTCTCATCTCGAGTCTTATCCTTCCCCTTCAATCGGGAGTGCAGAGCAGGATAAACCCGTTCACACTTGAGACAATCCTGATGGCAGGGTTGAAAACCCCGACATTCATACTCGGGACAGTGATTTGGCCGTACGTCTTTTCGGTTCTTATGTTCATCCCTCAGTTGATTATTGGAACAACGTACTTTCATGCTCATCTCAATGTGAATCCCATCAGTTTCGTTCTTTCTCTGCTCATCTCCTCCAGCGTCATCTTTTCTCTGGCGATGATAAGCACTGGCTTCAGGATAGTGACAAAAACGAGCGATCCCGTTACTTGGGCGCTGGGCGTCGCCGGAGCGCTCTTTTCTGGCGCGACCTTCCCTATCCAGCACCTCAACGACTTCGTCCCTGGACTCTCGAACGTCTCCTGGCTACTCCCTCAGACTTGGATCTATCACATCGTCAGGTTGGCAACGCTTGAGAATGCGTCAATCCTGGACCCAAGTGTCGCTACTGCTTTCGTCGTAGCGGCGATATTCGGTGCGGTACTTCTTCCCATCAGTTTCCTTGTCTTCCGATGGGGGCTTAATCGCGCAAAAAGAGACGGGTCGCTTGGCCACTTCTAGGAAGAAAGTGGACCAGTCTGTGGGTCAACCTGCTTTTGCCGATCTCTCGAGATTCGTGGTAATTTCATGAAAGGAGGATTGACGACTAGAGTTTGCGCCAGTTTAGATGTAGCCCAGAGCTTTCAACTGATCAATCACCTTGCTGTCGTCTCCCTCTTCTTCCTTCTGGGGTTGCTTTCCGAAGGAAATCCTGAGAAAGTAAGTGACGTAATCATCGACAGTGGAGAATCCCTTTCCTTTGATGGCCCCCTGTATCTGTTCGTAAAGATCCTCTGGAATAGCTACTGCCTTCTTCTTGGGCGGTTCGGACATTTCCTCTCTCACTCATTCGTCCAAAGCTGGACTAATAAGTCTGAAGGAGGCACTGTAAAGGTCTCTCACAGGTTAATGGGAATTCCAGAGGCGATTTGCCGTCCCATGGTGGCGCATTGGATATATCTCCCGCCCTCATGAATCGATCGCAACCCGGGGCGGCTGCCACTCAGACAGAGAGTCTGAAAACATCTTCGCTAGCAAGATACAGCATATGCATCACTAATCACAATAGCCGCGGGACTTTAAGGGATTCCCTGGACAGCGTACTGAATCAAATCGGTGCTTCTTTCGAAGTCGTTCTTGTGGACAACTGCAGCGACGATGGTTCGGACGAGATCCTCAAGGAATACCAGAAAAAGGGAGCAATCAGGCTAATCAGCAGGAAGTGCTCCCGGGGACAGGGCAGGCAGATAGCACTGATGAATTCTCTGGGAGAGTACATAGTATCCCACATAGACATGGATGATATTTTTAGGCCCGTACTGCTCAGGCTCATTGAGTTCTATCATGCAAAGTGCGAGGGAAAAGTGATGGTTGCGATTTCGAATCTGGGGGACTGGAGCCAGAACATAACGATTGCGCCCAGGGACCTTCTCTTGAAGATTGGAGGATGGAGGGATCTGCAGTATGCAGAAGACTGGGATCTCTGGAGTCGCGCAGCGAAGTTGTCGAGGTACGCCTGGACCGTTTTCCCTGTGTCAGATAGACACAAGAATCGGAATAGCCGCAAAGGGTTCTTGGCTACCCTGAGGTACCGACTCGGTCGCTACAGGGATGAGATGAGACTTGGAAGGGAGGTGTTTGAGCGAGGAGAGAGGATCAGCTTGGCCCAAAGGGTCGCGAAATCACTGGCGAGACTCTCCTTGCCTTTCTACCCGTCTTACCGGACTGATTTCAACGAAAGCTTCAGCTCCTCTGATTCTGCATACTTTGTATCGTAAACAGATGAACTCGCAATGAAACAAGTGATCGCAAAAGCAGGGAAAGTTGAAGTCGTCGAGGTCCCAGCCCCCACTTGCGGACCTGACGAACTGCTCGTCAGGACTGCCTATTCTTTGATTAGCACTGGAACGGAATCGTGGACTATCGGGGCGACCGAGCCAATTGCGGCAAAAGACCTGATGGAGAACACTCAGAAGCTGAAGAAGGCGGTCAACCTTGCTAGAGATGTGCTGAAGAAGGAGGGTTTGGGAGGCCTTATTGACTACACGAAGGCCGTAAGGAACCCCCAGGTCCCGCTAGGGTATAGCCTGTCGGGAGTCGTGATTGAAGTGGGGAGGAATGTCACCGATATCGTCGTCGGAGACAGAGTGGCGTGCGCGGGTGAAGGGAAGGCGTGCCATGCCGAGTTTGCGTCAGTGCCGCGAAACCTGACTTCCAAGGTGCCTGGCGACGTTGGACTTCGCGACGCTTCGTTCACTACTGTTGGTGCGATAGCTGTGCATGGCTTCCGACGAAGTGGCGCGCAACTGGGTGAATCCGTTGGCGTCGTAGGATCTGGGCTTGTCGGAAACCTGGTGATCCAAGTGGCAAAGGCGGCTGGGTGCAGAGTTGTAGCAATGGACCTCAAGGATGTAAGGTTGCAGCTCGCGAAGGAGGCGGGCGCAGACCTGGTCCTCTCTCCAACAGATCCACTGCTTGACGCTCACATCTCCCAGTTCACAGAAGGCAGAGGGCTTGATAGCGTTCTTGTCTGTGCGGCGACCACGAGCAGCGACCCAGTGAACCTTGCAGCCAGGATTGCCAGGGATCGGGCGAAGGTAACGGTGGTGGGAAGGGTCGGCATGGACTTCGAACGCAAGGACTACTACCAAAAGGAGCTTGGAGTTGAGATGTCCCGTTCTCTGGGACCGGGAAGGTACGATCCCGTTTATGAGGAGAAAGGAATCGATTATCCTGTTGGCTATGTCAGGTGGACGCTCAACAGGAATATGGACGCGTTCTTGAAGCTACTGGAACAAAAGAAGGTCAATGTTGAAACCCTCGTCGGCGAGGTGTATCCAGTCCAGGATGCGAGCTCGGCGTACTCAGCTCTGGAAGGCGAAGCGAAGGTCGCAGTCCTTCTGAGCTATGAATCGAGGTCTGAGCCGACTCGTTACGTCCGCGCACCAGTGAGCCCGAAAACGGCGAAGGGTGACAGGATCAACGTTGCGTTAGTAGGACCCGGAAACTACGCGAAGGAGATCTTGATTCCCCTCCTTCGAAGCAATTCGCAATTCAATCTTCGCTGGGTCATATCCTCCAGCCCGCTGCATTCAAAGCAGTTGGCTGAGAGGTATCACTTCGAGAACCATGGGACAGACTACAGTGAGGTCCTGTCAGATTCGAAGCTGGACCTCGTAGCGATAACTACGCCGAACAACCTGCACTATCAAATGGTTCTAGACGCCGCAAATGCAGGAAAGTCCGTTTTCGTGGAGAAGCCGCTATGCATCTCCGAAGAAGAACTGAGGGATTTGCAGAGTGCCCAGAACAGGACAGGCGCCACAATAGTTGTTGGCTTCAACCGAAGGTATGCCCCTCTGATTCTTAGGCTCAAGAAGGAGATGAACCGTCGAGACGGGCCTTTTCTCTTGAACTACAGGGTAAACGCTGACTACATACCTATGTCCCGATGGACTCAAGATCCAAGAGTGGGAGGGGGAAGGATCATTGCAGAGTGCTGCCACTTCTTTGACCTGTTCAACTTCCTGCTCGGCAAGATAAGCTCGGAAATGCGTGTGACTTCAGCCGGCGTAACCAACTCGACCACCCTAACTAGGGACAACATTATCGCCGTCCTCAAGTACCCTGAAGGATCGGTCGCTTCTCTGACCTATTCTGCGCTCGGAAACAGGTCGATGGGCAGGGAAAGGCTTGAGGTCTTCGGGCAGGGGACGGCGTTTGTCTTGGACGACTTCGAGAGCCTGACGATTCATGAACCATCACGTACAAGCACTTTGAAGAGCAACGGTCAAGACAAGGGGCATCGTTCGGAGATTTCAGAGATAGCACGGATGCTCAGAGGAGAATCGTCCTCTGTGATCAGCTTTGAGGAGGCGGTCTCCGCCATGGAGACCACCTTTGCGGCAGAGCGGGCGGTTAGAAGCGCCCAGAATCCGCCTGATATCTCCGCCAAGGAAATCTAGCAAGACGGAAAACTGGTCTAGCGGTTCACCTTGTGGAAAGGAGCGCCTCAGCAAGTGAGTATTGTCGTGACCGCGTTTAACAACGCCGACACCCTTCCCGACTGCCTGTCGAGTCTGACCAGTCAGACATATCCCTACAAAGAGGTCATTGTGGTGTGTGACCGCTCCTCTTCAGATGAGACGGAGATGGTGGCGGATTCACTGGCGCGCACCTTTGAGCACTGTGAGGTGATCAAGTGCGACAATGTGGGAAGATCTAGGGCCAGAAACATAGGCTGGAAAGCAGTTGGTACTCCGATAGTAATGTTCGCGGACGGCGATGATGTGTATGAGAAGACATATGTGGAAAAAGCTGTCGAAGCACTGCAGAACGAACCCGCGGCGGGGGGAGTTTGCTTGGGCGGAACAGCTCTCACAAGGGATGGCAGTATCCTGTCTAGGTATTATGAGGCATACGGCGCCACCGACGTGAGGGTCGAGGACGGTTCGGGTTCGGGGCCAGGGTGGGCTTGGGTGTACAGGCGCAAATGTCTTGTGGAAGTGAAGGGATTTGACGAAGGTCTGGCGCAGGCTGAGGACAAAGACCTGTGCGCCAGAGTGAAGAAAGCCGGATATAGAATTGCCTATGTCGGCGGAATTAACTGGTATCGAAGGAAGCCCATCAAAGTCAGGAGCTTCGTGAAAAAAGAATACCTAGGAGGGAAGCGAAGAGTTGTTTACGAGTTGAGGAACAGCGATTATGTTTCGCTCTTGACGAACGTTGTACCCGCTGCCTATCTCATTTTCGCGGTTGCTCTTGTGCCGGTGCTAGGCGAGTTGTTCTTCCTGTTGGTCATTCTGGCAGGACTGCTGGTCTACGGCCTAATGTCCATTGGGAGGCACAGAGGTAGATGGGGCTCGGGAAGTGTCATTCTCTGGTTCCTTATGCTCGGTATCTCGGGAAGACTCGCGTCCAGCGTGGGAAGCCTTTACGGACTCTTCATCCTAGGTCTCCGTCGGGTAGGGGTCGTGAAGGTGGACCTTGGTCGATTCTAGAGAAGAATTGAATGACTGGTCATCCTTTGCGAAGCGGCTGCGCGCGCGAGTAGACTGAGGGGCTATTCATGAAGATCGTGATGGTCAACCGCACAAGAATAGAGGGAGGAAAAGGGGTACATGTAAGAGAACTGAGCAAGGCCCTCGTCCGCCTTGGGCACAGTGTGACTCTCATTCCCCGCTATCAGGGAAAAACATCGGCGGCCCGCTATTTCTGGAAGATGGCCAAGGGGTATGATGTCATCCATGTGCATGAATTCGACCCGGCTGCGGTGATTGCCGCCCTTCTAGCAAAAAGAGTGCGCGGAAGTGGGACCGTTCTCACTGTCCATCAATTCGGTCCACCATCGTGGTATCACAATAATATGATGCGCAGATTGATGAGGTCTTCAATAGGTCGGTTTGACGCGGTGATCTCTGTTTCCGATCAAATCAAAGGGGACATCATCGGTTTTCTGGGAAGAAATTCGCCTAATGTTGTGACGATATACAATGGGGTCGATACCTCAATCTTCAATCCCTCGGCTGATCCTGAGCGAATAAGAGAGAAACTTGGAATCAAGGAGACGACAGTCATACTCTACGTAGGCAGGTTGATCCCCCGAAAGGGCGTGTCTTACCTCTTGCAAGCTTTTCGCGACCTCCGTTCCGAATTGGGAAGTATCAACCTGGTCATCTGTGGTGAAGGCGAGACAAGGTCCAAACTCGAGGAATTGGCGAGGAGTCTCGGAGTGGAGAATGAAGTCATTTTCTCCGGATTTGTTTCTGATGCCGACCTACCATTCTACTACGCAGCGTGTGACATCTGTGTGGTTCCGAGCATTTCGGAGCCAATGGGGATTGTTCTTCTAGAGGCCATGAGTATGATGAAGCCAGTCGTCGCCACTAATGTGGGTGGCATTCCAGAGATTGTACAGGATTCTTTCAACGGTTTGCTCGTTCCTCCCCGCGATAGCGATGCGATATCTCACGCAATCAAGAGGCTGCTGACAGACAAAGATCTTTCAAACAGGTTAGCCTCCAACGGAAGGAAGGTCGTGGAAGACAGGTTCAGCTGGAGCGCAATCGCCTCGGACGTAAGCGCGCTCTATGCGGAGGCTGTAAACTAGTCATTTGTGGCTCCACAATGGTGTGTTTGCCCGCCAACCATGGTAAAATAGCTTGACCATATTCCTTCTTGGTTTGGATGGGGCATCTGTCGATCACATTGTAACGGCCATGAAGACGACCGACCTGCCAAGTTTCGACACGATTTTTCGCGAGGGTCAGGCCCGACCACTGAAGTCCGTCTATCCCTACGTGACGGCACCGGCTTGGACGAGCACCTTCTCCGGGGTGAACCCCGGAAAACACGGTATCTTTGATATGGCTGAATGGCAAGGAAGCACTCTGAGGACACCCAACATGAGGAACTCCTCGGTCCCATTTCTGTGGGACTATCTTACATGGGCAGGCAGGTCAGTCCTTGTAATGGGTGTCCCATTCGTCTACCCTGCCCCCAAGGTCAACGGCATTTTCGTTTCCGGCAGGTTTACGCCATACCTGTCCTCATACCCAGAGGACCTTAGAAACAGATTCGACCTCTCTGGATACGAATACAAGCCTAGTACAGCAAGGAAACGTTGGAATCTGATTGAGAAACTGGGAAGAGAGGCCTTTGTCAGCGAAGAACTCTCACGACTGGCTAAGAGAGTCGAGGTGTCGCTACAGCTGACGGATTCCAGGGATTGGGATGGAGTGATTCTAGTTGACGAGTTGCCAGACAAGCTTTTCCATTTTGTCTTCGATGATCAAGCCCTTGTCAATAGGGTGCTGAGCGCACTTGACTCGTGGACGGGGCAACTGATGAAACGAATGAGAAAGGGCGATTTGCTGCTTGTCTCGTCGGATCATGGTTTTTCGAGAATCAGGGGAAGGGTATTTCTTGCTGATTGGCTCCGAAGCAAGCACTATGACGTCTCGAGGAAATCAGGAGGAGCTCGACGGTCACATCCCGAAGGGCATCCAACAGCCAGACGACCATTCTCTGGGAAATTGGCGCTCGTACGTGAGGGATTTGTTGGTCCGGGAAAGAGGAAACGAATTCCTGCAACAATTCGGGATCTGACGCTTTCCGTGGCTCGCCGGGCCGCGAGGACTGCGGGGAGGTCTGGAGGCAGACGCGGGACAGTCGTGTTTACAGGTCCAGGGAGATTGGGAGGACGGACGACTTGGGTCGACTATCGGGCCCCACAAGAGAACCCCAGGTCGCTATCGGTCGTGTCTCTGATTGAGGACATGCAGATTCTGAGAAGGGCCCGGCTTTTGGAGAATGTTTTCCTAAGCCGTGAAATATACACTGGGGAGTACGCAGGTGGGGCGCCGGGACAGATCCTGATTGAATCATCCGAAGGCTTGGGCATCGAACCAAATCCAAACCAGTCAGGAAGCTTCACCGGACCTCCCAAAGGATTCCAGATGGGATTGCACGCGAATCATGGCCTGCTTCTCTCCTATGGTCGGGATCTGCAGGAGGGGAAAACTTCTCCGGTCCTCTACGACCTTGTACCGACAATCCTCGATTACCTCGGGCTTCCCATGCCGAATCACTTAGACGGTAGGTCTGTGCTCTTCGCTGCGCGTGAACGCTAGGGAGCATAGGGCATTGCAGTCTGACATCGGAAGCAGGCCCATGGGAATATGGATCGTACTTACGCAACCGGACCCTGCGTTCTGTCGAATGCTGAATCAGCAGCGTCAGCAGGCTCATGGAGGACGTGACCAGGCGATGGGAGAATGACTGTATTCTTACTCGGGCTTGACGGAGCATCGCTTGAGAATCTGCGATCCGAAATGGAGCGGTCTGACCTGCCTAACTTCAAAAGAGTTATTGCGGAAGGGTACACTTCCGCACTCCGGTCCGTCTACCCATACGTTACAGCGCCCGCCTGGACCAGCCTATTCAGCGGCGTCAATCCAGGGAGACACGGGATATTTGATCTGATTGAGGTGGTGGGCGATAGGGTGGAAGTGCCCAATATGCGACGTCTGGATACGCCCCTCCTATGGGAGTATCTCTCCTGGGCGGGAAAGAAGGTGCTGGCTATGGGCATACCATTCATACATCCGGCGCCCCTGGTAAACGGGACTTTCATCACAGGCAGATTGGTACCCGAGCTCTCCTGCACACCCCTGGATGTCAAGTCCAGGTACGATTTGTCGGGTTTCGCCCCTGAGCTGGATCGTTCTAGACTTGCGGGGATCATTCACGGGGAGTCCAATCATCCAAGAAAAGACAAATCAGGGTACACCGCGGCACTCGTCGAAGCCCTTGCCAATAGAGTGAAGGCTTCTCTTGCTCTCATCGATTCCGACAAGTGGGATGCAGTGCTTATCGTGGATAGTCTGCCCGACCAACTGTTCCACACGAGCTATTCTGATCGTCCGATGATATCTAGGATGTTTGGGGCTTTCGATGAATGGCTAGGTGAAATCATCAAGCGAATGGACAAGACCGACACCTTGATGGTCGTTTCGGACCACGGATTTGGGGACGTTACAGGCGTGTTCTTTCTGAATGAATGGTTGCGTTCTAAGAGTTATGTCAAGGTAGACGACCCACTGTCGGCAAAGATTAGCCGTCTTGGACCGGCCCGTCGTGCAAGTCGTGCAATGAAGCGTCTTGGTTTCTTCGTCACTCAGTCAGCGAGGGGAAAGTCTGAATCGGGTTCCGAACAACAGCCGAATCAGCCCAAGGAGCGGCGAGAGACCGCAATTAGGAAGCCGGTTGAAGGCTCAAAGGTTGTCGCCCGTGGGGTCGCCGTTTCTGCATGGATCCAGCTTCTCGCAACTGATGAAGGCCTCGAGGACTCGATTATCAGGGAACTTGCGGAGGTCAAGGAGATGGGTCTTGCGAAGAATGTCTTCAAGACGCGTGAACTCTACTCGGGTAGATATTCCTCGAAGGCACCTGGCCAATTACTAGTCGAACCTGGGGAAGGTTGGTCTGTTGACACAGAAAGAATAACATTCGGGAGTTTCTTCAAACGATTTCGCAGCCAGAAGGGAGGACATCGCCCTGAAGGGATCCTGATGATCTTTGGCAAATCCCCCTCTGCGCCCAAGGGCTCAGCGAACATATGCGATATCACTCCGACGATACTGGACCTGATGAGGCTCCCAATTCCTCCAAACCTGGACGGAACGTCACTTTTTGCGGACTCCGACGGCGCTCATCTCGACTTGATTCGTTCCTGAAACATGAAATCAGTTTCGATTGCCGTACCCACGCTCGGAAGGCTTTTCCACCTCAAGAGCTGTCTCGAGGCTTTGGCCAAACAGTCCTACTCCCAGGTCGAAATATTGGTGATTGACGATGGACCGAATCCCAGTGTGGTAGAGGAGATGGTGCGATCTCTTGGTGCCAGATACGTGAGAGGGCCAGGGACAGGAGTCGTGCCGGCCTACAACCTCGGGCTGACGGAGGCGACAGGAGACATCGTCGCCTTCACAGATGATGACGCGGTACCCGAAGAAGATTGGATTGAGCACCTAGTGAGTGGGTACGCAGGAAAGGTGGGAGGAGTCGGAGGGACAGTGCAGCCAGCAGATGCCAATCCAGGGGAGCACCCCCTGTTTCCAACGCATATAACCCAACAAGGTCGTTTCGGCGGTTGGGCGCGACCGAGCGGTTTGTCTCTTGAGGTCGATCACCTCAGAGGCGCGAATATGTCATTCAGCAGGAAGTCGATTTCCGCGACGGGACTGTTCGATTGGAACTACGAGGGTGACGGTTACAAGTTCGAGAGTGACTACTGCGTTAGAATGAGAAGGATGGGTTACAAGATAATGTTCGACCCCGAGGCGGTCGTAATCCACAACGAGTCGACCGTCAGACTGGTCTCACGAGGGCGCACACCTTCCAAGGCCTACTACAGGGCCAGAAACAACACCTACTTCGCTCTGAAGAATTTCATGTTTGGCAAGAACTCTCTGGCTCTAGGCGCAAGCACGGCCAAGGGAGCATTGAGAACCTTCAGGTCCCTTGTCTCGAGAAGAGATGTCACCTACGCCTGTGGATTGGCTGGGTTGATTGTGGGGATCTCTACTTATGCCCTGAACGAGCTGCAGGGAGATTCGCTCTCATCGATTGGATTCTAGAGACGTGTCCTCAAAGACCCCACCTGGGATGAATTCCAGGTTCATATAGGAGAAGCAAGGCTTCAACTTGCTTAAATAGGTGGGGATAACCTTGGATAATTCATGCACTCGAAGAAATTGATGCTGGGAGTATCTGCTATTCTGGGAGTTATGCTGTTAGCGCCTGCTGCTTTTGCGGCAGTCACCCAGTTTTCGGTTTCTCCGACTAATGTTCCAACGAATGGAACAGTAACGATCAGCATCTGTACCACAACAAAGACAATCGTTCAGCAGGTTCTTGTCACAACGCCTGATGGTCTGGTATGGAAGTACGTGCATCCAGACATCGCACTATATCCCAGTTACGTCTGCCCAACCACGGTCGACATAACCTTCGGTGGCAACACAGCCAATTGGTGCCTTGTAAGTCCGCCACCGGCTAACCAGGATGCCGGCAAGTGTCTCAGCCCACAGCCTTCGGCAACCGAGACCGGTGTCTCTGGTGTCTACACCGCACAAGTCATCTACAAGAGCGGACAGCATGGCACCGAGGAGTTCCACGTCTTCGTGCCCTTTACGGTCCCCGAATTCGGACTGCCAGGAGCAGCAGTAGCTGCTTTGGGCTTCTTGACTGTTGCGTCCTTAGCGAAGTACAAGTTTCGTAGAATTCCTTAGAACTTCGGGCTCCGAGACAAAGTAAGCCGCTTTTTTTCTTCCTAACTGAGAAATCCCCACTGAGTCTTTTATTGCAGCGGCAACAGAGTTTGCAGCAGACTACCATCTTCTTTCTTCCGGTTCCGACAGGAAGGCCGTCCGCTTGAAGCCTCAGAGGTTCGCCTTCGGACGTTCAAATCTGGCTGCTAGAGGCAATTGGAACGATTCTGTTTGGCGGCAGAGGATACTTCTCAGGAACGTGCTGTTTCTGCTCCTCGAGAGAGTCATGCGAGAACTCGGCACATCATGAATCGTGTCACCTTTGTGCACACTTCCAGTCTGCTCAATCTCCGCGGCTCTGAAAGGTGGGTAATCGACATGTCGAATCAGTTCGCGCGCTTCAATATCCCCGTTCAGGTCATAAATTTCGATTATGATAGGAGGTACGCTGCAGACCAGGCAGAGATTACCAAACGCCGCAAAATCATTACGGAGTCCCTGGCCGGGGTCCAGTTGGTGGAGCTCTCCGCGCTGCGGCTAAGGATCCCAAGGAGGATTTCTCCTCTTGGTGACAAGCTGACAAAGTCGCTCAACGAGTACCTTCGGTTTGTTCCGGTGGGCTCCAGGTTTTCGAAGTCGTTAAGGAATTCGGAAGTGGTCTACTTCGTGTATTGTCAGTCAAACCCCATTTACCTACTGGTTACGCTCCTGATGTGTACTCTCTCCGGGAAGAGGCCGTTGGTTGCGGGACTCCACGCGACTCCAAGGTTCAAGCCTCACGAGTCGGCCCTCTTGAGAGTGTTCGTGAAGATAGGCGTCCTGAAGAAAGTCCACACGATTAATGCGGGCCAGAATTCGGTGGTTAATCGAGAAATCGGCTGCGATGCACAGTACGTTCCGAACGGGGTGGACTATGAGCGGTTTGCAGTCTGTGCGTCTAGGAAGAATGAACGGAAAGAGTTCTTGGTTCTTCTTGCAGGGGCCATGACCCTCAAGAAGGGGGCCGACCTTATCCCTGCAATATATGACAGCTTGATGAGAAGGAAGGTTCGTTTTAGGCTGGTCATCTGTACATCGGGAGGTCCGCTCCTTGGTCAAATACATGACTGGAGCGTCAGCAAGCCGAACGTTGACTTCAGAGGGTTCGTTGACCCCACTGAGATGCCACGAGTCTATGGAGAATCTGCTGTGGCGTTGCTTCCCAGCAGGGGAGAGGCCTTTCCACTTGTGTGCATTGAAGCCCAGGCCTGCGGGACGCCAGTCGTCGTATCTGACATCGCTGGCTTCAGACAGTGCGTCATCGATGGTCGTACGGGTCTTTTCGCAGTAACGAACAATCCTGAATCCTACGCTGAGAAGGTCGAACATGTATACCTCCTTTGGAAGGAGGATTCCGACAAATACCGAGCTCTATGCAAGAATGCGAATCTCAACGTCAGGGACAACTTCCAATTGAGGCAGACTGCCACGCAGCTGGCGAGAATGCTTCTGTCGGTCGCCAGACAGTAGGGGCGTCCGGTGCGGAGACGTCTCCGTGTCGTTCGCGAAATTCGCTGCTTGTCAGCGGACGATGCTTATTCAGGTACGGCTTTATCCCCTTCCCCAAAGAGGCATTGAGACTTGAACGGTACAATGGGCAAGGTAGACCGGACAAAGGCGGTCCAGGTTTTCGACTTGGTCAAGAAGTTCAGTTCCCGGTCCCGCGCCTTACAGGGCACTGGAGCTCAACGTCAGTTGCTGAAATTCCTATCATTGCTTACAGGTTCAAAGCAGCGCGACCTTGTCGTGTTGAACCACGTAAACCTCGAAATGAATTCTGGGGAGATTTTTGGTCTGTTGGGCCCGAATGGGGCAGGGAAGACCACCCTGATCAAGATACTCTCCACCCTTGTTTTGCCCGATGGCGGGGAGGTCTATGTTCATGGCATTAACGTCGTCAAACGCCCCAGAGAGGCGCTGCGCATGATTCAGACTGCCTTGTCAAATGAGAGTGGGTTCGAGTTTAGGCTGACAGGACGACAAAATCTGGAAATCTTCGCTGACCTGTATGAAATTCCAAGGGAACAAGCCGCGAAACGGATTAACGATCTCTTAGTCTTGACCGGGCTCGAAGAGGTCGCGGACCGGACATACAACAGGTTCTCAACGGGGATGATGAAGAAGTTCCAGGTCTGCAGGGTTCTTCTCAGTGATGCCCCTGTCCTCGTCTTTGATGAGCCAACTACGGGGCTCGACGCTGGTGCCGCGATTGAGTTCAGACGAATGCTGAAGGACGTTCTCGTGAGAGAGAGAGGAAAAACAGTGATATTGGCAAGCCACAACCTATGGGAAGTCCAGCAAATGTGCGATCGCGTAGCTGTGCTCAACAAGGGCAAGCTAATCGCGGAGGGAACCCCCCTGGAGATTCGCGAGGCTGTTTCTGAAAAGGTGAGAATATCCTTTGTCCTCGATGGAGACCTTGATGTCCCTAGAACGACCTTCCTTGAGAGCATTCGTAGGATTGAAGGGATCACGGCCGTCGCCCTGACGGAAAGAGCGGAAAATGGGTTCTCAACACTCAAAGTGGAGGGTGACTTGGATTTCGATTACTCTGCCTTATTCGCCGTCCTACTGTCAGCGAGGCTTAGGATACGGTCAGTTGAAACTTCAAGTCCGAGCCTTGAAGATGCCTTCATCAGACTTACGACCGAGACGAAGCCACAATGAAATCGCCAATTGAACTCAGGAAGGTATGGGCGCTCACGAGGAGAGACTTCTACGATTGGTCCAGCTACAAGAATCAGATAATTACCACGATACTTGCCGCGGGAGTTGGCCTTGCCAGTTGGGGTTTAAACGCTTCCTACAGGAACGTGTATGTTCCGGAATACAACACAGATTTTGTATCATTCCTCATTGTCGGGATTCTTGTAGGGAGCATCGTAATGTCTTTGGGCGCTGGGCTAGACCGGCGAATCAAACCCTGGACAGTAGAGACCCTTCTAATGACAGGGCTTCGAACACCAACATTTGTATTGGGAGCGGTCACATGGACATATATGCTGGCCGCGATTCTCTTCATACCTCAGGTTCTCCTTTCAATCTTCGTGTTCAAGACGAGTTTCTCAGTGGACCCGTTGTCCTTGATCTTGGCCATAGTGATATCGAGTGCCATCGTCTTCTCGTTGTCCATGATCGCGACGGGGCTGAGGCTTGTCACCAAGGTGAATGACCCAATTACTTGGGGATTGGCAGTGGCACAGCAGGTGCTATCAGGGATGACATTCCCAATCTCTCATCTCGACAGCTACGTTCCAGGCCTCTCAACCGTTTCGTGGTTTCTGCCTCAGACTTGGATCTATCACATAATCCGGTTGGCATGTCTCACGAATGGTTCATTGCTTGACCCAGCCGTGGGCCTGAGTTTCCTCGGTGCCACTCTTTTCGCACTCCTGTTGTTCCCCCTGGCAGTCTATGTCTTCCGTTGGGGGCTCCGAAGGGCAAAGCTAGACGGTACTCTAGGATGGTATTAGCCTCGTCAACACAGGCCGGGCGCATGCTTGGAGGAGCTGTCGATTGATTACGAAGGTGTGCAGACTGGTATGGGACTATCCTAAGAAAGGGCACGCCACCTACGGACTTCAGCCGGTTTTCGTCAACCTTTCAGAAGAGCAAGTCAGAAAGGGATACGAAGTCCACGTAGTCACAACCATGGGTGTTGACACCCTCAGGGAAGAGGTTGTGAACGGAGTTCACGTTCACCGCCTACGGGCCCCGTACAACCTCACGGCAATTCGAAAAATCAACGAATTGACTGCCGGAAGCTCCGAGTGGGTCGTCCATTCCCATGCGACTTGCGGCTTCCTTCTGTTCGCGACGAAGAGTTTCAGACGATATCCTTTCGTTTCTCACGTCCATGGGACATCGAGGTCGCATCATACGCCATTCAAGTTCAAAGAGGGTGGACTTGTGGTCGACTACAGTTCCCTTTCCGTCAACTACCACATGATGCGTGAACGCCTGTTATGGTCATCGGCAGATCGGGTCTTGACCGTAAGCAAGGCCTCAAGTATCGATGTCACTGATGTCTACCGGATAAAGCCCCAGGTAGTGCGAGTCGTCTACAACGGGGTGGACGTCGAACTATTCAAACCCGACACGAATTCTCCCTTTCCCTCGCAGATTGAGAATCTGAAGGGGAAGAGGCTTCTCCTGTACGTGGGGCACTTCGGATTGCGAAAAGGTTTGTTCCAGATGATGCAGGCGATGAGAGTTATCAAGAAAGAGATCCCTGACTCCCACCTGGTGTGTGTCGGAGGCCAGCCAAAGTGGCTCAAGGGGCCTGATTTCTGGGGAATACTCAAGCATGAGGCAGAGGCGAAAGGAATATCCCAGAATGTCACTCTGCTTGATGCAGTCCCAAATGCAGAGCTGGTCAATTTCTACTGCAATGCAGACATATTCGTATTGCCGTCGTACTATGAGACATTTTCCAAGGTGTGCGTAGAGGCGATGGCGTGTGGAAAACCGGTGGTTGCTTCGAGGTCTGGAGGGCTTCCCGAGGTCGTCGAAGACGGTGAGACCGGGAGACTTGTGCCTTACGGCTCAGTCTCACAACTAACGACAGCAATCATTGAGCTTCTGTCTGACCAACGCATGGCGAGAAACATGGGAGCCAAGGCACGCGAACGAGTCGTCAGGATGTTCACTTGGGGGGCGGTGGCCGACAAGGTTTCCGCCGTTTACCGGGAACTAGACTAGCAAGAGGAACTGAGGATATCTAATGGATGAATCACCGGCTGACAGGGACAAGCGATACAAACAGGATCTACTTAACCAAGGTGCGCCCGACAGATGAGATTGTTGCTGGTGACATTCGACCCTCCCGAAAACGTCGGTGGAATAGAGGGCAGGTCGAGGGCCTATGTCGATGAACTCACTAAGAGGGGACACTCCGTGCAGCTTGTCAGTCTATCACCAGTTTATGATTCGCTAGTGCAGCGACCACCGGACTTCAAGTCCGTCAGGTTCAATTCCTCGGTGTTTCGTCTACCATCTGCGATAATCGCCACCCTGGGAATCCTGCGAAGAGGCTCATTCCAGTCTGTGCTTCTGGTAAGTGGTTCCTTGACCATGTACGGAGTGTCCTTGCTGGTTATCTGCCGCGCGCTCCAAATCCGCTCGGTTGCATTCCTTTACGGACGTGACATCCTATCCGCCCAGGGAAGCGTGGTAAGGTTTTCCCTGTTGATATGCACTCTCAGTTTAGCGGACAAGCTGGCGGTCAATTCCGACTTCACAAGGAGGATACTTCCGAAGGGATCCCCAAAGTCAGTACTCATTCGTCCAGCAGTCGATTCTGAAATGCTCGCTGTGGCTAGGGTCACTGCAAGAAGCGAGCGAACGCGCAGGATTCTCTTCGTTGGCAGGCTGGTCGAGCGAAAAGGGGCAGACGTTCTGATCAATGCCTTTGCGGAATTGCTGGTTCGCCAACCAGATGCTAAGCTCGACATCGTTGGCGACGGACCGCAAATGCCTCCTCTCCAGAGTCTGGCAGAGCATCTTGGGTTAGGAGACAGAATCAAGTTCCACGGGGTTTTGACAGGTGCAAGGCTCTATAATCAATTCGCTCTCTCCGAAGTACTCGCCATGCCATCGAGGAGTTCTTCTGACGATGTTGAAGGGTTCGGCACCGTCTTCCTTGAGGCAGGCATCTTCGGAAAGCCAGTTGTGGGGACCAGGACGGGCGGCATTCCCGAAGCCGTGCTGGACGAAGTGACCGGCCTGCTGGTGCCCGACGGCGACTCCCACGCGCTTGCCGAAGCGCTGCAGAGGATTCTCAGCGACGAGGAACTTCGCACGAGAATGGGAAGAAACGGGCGCGAGAGAGTTGAGTCCCAGTTTACTCTCGGAGAAGCTGTTAATGCGATTGAGCAAGCGCTCCGAGCTTGAAGAAGGCTTGATTTGACCTCGATAGTGGCCCTTTTCATTCATAGGTATCGATGGGGATATCAGATACGCGGAGATGAGAGGGGTTTCCTCGAGAAAGCCAGCGAGTACAAGTCGCTGGGCATAGGAATCTGGGCGGTCGAAAAGAGGCCTTCACTCGAAGAGACTCTGGGGGAGAACGTGTACACGTCCTTGAGTGTAGGAGATGTGCGTCTGCCGATACGCAATCCGATAGACTTGTTTGTGGTCATCTTAAAGTCGGTCAGGAAGCTAGCGACATTAAAGGTTGGGCGGCCAGTTGCCATATACGCCTACAATCAAGACCCTGAGAACGTTGTAACGGGACTGGTTTTCAAGCTCATCCTCAGGGCTCCCTTGGTGATAGTGTACCACCACATTTCTGCGCTGTCGTTGGCCCCCTTAGGGAAGGGGATTGTGGAGAGAAGGAGTAGGGGGTACGGCCTATTCGCTTCTGTCTGGCGCAGCTCAGTCCCTGCCTTGGCTCGGTTTAGTGCCAAAGCAGCCGACGTTCATCTCGCTCTCTCAAGCTCTACAAAGTCGGAGGTTGAACTCCTTCTCGGGGTCCGGAGTTGCGCGGTCATCGGGAATGGCGTCGATACCCTGAAGTTCAGGCCCCTTGACGTAGAAATGAAGTACGATGCGGCCTTCCTGGGGCGCATGGTTCATCAGAAAGGGATTGACACTCTCCTAAGAGCGTGGTCACTAGTCAGCAAACAACAGCCAAATCCCAGGTTGATACTGATTGGAGGGGGAGATCGGGCCGAACTGGATCACTTTCTCAAAATTGCACGTGAAGTAGGTGTCCTTGACCTGGTCGAATTCAGGGGGTTTGTAGCTGACGAAGAGGTCGTGAGGTTGCTGAGTGCCTCAAGGCTGTTCGTGTTTCCCTCGCGAAGGGAGGGTTTTGCTCAGGCGGTATCTCAGGCTATGGCGTGCGGATTATGTTGTGTGCTTTCTGACATTCCTTCGCTGAGAGAGATTTACGGTGATGTAGCCGTCTTTGTCCCCCCTGACGATCCTGAAGAACTGGCAACCTGCATTTCGAGAATGTTGGATGACCCTGTGGTTCGTCGCGAATACGGGGTCCGGGCGAAGCAGTTTGTCCAGAAGTTCGACTGGAGGATGGTCGTAGAACGAGAATTGAGCGAGATCAACCGGTGTGTTCGATCTTGATCGACGTATGCTTCGGCTCTCTGGGGGTAAGCGTTTGAGTTGAGATTCGCCTTCCTGTTCGAGAAGACTGCAGACTTTCCTCCCAGTTTCAACAACATGAAAAGCTACTACGTGACACAAGAATTAGTTCGAAGGGGAGATGCTGTCACTTGGATGCAATTGAGTGATAAGGAAGGCGTATCGACTACGGAGGGGATTCTCTTTGTGAAGATCCGGGTCCCCAAAGTTCGACTCGTCTCCGCCCTCGTTTCAACTTTCAGAATCCTGATCTACTGCCTGCTGAACGAGGTGAACCTGGTCTACATTGACTCCTGGTTATATCTTCGCCACAGCCCATTTCGCCAACTGACTACGGTGCTGGCTCTAAGAATTGCTCGAGTCCAGGTGATTGTCGACCAAAGGGACCCCTACCTCGACTTTGAGATTGCGCGAGGCGCTGTGCAGCCTGGCACTTTGAAGGAGAAGCTGTTGGCCGTTCATGAAAGGGCAATGATGTTCACCTGCAGCTTGCTGATTGTACCCTCTAGGGCCTATGAAGAACTTCTCATCAGAGAAGGCGCTCCAGTTGGCAGGGTCGTAGGTTTCTTTAGAGGCATTGACTTCGAGCTATTCAATCCTGGTGTCGACGGCAACATCGTGAGGAAGCGCCTTGGGCTCGAGGGTAAGTTCGTTGTGGGCTGGTTCGGAATCATGCACAGGCATCTTCGGATCAGGGAGGTGCTGATTCCGCTGGCGCAAGGTATCGAAGACATAGTCCCGAATGGGTACGTCCTGATCGGGGGCAAGGGCCCCTTCGCGGACGATTTGAGAACGGCAAAGAAGGTCTCCCCGAGTACGAAATTCGACTATGTGGGGCTTGTTCCGTACGGCGAACTTCCGAAATACATCGCCGCCTGCGACGTCATATTGTGTCCGGTCAGCACGGATTTCAGATTTTCACGGTACAGCAATTGGCTCAAGATCATCGAGGGCCTTGCTGTTGGCCGGCCTGTCATCGCAACCAGAACGGAGGCGACAGAAAAGGACCTTAAGACTCTGAGGGGAATTGTCTGGACGGGTCAAGACTTCGATGATTTCAAGGCAAGCATAGAACATGCCTACAGAACTCTGCCCCAGCTTCGGGCCATCGCAAGAGAACAGGCAAATCACATGGCGGAGTTCTCGATTAGTTCAACGATTCCCAAGATCGTGGACAGAATTTCGCTCACACTTGCGTAGATCATTCCATTTGCTTTTCACGTGAGACCCCAGTTGTGGGCAATGGACGCCTTCGTCGAGCCCAGCTCTTTTAAGAAGCAGTGTCACAGTTTATGACGAATATTCAGAGGACGGTAGACGATGCCGAAGTATAGCATTTGCATCACGCACTACAACTGTGGGACGACCCTGGAGAAGTCCCTCGAGAGCGTCCTGAATCAGATCAATGATGAATTCGAGGTTGTCATCGTCGACAACAAGAGCAATGACGGTTCAGAGAAGATCCTGAAGAAGTACGAAGAAGAGCGGAAAATCACACTTATTCAGAGGAAGTGCTCCCGTGGAATCGGAAGGCAGACAGCCCTGGAGAACGCCTCGGGGAAGTATATCATCTCTGGGCTAGATATGGACGACACTTTTCGACCGTCGCTCATCCCGCTACTGCGGTTCTACCACGACAGGGTCGAGGGCAAGCTCCTTTCAGGATTCGGTGAGGCGACGATGGTGGCTCCTCGAGAACTGTTGACCAGCCTAAGAGGGTGGCATGACCTTCAATTCAGAGAGAACTGGGAGCTGTGCAGGCGTGCAGCCGGTACGGACCAATATAGATGGACCATTTTCCCGCTTGTAGCCTCCGTCAACCCCCACCCAGAGAGGCACAGCCTGCGGTCCGTAATCAAGTACAGATACATCAGATACCGGGAGAATCTGAGGGTAGGTCACAGACAATTCGGCGAGACCGAAAAGACTGGCGTGAGTCAGAAGATCGTATGGTTCGCGGCCAGGTTCTCAGTCATGTTCTTGGAGAAATACCGAGTCGACTACCCGTTCACCGCAGTGGATCCTAGGTATTTCGTCGACTCGAGAGGATACTGGGCTGAAAACGCCGACCTTGAAAAGGAGAGGAGTCTCTATCGAATCGGGTTGAAAAGAGAGTTAGGCGACGGGTTCTCGATCTGAGTCTTGGCCCGAGCTTGGAAGGTTTCAAATAGCTGCAATCGGTCTCGGGCAACTAGGTAGCCTTGAGTAGAGCCCCGGGAAGCCATTACAACCTGAATGGACTGGTTCGGGTTGGCATAGCGGGATCTGATAGTCGAATGGGGCAGATCATGGATGAGACGCTCCGGATGTTCAGGAGTGAACCGGGAGCGACAGACCTCACCCTAGTCTTGGGAGAGTACCCCTCGGAAAGCTGGAAACCCTCAGGCTTCACCGTCGGCGATAGACTCCTTTACGATCTTGATTCGGATTCCACGACTGTCTTCCGGAAGCCTACGACTGCAGTTCTTTCGGAGAGTGATGTGGAGTATGTAATTGTGGGGGATTTCAGGAAGAGCGAATCGAGGGTAGTTGTATATGTTCCCTCGCTTCCGAAAAGAATCGGCTACGTTCGTTCGGTACTGAAGGGTCTTGCCCGGAGGAGCTTGACCAGAACCCTGCTAGCCGCTTCAAAGAGTAGTTTCTACTCGATAGAAGGAATAGAGCTCGAAGCGGCGAGAATCCGTTTGGCGATCTTGGAGCCCTTCTTATACTACAGACTTCCCTTCAAAGGTTCTACTCTCGTGCACGGTTCGGTCGTATCTTCAAACGGTTCTGGTCTTATGTTCGCAGGTGGCGGTCACATTGGAAAGACGGCTCTGTCGCTTGAGATGGTCAGGAGAGGATATTCGTACTTGGGGGACGACCTCGCGATAGTGAGCGAAGAGGGACGAGCCTTCCCATATCCGGAGCCAATCAGAATCCAGGAGCAGCATTTGTCCTTGTTTCCTGACCTCGAGTCGAATTTGACTTCAAATATGGGAGCATTGGAGAAGTTCCTCTTCCGAAGGCTAGTCAGGGCCTCACATGGTGAAGTTCTCGAACTCATGCCACGGTTGCCCATATCCGAAGTCGTTCCCGGGGCAAGAATCGGTGGCACCTGCCGACTCGATAACACCATCCTCATCCGAAAGGGCGTGATACACGACCCTATCTTTGAAGAAATCGACGTGGAATCTACTGCTGGAGCTCTCGCTGCAGAGCTATTTTGGGAATTCGAGGCAGGCCATTGGCGCCACAATCAATACATATACTGTCCCTCTTGCGCGAAGGGAACGGATTTCCTCGCCGAGGAGGGGGAGCACCGCGTCCTGGTTACGAAGGTCATCACAGATTCCCTCCGCAACAGCAGGGTTTTCAGGTTGCAGGTTCCGTACGAATTTCGAATCAGGGAAGCCACGAAGTACGTTGACAGGATATTAAGTAAGTGAGCTTGTCGCGTGGAACTCAGAGACCAAACATGTGAATATTCAAGGCCCTTTCGTGACCGATAAGCAGCAAAGTAACAGTGGTGATTTGGGTTGAGAGTTGCAATCGTAGGCCCAGATAAGCCAGTCGGGGGAATTAGCGCCCACGTCAGGGGGCTTGCTGAAGGTCTCCGCAGCACTGGAGATGAGGTGGTTATCGTGCCGGAGAGAGGAGGCGGTCCCGCCTCAAGCTTGTACTACCTTAAGCAGTTCACAGGGGAATTCGATGTCGTGCATGTGCAGGGACTACAGTACTTCGAGCCCTTGACCTCCGCATTGATTGCCAGGAGACTTGTGGGCCCGCGCTCCATCGCTACGGCCCATGGATTCGGCCAATCGAAGTGGTGGTTCAATGGTGCGGAGAGACGATTCATGAGGTACGTTGTCCGGAAGTTTGACAGGCTGATTTCGGTCTCCGAATATGTCAAGCGAAGGCTTCAGAACTTCACCGGTCTTCCTTCATCAAGAATCGTGACTGTCTACAACGGAGTCGACACTCGTGTATTCAACCCCAACGTGGACGGAACGGAATTCAAGCGCAGAATCGGTCTAGAAGGGAGTTTCATGATACTATATGTTGGTCGTTGGGCGCGGACCAAGGGCTTGCCTGACCTCATCAATTGCCTACCGGAGGTAATAAAGAGCGTTCCAAACGCCAAACTCGTGTTGTGTGGGAGGGGAAAAATGGAGCAAGCTTTGAGGGGTCAGGTCACGTCGATGGGGTTGCAGGAAGGTGTAAGATTCGTCAAGCTAGTTCCGAGCGGGGACTTACCCCTATACTACGCTGCCAGCGACCTTTTCGTGCTTCCGAGCTCGCACGAGCCCTTTGGCCTCGTTCTGCTAGAAGCCATGAGCATGTGCAAGCCCGTCATCGCAACAAGAGTTGGTGGTATTCCCGAGGTGGTTAAGGATGGGGAGAATGGTTTGCTCGTGCCTCCTCATGACGCCAAGTCGCTCTCAAATGCCGTACTCAGGCTAGAAGCAGATGAACCTCTTCGAAGCAGGCTAGCGAGAAACGGACGAGCCACGGTAGAAAGTCAGTTCACCTTGGAAAGAATGGCTCAAGCCACTCGGAGATGTTACGAAGCTAGTACGATGAGATAGGCATGCTTGTTTCGCATTCGTGTGTGGCAAAGAATGTTGTAGTTGGCTGTTACTTGAATGAGCGACAAGCGGGATGACAATTCGACAGACGGGCTCGAGATGAATCTGAATTCTTCGACCAAGGAACAGTACAAGGTCTTAGCGACCTTCCTGCACGGGTACCAATATGGCAAGGCTCTTGGGGGTGTCGAACGGAGATTTGTTGAGCTCTCCAAGTGTTTTCCAGAACTCGGGATTCAACTAGTGGCGCTTGAGTATTCGCCCTCGGTCGGCAGAGTACTATCGTCACAGTACAGATCGATAATCATAGGTCGACAGAAGCCGAAGACCACAGTTAGGGAAGCCTTCCAACTGGTCCGGCTGTCGGCCCTATCAGCGATTTGGGCCAGAAGGTCGAAGTGCGACCTCGTTTATTCTCCGAGCGAGGTCTATTCTCAAGTAATCCCCGCGTTCTTCGCCAGTTTTGTGCTACGAAAGCCACTGGTTATTGTTTTCCACTCTCTCCCTGCTGGTAGCCAGCGGAAGAGTTACGCCTCAACTTTGAAGTCAAGATTCATCTCTGGGGAGCCAATCAAGAAGGCGTTGGTCAGGGCGTTGATTCAGACTCTGCGAGGAGTAGCCTATGAAAGCGCGGATGCGTGCATAGCAGTGAGCAAGTCAACAGCAGAACAGATACAGAAGACATTCGCGCCGAGAAGTCTCATCGTATCTGGAAATGGAGTCAGTGACGAATGGTTCAGTAGTGAACTTCACCCCAAGCTTTGCGATGCGTGCTTCTTGGGTCGAATCAGCCCCCGGAAAGGCGTAGACCTATTGCTCCATGCATGGAGCATAGTTGTACGTGAACGCCCTGATGCGAAGCTAGTCCTTGTCGGAGGCGGCGAAAATCCGAAGTATGTCGAAAGTTGTCGAGAAATGATTAGGAATCTCAGACTGGAGAACAACGTGACTATGACAGGCTTCCTCGACGATGAACACGCTCGTCACACTCTCAGCTCAGCGAAGCTTTTCGTCCTTCCTTCCATACGAGAGGGCTTCGGGTTGGCGGTGGCGGAGGCGATGGCGAGGGGTGTACCATGCATTCTTGCGGGGCTCCCCTCTCTGAGGGAGAATTTCGGAGACTCAGCTCTCTTCGTTGACGGACCAGACCCCGAAGTTTGGGCTCGTTCGATCTGCCGGCTCTTGGCTGACGAAAGAACTAGGTGCCAGATGTCAGAATCTGGGAGAACGAGAGCCAAGAGCTTCAGATGGGACACCGTTGCGGGTCGGGAAGCCATTGTAATACAAACTCTAATCAATTCTCGCCGTCACAGGTCCTAGCCAGGCAGCGGGGAACCAGTAGCCGTGGGCCACGAGTGACCCGAATCTCTGGCACTAGGGCTATGGTTAATCGATTCGTTCGTGTTGGAGCGTAAGCGAAAGCATCCTTGCAAACCCGCGGGGGGTGGTGATTCCATATCGGAGCATTTTCCGATTCTGGCCCGTAAGCGAGTAGTACCTGATTAGATTGGAAATAACTTGCTTCTTTGCTTCGTTGTCCAGTAGCTCCTTCCCTGTCCGAAAGTGTCTCTCTGTCACTAGCGACTCGCAGAGTAACCGATCTCGTCTTCCGAGTACTTTTCGCTTGCTTGTATCGTGAGAACGATAGCCATACAGCGCCTGGTCAATGTACCTGAAGTCGAACTCCCTTGCCAGCCTCAGCAACAGGTCGTAGTCTTCAGCCCAAATAAGAGATTCGTCAAAGAGCCCGACTCTGTCAAAGCAGGCTCTGGGTATCATACACATGGAAACCATCCCAAAAGTCTGAGTCAGAGCATCACTGAATATTCGTCCACTGCTTCTGGGATGGTCCCTCTTTCCCGCCGACAATGTCTTTCCAGCCTCGTCCATCCTCCACCAGCCACAGTAGACAACAACAGGTTGACCCTCCTTTCTGAGCTCCTGCAGCTGGCTAGCGAGTTTGAGGGGTGAATACACGTCATCTGAATCGAGGAAGCAGATTTCGCTGCCTCTCGCGCCTAGAATCCCCCGATTTCGGGCGGCGGCAGAGCCCTCTCGCTGGCTTTTTTGGATTAGCCGAACTCTCCCGTCTTGCTCAGAATATGTTTGCGCAATTCTCACTGAAGCATCAGTTGAAGCGTCGTCAACCACGATAAGCTCAAGATTGGCGAAAGTCTGCCCCAACACACTTTCAATAGCGGTGGCGATGAACCTTTCATTGTTGAAATTGGGCATGACTACGCTGATTTCAGGATCGTTGGTCAATGGTCAATGCAAGATGGGCACTGATTCCTTTATAGTTTGGCCTGTCTTTCGTCGACCGTTGGCAAGTTAGATCTCAAGACAGGCTGTCTCAATTCTCATCGAGGTGATTTCTCTGAAGAGCCCTAAACGTCAAAGGGAGTGACCTTCGACGGAAAAGGCCTTGTCTCGTGCTTTCATGGGATAGTTGCAACAATACTATGGTTTATCGACTAGGATAGTTCGATATTCCGTTCGATTCAAATCCCCAAAGGTTATGAAGCTCATTTCGCCAATCACTTCCGTGTCTTCGACCATGCTTCGGCGGGCCCTAGGTTTCTTTGTTTGTTCAATCATTCTCCTTTCAGCTACCTCGGGAATCGCGTCGGCAGCATCTGTTACGACGTTGTCAACTGGGAATAGCGCCTCAATCCCCAGCCAGGAACACATCTGGGGCCCGATAGATGGACGGTATTGGCTCTTCTACTATGACGGAACCGTCTACCGATACACCACATGCACTGCGTCGTCCACATGCAAATGGGCTCCATCGTTGGCGATTAAGTCATCCGCATCGGGATCGAATGACATGGGGTTTTGGATTGACGGCGGCGGGAACGTTTACTACGTGGGGAGCAAGAATTCCGCTGCCGATGCCAATTTCTACTCTAGAGCGGGAAAGCTGTCCGACTCCGGCATCATAAGTTGGTCGCCCGAGAAGACTCAGGCGACCATAAGACCGAGTGTTACGACCCCGTCGCTTATCATGACCGAAACGGGCACTGTCTGGGCGGCCATTAAGGACTACAACGTGGCCAGTGCCACTTCTTATCTCGAAATCTATTACTACAGCTCGTCGGCCTGGATCCTGAGCAAAAACTTCAGTACAACAAATGGGTTCCTTGTTCCCCTCAGCGGTTCCAAACTTGGTGCAATCTTCAATAACCAAGCGGTGACAGTGACCGTCAGCACCTGCAGCGGAATAGGGTGTACGTGGGGGTCAGCCGTGACCTCTCAGACCAAGGTCAAGTTGACAGCGGACAGCGCAACTCACATCGGAGACACCGTCGAATTCTGTCATGCTTCGGGGTCCAACCTGTACTATCTGAATTACACCTTTGGTTCCGCGAGTTGGTCCGCGGCCCATGTTCTCGCAAGCCAGACTGGGATTTCCGGGGATTGCGCAATTACGACCGATGGGCATTCAATGCTTGCAATAGCGTTCACAAACGAAGGATTGTCTAATTCGAACCCGGTTTCTACGACGTCATACACAGTGTCGAAGGATAACGGTTCATCCTGGTGGGCTGCGCCATTGCAGATTCAGGCTGGGACGCGATGTTCCCAGCACCAGAATCTTCCCCCGATCTCGAATGTCTTATTCCCTTTGACATGGTATACTGCATGCAATCCCCCGTTCACGGTGAATTTTGAAGTTCTAACCTATCTTCTGCCAAACGGCACCACTACGACAAGCCTGACACCAAATCCTTCATCAGTAGTGATTGGAAATCAGATTGCTTTCGTGGCAACCGTAACCGACTATTCAACTAGTCCGTCCATCCCGTCGGGAAACGTCACCTGGAGCGACGGAAATGCCGGCGGGTCCTTCAGTGCATGCACAGATGCGCCCGTAGGAGCCAGTCAGAGAACCTGCACGGTTACCTACACACCACCATTGAAAGCTGGAACGGAGACAGTTTCCGCCACATACGTCGGCGACGCGAATCACTTGAGCAGCCAGAGCTCCTCAGTTCTCACTGTGAACCTTCGAAGCTCCTCAGCTTCTGTTTCCCCGAGCAGTGCCTCTGAGATACTCGGAGCCCTGTCTGCTAAGACTTTCACTGCAATCATTACGGACACCAGCACGGGAGTGAAATCTGCCCCAACAGGCCAGATAAAGTGGAGCGACGGAGGCAAAGGTGGGATGTTCAATTCGACCTTATGCGCATTGAAACCAGCCTCGGCAAGCTCGAGCAAGTGCAGCGTTTTGTACACCCCCACTGTGGCCGTCGCGGGGACTATCAAACTTACGACAACGTACTCTGGCGATTCGACGCACAAAGGATCAACCGGTAGCTCCTCGCTCTCCATCGGCAAACGGTCGACGAGTGTGGCTCTTGCCCTCCAACCTTCGACCGTTGGCCCAAGGGGAAATTCGACTATCACAGTGGTCGTGACGGACACAAGTGGCGGGAGCAATAGCTTTCCCTCAGGCCTCGTTGCCTTCTCCGCGAGCGTTCCCGGAGGATCTTTCGGCAGTCTAACGTGCTCTCTGGTTCAACTCAACACTTACAAAAGTCAGTGTACGGTCACATACACTGCACCCAACACCAGCTCGAGGATCACAATCACGATCAGTGCGAAGTACGGAGGTGACAGCTCTCATCTCAGCTCCACTGGTAGCAAATCTCTAACGGTAACGTAGATGTGATAGGTGCCCTTTGCAGCAGATGCTGACTAGGTTGGCTGCCAGAGGAGCAGCTCTTGCTGCAATATAGGCGCGGGGCACCAGGACATCGCGAACATGATGACCATCTTCAAGCTGCTCTCCTATGACTAGAATCAAATACTTAGCATCCTGTCCTACACTCCACAGTGTTCAGTTTGGTATCTTCAAGACGCATGTCTGAGGCTCTTCTCCGTTCCGTGCCTGGGGATAGAGCTCGCCCTCGCTTACTCGGTCTCTTGAATTTCTCAATCGAGACCGCGAACAGGAAGGTCCTCTCGAAGTCTCGACTGGGTCGAAGGCTTCGCGGGTCAATTGGACTTTTTCCAGATTTCATCATCATAGGTGCTCAAAGGTCTGGAACGACCTCCTTGTTTTCCTATTTGAGGAGAAATCCCTTTGTGCTTCCTGCCGCAACGAAAGAAGTCAGTTTTTTCAATTCTTACAGATTTCACAAGCGCGGACTCTTGTGGTACAGATCTAGGTTCCCGACTGTTTTCCAAAAGCATTTGGACGAATCAATCATGAAGGGTAGGTGCCTAGCGGGAGAGGCAACCCCAGACTACATCATAGATCCACGCGCCCCTGAAAGGATTGCAAAATACATCCCTGGAGCAAAGTTGATTGCCATACTGAGGGATCCCGTTGCAAGAGCATACTCCCAGTATCAAATGAATGTCCGCAATCAGACTGAGGTGCTTCCCCTTGAGGAAGCACTGGAGAAGGAAAAGGAAAGGTTGGGAGATGAACGAGAGAGAATGGTGCGCGAACCGGACTACTACAGTCAGAAATACAACCGTTATTCGTACTTATTGAGGGGCGTTTATGTCAATCAGCTTGTTGATTGGTTCAGCCACTTCCCAAAAGAGAGGATTCTTGTGACACGCGCAGAAGATCTCTTTTCTGACCCGAGAGATTTCATGAAGAAGATTAGTCAGTTCCTAGGTATTCCATTTTGCGAACTCGACGAATACAAACGATACAATTTTCATGAGTATTTGCCAATAAAGCCGGGGACGATAGAGAAACTGAGAGAGTATTTCAGGCCACATAATCGCAGTCTCTACAAGCTCCTCGGAAGGGATTTTGGTTGGGGTTACTGAAGCTCTCCTGATGAAGCACAGATTCGACGTTTCGGGGCCTCGTTTCTCCGTCTAGCGCGCGAAGCCCAGCGACGCCCAGTAATTGCATGCTTCATGAGATGATGCATCTTGTCAACTTCTCGAGAGTCAATCCTCAGAATCCGCTGTTAATTGCCGACACAATGCTTTGGAGAATTCCGGCCTCTTCGATTTTGCTCAGCTCTTCACTCATGTTCAGTACTAGGAGTTCTTCATAGAGCCTTTTCTTTACGCGAACCTTCAGAGCAATCCTTCTGTTCAAACTGTACAGGACGAGAAAGAGTGGATTGACTTCCCGCGGGACAAATCCAGAGGTATATTTCTGAATCATCTCAGGGGAGAGGAAGATCAAAGGGTCATAGTCGGCAATCAAATCAAGAACGTCAATTGGTGGTTGGTTAGGGGATGAGAAGGCGAAGTCTGTTACCCATAGACCACCCTTCGAATCAATTATCAGATTACCATGCCAGAAGTCACCATGTGCCCAGGAGGTCGGTATACCGCATGAAGGCCTGTACTTGTCCATCAGGCTCAGCGAATCTAAAACGGGAAAATACTCAGATGAAATAGAAGTGAAACTCTCGACTGTTTTCATCAACTGCTCTCCCGCCATCTCTTTCCCAGCCGTCTTGTTGCGGAGAGAGAGCAACCAGTCGCGCGTCAAAGAGTACGCCGCATCAAAGGTTCCACTTGCGGAGTGTGGCTTCTGTCCTTCTATGAACTCCTGCGCCATGAAGTATCTGTCATCAAGAGATCCATGAAGGATAATCTCTGGGATTCCTTTGACTCCAGAACCTACCAAAACGAGTATGCTGTTCGCTTCTTCGCTCAAGAATTCGTTCAGGTTTGCGCTATTGCTAACCTTTACGATGAATTTCCTGGAGAGTTCTGATGTCTTCATAACAATCGTGAATTTGTTGGAAAGAAGGTCGTACCCCATTGGTTTGAGGAGAACATTTGAGTTCCACCCCTTCAACTCCAACTTCTCTGCCAACATCTGCGCGAGAGCCCGTATCATTCTATTTCTCCACGATAAAATAGAAAGAGGGGGCGACTGCCCTCAGAACAGAGTCGGGCAAGAGCCTAATCCATTTCCAGTCTCTCTTCTTATGTGAAGATATCATCATTTCACGAACACTTCCAGGGTCTGAAATCGCCTTGGGGAACCTGTAGTTAGGATCAGTAACGTATGTCTCCACGTTGCTGAACCCTGCACGCTCGAGAAACAGCTTGCGATAACCTGAATATGAGTAGATGTACGTTCTGTACTCCTCGTTGAATCTGGCCTTCATGTACAAATTCGTCAGAGACTTTGGCAGGACACTCGCAAATTTCATCCCGGAGTGATCGCGCTTTCCTTTCAAGTACTGGTAACTAAATCGATTCTCAATGCCTATCACAGCCCTTCCCCCCTTCTTGAGAAGGCGCTTGACTTCATTCAGCACCTTCAGTTGAGCGTCAAGAGGAGACATGTTCTTCATAGATGCCCCAACCCATTCCAACACCCCAATAATGAAGGCAACATCAAAGGACTCTTTCTCCATTGGAATGTCAGATGCATCGGCACGTGCAATGTGAAGATTGGGTAGCTTCTCTTGCTCCCTGACGAGGTTAAGAAACAGGAGCCCTTCTATGGTCTTGTCAAAGGCGTAAACTTCTACTCCGGGGTACCTCTTGGAGATTTGCATAGAGAGCGACCCCCATCCTGCACCTAGGTCGAGCACACGCTGATTCGGGGAGATTCGAACAAGTTCAAGAAATAGGGTCCGGATCGGGTCGCTGATGTACCTCTTCACGACGATGTTCTCGATTCCAGTCGTGACCCTCCTCCATCCGAGGCTTTTGGCAAGAGAAATAACATTAAGCATCGTGTAGCGGTCGACTTCTCTATAGTAGTAATCGGTTTCAATGAAACTTGGAACCCCGTCTGTGTAAGAAAGCGGAGACCTGGTATAGCGGTCGAAGCTCAAGGCATTCACCTCTGAATTCCCGATCTCAATATCATTGGCATTTTGCTGTTTCCTTGACTAGCGGCTTGCCCAACTCAACCTACTGAAAAAGCTATGTCGCATTCCCCGGAGGTAAAATAGGTGCAAAGTCGAAAAATGAGCTTTGTCTGAAGGCGATCAATCATGAATCTTTGCGAAACCAAGGTGCTCTCGCTACATCGATACAATGGGTCATCGGCACGATTAGTATCTTATCGAAAGGTTTCTTCCTTCAACATTAGCGGGCAGATGTGAAGAAACAAGACCCGATGCGTCACACATTCTGCAATTCAGAATCGAGGCAACTGACTATCGGACCTTCCCAGCACTCTGCGTGACCATCCATAGATGGGCGACCCTGGACAAATCCATTCCAACCAGGCTCCACTTTCGGCACAATGCGCTAAGAGCCTTCTTCTCATTCTTGATTTCCGGTACAGAATCAGTTCAAGGTCAGGAGGCTTTCTTCTCAAATGCTCAATGGAAACTTGGTAGACATCTCTCCTTTGCGAGAATTCGGTGGCAATTTGGAACAGCTTCTTGATCTTGTGAATACTGAACTGCTCCAACGTATGTGTGTGGTAAATGCAGAGGGCAGCCTCTTGAGGCGCATGCTCTAGGACTCCCCGCAACAGATCTATGGCGTCTCCCTTCATCACATTCGGAGATTCTCTGCGCACGATCTCCCTGATTCGTTCGAGGCGCGCCTCTGTATCCGATCGGGCGGAAATCAGACTTCTAGGGCTGAGGGATGCGATAAGCCAGCGGGCGATGTCATCATTCAAAATATCTACGGGATGAAGGTCTATGCCGACCCTAGATGCAACGGAGGGCAACTTGTCAGGCAGTGGCGGAACGCAAGCACCTCTGAGTTCGCAGGAAATCTGCACAGATGAACCCCGTGAATACGCCATCCCGCCACCGTAGTTGTATCCGTACTTGTCCCAGAGTAGGTTCAGCCCGGCACTTGCCCCAATCTCTACCAGTGCCAGAGGTTTCTTTCCAGAGAGTTCGTAGACGAAGCCGAATGCGGGCAGCAGCTGCGCCGCTCGGTTGAAGTTCATTGACGTGGTTGTCGGTAACAGGGGGGAAGAAACGAGTCGACTGATTTCGTCCTGATGGTCAAGGCAGAACGAGCGGAAAGTGTCGAAAGAAACAGAATCCTCTGATAAAGTGTAGTCGTAGAGTCCGGCGACACTCGACTTTTTTGTCCTTAGATACAGGTATTGTACCGACGTTATGAGAAGCCTTGGTGCTGACTGTCCAGGGGGTGCCATAGCGGCGATTGCGAGGATTTCTGCGTCTTTGGCCACGCCACTCCAAATCCGCGACATTATCGGATCTTGAGTGGAGGATCTTTCAGCGAACTTCTGAAATCGCTCAGCCAGGGGCGGCAGAGGCAGTTGTATCAGACTGAAGCGCTGTTGCACCCTCCATTAAAGATGTCCTTGGGGCCCTAGCGCTTGTCGCTAGCGCGCGCTGCGAGAATCTGTTGTTTCGTTGTGGGGAGTCCGCGTCGGTGTGGCGGCTCCCAGCCGCTGTTTGTCCGGTGATCAGCAGGCCCACTTTCACCTCTTTGCACCGGCGTCTTGGACGCAAACAGACAGTGAATGGAAAGATATCAGACTCGCCGGACAAAGGACCTGTTCAGCTCGCCGATAGACGAACACCCACAGGTCGCCAGTGTGCTGTCCAACTCTCTGATCATGGTCTTGAGCAATGAGACGACTCCCTCTTCGCCTGCGACGGCGAGGGCGTATACGTACGCCCTTCCGATAAGGACGGCGTCTGCTCCCAGCGCCAATGCCTTCACGACGTCCGACCCAGACCTTATCCCCCCGTCAAATAGAACAGCCAAGCGGTCTCCTACTGAATCTCGAATCTCGGTCAACACGTCGATCGGAGAGATGATCCCATCAAGGTTGCGACCGCCGTGATTTGAGACTACAACCCCGTTCACGCCCTTCTCGATTGCTTCCTTCGCATCGTCGGGTCTTAGAACGCCTTTGAGCACTAGGGGGAGTTTCGTCCTGTCACGAATTCTGCTCACGTCATCCCATGTGAACTGGGCCCTCCGAAGTTTGCGGATCATCTCCAGCGCTGCGCGGCGGTCCCTGCTGGGGGACTCCTTGAGGCGAGAAAGGAAGACGGGGTCCGAGAAGTATACTTCGTTCCCGAAGTCCTCGTACTCGGTCGTCCGCGGTCCTGAATACTTGGTGGCATTTCCGGCCATGTCCACCGTCATTACAATCCCCTGGTAGCCACTCGTCTCGGCGCGGCGAAGGAGACTGTCGACGACTTCACTGTCATTGCACGGGTACAGCTGGAAGAAGTGGGGAGTCTTGGCCATTATTCTTGCCACTGCTTCAGGAGTGGCTGAAGCCAAGTTGCTCAACATGAGGGGTACGCTGCACTTTGCGGCGGCGCCTGCACACACTTCTTCCCCTCTTTCGCGAATATACGCAAGACCCCTAACCGGAGCCAACATGATCGGAACAGTGACATCTTGGCCGAGAACCTTAGTCGAAGTCGACCGACTCGAGGTATCACCCAGGACTCTTGGAACCAGTCGCCACCTCTTCAGCGCCTCAACGTTTTCGATCACGCTTTCTCCAGTACCAGCTCCAGCTGCAACGTGTGCGAATCGTTCCTGGCTTAGTTTCTCCCGTGCCCTTTTCTCCCAATCCTCGAACGAGAGCGGAAAGTCGGTCATCCTGTTGGCCTAGCGAAAATCCTCTCAAGCGAATATTTAAGCCTCCAGAATCATCTGTTCTCCTTCGGAAGCATTAGAACTTGAAACGGCTCAATGTGTTACGATGTGAATCCTGGCCTTCGTGTTGCCCTTGGCATCTGATTCTTGGTTTTTCCAGAAACCAAGAAGCCACCCGAGACAGAATGGCGAGAGCTTGCGCGACGCGAGATTATCTGGCGCATCGATTGGGAGTTAAGTTTGGGGAAGTTCCCACATCTATTGATGGGTGCAAAGGTCGGCGTGCTCCAGTGGGGACTGGCGACTAATGCCTTGACACAGGCCGCTTTTGCACGAAGGCAGAACTACGCAAGGCGCATCCTGCGCCCACTAACGAACCATCATTCTTGTGACTGGCGGAAGATTCACGGCGTTGTGTTCGAAAGCGATGATTGGGGTCTGTGTGGTGAAGGGAAGGACAGGTCAACTCACGAGCGCCTCGCTTCATTGGGTTACGACATGTATTCGAAGGCACAGAGGCGATCGTACACGAATACGCTTGAGACAGAAGAAGACCTTGACAGATTGTACCGGACTTTGATGTCCTTTCGAGACAGTATCGGGAGAAATCCAGTCTTCACCGCTAATTTCGTGATGACCAATCCTTCCTTCTCTCAGATATCAGCAAGCGGGTTCACAAGATACCATTCTGTCCCAATCACACTTGGGTTTCCTGGTACCTGGGCACTCCGCAACTCCGTGGTCCAGGCCTGGCACCGGGGCATCAAGAACAAACTAATCGTGCCAGAGTACCACGGCTTTTCCCACTTCAATTACCCAAGGTGGCTCGAAGGGCTACGAAAGGGGGACAAGAAACTTCTTGACTTCTTCAAAGAAGAGATGTTCACGACTTCTGAACAGAATCCAACAGTTTCCGAGTACGGCGTTGCCTCCGTATCGGGAGTCGAATACGATTCCTTTGAGCAACAATACTCAAGCATAACTAAAGGCATGCGAATTTTCAAATCTGTCTTCTCATCATATCCGAAAAGTACTATACCTCCGAATGATATCCTGAACTCCCTTTCGCTGCTTGCTTTCGCCAGAGCAGGGATTGGGCTGGTGCAGAGCGAACGTCGAAAGATCACCAGTATTCTCGGATTAAACCAGCCGGACCCCAGGACACCTATCGACGCCTTGAGAAGAGTTCTATTGCAATTGACAGTCATTACGCGGATGTATAGAAATGTCCGGCTCGAGATTGGAGAGCAGGAAGAGACTTCTGCACTTGAGCTTTCAAGTCGCGTTTTCGCGCTCGGCAGTCCCGCTATTGTTGGCACGCACCGTCAGAATTATGTCGGAGGGGTTGATTCCAAAGCAGTTGATCAAGGGGTGAAGAGACTCGAGGACTTCTTGGCAGGATTATGTGAGGATCCTAATCTCTTCTTCCTTACTAGCTCTGAGGCGTCTCAGCTTTCTTCCAAGGGGCATTCAGTTGAGAAGTTCGGTGACGAACTACTCATTAGGAACTACACGAAGAGGGATCTCACGTTACTTGTTGCGGGGAGTTCACGGCACCAATTGAAGGATTTGATGCAGGAACATGCCACTGGGTCAACCATGGGATTACTTGAGGGTGGCACCAAAGTCCATGTTCCGGCGGGGAGAACGGTGTCGATAACCGAAGAAGGATAGTCTGTATCCGTCCTCAAGCGCAGGCTTCGTGATTGTTCAGCATGCGCCCTTCATGCTGGTCTCTTGTTCACTGTCTGAGAGTCTAGACGCATTTGTCTTGAATCACAGGTCTATGTGGTTGTACTCCTTGAAGTTCGGTCTCACGACTAGGTTGTTGAAGGGGCGTTCAAGGAGACTTGGTCTTGGGACTTATGTTACTATGAAGTCGAAGGATGTCCGAACGTTGCTACCCGTGGCCACGATTGCTCTGTAGACCATTCCGGCTTCGGTCAGACGTTCTGAAAAACTGAACGCCCCCTTACTATTGGTAGTGGCAGTCTGTAGAACCAATTCTAGATATCCTGTGGAATTGGCAACTGCTAATTGGACGCCCCGATTGGGTAAGGGAGTTCCGTTCTGGTCATAGAGGACGCCTGTATACGTGACCGGCCCGTAAATGGGGGGGATAGGATTGATTGTGATCGTGGAGAACGAGCCCGGAACACGGTTCGCCGACGTTGACGAAATTGTGGTCGTGCTGGACCGTGTCGTTGTTGAGGTTATTGTGGTTGTAACGGTCGTGGAAGTGGTTGACGTTGAAGAAGATTTCAACTCGGTCGTGGAAGTGGTTGACGTCGAGGTTGGAGAATGGAACGCGGAGTTATTCGTCACAATCAGGTTATCGAAGGCCGAATTGCAATTGTATGTCCCCACGCCAACGTATCCAGATTTGAAGGTTGGATCCCTCACCATGAGGGTTTGTTTGTTATTCCAGATTGCCTTGATGGTGTCACCGTTGGCTATAACAGTCATGTTGAAAGTTCCAGTAGGATTGATTTGACCCACACTACCACCCGTGGAGGCCATATTCGGTAGCGTGACCCCAGACCCTGCGACCCACTTCACAACTCCCAATTTATCGATGTCTCCCCAGAACCAGTACCCATTAATGCGGTCCTGCATCCTGAATACAATGCCGAGGACTGGCGGCTGTTGGGCGCAACCGGGGAGTCCCGTGGCTGTGACCGTGAGAGTGAAGTTGGCGAATTTTGCTCCGGTATAGAATGCTACTGTGTAGCCTCCTTTTCCCATGGCGACATACGTTCCGTTGATTACACTGAAACCTCGGTCGTGATACCATCCGGAAGGCTGAGATCCGTTGGGATAGAAATTGAAGTTCTCCGAAAAGAGAACGGTGGAAGCATTTGAAAATGGCACCGACATGATTGCCGACGTGATCATTAAGGCGAGGAGGGATAATGCGGTGATGCTACTTTTGTTCAGAATCCTCATTCTTGCGTCGTGAAATAGCTACGGATCTTATTTAGTCCTTTGGTTGTATCATGTGCCCTAATCTGTATCATGTGCTCTCCTTTGACTGTATCATGTGTGGCAATTTGGCCGAGACCGCGATAAACTGACTCCAAGCATTCTCTGAGGCAAGTTTCACGCTGTTTTTCGTCAAGAGAACAACGTCGACGCTTTCAGCTCCTTCCGCTGAACTCGTACCAAATGTGTGATCCTCTGGGTCTTGGACATAGATTGACATACTGCGACATAACCATTGATTAGCCGCCTGATCAGTTTGTCACATCAACGGATTCTATATTGAAATCATGGTCCGCGCACACAAGCAAATGGTCGATTGTGGTTCGTGTGAACAATGCAGGCAATATCGCGCAGAGGTCGCATTTGTGTTCGGCCCAGTGGCGCATAGGGTAAGTTCAGTATCTAGGATTGGCGTACGGGTTGGTGCATCACTATCTTTTTTAGGGGCAATCTCACAGAACAAAAAATCGTGAAGATCTTATCAGTGTCAGCGATTCTGGTTGTCTTGTTGGTCGCTGTATTCTACCTTAGTATCCCCGTCGTGCAGAACAATGCAACAGCAAACAATACTACTACAAACAACCTGAAGAGGTTCGGCTTCGGCTTCGTGGGGATAGGAGGATTGAGGGTCGCCGGTTATTCCGCGTCTACCTTCTTCAACGCCATGTTTCTGACCCCTCCCTACCCATCCACTGTCG